>DATFAA010000015.1:0-62363 GCA_035255045.1 Rhodocyclaceae bacterium | reverse complement strand
AGTTCGCTAGGGACCACGCCGGCCGATCCGGCGTTTAGGCAACCAGGGACGGGGGCGCCAGCCCCCGTTTTTTTGCCCGTCGAATACACATAAAAACTCATTTGAAATTGCGTTGACGTTCAATATATTGTCCACTATCGTTAAATCGTGATGCGACGGAACAGGGTCGCGCCATCAAGTTGGGGCTTGGTCCCCGCAAAGCGTTTCGTTAATACAAAGGAGACAGAACTCATGGATGCAAAGCGAACCGTCAAGAAAGCCAACGACGCAACGGCCCGGCGCCTGTATGCCCCCTACGCGGAGGCCGAGTGGGGCTTCATCAACCACTGGTATCCCGCCAAGTTCAGCAACGAGATTCCCGAGGGCAGCGCCGTCGGCACCCAGATCTGCGGCGTTCCCATCGTGCTGCGCCGCTCCAAGGGCAAGGTATATGCCCTCAAGGACCAGTGCCTGCACCGCGGCGTCAAGCTCTCTGCCAAGCCCATGTGCCTGACCGATGACACCATCACCTGCTGGTACCACGGCTTCACCTTCAGCATAGAAACCGGCGAGCTGGTCTCCATCGTCGCCGCCCCGGACGACGAGATCATCGGCACCACCGGCATCCCGACCTACCCGGTGGAAGAGGTGAACGGCATGGTCTTCGTCTTCGTCAAGGCCGACGACTGGGACGACGAGATTCCCCCGCTTTCCAGCGACCTCCCCATCCGCTTCCCCGAAAACAACGAGCGCTTCCCCCATCCCTTCTGGCCGGACACCCCCAGCGTCATGGACAAGGACTCCGTCTGCCTGGGCATCCACCGCACCGGCACCGCCAACTGGCGCCTGGCCTGCGAAAACGGCTTCGACGCCGGCCACCTGCTGATCCACAAGGACTGCGCCATCGTCCAGGCCAAGGACTGGGCCGTTCCCCTGGGCATCAAGCCCCTGACCGACCAGGCGACCCAGCTGATCGAGAACGAGGACGGGCCGAAGGGCTTCATCAACATGTACTTCACCGACAACTACGAGCCGGTCCTGGTCAACGAGCGCCTCGGGGTGAAGGCTTCCGGCACCACCCCCAAGTACTTCCGCACCTCCATGTACCTGCCGGGCGTCCTCATGGTGGAAAACTGGCCCGAGGAGGACGTCGTCCAGTACGAGTGGTATGTCCCCATCACCGACGACACCTACGAGTACTGGGAAGTGCTGGTGAAGCGCTGCCAGGACGACACCGAGAAGAAGGCCTTCGAATACCGCTTCAAGAATTTCTACGAGCCCATGGCCCTGCACGGCTTCAACGACTGCGACCTGTTCGCCCGGGACTCCATGCAGAACTTCTATGCCGACGGCAGCGGCTGGGAGGAGGAGCAGCTCGGCGACATGGACTACTCCATCATCACCTGGCGCAAGGTGGCCTCCCGCTACAACCGGGGCATCGCCAACCGGCCGCGGGGCGTTGCCGGCCTGGTCAAGGGCGCCAGCAACGTGCTGGCGCAAATCCGCAGCCCCGGCGAAGGCGCCATCCGCGACAGCGCCGACTGATACGGAGCGAGGGCGGAGCCGGGTTGCCGGTTCCGCCCTTTCAGCTCATAGCACCAGGAGCAGAAATATGTTGATGGAAAACTTGGAGGCGACCACCGTCGCCGAGAAAAGCCATGATGTGGTGGTCCGCTTCTCCGACGGGGTGGAGAAATCCATCCGGGTCGGCGCCCACCAGACCATTCTGGAGGCGGCCAAGGAGCAGGGGGTGCGCTTGGTGCACCAGTGCCTGACCGGCAGCTGCGGCACCTGCGTCTGCAAGGTCGAGTCCGGCCAGGTCCGCATGTCCTCGGGCCGCGGCACCTGCCTGCTGCCGAGCGAGGCGGCCGAAGGCTTCCGCCTGACCTGCTCCGCCTTCGCCGACTCCGATGCCGCCGTGGTGATGGACTACCCGAGCACCATCCTCGACGACCCGGGACCCCAGCGTTATGAATCCTCCGTGGCGGCCGTCTCGTGGGTGGCCAGCAACGTGGTGAAGCTCGAGCTGACCCTGCCCCGGGACAACGACTTCGCCTTCCGGAGCGGCCAGTTCGTGCGGCTGAAGGTGCCGGGCACCGAGGAATGGCGTTCCTACTCCATGGCCTCCACCGAGGCCGACCTGCCGACCGTCGTCCTGCTCCTGCGGGTGCTCGACGCCGGGGTGATGTCCGACTACCTGCGCAACCGCTGCGCCGTCGGCGACGCCGTCGAAATGGAAGGCCCCTTCGGCGCCTTCTACCTGCGGGAAACCAAGGCCCAGCACATCCTGGTCGCCGGCGGCACCGGCCTGGCGCCGATGCTGGGCATGCTGGAGGACATCCGCTCCCTGTCCGGCCGCAAGCCGAAGACCCTGCTCAGCTTCGGCTGCGCGACGGAGGAGAACCTCTTCCTGGTCGATGAACTGGAGGTCCGCCAGGCCTGGATGCCCAACCTGAAGCTCAAGGTGTCGGTGTCCTGCCCGGGGCCCGATTACCGCGGCCTGGTGGGGAACCCGGTGGAGGTCATCGGCCCGGCGGACATCGTCGATCCGGAAGCGGTGGCCTACCTCTGCGGCCCGCCGGCCATGATCGAATCCGCCCGCGCCCACCTCGAGAAACTCGGGGTGAAACCGGAGAACATCTACGCCGAGCACTTCTCGGCCAGCGCCACCTGAGACTCGCCAAACCAACCCAAAAGAGAATGTGAGGAGACTATGATTTCAGTCAAGCAGCTTGGCTATGTCGGTATCAACACCATCGAGCTCGATGCCCTGGAGCACATCATGGGGCCGGTGTGCGGCACCGAGGTCCGCCGGGCCGACGCCAACACCCTGTATTGCCGGGTGGACGACCGCGACCACCGCATCGCCTACTACAAGGCGGACCGCCCCTCCCTGGCCTACCTGGGCCTGGAGGTGGACACCCTGGACGCCCTCGAAGCCGCCGCCAAGGAACTGACGGCCAAGGACATCCGGGTGACCTGGGCCTCCGCTGAGGAGCTCCGGGAGCGTGCCGTGATGGCCATGTTCCACCTTTCCGGCCCGGATGACGAACGGGTCGAGCTCTTCTTCGGCCCGGTCCTCAACCGCCTGCCCTTCACCCCCGGCCGGGCCATCTCCGGCTTCTACACCGACCAGCTCGGCCTCGGCCACGCGGTGCTGCACTGCCGGGACCGGGAGCGCTCGGCCAGGTTCTACACCGAGGTGCTGGGCTTCCGCCTCAGCGACTACATCTACTGGAGCGAAGTCGAGGCCACCTTCCTGCACTGCAATCCCCGGCACCATTCCCTGGCCCTCATGAACACCTGCTTCGGCACTTCCCCCGGCCAGCTCAACCACATCATGCTGCAGTTGAAGTCCATGGATGACGTCGGCCGCGCCTACGATCTGGTCCAGCAGCAGGGCATCCCCATGGTCATGACCCTGGGTCGGCACACCAATGACAACATGACCTCCTTCTACATCAAGACCCCGTCCGGCTTCGCCATCGAATACGGCTACGGCGGCGTCGAGATCGACGACGACCAGTGGCAGGTGAAATTCTTCGACGCCCCGCAGCTCTGGGGCCACAGCCTGGTCACGGCCTGACGGCCGCGGCGGCCCCAGGCAGGACGTTGGCCCGGACAGGCGTGTCCGGGCCGCTTTGCGTTGTTGGGTTGGCAACTCGACGGAGGTGGCAATGGCCGGTATTCCAGGCGACAAGCTCGAAGCGGCAGCGGACGGGGCCCGGCGCCGGCCCCCCGGGAGTGCCGTCGAGGAACTGAGCTCCGCCGACGTGGACGAGACCCGCAGGCTGGTGGCCCGGGTCTTCTGCGACCACCGGCTCAAGCAGCTCGGCGCCGGGGAGCGCCTCGACTACCGACAGGTGCATATCGCCGGCACGGCGGTGGGGATCAGCGTCATCGGCTACGGCGCCCGGGTGTCCATCGACCCCGGGCCCCTCGACTCCTTCTACCTCGTCCAGATTCCCCTCAAGGGCAGCGACGCCCTCCGCGCCGGCGGCAGCGAAGCCGTCTCCCACCGGGGCTGCGCCACGGTGCATTCGCCCCACCATCACCTGCGCATGTGCTGGAGCGCGGACTGCCGCAAGCTGGTGGTGCGGGTCGACCGGCAGGCCCTCGAACGGCATGCCCTCAGCCTGTCCGGGCGTCCGCTCCGGGGCGCGCTGGAATTCGACCTTCTGATGGACACCCGTGCCGGCCCGGGCGCCAGCTGGGCGCGGCTGGCGGGCGGCCTCTTCAAGGAACTCCAGCGCACCCCGTCCATCCTCGACTCGCCCCTGGTGGCGGCTCAGTTCGAGCAGATGCTCATGACTTCGCTCCTCGACTGGCAGCCGAACAGCCACCTCCGCGCCTCCGCTGAACGGGCGGCGGACCCTTGTCCGCGCTACGTCCGTCTGGTGGAAGAGCATATCGATGCGAACTGCCACCTGCCCATCACCGTCGATGACCTGTTCGCCGTCTCCGGCGTCAGCAGCCGCTCCCTGTTTGCCGCTTTCCGCAAGCATCGCGGCGTCTCGCCGATGCAGCATGTGCGGAATGTGCGCATGCTGCGGGTCCGCGCCGAACTGTCCACCCCATCGCGGGCAACCAGCGTCACGGAGACCGCGACCCGCTGGGGTTTCCTCGAGCTGGGCCGCTTCGCCGCCGATTATCGGAAGCGCTTCGGCGAATCGCCTTCGGATACCTTGAAGCGCAGCCGCAGGTAAGCCACGAAGCGAACCGGCTGGAACACTGCGAGGCGTAAGGCAGTTCAACCTCGGGTCGGCGGCGGCAAGGTGATCCGGGAACATCCCGGGATTGAGCAGGCGCCTTTGAACTTCATGGTCGGGGGCGCCTCAGAGCCTCCAATACCGATCGGATTGCAGAGGCAGCGATGGGAAACGCAAGAACAGAAACGGGATATGCCGGTGATCTCGGCCGTCTGATCCTGCGACTCGTCCTCGCCCTTCTCATCCTCTTTCACGGCGTTTCCAAAGTCATCGGGGGAATTGGGCCCATTGCCGCGATGCTCGCCAAGATCGGGATGCCCCCCGCCATGGGCTACCTGGTCTATGTCGGTGAGATCATTGCGCCCCTGATGATTCTCCTGGGCGTCTGGACACGAGTCGCGGCCACGGTATTGGGGATCAACATGGTGGTTGCGGTGTTGCTCGTCCATACCAGCCAATTCTTCTCCCTGTCCCCAACGGGTGGCTGGGCCCTTGAGCTTCAGGCGATGTACTTTGTCACGGCTATCGTAATCGCACTGCTCGGCGCAGGCCGCTACAGCATGGGTGGCGCATCCGGCCAGTGGAACTAGATAAGGCCCAGACCGAAGATTGCCCGTCTGTAGTTTTTCCACTGTTTGCGACCCTGTCGGATACCCTGAGAACGCCGCTGCGCCAATGGGTATGTGTCGCTTATAAGTCAATGCACTTGTCAGGGCGCTGCCGGTACTGCCTGCCAGCCCTCGGGGCATGCCGCGGTGTTCGGGTAATACATGCCGCTTGATTGGCAGTAGTACCAAGTCCCGGGAGCCGCTGGCGCAGGTGCCGAGTACGCTGCCGGAGGATAGGCTGGCTGGGATGGATAGGCAGGTTCGATATATGCCGGCGGCGCATAGCGCGGCGGACCTTGGTTGGCCATGATGGCTAGACCGGCTAGCGCGCCGACTACAGCCAATCCAACCCACGCCGAGTTATCACCCCGATAGTGACGGTAGTGGTCGCCGCGATAGTAACGATGATCAGCATAGGCGGGCGATACGGCGACCGCCAAGGCGGCCAGCGAAGCGACCATAAGCTTGCGCATTTTCCCTCCGCTCACCAGCGCCCCCAACCACCACGGTGGTAGTGAGGATAGGGTCGATAGACGGGGCCGTAATAGGGGGCTGGAGCGACCACGGTCACACCTGGTCCCACATAGGCGGCAGAAGGAGGGGCGATCACACAAGCCGCCAAGCTCATGAGCATGGTCGCGGCGACTGCAATTCTCAAAATACGACGCATCGTGACTCCGATCACAACTTAATCCATGCCTTGAATAACGCAGGAGATCCGTTGCCGACCGATACCACCCTGTAAGGAGTTGTAAGCAAAATTGACTGGGTCGGCATTGTGAGGGAGAGCGAGATAAATACTAGGGAATCGGCTCGATAATTCCGGGATTCGCTGGTCCATAGCGGCGGATATCGAGACGCCGGCTGCAAATCAGTTTCGTGGCGCAAAACCGGCGGCGCCGCCGCATTTCTATCCCGAGCCAGAGCAACGGGCTCGATGCGAAACGTCAGCGGCCACCCGCCAGGTGGTCGTTGATGATATCCAGAATCTGCAGATCCATCCCCGCCTGCAGCTCGCCGCTGCCGCTCACCGGCAAGTACTCCCGCGCCGGAATCTGGATGGAGTAGCCGCCCGACGTGTAGCGCACCGTCTTGGCCAGCTTGTGGCTGTCCTTGGCGAAGATGGCCAGCTTGTCGTTGCTCTCCTGCCGCAGCAGATTCCCCCGCTTGTCGGTGCGTAGCCGAACCGTGCTGGAGAACGGCGCCCGCTCGATGGTGCCGCCCAGGTGCTGGATGGCGCCATACACCTTGTTGGTTCCGATCCCGGCTTCGGTATCGCTGGAGAACGGCGTCACCGACGCGGCCAGGCCGCCGGCTGACATCTGAAGCATCTTCCCGGGCCACTTGCCGAGCTTGGCGCGGGCCTTCCGGGTGGCTGTGGCCAACTCCTTCCACTTGCCGCTCGGTCCGCTCTCGCTCTCGAAGTTCTTCTCGGTCTGGGAAAGGAAGAGCAGCGATATCGAACGGCCGGCCGCCCCGAGGCTCCCGGCCCGCCGCATCAATTCGTTCAAGGCGGACGTGACGCCTTGGTCCTTGGCTTCGATCCCGATCATGTTTGGCCTATACTGGATTCGGGCATGAGCGGTAGTTTCCAAGTGGAACGGTTGCGGGTGGCCCAGCAGCCATCGGCATGATCCGGTTCGAGTCCGGCGCCGCTCATAGCCCCCCGCTCACGATGACGTAGCGCGCGCCCCGCAGGTCGCCTTCCTTCACTATCCCCGCCGTCCTGATGCTGTTGGTCACCACCTTGTCGCGCACGCCGCCGACGTTGGTCTTGACGGTGTAATTGACACGCACCACCACCTTGCCGACCTGGTCGCCGGCGGCCGAGTCGAAGACAAAGAGCAGCGCCGGGTCCTCGCTGTCGTAGAGCACGGCCTTGGGCTCCTCCATGATCTGCGGCAGCCGCAGCAGGTCCTCCTCGGAGATTGCAGCGCCGCGCTGCAGTTTCGTTTCCCGGTAGAGGTGCAGCAGCTCCGTGTCTCGCAGGGTCACCGACGCAGTCTCCGGCGGCAGGCCCTTGGCCTCCATGAACCGGACCACGTTGGCCTCCAGGGCGCCGACGGCGTGGATCTCGTTCCGGGCCTGGCCGGCCTCGATCGCCGCCTTTGCCCAAGCACGGAAGGACTCCGCCCGGCCGGCCGAGAGCAACGGCTGGGTCGAGGCGGACAGCTCGGCGCCGATCAGGGCATCCGCCCGCATCAAGCGCTGATCAACCAGGTCGGCAAAGCTCGCCGTCCAGTCGATTCCCGGGTTGCCGTTGAACCCCACGCCCGGGGAGAAGATGATGTCCTTCCCGTCCGGCCCGGGCAGGCGGATGCCCAGGCGCCGTACCTTGATCATCTCCCCGGTGCGCTTGTCGGGCCCGACCTCCGTTTCAACCGGAACAATGCGCCGCCCGGAGGACATCGGCTGCAGCTTCTCTTCCTTCAGCTGGGCGTCTGTAAGCGGCCGCACCCGACAGCGGCAGTTGTAGTCGTTGGGCGGCCAGATGAATTTCCAGATCGGGTCGTAGGCCGAGAACACCTTCCCGTGCAGCGCCCGATGGGCCGGTCGGGTGCGGCTGTCCAGGATGGCCACGTACTGCCACCAGGGATGACTGTCGCGGGCCGCCGCCATCTGCTGGTAGCGGCCCGACATGTAGGCCGACTGCAGGTTGGTCTGGAAAATCGTCTTCAGGCGCCAGGGACTACCCGTCTGCACCACCTCGGCGCCGCCGTCCGGCGACACCACGATCTGCTTTCCCCACCAGCCCTTCGCCTGCAGGACGGGGGTCAAGGCGCGGGCGAAGTCGCGCTCCGTCGTCCCCTGTTCGACGGCTTTCACCAGCGCCTGGTGGAAGTCCTGCAGGATGTCGGCCCGCGTCACCTTGGCGATGGTCAGCGCCTTGGCATGGGCTGCGTCCCTCATCTCCCACCAGTTCCAGGTGACGGCGTAGCCCTTCTGCTTCATATACTCGACAGCCTGCTCCGGCGCCAAGCCGAACAGAATCTTGAGATCGGCGGCCTCAATTGCCATTCAGCTCGCCCTGGGCGGACAGTCGGCCGAGCAGCTCGACGGCGAAGATCATCCTGGACAGCTTCTCCACCAGGGCAGACTCATCCATGCCCGGCCACAGATCGGCGACGCGGCCCATGAGAACCTCCGGAGGCTCGCCAGCCTTGATGGCCTCGATCAGCGGCGCCAGCAGCGGCGCCGTCACCCCGGCCAGCTCATCGGGCGACATGGCCTCCAGCGCGGCATCGAGGGCGGCCTGGTCCGGATAGGGCGAGGCGCCGCCTCCCGGTTCCCCGGCCAGCGCCGCCAGGCCCGCCGTCCTCGGCGGCTCATTCCCCCCACCGGCAGCCGGCGCCGGATTGCCCAGCACCGCCTCGCCATCCTTCGGCTGGGGGATGCGCAGCTTGCCGTAGGCCCACTCCGCCGGGATCGACATCACCGTCGAGAGCTTCGGCAACGCGTCGGCCAGCGCCGCCATGTCCTCCGGCTCGCCCGTATCGAACACCAGGCGCGGACAGCGCCGCAGGCTGTCGATGCCCCCCTTGTTGAGGGCGATCAGCGGATACACCAGGTCACGGGTCAGGGTGGCGGCGAGCTGCCGGGCGTCGGCGGCCAGGATGTCCTTCCGGACTTCGTTGTGCACGTTGCCCAGGGCGTTGGTGCTGGTCTTGCCGTCCGCCTGGCTGGTCAGGGTGCCACCCAGGATCGCCTTCGACTGGGACTTCTCGGCCCATTCCACCATGGTCATGTGGGGCGTTCCGTCGCCGCCGCCGGTCATCTTGTGGATTTCCAGCTGCATCTCCATCGGCATGATGGCCCGGGCATCGTGCCCCAGCTGGGTGACGGCCCGCATGAGGCTCGCCTTCTCGTCGGGGGTCGCCTTGGAGGAGTACTTGCCGGTGATGATGGGCAGCCCGTAGGTCTCCAGGAGGGTGGCGAAGTCGCCGATCGAGTACGCCTTGTAGAGGAACGGCCAGGACAGGACCCGATGCAGGCCGAGGCGCCCGCCATAGCCGGTCTTCGGCTTCTTCGGCGTATGCCAGACCCAGCCGAACGGCTGCATGGGCAGGCCTTCGACGCTCATGTCCGCCAGGCGCAGATGGGTGCGGGTCGGGTCGAGCTTGAACCACTCCTGGGGCCGGGGGTGATAGGCCGGAATCCATTCCCGGCCTTCCCGGCGCCACTCGTATTCGGCGCAGGCGTAGCCGTGGCCGGTGGCCTCCATCAGGAAAACGATCAGGTCTTCCAGCGGGTCGGTGCCGCCCTGGATGATCTCCTTCACCCAGGCAGCAGCTGCTTCCTCCGCCTTCGACGCATTGAGCGGCGGCACGATGTCCCAGTCGATTTCGGTGAGCGCGTTCTTGCGCTTCTCGAACTCGGAGACCAGGTGCGGATCGCGATCCTCCATGTCGGAGAAGAGTCGCTGCTGGGCCATCAGGTCGCCGGCGTCGGCGGCCCTCAGGGTGGCCGCCAGCCGGCCGGGGGTGAGGCCGTCCAGGGAAGACTCCAGGTACTGGTTGACCAGGTGGCCCAGGCGGGCCGTCTGGGGCTCCGCAAAATCGGCCGTAGTGATGGGGCGGCCGAACTGATCAAGGATTTGCGCCATGGGAAAACCTCTTTAGAACATGCGACGGCTACCGCCGCCGTAGTCACTGTCTTTGGATGGATGCCGGGGGACGGATTCGAATCCGCGGCAGGCGGCCTGGGCCGACTCTCCCGCCGCATGGATGGCGAGGCCCAGGGCCCAGAAGCGGTCGGCGTGGCCGTCCGGGGTACGCTCGGCGGTGAAGCGGATGTTCCCGGCCGTGGTGGTCTGCTTGGTCACCTGGCGCAGGTCCGCCCGGATATTCGGGTCATAGGGAATCCGAATCCCTCGGTCCTCCATGGCACCGCGGATCGGATAGGCGAGCGCCTCCTTCATCCGGGGGGTGAAGGTCACCGCCTCGACGCGCTGCTCGCCAAACTGATCCTGGGCGTCGTCCGCCCAGCCGATCCCCAGGCCGGTGGCGTCGATGCAGACCCGGTCGCAGCGCTCCATCCAGGGCCAGAGGATCTTCTCCTGGGCACTCTTGCGCATGTTCTGCATCACCTCGACGTGGCGGGTGTGCAGCACATCGCCCAACTCCTCCACCACCCAGAGCACCGTCAAGTCGCTCTTGCGGCCGATATCGACGCCGGCGAACAGCCGGCCGCCCTGGCACTGCTTCCAGTCCACCTCCTGCGGGTACTCCGCCGAGGCGATCAGGTCGTACTCCAGGAAGGCCACGTCGTCGTCGGCCGGGTTGCACATGAACTCCTGCTGGAACGACTCCTCGTCGGCACAGCCCGAGCGCACGAAGTCGAAATAGGCCGCCTCGTCCATGGCCTGGCGGGGATCGTCGGCCGGCAGCATCTGCTGCAGCTTGAAGAGGAAGCCCTGGTCGAGGGCATCCTGCAGGGTGACCCGGTGCAGGCTGATTCCCTTCGGGTTGCCGCCCTCGCGGGCCTCGCGGATCAGCAGGTTGAAGAAGTTCTTGCTGCCGCGGTGGGTCGAAATGCACTCCAGGCTGCCGCCCCAGGTGATACCCGGATAGGCGATGGCCCACAGCTTCTTCGGATCGGGATGGAGCGCGAATTCATCCAGGATGCGGCCGCCGCGCTTGCCGGCCTGGGCGTCCGGGTTGCTCGACATGCTGTGGATGCGCTTGCCGCTGGCGAACTGGAGGACGAAAGCCGAGACCCGCTTTTCCTGATCGATGACCACTTCGCCGAGATCCTGTGCGGCCATGTTCATGATCTTCGCCCACATCTTGCAGTCTTCGATGAAGAGCCGGGCCTGCATGTCGTCCCGGCTGCTCACCCACTGGTCGTTCCTGGCGCCGGCGGCGGCCGTGCGCTCGTCGGCGGCATAGGCCGTACTCCAGGACAGGCCGATCTGCCGGGCCTTCTCCATCAGCTTCAGGCGGCTGTCGTCCTTGATCCACCGGCCCTGGTAGGGCAGAAAAATCCCTTCCGGATTGGCCGGGATGACCTTTGCGTTTCCTCTCGGACGCCGGCTCACGCGATCCCCAGCACTTCGCGGATGGCCTTCATGGTGTCCTCGGTGACGCCGGCCTTCTTGGTCAGCTCGGCGGCCCGGGCCTGCTGCTCCTCGAGGAGCTTCTCCCGGGCCATCTTCGCCACCGCCTGGCGCTCCCGCAGGTTGAGGCTCCTGGCCTCCTGGGCGGACTTGGCGGCCCGGGCGAGATCGAGCACGTCGGCGATCTCGATGTCCTCCTTCTCCAGCTGGCCGAAGGCGGCCCGGGTGGCCAGGGTGGTGACCGCCTGGGAAAGGAGCGCCCCCGACTTGTCGTCGAAATCCTCCCCCAGTTCGGCCACCAGGGCGGACGCCGCCGACGACATGGCCCGCTGGGTCTTCATCACCTCCTCGAAGCCCATGCGGTACCGCCCCAGGGCCGAGCGCGACGGCGCCGCGGCCAGTTCGGGAAACGATTCCCGGACGTCCTGGAACAGCTCGTCCAGGGTCAGGCGGTTCTCCCGCAGGCGCTGCTCGATGTGCGTGCGCACCTCCGGCGGCAGCTTGTCGATAGTGGACTTGCGGCCCATGTCAGGCCCTCGGCCGGGCGATGCCATCCACCACGGCGCGGCCCTCGGCCACATCCTGGCCGCGCTCGCTCAAGGCGGCGACCAGCACGGAGCCCGCCTCCTCGACCTTCACCAGGCCCTGCTCCTCCAGCCAGCGCAGCTCCGTCTTCACCTGGTCGCGGGAGACCGTGTGGCCGAACTGGTCGAGGACGTTGGTCAGCACCGAGCTGTTGGCCCGATAGGAAGGCATTTCACTGAGGACGCGCAGGATGACCAAGCGCACATCCTTGCGGAGATAGTCCTTGAAGCTCACGATTGTTTGCCCCCCTGAAGAAGGAATTGATGGATCAGCTGCAGGGTGTGATTCGCCCCTTTGAACTCACCCGCCAAGGTGCCGACGGATTCGGCGACGTCGTTGATCTTTTCGTGCAGCTCGCCAAGATCGTCATGGGTCGGGGCGGCGTTGACCTGGGTTTCCAGCCGGCCGATGCGCTCCCGGTAGTCAGCAAGCTGCTGGTCGATGTGCTCGAAGCGCTCGGTCCACCGCTGCTGCCCTTCCGTCCGTGCCGTCTCCTGGCTCTGCAGTTGCTCCTGCAGGGTGGAGAACTGCCCTGTCCAGGTTTCACGCTCAGTCTTCCGGGCTTCTTCCTGGGCTTTGAAGCGCTCATCGAGGCGCTTGTCCATCTGGGAAAGGATGAACTTTCCGATTCCGGCGACCCCACCGAAGAACGCCAGCAGCAGACCGGTCAGGAAGGTGATCAGTGCCCAAAGCTCGATTTGGATAGTCAATTGGATACCTCTATTTGTATGCAGCTCGTTTTTCGATATCCCGCTGGCACTCGATACACGTCTGCACCCCGGGCAAAAACCTGCGACGTGCCTCAGGAATCTCCTCCCCGCACTCGCAATACAGCGCCGACACCCTGGGCGGCTGGCCGTCGGCACGGCGGGCCAGCTCGGCCAGGGCGTCGGAACGCATCTCCTCTTCGCGCTCCTGGGCGCGGTCAAGAATGTCCATTACTTGTTGATGCCAGCGATCAGCGCATCCTTGTCGCGGCTGCCGCGGCTGCTCCCGAATTCGAATTGGAAGGCATCGCGCAGGCAGGCCCCGAAGATCCCGGCGATGGTGGAGATGATGCCGACCGCTTCCCCCGGGATTTCCTTCCGGAAGAAGACCAGGACGGCCAGGCAGCAGACCAGGCCCACGGCGGCCGCGGCCACCATGACGTCGGCCCGCAGGTTGCTGCCGCCGGTGAGCTTCCTGACCTCGATGTCCCGGGCCCGGGCATCCCCACGATCGGCGAGATAGGCCTGTTCCAGATCCGTGTCGGCCTTCAGCACGGCCATCTGGAATTCATGGGCCATGCCGGCGCTCTGGCGCATGGCCTCCAGGGCCTCCGGGCCGGTAGCCTGGCCGGTGACGGCCTTGGCGATGTCGACCACCTTCTCGGCCACCGCTACCGGCTTCTCACCAACGCCGAAGAAACGAAGGATGGAGGGCGCGAACTGGGCCAGCGCCAAGGCCGTGGTGACGACGGGCTCCATCAGAAGCCCGCCAGGACGTTGGCAGCCAGCGGGTAGGTCAACGCCCCAGCGCTGGCCGCCATGACGACCAGGCAGGCCAGTCCAACCATCGCCCAGCGGTCGCGGCGCCGTTCCATGCGGGCCATCTCCTCGTAGCAACCCGCTACGCAATGGTCATGGTTGTACACCGACAGCCCCAGGCCGGCCCCGGACAGCAGACCCACCACCAGAAAGAATAGGATCGTGACGCTCACGGCTTCTCCTCGAACAGATGATCAGAAAGCGGCTGCAGCCCGCTGGCCAGCCAGTCAGAAACGGAAAACCCCGGGCAAGCCTTGGCGACCTTCGGGATGTCCCGGTGGCCGCAGACCCGGATGCCGGAGCGCTCGATGGCGGCCGGCACGCCAGCGGGGGAAAGGCCGCCGCGTCGATCGGCCGGGCCGGCCTGCCGCGTCAGCCGTGCCATCTGCCCGGCCACCAGCGCCGCCAGGGAATCCCACTGGGCGGCGGTGAATTGATCGGTGCCCACCAGGCAGATACCGAGGCTCTTCATGTTCCAGCCCTGGACGTGGGCACCGACCTCATCCACATGCCGGCCGGTGACGACGGCGCCGGAACGGTAGATCAGGAAGTGATAGCCGATGGCCTTGAGGCCGGGGTTCTGCTTGTTCAGCCACTCCTCGCCGCGATGGAAGCCGCGCTCGGCATGCCAGCGGTCGATCTCCTGGACGGGGGTGATGAAACCGGGCGTGCCGGGCGAACCACGGAAGAGGCTGTCGCGGTTGGGCGACGCCGAGCAGTGGATGACGATCAGGTTGGTAGGGCGCATGCCGCCAGGGTAGAGGCGGCGGCCCGGGGAGGGGATTTAAAGCGCTTTAGTTTCGCGGGATCAGAACAGATCCGGCTGGATGGCCTTGCGCCGCAATGCCATCTGCTCCGCCACGATCTGGTAGACCCGCTGCAGGGAGATCTTGTGGCGCCGGGCGATCTCGGTCATGGACATGCGGCCGGAGGCCCGGAAGATGGCGTCGTCCCGCAGGGCCCGCTCGATGTCGTCGCCGGCCGGGAGGTACCAGGAGAGCCCGCCGTGGAACTGGGCGATCGCCAGCAGGACCCGGCGGGAGTATTCGCCGGCCAGGTCCGGAGCGATCCCGGCCCGCTCCAGGGCGGCCGTGGCCACGTCGAGCATGTCGGCCAGGGACTTCGGCCAATGCTCCCGCGGCACGGCCACGGCCGCCTCGGAGAGCAGCACGCCGTCTTCTTCGGTGATGGGGAAGAGGTCGTCCTGGCCCACGGCAGTCATCAGGATTCCTGCAGGACGGCAGATTCAGCTAGCACACTGCGCAGCTGCTCGATGGCGTTGCTGTCGCCCGGATCGCGGGCCAGCGATCCATGATCGTGATGCCGGATCACCCGATAGGCTGCGGCCCTCAGCGACTTCAACGCGGATTCCAGGGTACGCACCTGCTCACGATAGTGCTGTCGCACGTCCTGCTTTCCTCGCCGCTGTGCGGCCGCATCCTGCTTTGCTTTCCTGTACCTCGAAGCCATCTAGCCCCTCCCTATCGTCATGCAGCCGGCCACCACTGCGGAACCATCTGAATCAGCCGCTCCAGCTGCTTCTTGTTGCGCTTCCAGCCGGTGTCCCCGTTCTTGACCCCCGTCAGCCGGAAGGTCAGGTCGTCCTGGGTCTTGCCGGCGGCCCGCAGGAGCCCGTCGACCTGCTCCAGGAGGGCACGCTTCTCCTGCTCGTATGCAAGGGCTGCAATGATCTTTCCGAGCTGCGCCCCGTTGCACCACTCCAGGCGCTCCACCTTGAACATGTGCCTGGCCATGGAATGGGCGTACTGCCAGGGCAGCTTCATGTCGGCGAGCTGGGCCTCGATCTTGGCGACCTGGTCGGTGATGGCGGCGTCTTTCGGCTTGTCCTTGCGGCGGCCGACGTCCTTCTTGCCGAGCTTGGCGCCGGACTTGTTGAGGTGGTCGAGCACCAGGTCGGCCTTCCTCAGGTCGAGATCCGTGGTGGAGCGCACGCCGGCCACCCGCTGCATCATGTCGCGGCGGGTGTCGTCGTCCATGCCGAGCTCGCGGCAGGCGGCATGAACGGCGCGGCGCTTGAGGGCGAGGCGCTGGGCGATGGTGGTCATTCGGCAGGCCCCTCCGGCAGGTGCGCCCAGTAAAGGACCGGGGTATCGATGGGCATCCCGTCGGCCACCCGCCACTGGTCGCCGTCAAGGTAGCCGATCCAGGCTTCGACATCACCGCCCGCGATGATCAGCACGGTAGTGTCGGCGTCCGGAGGGTCTTCGGCAGCGTCGTGCCACTCGATGAGTTCGGCCCGGGTCATGGCTGGCACTCCGGGCTGCTTTCCATTCCCGTCTCGGCCAGCACGACCCTCCACCAGCTCACCCCCACCGGATCATCCGGCTGCCGTTCCACCTCTTCGACGCGCTGGACGGAAGCACCGAAGAGCTTGTCGGCCAGATTTCGGGCGGCCGCCTCGGCCGAGGACGTGCAGGACGCCCGCTTCTTGTTGATGGTGCTGGTGACGTAGGCCCCGGCGCAGTACCGAACCTTGATGGTGAGCGCGATCATTTCGGAACTTCCTCCTCGACCAGGTTGGTGGCCACGTTTTCACACTGGTCAGCAAGTTCGGTCAGCACGGTTTCACAGTAGCCATCCACACCATCCCACTTGGTAGCCATGTCGAGCAGCTTCTTGCGCATGGACCGCAGGGTGCGGATTTGGCCTGCAGCGATTTGCTTTTTGGTGGGCTCAGGCATCGACAATCTCCCCGCCCAGCGCTTCCATGAGGTCAGGCAGGAACCGCCCCAGCTCACCCGCCATCAGCGCGAAGTCCGCATCGAACTGCTCCTCGGCCGCCTTGGCGTTCTGCTCGGCCTCCGCTTTCACCAGGTCGAGGAAGGCCAGGCGCTTGATCTCCAGCTTCTCGGTCAGGACAAAGGACAGCCGGTCGTTCCAGGTCATGGCCAGCCGCGTCGGCAGCTTCCCGGCCGCCAGGTGGTCCTTGATGTCGTTGCCCTCCAGGGGGTGGCGCAGGTAGCGGACGGTGGCCTTCTCCTCGCCGACCGCCTTCAGCTCGCTGTCGCGGTCGATGGAGAAGCCGGCGGGGCCCTCGCCGCTGGCCAGCCAGTCCGCCATGGCCGAGGTCGGCGACAGGCGGGTCTTCACCAGGGAAAGCGGGAAGTCATCCAGCGACCAGCGCAGATGCTCGATCACTTCCTCCGCCTTGGCGGGGCTGCCGGCGTCGATCGCCATCCAGCCGTCGGCCGGCGCCATCCAGGCGTAAGTCCGGCGGCGCCGGGTGAAGGCCCGGGGGAGGAGTTCTTCAGCGCAACGCTCCCGCAGCTCCTTCATCTGCTTGCGGCCCGGCTTGTAGCCTTGCTGGGCCTCCATGTCCACCGCCCGGCGCTGGGCCTCCTGACTCACCACGGCGGACGGCAGCAGGCGCTGCTCCACCTGCAGGGCGATCAGCCACTGCCGGCTGCAGGCATGCACCAGGGCGCCGTCGCCGCGGGGAGAAATCCACCCCCGGCTGATCGGCTCGGAGGCCGGGCAGTCGATGAACGGCCCGCGGGCCAGCTGCTGCTCCAGCTGCGCCAGGTCAATCGGCCACGGCGCCGGCAGCCGGTAGGTCTGAATGTTTCTGAAAAACATCACACGGCCTCCCCAGAAGGTGCAACGATCTCCTCCTCGCTTTCGTCCGAAATCTCGCGGAACTTCACGTCGGGCACTCGCGGGTGGGTGCTGAAGTGGGCGTCGAGAAGACCCAGGCCATCGTGCTGCATCCCTCCGCCGAAATAGGCGGCCATCCGGGCCGCGTACTTCGCCACGTCGTCGATGCTGGCGACGTCCCAGAGCCCTTTGCGGAATTCCGCCAAGTACTCGCCTTCGGTCATGCCGCCAAACATGGACGGCATCAGCTCGATCTCGATTTCCTTCTCGATGGTCACCCGTACGGTCCGCTTGATCGATTCCATTTGTTCCTCCCTCTTGATTAAGCGGCCGCCACGTCCAGCGGAATCGGCCGGTACTCGCCCGTGTTGCCCACGCGCTCATAGACCCGGATGTAGCTCTTGCTGCCCACCACCTGGACGGCCTCGCTGATCGCCTGCATGGCCCGCTGCCAGCGCTCGTCTTCGATGTGGAGCCGCCGCAGGCCCAGCACGCGGCCGGTGTTGATGTTCCCTTCCTTGTCCACCTGGAAGGCGTCATTGACCAGCACGCGGATCTCGTTCCGGCTGCCCTGGCTCCAGTCGGTGATGCACTCGTTGATGAGCGCCTTGGCCGCCTGCAGGCGCTCGTCGAACGAGATGCGCTCCGAGATCGCCCGCAGGACCTTGAACCGGCCGTCGAACGACATCAGCGTGACGTTGCCCTTCTCGCCGCCGACCTTGGCGCCGTACTGCTCGGCCGAGAGCTGGATGAAGGCTTCGATGTCGCCGAACACGCCGCCCTTGAAGCTGGCCAGCAGGTTGGTGACCACCTTCGCCTTGGAGACGATCTCGCGCACCAGCTTGTCGCGCTCGATGTCGATGGGCTTGACGGTGTCGATGGGGACCAGGCGGCCCGCCGGGTCCTTCATGTAGCCTTCGGGAATGGTTTCGGTTGCACCCATGGTTCTTCCTTTCAATGTGCGTAGGGACTGGTGCTCTTGGTGCGGCACCTGTTGCATAAGCGGTTGTGGAGGCCTTCCGAGAGGAACGACGCGCCGCAGCACATGCAGCTGCGCACGGTCTTGGTCCGCCGGCCCGAGGGCTTGCTGAAGAGGCTGCCGCCTTCCGCAGCCTCGCCCAGGGCCCCGAGCGTCAGCAGGCGGGAGCGGATCGAGGAGTTCGGCCGGTCCAACGCCCGGGCGATCGCGTTCTTCGGCTCGCCGGCATAGAACATGGCCAGCAGCTGCGCGTCCTGATTCTTCGTCCAGGGGTTGGCCATCTCAGCTCCTCTCCGCCTTCACCCAGGCCGTGTGCCAGGAGTAGTTCAGCGCACGGTAGTAGCGGCAGGCCAGGGCGATGCGGGCCATGAAGCGGCCGGCGAGCCGGACGGCGGCGGCAATCAGTGCGATCAGTCGCATTTCGCCTCCTCCCACCAGATGACCGTATCGAAGCGGACGGTCTTCCACTTCTCCCGGGTCAGGTGCCCGTCGGGGCAGCGCTCGAAACAGGCGCAGTCCATCATGAACAGGCTGTAGAGGTAGGGCGAAGCCGCCACCCGGATCTCCGGCGCCGCCCGTCCCCGGCGCATATCCACATCGATGATAGCCACCCCGTGGGCGGTGAGCCAATGGACGCAGCCCTTCAGGTTCTCCAGGTGCTTGTCGAACTGGGCGAGCATGGCCGCCCGCAGGCTGTCCAGGCCGTCGTTGTGGCACAGGCGCGGGGCGCTCTGGTGAAGTCGATCGCAGGCCACCATGATCAAAGCTCCTTGATCAGATCGCCGGGAACCTGCGGAATGCCAATCGCGGCCGCCCGGTTCATGGCCTTGGTGACCAGGTTATTGACCACCAGCGGATACACCTGGGAAATCATCTCCCGGGAGCCCGGCTTGGTGCGGGAGAGCCGCAGGCGGATGGCGTCGCAGGCATCTTTATCCAGCACGTCATATATGCCGACCTGCACCCGCATGAACTTGTGGGTCAGGTAGTCCTCGAGGCAGAGGTCCAGGGGCAGCAGCTCGGCGATCTCGCAGCGCCGGATGACCTCCCGGGCGCCCGGGTTGCGGCGCTCGTCCAGGCGCTCCTTCAGTTCCGGCTGGCCGATCAGGATGATGGACAAGAGGCGCTTGAAGCCGTCCTCCAGTTCCCAGAAGCGCTTCAGGTACTTGAGGGTGCTCACGTTCAGATCGTGGGCCTCCTCGATCACCAGCACGTGGCTGTTCCCGGCCCGGCTGGAGTCGGTCAGCAGCTTCTGCACCTGGCGAGCCTTGGCTTCCGGGTCGGTGCGCAGCGGCGCCCCGGGCTGCAGGTCATCCACGATGGCCTGGCAGATGGAACTGGCCGTCAGCCGGCTCTTATCCACCGTCTGCGGGAAGATGACGATCACCGGGGCGCTGTCCCGGTGGAGGCGATCCACCAGGTCGCGGCGCAGCACCGACTTGCCGGCGCCGGATTCGCCGACCACCGCCAGGAAGCCGCCGTGCTTGGCGGTCTGCAGCATGGCCTCCCGGATGTAACGCTGATCCTCGCCCAGGAAGAGGTCTTCCGGGCCGTTCACGTCATCGGAAAACGGATCGCGGAACAGCTTGAAAAAACGCTTTGCAGTCGGTGTTAGCACTTCAGCCTCCAGAGGATCTATTTGTGGTTGTTCGTCTTGCTGCGTGTCGCGCTGCTTGAAGCCGGGCGGTTTCGGAGCCGCCTTGCCGACGCTGGCGCCGACAGGCATGCCGTGGCGGTGCCGGTCATCGCCTTGCGGCTCCCAGAGGCGCAGCAGTTCCGCCTCGGGAATGTTCCGCTCCCGCAGGCGCTCCTCGACCTGGCGCTGAATGCTGTCCCGCGGCGTGTTCTTCGGGTAATAGCTGTGGTTGATGATCTGGTGCAGCGCCGTCCGGGAAAGCGGGATATCCCGCGCCTGCTTGATTTCCCCGGCGAACGTCGACACCGAAATACCGTGCTCGATGAGCACCCCTTTGAGTCTTATTGGCATGTAGTCGCACCCCCGGAACTGCCTATGCGGCGTGTCCATGGCAAGCCTCGCCATAAAGCGGATTCAAGTTGCTCATGTAGAATCTCCCTTGCATTGTTGTTGCACCGCCCGCCGTCGCATGCCAGTGCGGCAGCGGGCACCCCATCAAGCGCCCGCCACGGCCACCAGCCGCAGCGAACCCCTGAATCTCTCCGCCACTTCTTCGATGTCGGCCTCCAGCACCCCGTCCGGGTACCAGGCCACCATCTGGCGGTATTTGTCCGTGTCCCACCCCGCCACGTGCTTGGCGCACCAGGTCGCCATCTGCACGTGGTTCATGGGCTTCACCTCGATAGCCACCATGTCCGGCAGGCTCATCGCCGTGCCGCGGCGCGGCAGGAAGGCAGGGAAGGTGATGTCCTGCAGGTGGCTGTGGGCGTTGAGCTGCCCGCCGAAGGGCGCCACCTGCTTCTCCCGCGCCTTGTCGGCGTCCTGGCCCGGATAGGCGATCTCGTCCATGCGCTTCCCGGCCTTGGCCGCGTCGGTGTCGGGCTTGGCCTTGTATTCCTGGCCGATGATCGGCGCCGCCAGCGGGAAGCCGTTCTCGTCGGGTAGTGCCTCCGGCTCCAGGCGATACACCAGGTCAGCGCCGTCGAAGCGCGGCAGGCTCACGGTGATGGCCAGGTTGCCGAAGAGGAGCGGGCGCACCGTCAGCACGTCGCCGGCGACGATGCCGTCCAGGCCGGCCACCGGGTAGATGCGGCGGCGATCCGCCGCCGGGTGCCTGAAGCTGATTTCGAGCTTGGGAGACACCGTGCGGGTCTCCTCCTTGCCGGCCAGCAGCGCCCGGCAGACTTCAATCGGCGGGCACAGGCGCAGCTCCTCCGGCTTGATCCGGAGCCAGATGTCCAGGCGGGCCGCGGGCGTCATGCCGGGGCGCTTCAGCCGGTTATCCTGGCGGGGGATGAGGTCCGCGTTGAAGGCGTTCTGCCAGGCGAGCGCGGCGGCGTTCAGCTCCTCCACCGACTCCACCGGCTCGAACTTCAGCCGGCTCTCGAACTTGGTCTCGATGATGTTCTGGGCATTCTCGACCCCGCCCTTCACGTTGGCGGCGCCCGCCTTGTGCTCGATGGGCTCCACGTCCATGGCCTTTAGCAGGGCCTTGATCGGCGCCGAGGTATTGGCGCTGCCCTTGTCCCACATGAGGATTTTCGGCACGCCGTGGAACTCCCGGCCCTCCTGCTTCTGCCAGCACCACATCAGGAAGTCGAACAGGATGGACGAGTTTTCGCCGGCCGCTTCGTAGTACTTGAAGCAGTCCAGGGAGCTGGTGTGGTCGTACATCACGTAACGCCAGACCTTCAGCTTGACCTTGAAGAAGTTGTCGAGCTTGTTCTTGTAGAACTTGTCCGAATCCATCATGGCCTGCTGGCCGTTCTTCATGTAGTAGAGGACGCAGAGCGACGGATCGACCTGGTGCACATGGTTCGGGTGCAGGCTCTTCAGGGTCTGTACCGACTTGGCCTGGCGCTGGGCGGCGACGTTGATCTTGCGGTTCCGCATCAGCCGGTTGAGGTGGCTGTTGGAAGCCGGCAGGTCATAGCCGCTGGACTCCAGGATCTCGGCGGCGTCCGGGGTGTAGAGAATCTGCTTGTCGTTCTTGCGGATGCTCTCCCGTTGGGCCGTGGCGAGCGCCATCAGCTCGGCGGTGCCGACCCGGGTCGTCCCCTTGTCCCGGCGGGTCTTGCGGCCGGAAGACCAGCCGACCTCGGCCTGCAGGCGGGCGTGCAGGGTAGCAAGCGAGATGCCGAGCAGCTGGCAGGCTTCAATCTTGATCGCCTGCTTGCCGCCGTGGGGAGCGGCATCCAGGCGCCTGGCGACGTCCGCCAGGTAGTCGCGGGAAGTGGCTTCGATGGGCATGGCCGCTCCTTACTCGACTTCCGCCGGCAGGATGTGGCTCATGTCTTCCGCGATGTAGCCGGAAAGCCGCGTCTCGAACTGGTCCCGCAACGCCGCCGCCAGGTGGCACATGCGGTCGATGGACTCGGAGAGACGGTGGACGCAGCTCCGGCCCGCCCCGATCTGATCGGGGGGCAGCTGGTCCATGAGGGCCTCGGCGGCATCGACGAAGACCAGGAACTTGCCCATCAACTCGTCGTGGGCGGACCCGACCCCGGCGATCTCATCGTTCAGGTCGGCGAACTGCTCCGGCCAGCTCGGCGCCGTCGGGCGCCGCTCCAGCTGGGCCGCCAGGTCGTTCATCTTGGCGTCTTTGGCGGCCAGGATTTTCTCTCGCGCCTCGCCGTCGGCCCGGGCTTCCCGCAGGGCCGCCCGCAGCTCCTTCACGCTCATGGTGGCGATCTCGTCCAGCTTCAGCTCGCCGCTCTGCCCGGTCAGCTCCAGATCCTCGATCTGCTCGTCGTCCAGGACCAGCAGTTCGAAGAGCTTGGTCTGGTTGCCGGCGGCTTTCAAAAGGTGCGTCGACGCACCATTTGAAAATTTCACGGCGGCCTGCATGAAGCGCTTGGCAACGCTGTGCTCAACGCCAAGCACTTCCAGCCGTGCCAAGAAGTTGCCGTGGCCGCACGCCTCCTTCAGCACGGTGAGGCCGCGTCCGACCTCGAGGCAGGCCTCGACGCTGCGCCGCATGTTGGCGGCGATGTCGCGTTGGATCAGGTCCGGGTCGGTGCATTCGGCCGGCAGCTGGTAGCCGAGCTGCTGGGCCACGGCCCGCACCCGGGCCTCCTGCTGGGTCGCCAGGGTGGCGAGCTGGTCATGGGCCACCAGGTCGCCGGCGATGGCGGCGTCGTTGATCGGTGGGGTGTCGATGGCGGTAGCCAGGGCTTTACGTCCGCGTGCCATGTCGTCCTCCCTCAGGGTTCTCTGGTGTAGCGGTTGGTGACTTCATCCAGCCGGATGCGGGCGCGATCCAACTGGCGGCTGAAGGCGACGGCGATATGGACCACCTTGGGCCCCAGGCGCCAGCGCCCGGTGTCGGCCAGCGGCTCGGCCAGACCGGCCTCCTGCAGGTTGGCGAGGTCCCGGGTGATGTTGCTCGGGTTGGTGTCCACCGCCTTGGCCAGGTCGGAGGGCGCCAGGCCGTTGAACTCGTTGCCGGCCAGGAGCAGCATCACCTTGAGGATTCGCTGCTGGGCCTCGTTACGGTAGCGCTGGGTGCTCATGCCTGGCCTCCCAGGTCGAGTTCCGGGGCGTCGAAGTTGGCGGCGTTCTGCCGGTGCCAGGCGAGCTTCGACATGGCATCGGTGGTGCCGACCATGACCTCCTGGTGGGTGGCCTTGCCGGCGTAGAAGCGGATGAGCTTGCCGGTGGTGCCGTTGAGGATCTCCTGCAGGGCGTGGATGTCGGTGGCGTCGCAGCTGCGGCCGATGGGCGCATCGATCACCAGCTTGCCGGCCGACACCGCCAGGTGGCGGGAGACGTAGTCGGCGCCGCAGAAGTGCTCGAAGGCCGGGATCAGGTTGGCCGGCATGCTGGCGTCGGACAGGTACTTGTAGAGCCGGTCGACGGAAATGCCCATGAGGTCGGCGATGCGCTCCACAGAGAGGCGCTTCTCCTCGATCGCATGGTCCTTGCAGAGACGGAAGGCGTCCCTGAGGTGGGTCGGCTGGAGCCGTTTCCAATTTCTCTTCATTTCTTGTGGCACCCCGCAAAGGTGGTTTCTAAAAAGATTTCTGTTTTGGCCGTATGCAAATTGCTTGCACTTAGTAAAATTGGGTCAGGTGATCAACAAGAAGGCTGGCCGTGGAACTGTTCGTTACCCTCCCCGATGACCTGGGCTTTGATATCCAGGCCGATAGCCACCTCGAGAGAGGGGATGTCGACTTCGTGGATGGCCCCGATCGGGCGTACCTGTACCTCCCGTACCGTTGCCCGGGCTCGGGGAACACCAACGGCATCGATGCTGGAAAAGAATTGCTGGCCATCTGGCGCGTCGATAGCGCCGCCGCCGAGTTGCTGGCTACTGCCATCGGGGCACCGATCCCGATTGGGAGCAAGATCAAGCCTTTCGAGCTCACCTGGATTTGTGCAGGAAAGATCGCCGTGAAGCGCCAACCCATCGGGGCCGATGCCGCGATGTGGCTGATCCACGCCCTGGCATCCGAGAATCTGCTTGATTACCAAGCGCATCTCTTCGGAGGACATTGCGTCAACCTCGGCTGACACCAAGTGGCGGATGGCTGCCGGGGATTGCTTGACGCAGATGTATCCCGGCCGGTGAGGAGGGATGGTTTGAATGGTGAGACTCATGGCTGCCACCTCAGGCGGCCCTGAGGTCGAGGGCCTTGGCGGGGTCGCTGCAGATGGCACCCTCCTTGAGGCCGAGCTTGACGGCGATGTTGTGGGCCTGGCCACGGATGCATTTCTTGCGTCCGGCCAGGACTTCGAAGACCAGGTTGGTTGAGAAGCCATTGGCGATGGCCCAGCTGGAGATGGAGACGCCCTGACGCTGCAGCTCGGCGCGGGCTTCGTCGGCGGTACGTGTTGCCATGTTTGTGCTCCTGGATGGGGCGGTGTGTTGTGTTGTTGGTGCCGGTTAGTTCATCGTCGGTGGGCGACGGTGTGGGTTAATTATTGTGAAGAAAACTGCACATGTCAACGAATTTGGCGAGGCCTTTTCTGCATGATCTCTGAGAGGCTCAAGGAAGAGAGGAAGCGACTCGGCCATAACCAGGACGGTTTAGCTGGGGTCGCAGGAGTTTCCCGGCGGGCGTATGCAGACTGGGAGTCGGGCAAGACATCCCCCACAGCTGCTCAACTCGCCGCTATGTACTCAGTAGGGGCCGATGTTCAGTACATCGTGACGGGGGTTAGATCGGATATGGCGCTGACGCCAGACGAACGGGACCTGCTGGCCCTGTTCAGGGCTGCGCCCCTAGCTGTTAAGGCGGCGGCAGTTGGGGCTCTCCGAGAAGGAACTCACACAGCTGGGGCTAGAACCATTATTCACGGTGATGTTGGCGGCCAGGTCGAAAACAACTCTGCACCGATAACAATCAACATGGGGCGCAAGAAGAAATGAACGCACGGCTTCCACTGATCCATGTCCATGGCGACGCAGGCGCCGTCATCAATACGCCGCGTGCTGATGTGACCATCAATCAGAACTGCCCAGGACCGGAGTTCTGTCCCCACCGTGTTCCATTGGGCTCGCCGGATGCCAAGGAAGAGAACGAGTTTTGCAAGGACACAGGAATTCGTACCGGGCCAACAGCCCGCCGGCTACTGATCGAATTGCAGGCAAGGCACGGGCTCAAGTGGCGTGGCCATGGCAGCATCAGCCGAATGTGGAAGCACCATACGCTGCAATACATTGACGGCAGACCTGAGCTGCATATCAACCCAAGCTGGGCTATGTGGGCATACGGCTGGGTGGTGTTCTCGTTCAGCGCTCTGACTGAGCTGATATTGGCTGTGCTGGTGATTTGGGGCAACGTCGATATCCGCAACATATGGGCCCCCGTCGCCGCCGTCCTTTGGCTGTCGCTTGGGGCCTTCGTCATGTGGGTGTCTGCTGAGCACATGATCAGCCCGGAAAACACAGCCAGGCGTCTGCTTAAGTTGGAGCGGCAGCGAAATCAGTAGCTCCCCTACCATGGACCATAGGGGCTTCGCTTTATGGCTGGTGTGCTCGACGGGCCATAGAATGATCAATGTAGATGTTATAACGCGTTTAACACCGGTTCTTGCCGGGGAATCGTTGGGAGGAAACCATGCGCAAAGCAATTGCTGTGATTGGCGCCCTGGCGTGGTTTATCGTCTTGCCTGCGGCAGCTGCGGCCGACGACCTAGTGAAGTCTTTCGAAAAATTCTTGTCGGCTTCCGTCGAATCTACAAATGCCAGTACTTCCGTGTTCTTGAATAACCGCAGCAACGGCTGGATGAAGAGACGGTATCGGGTTTCCGATTTGAAATACGATGTGAAGAGGACTGACTCCTTGGTTGCGCCGATTGTCGGGATCGTGACGTTCAAACTAACTTCGGAAGTTACTGGTTCCTTTCAGTCGCAGACGGAAGCGGAAAGCTCCAATTTCTTTGATTCGGATAAGTCGTCTCATGACGGCATGTCGCTCTCCTTTGCTTACCGAAACGACAAGTGGGAATTGACGGAGGTCAGCTATCGTCCGCTCGATACTGGCCGCCCAACAAATGCGACATTTGAAATTTCCCGGGCACACTGGGATCGAATCCCATACAAGAACTGGATTCCAAAATAATCCGGCATCCCTAACAATGCCACCAAGCGCCCTGCAGGACACCAAATAAACTAAAGCGCTTTAAACGCTACCCAGCGCATCGCCCCGCCATCATGGGGCCATGCGCTTCGCTAATTCCACCCGCCCCTTCGCCATTGCCGCCTGTGCCGTCGCACTGCCCGACGGTCAGGCGGCCACTGAAATCCAGCTGACTCCGGCCGGGGAGTTCCGCGGCTGGGATGGCCGTCCCAAGGACGCCCCCCGCTGGTATATCGACGCCGCCCTGGCCGCCCAGGTCATCGCCCGGGTCGGGGCCCGCAAGTCCAAGCAGATGGTGGATTACGACCACCAGTGGCTGCATTCCAAAGAGAACGGCAAGCCCGTCCCCGCCGCCGGCTGGTATGAGCAGCTGGAGTGGCGCGAGGGCCTTGGCCTCTTCGCCGTCGGCGTCCAATGGACCGCCGCCGCCGCCGAGATGATCTCGGCCGGCGAATACCGCTACATCTCCCCCGTCATCGCCTACGACAAGGCCGGCAACGTCGCCGACATCTACATGGCCAGCCTCACCAACTTCCCCGCCATCGCCGGCATGGAAGAGGTGCTGCTCGCCGCCGCTTCCGCTTTTTTCCCGTCGTCCAACCCATCCTCGGAGGAAACCATGGATGAACTCATGGAGCAGCTGCGCTGGCTGCTCAACCTGCCCGTCGGCGCCCCGGCCGACGACATCAAGGCCCACATGCAGAAGGTCATGGACCAGCTCGGCACCACTCCGGATCGAACTGCCGCGGCTTCCTTCGACCTGGTGGGCCACCTGGCTGCCCAGAAGCAGTCCATCGCCGACCTCTCCGCCAAGGTGGAAAAGCCGGACCCCGCCCGGTTCGTTCCCGTCGCCCAGCTGGTGGACGTGCAGCACCAGCTGGCCGCCCTCTCCGCCGAGGTCGAGACCGGCAAGCGCGCCGCGCTGCTGGAACAGGCCCTGGCTGACGGCCGCATCCTCCCGGCCCACGAGGCCTACTGGAAGGAGCAGCCCTTCGCCGCACTGTCCGCCTTTGTCGCCCTGGCCAAGCCCATCGCTCCCCTGGGCAGCATGCAGAGCGAGGGCCAGAACCTGGGCGGCGAGCGCACCGCGGCGCTCTCCGCCGACGCCGCCAAGGTCTGCGAGCTCCTCGGCGTCTCCCCGGATGACTTCCGCGCCACCCAGGCCGCCGCCTAACCCCGAACCAAGAGGTAACCCATGACTGCTCTGACTCAAGACCGCAACACCGCCGAGCGCGCCGGCCAGCGCCTCTCCGCCGGCGTCGCCGCCGGCGTGAAGTGCCTGGCCGGTGGCATCGCCGTGCTGGACGCCGCCGGCAACATCAAGCCGGGGGTCGCCGCCGCCGGCCTCATCTGCGCCGGCCGCTTCGAAGAGACGGTGGACAACAGCGCCGGCCTCGCCGGCGACGTCACCGCCGCCGCCCGGGGTGGCGTCTTCCGCTTTGCCAACTCCGCCGCCGGCGACGCCATCGCCGCCGCCGACATCGGCGAGCTCTGCTACATCGTCGATGACCAGACCGTCGCCAAGACCAGCAACAGCGGCGCCCGCAGCGTCGCCGGCACCGTCGAGGATGTGGACAGCGCCGGGGTCTGGGTGCGGATGGGCCTGGGCGAAGGCGGCCTCCTGGCCGGCAACAACCTGTCCGACCTGGTCAGCAAGGCCGTCGCCCGCACCAACCTGGGCGGCGGCGCCAACAAGGTCGTCATCCCCATGGGGGCCGTCTCCCTGGTCGGCGCCGGCGCCGCCGTCCTGCGCGTGCCTTCCCCGGTGGCCGGTGACATCGCCTCCATCCAGACGGTGTTGAACGGCGCCCTCACCACGGGCGACGCCACCCTCACCGGCAAGATCGGCGCCGCCGCCATCACCAACGGCGTCGTCACCATCACCCAGGCCGCCTCGGCCGCCGGCGACGTGGACAGCGCCGCCCCCACCGCCGCCAAGACCGTGGCCGTGGGCGATGTCATCAGCGTCACCGTCGGCGGCACCAACGACGCCAACGTCACCGCCACCGTGGTGCTCACCATCACCCCGTCCGCCTAACCCCCTCCAGGAGACCCATATGAAAAGCCTTCTCAAAGCCTGCGTCCTCATCGCCGGCGTCCTCGGCCTGGTGGCCTGCGCCCCGGCCTACGCCTTCCAGCTCAATCCGGATGGCGCGCCGCTCTTCCTCTTCGGCGGCCTGCTGGTGAACAAGGAGACGCTCAACAGCATCTTCACGGGCCTGAAGACCATCTTCAACAACGCCCTCAAGGCCCAGCCGGGCAACTGGCAGGCCACCGCCATGGAAGTGCCCTCGACCGGCGCCGGCGAGGACTACGCCTGGCTCTCCCGCTTCCCCAAGATGCGCAAGTGGGTCGGCGAGAAGTTCGTCAAGGCGCTGAAGGCGGGCAACTACTACAAGAAGAACGAGGACTGGGAGACCACCATCGCCGTCAAGCGCAACGACATCGAGGACGACAAGCTGGGCATCTACAACACCCAGGCCATGTCGGCCGGCGAATCGGCGAGCGAGATGAACGACATCATCGTCGATGACCTCAAGAACGGCGCCTTCACCCACGAGTGCATGGACGGCCAGTACTTCTACGACACCGACCACCCGCTGGAAAACAGCGACGGCGTCACCAGCAGCATCAGCAACAAGGGCATGGCCGTCCTGGCCGCGACCAACCTGGCCGCCGCCCAGGCGAGCTACGGCGCCGCCCGCACGGCCGTCATGGGCTTCACCGACTCCGAGGGCATGCCGCTCCGCCTGATCCCGGACACCCTGGAGGTGCCGCCCGCCCTGGAGGCCGTCGCCCGCATCCTCTGTGAGGCCGACAAGCTCCAGGACAACTCGCCGAACCCCTACAAGGGCACGGCCAAGGTCCTGGTCAATCCGGGCCTCACCAGCGCCACCGCCTGGATGCTCCACGTCACCAGCAAGCAGAGCATCAAGCCCTTCATCGTCCAGATGCGAAAGCGGCCGGTCTTCGTATCCCAGACCAGCATGGAGAACGACGACGTGTTCATGCGTGGCGAGTACCACTTCGGTGCCGAGGCCCGCGCCACCGGCGTCTATGGCTTCTGGCAGCTCTCCTACGGCAGCACCGGCGCCGGCGGCTAAACCTTCGAGCCCTGAGCCCCAGCCCCTTCCCCGGAGGGGGCTCTACTCAGTGTTCGACGAAACCACCAGGAGCAGACATGGCCCGTAATACGAACAAGGCACCCAAGGACTCTCAAGCGACCGTGAAGCCGGAGATCATCGCTGAGACGTCGGCAACGGAGGCGGAGAAATCCGCCTCCCAAGCCGCCACTCAAGCGGAGACCGGCAATGAAGCAGTGAGCGAGGCAGGCAACTCCCCCCTCCCGGGGGAGGAATCGCAGGCTGTCCAGCACCAGCCCGCCGAAGCCGGCCAGGGCGAAGCCGACGGCCCCGTCGTCTCCCACATCATCATCACCGCCAAGAAGGAAGGCTTCCGCCGCGCCGGCCGCGCCTGGAGCAAGACGCCCACCACGGTGGACATGGACGAACTCACCGCCGAGCAGATCGACGCCCTGGTGCTGGAGCCCATGCTCGACGTTGCCTTCCTGGCCGAGTAAGGACCATGCCCTACGCCACCCAGGCCGCCATGATCGCCCGCTACCGGGAGTCGGTGCTCATTGAGCTCACCGACGACGCCAACACGGGCGCGATCGACACGGTCAAGCTCGGCCAGGCCATGGCGGACGCCGACGCCGAAGTGGACGGCTACCTGGCCGTCCGCTACCCGGTGCCGGTGGTTCCGACCCCGGCCCTGGTCGAGCGCCTCGCCTGCGAGATCGCCTACTTCCGGCTGCACTCGGATCTCGGCAACGACCATCCGGTCCTGATCCGCTACCGCGACACCGTCGCCCTGCTGAAGGCCATCTCCGACGGCAAGGCCCAGATCGGGCCGACGGTCGAGCCCACCGGCGGCGGCAACCTGGTGGAAATGGTTTCCGGCGGCCGCCGCTTCGGAAGGGAGCTGTCGTGATCATCGATCTCGCCGGGCTCATCGAGGACCGCCTCGCCGCCGACCAGGCCGTCGCCGCCGTCGTCCGCCAGATCGGCGGGGCGGCGGACCTGGAGGCCGCCGAGCTGGCCCTGAAAAACAAGCCGGCAACCTTCCTCCTGCCCCTCGCCGAGGAGCCGGTCATGCCGCCCCTGGCCGGTGAATTCTCCCAGCGCATCGTGATCGCCGCCCGCATCGTCTATGCCGTCGGCAGTGCCCGGGACCTGCGGGGCGACATCGCCCGCGGCGACCTGGTGGGCGTCCGCCAGGCGGTGTGGACCTCGCTCATCGGCTGGAAGCCGGCAGGCTGCGACGACGGCATGGCCTATGCCGGCGGCCAGCTCCTCAAGCTCGCCCCCAACAAGGTGCTCTGGTGGGCAGACGACTTCGTAACCACTCGCATGGAGATTTTGCCGTGAGCAAAAGCACTTCCACGGGGCGCAACTCGACCGCTCCCGAATCCCAGCCCGCCCCCCCGGCTGCCGACCGTCCCGCCCACGAAGCCTTCATCGGCGACGAGCACTGGGGCAAGGGTGGCCGCTACATCATCGATCCCGCAACCGGCCGCCGCGTCCCGGCGCCTGACACCACCCCGGAGGCCTAAATGGCGAACATCCTCACCCTGCGTTTCTTCAAGAAGAAGGCGATCCTCCTCAAGGCCGAAACCACCGTCGGCACCGACCCGGTACCCACCGGCCTGGCCAACTGGATCGAGGCCCGCAACGTCCAGTTCACCCCGATGGAAGCCGAGACCGCCGACCGCAACATCGAGCTGCCGACCATGGGCAACGCCGGCAAGGTGCAGGTGGCCACCTGGGCGAAGCTCTCCTTCGACGTGCTGCTGGCCGGCTCCGGCGCGGCCGGTACCGCCCCCAAGATCGGCCCGGCCCTGCTCGCCTGTGCCTTCGCCGAGACCGTCAGCGCCGGCGTCTCCGTCGCCTACAACCTGGTGTCTTCCGCGTTCGGCGCCGCCACCCTGTACATCAACATCGACGGCACCCTGCACAAGCTCATCGGCTCCCGCGGCAACGTCAGCGTCGGCATCGCCGCCAAGGGCATCCCGGTTCTGAAGTTCGCCTTCGATGCCGCCTATGTCGCCCCTGCCGCCAGCGCCATGCCGGCCATCGACCGCACCGGCTGGCCGGCCGAAGAGGCGGTGAATGCCACCAACACCACCAAGTTCACCTTGAACGCCGTGGACTTCGCCTTCTCCGCCTTCGACCTCAACGTCGGCAACCAAATGGCCCGCGTGAACCTGCCCGGCCCCCAGGCCGAGATCGCCATTACCGACCGCCAGCCCAGCGGCGGCCTCACCATCCTGGCGCCGGCCCTCGGCACCTTCGACCCCTTCGCCCTGGCCCAGGCCGGCACCGTCGTCACCGGCACCGTCACCCACGGCAGCGCCGCCGGCAAGAAAGTGCAGATCGACATCAAGACCCGGGTGACCGGCGCCGACTATGACCAGGTGGACAACATGCTGGCTTACAAGCTGACCCTGGAGCCCATCCCCGCTGCCGGCGACGACGAGATCGCCATCACCTACCTGTAAGAGACCCGACATGACGACTTCCACCCCTACCCAAGGCTTCATCATCGACGCCGATCCTCAGCTGGATTGGCCCGTCACGGTCCGCATGCCGGCCACCGGCGGCGGCTTCGTGGACCGGCGCTTCACCGCCCGCTTCCGCGTCCTCTCCGAGGAGGGCCACAAGGCCCTCTTCTCGTCGCCGGACGCGGCCAAGGCCGGTGGCCAGGAGGGCGCAGAGAAGGCTGAGGCGGAGAAGGAGCTGGTCCTTTCCGAGGTCCTCCAGGACAACGCCGAGCGCCTGCCCAAGATCGTTGTCGGCTGGGGCGAGGACGTCACCGACCCCCAGGGCCGGCCGGTGCCGTTCTCCGTGTCCACCCTGCAGGCCCTCATCACCGGGCCCCACGGCGCGGCGATCTCCAAGGGCTTCTGGCAGGCGGTCAATGAGATCCGCTACGGCCTCGCCCCGGCCGGAGGCGCCAGCCTGGGAAACTCCGCGCCGCCGTCCGCTACTGGTTCGGACTCCACTGCGGGGGCGGTGACGAGCTAGCCGACGACCTGGTCGCCTTCGGCCTGGCCGAAGAGGCCGAGGCGGCCCGCCGGACCGGCACCTCCGACGGGCCGTTTCTTGTGTACCGCCACAACTGGCCGACCTTCGACCTCTGGCGGACGGTATGGAACCAGTGGCGGTGGATACCCGGGATGGCGCCAGTGCGGGACGGCATCGATTGGTGCCAAGTGCAGGCGGTGATGAACATGAACAGCATCGCCGGCCCCGAGCAGGGCCGGATTCTTAAAGGGCTGCGGGCCATGCAGGAGGAGTTCTTCCTGGCCCAGTCGGAAAACCAGGCGAAATGACCACGAGAGAATTCCAGTTTGGCATCCGGATCACCGCCGACGGCAAAGTTGCCGTCAGCGAGGCTGGCCGCGTCGAGCACGCCATCGCCGGCATCGGCCAAGCCGCCGACCAGTCCGCCCGCCAGGCGGAGCGGGCCTATGCCGGGGTCACCCGCCTGGCCCAGGTGGCGGGCACGGCCTTCTCTGTCCATGAGCTGGGCCAGGCTGCCGACACCTGGGCCACCGTCAACGCCCAGCTCAAGCTCGCCACCGGCAGCGCCCTGGCCGGCACGCAAGCCTATCAACAGGTCGTCAAAACGGCCCTCGACGCCGGCCAGGCCCTGGCGGATGTCAGCAATGTCTACCGGCGCTTCGCCGAGACCGCCAACGTCCTCGGCATTTCCCAGGCGCAAGTGGCAGCGGCGACCCAGACCGTTGCGCAATCCATCGCCTTGTCGGGGGCGTCGGCCGAAGCGTCCCAGGCCGCCCTGGTGCAGTTCGGCCAGGGCCTGGCCAGTGGCACCCTGCGCGGCGAGGAGCTGAACAGCGTCCTGGAGCAGGCGCCCCGGCTCGCCAAGGTACTCGCCGACGGGCTGGGCGTCCCCATCGGGCGGCTCCGGGAACTAGCCGAGCAGGGCCAGCTCACCAGCGACGCCATCGTCAAGGCGCTCCTCGGACAGTCCGCCAAGGTGGCCGACGAGTTCGGCCAGCTGCCGGTCACCATGGGCCGGGCTCTGACCAATCTGAAAACCGCTTTCACCGACACGGTGGGCAGTTTCGAGAAAAGCACCGGCGTCTTTGGCGGGATTGCCAAGGGTGTCGACGGCCTGGCCGGGCAGATGGATGCCCTGGCTGTGGCCGCCGGGGTGGTGGGTGCGGTGTACGTCGGAAAGACTGTGGCAGGACTGGTGGCAGCCACCCAAGCCAAGCTGACCGCCAGCGCCGCCGCCCGCGCCCTGGCCGCCGCCGAGCTGCAGGAAGCCCAGGCGGCCGCCACCCAGGCCGCCGCCCGGGCCGCTGCGTCCGCAATGATGGCGTCCAACACGCTGGCTACCGAAGCCCTGGCCGCCGCCAATACGCGCTTGGCCGCTGCCCAGGTGACGGCGGCAGCGGCGAGCCGGGGCGCCATGGTGTTGGGCGCCCTGGGCGGTCCCATCGGTATCGTCACGACGGCGCTGACCCTGGGTGTCACGGCCTGGACGATGTGGGCCGGCAAGGCCGAGCAGGCTACCGCCGAGGCGGCCAGGTCTGCGGTCGAGAACCTGGACAGCATCATCGCCAAGGTTCAGGAGATGAACGGCCGCCTGGGCGAGACGACCCGCAAGTCCTACGACGCCATGGTCGGCGCCGGTGAGCGCGAGCTGAAAACGGTCAAGGCCCAGATGGACTTCCTGCAGGGGCAGCTCGACGCCATGGATCAGGCCGGAGGCCGGGGCCGCTTCTCTGAGGAAGGAAAGAACAAGCAGGCAGAGCTGAACGCCCTTGCTGCCCGCGAGATTGTCCTGCAGAAGGAGCTCGGAGAAGCGCGGCAGAAATCCGCCGAAGTTGGCACCGCCGCTCTCAACCGCTTCATCGACACCAATGCCGTCGGGGCCGAGAAAGTCCGCGTCCAGCAGACCAAGTTGCTGCAGGAGTTCTCCCAGGCGATCGCGGCCACCGGGGGCGTGTACGACGCCTCGAACGCGGCCCACAAGCGCGCCTATGACGCGCTGCAGGCCGGCCTCGCCGAGGCGGCCAAGAAAGGGGCGGCGAAGGGAAATAACGATTTTGCCCAGGCCATCAAGGCCCGCCTCGACATGGAACGGGATGCCACCAAGGCTCAGGTGGACCTGGTCAAGGACCGCGTGGCCGCCAAGGAAGTCACCGAACGGGATGGCATCGAGCGCACCCTGGCCGCCCAGCAGGAAGGGTTCGCCAAGGAAGCCGCCCTCCTGAAGCAGCAGTTGGCCGGGACCAAGGACAAGGGCGAGCGGGCCCAGATCCTGGCCGACATCCAGAAGCTGGGCAATGCGGCTGCCCGGGCGGCGGCGGAAGCCCAGCGGGGATTTGACCGGTTGGCCGATATCTCTCTTGGCTATCAACAGGAATACATGAAGTTCCTGTTGGACGAAAAGAATTCCCTGATGGAGAAGGCTAAGGCCGCCGAACTGGAGAACGAGCGCATTGGCCTCACCGCAGAGCAGCTCGCCGAGTTGACGCGCCGCCGCTACGACGAACAGATCGCCATCAAACAGATGAGGGCGGAGGCAATTCGCTCTGACGAGACTCGGTCAGAAGAGCTGGCCGTTATCGAGCAGCAGATCGAGGCTCTGAAGCGCCTGCGGGACGCCGAGTCCGCCCGCCCGCTCCTCGAGGCCCGTTCTCGGTACTGGCAGGACTTCTTCCGAGAGCTGGAGCGCGGCACCACCGACGGCATCTTCCGCGGCCTCGAAAAGGGCGGCAAAGACGGCGCCAAGATCGCCCTCGAGGCCGTCATCAACACCTTCAAAGCGGCACCCATCAAGCTCCTGGTGGAAGCCGTTGTGTCGCCGGTGTTTTCCGGGATTGGCCAGGCCTTCGGCATCAACATTCCGAACGCCGCCGCCGGCAATCCCCTGGTGCAGGCATACCAGGCATACAACGGCCTCTCCTCGCTGAATTCCATGTTCTCCCAGGGCGTGGGCACCCTGGCCGGGAACGCGGTTTCGATGACCGGAAACCTCGTGGGCTCCACGGCCACCTCCGCTTTCGGCGCCGGCATGGGGCTCACCGGGGCCCAGGCCGCCGCAGCGGCTGCGCAATACCAAGCCGCAGCGGCCGCCGCTTCGGCTGCAGGTAACACTGCGGCTGCCGCCACCTACAGCCAGGTGGCCACCTCCCTGCAGGCTGGATCGACCGCAGGGGCGGTCGCCAGCTATGCAGGCGGGATCGGCGCGGGCTATACCCTCGGCACCCTGATCTCCGGTGGCCGGGGTGTCCTGGGCAATGGCTCCTCTGCCGCGGTAGGCACGGGAACTGCCATCGGGGCCTTTTTCGGTCCTGTCGGCGCTATAGTCGGCGGCGTTATTGGCGGCCTGGTCAACGCCGCCTTCGGCTCCGGCCCGAAAAAAGTCACCGGCGCCGGCCTGCAGGGTGAATTCACCGCCGCCGGCTTCGAAGGCGTCAATTACCAGGACTGGAGGAAGAAGGGCGGTTGGTTCAGCGGCGGCAGCTCCGGCACCAACACCAGTGGCCTCTCCGCCGAGCAGCAGGCCTTTTACAACGCCGCCGTCGCCGGCATGGCGTCTCCCTACCTCGCCCTGCAGGCGGCCGCCGGCGGCGCCCCGCTCACCGACCGCATGGGCGCCTTCAGCTACTCGGTGCGGCGCAACATCGGCAGCGAAGCCGATATCACGGCGCTCCTTAAGGATGTCTCCAACGCCCTGGGCGAGCAGCTGCTGCCCGAGCTGGAGAACTTCCGGCAGAAGGACGAGGCGCTGGCCGACACCGCCGCCCGGCTGGGGAATGTCTTCGCCGCCACCAACACCCTGGCGGACATCCTGGGCCAGAACATGGAGGATGCCTTCGGCGCCCTGGGCATCGCCTCCGCCGGCGTGCGCCAGAGCCTGGTGGACGCGGCCGGCGGCCTGGACGCCTTCAAGGCCGGGGTGCAGAGCTACTACCAGGACTACTACAGCCAGGAAGAGCAGCTCGCCCGCAGCCGTGCGGCCGTCACCCAGCAGCTCGCCTCCGTGGGCCTGGAGCTGCCGAGCAGCAAGGAAGGTTTCCGGGCCCTGGTAGAAAGCCTCGACAAAACCACCAGCACCGGCCAGCGCGCCTTCACTGTGATGATGCAGGTGGAGCGTGCCTTCGCCGAGATCGCCGACGCGGCCGCCGGCGCCGGGGCGGTGGTGGGTTCCCTCGCCGACCAGATCGCCCGAACCCAGGCAGCCGCCGTGGGCGCCATCGAGGTCCAGGCCAGCGCCGCCGAGGACGCCGCCCGCAACGCCCGCCAGGCGGCCGACAGCTACCGGCAGGCCTCCGCCGCCATTGCCGACGCCATCGTCCAGTTGCGGGGCGGCGACCTCTCGCCGCTCTCGCCCCAGCAGAAGCTCGCCGAGCAGGACCAGCGCCTCTCCGCACTCTTCGCCCAGGCCCTGGCCGGCGACCTCGGGGCGCTGGGCCAGCTCTCCGGCGCCGCCAGCGACTACCTCACCGCCAGCCGGGCCTACAACGCCTCCGGCTCCGCCTATGCCGCCGACTTCGACCGGGTCATGGGCCTCCTGCAGCAGGCCGGGGTGGCGAGCGACACCGGAGCGCTGAAGTCGGACTACCAGGGGACGCTCCTGGAGCTGCAGGTCGAAGCCCTGCAGGAAATCCGGGCCCAGCTCGCTTCCCCCAGCCCCGACGCCGCCATCCTGGCCGAGCAGAAGGCGCTGCTCGATGCCATCGGTGAAGCGCTCCGGAACCAGAACAGCCTGACGCTCACCGGCAACGCCACCAACGATGCCATCCGCTACCTGACCGGCGCCAACAACAGCCTCTCCGAGGAGATGCTGCGCTCCCTGGTGGGCGGCACGAGCGTCCAGACCCAGACCCTGGAGAACATCCTGTCCGGTTCCGACCAGGCGGTGGATCTCCTGCAGCAGCTGGTGGACCTCGGCCAGCAGAAGGCCGTCCAGGACGCCGCCGCGAAGGCCGCCGATGAGCAGGCCCGGGCCGAGGCCGCCGCCGTGCTGAAGGCCACTGGCGCCTACGAGAGCCAGAAGGCCATCGCCGATGCCCTGCGGGCGACCTGGGACCAGACCGTGGCCGCCTTCGGCGTGCGCCAGGACGGCAGCTACACGGCCGAGGACATCTCCGCCGGTCAGGCGGCCAGCTACGCCTACTACACCCACTACACCGGCGAGGACTACAAGGTCTCCGCCGCCCGGGAGGCGAACGCCGCCTACCTGGCCGCCTTCCAGAAAGCCTATGAGCTGTACCAGGCCATCCCGGGCCACGCCGACGGCCTGGAGCATGTGCCCTACGACAACTACATGGCCCGGCTGCACGAAGGCGAAGCTGTGGTGGACGCCGGCGCCATGGCGTCGATCCGGCGCTATTTCGGCGTTACCCCGCGGACTCCGGCGCCGGCGGATAACGGCAAGACCGTTGCCGAAGCCCGGAAGCAGACCGGCCACCTGGAGGCCCTGGTCCGCCAGTTCGGTACCGCGCTTCCGGCCCTACTAGGCGAAGTGGCGTCGATGCGGGAGGAGCTGAAGATCCTGCGCAAGACGTCCCGGCGCTGGGATACGGCCCCGCAGCAATGATCAGCGAGATTGGACAGGAGATTCAGGCGTGACAAAACAGCATGCACAGCGATTCTTGGCCTCCCTGCTGGCGGTGGTCACAGCGGCCCGGGACGGTGTGAAGGGCGAGAAGACTACTGATCGGAATCCTGGGCTGGTGGCTGCACGAGTTTCAGGTGGGGACCATCCTGGCCTGGCAGCACTCCGGTCAATGCATCGACCGCTCGAATGCCATCTTTGCCGAAGTCGATCAGCTTGCGAATCAATGTTATGTGGTCGCCGTCTCTTGGTAGAGAGTCACGCTCTGCAAGCTTCCTCCAGGCTCTCTCAAAGTCCACGGCCAGCTGTGAGTGGCAAATCCCGGGCTGGGACAAGGCGGCGTACGTCAGTGCTTCTAGCGCTGATATCCGCTGCGCTTGCAGTGTCAGCAATTCCTGCTGCAGGGTGAGGTTGCGCATGAATTCCTCAAGAACTACCTTTTCCAAGGGCGCTCCTTCCGAATGGGTTGATGGTGCGGACCTCAATTCTATTGGAACGGCATCGTCCCCCCCTAATCGGGCAATGAGGCCGGCATGACCATCCACCTGGCCGACATCACAGTGGCGGTGGACGACGCCGGCACGACGCAGACCCTGCGCTTCGGCACTGACGCCTTCTGCAGTGCCCGCACCGACGCCCCGGCCGACACCGCCTGGCGCCCCTTCATCAAGGACCCGGGCAGCATCGAGCAGCACATGTTCGACGAGGCCCGCACCAGCGGCACCAGCCGGATCGGCTTCGGCGTGCTCGAACTGGTCAATGCCGACGGCGCCCTGGATGCCCTCATGGACTACGGCTTCGACGGCCGCCCGCTCACCCTGCGCGCCGTCGAGCCGGGGGCGGCCCTGGCCAGTGCCGTGGATCTCGTCACCCTGACCATGCAGCAGGCCGAGTTCGGCAAGCGCAGCATTTCCATCCGGGTGCGGGACCTACAGGCCGCCCTTGCGGTCACCCTGGCCAGCACCACCTACGCCGGCACCAACGTCCTGCCCGCCGGGCTGGAGGGCACCGCCGACGACCTCAAGGGCCAACCCAAGCCGCGCCTCTACGGCACCGTGCAGAACATCGCGCCACCCTGCGTGAACACCGCCCGGCTGATCTACCAGGTGCATGACGGCGCGGTGCAGGACATCGCCGCCGTCTATGACCAGGCTGTGGCGCTGACCCGGGGCGCCGACTACCTGAGCCAGGCCGACATGGAGGCCACCGCCCCGGCCGCCGGCGCCTACCGCGCCTGGCTGGGGGGCGGCTGCTTCCGCCTCGGCTCTTCCCCCGCCGGCCAGGTCACCGCCGATGCCAGCCGGGGCGCCACTGCCGCCGACCGCTGCGTTGCAAAGCTCTTGCAGGCGGTGGCCCTCGACGCCTATCCGGCGGTGAGCATCAACGCGGCCGACGTGACGGCCCTGGCCACGGCGGCGTCGGGGGAGGCCGGGCATTGGGTGGCCAGCGCCGACAGCGCCCTGCAGGTGATGGACGAGCTGGCCGGAAGCGTCGGCGCCTGGTTCGGGTTCGATGCCGCCGGCGCGCTGCGCCTGGGGCAGCTGCAGGCGCCCGCCGGGGTGGCCAGCCTCACCCTGGGCGCAATCGAGATCGTGGATCTCGACCGGGTGGCGAACAACGACACCGCCAACGGCCTGCCGGTGTGGCGGGTGCGCCTCCAGTACGGCCGCCTCTACACGGTGCAGACCACCGACCTGGCCGGCGCCGTCAGCGCTGCCCGCCGGGCCGAGCTCGCGAAGGAATACCGGGAGGCCACGGTCACCCGCGCCGCGGTGAAGACCAAGCACCCCCTGGCCGGCGAGCTGGAGCGCAGGAGCCTCCTCCTGGCCAGCGCCGATGCCGACGCCGAGGCCAGCCGGCTGCTCGACCTCTACGGCGTCGATCGCCATACCTGGAAGGTGGAGGCCCGGCTGACTGCCGCTCAGATCGGGGCGCTCGCCCTGGGGATGACGGTGCGCCTGGTCTTCCCGCGCTTCGGCCTGGCCGGCGGCAAGAATTTCGTCTTAATCGGGATGGTGCGGGAGCTGGAATCCAGCCGCGCCACCCTCTGGCTCTGGGGCTGAACCATGGCTAACTGCATCATCGCTTACCCCAACCGGGCCGACGAGGCGACGCTCTCCGGCGGCGCCTGGAGCGCCGGCCTGCCGCTCGACAACCTGAAGACCCGCTTCCTCGGCGAGGTGGCCCGCTCCGCCGACGCCGCCTTGGCCAGCACACTTTTCCAGGCGGTGTTTGTGCGGCAGCGCATGGTCCGCATCGTGGCCATCATCGGCCACACCATGAGCGGCGTCGCCCAGTACCGCCTGCGCCTGTGGTCGGATGCCGGCAAGACCCAGCTCACCGCCGACACCGGCTGGCAGTTTGTCTGGCCGGCCATCTACCCGCCCACGGCCCTGGAGTGGGAGTTCGACGAGTTCTGGGACGGCACCATCCAGGAGGAGGACCGCATCGGCCTGACCTGGACGCTGCCCATCGTGCTGGCCCAGCCCCAGCTCGCCACGGTCATACAGCTGGAATTCAACGATACCGGCAACACCGCCGGGTACATCGATATCGGCCGGCTCTTCGTGGCCGGCGAGTGGCAGCCGGTCATGAACCACAGCTACGGCGCCAGCCTCGGCTACGAGGATGAGACGGGAATCGAGAAGGCGCTCCTGGGCGTCAAGCACTTCGACGGGCGCCGGCCCTACCGGGTCGCCCAGTTCGCCGTCGAGCACATGAGCGTCGATGAGGGCCTCTCCCGCCCCTTCGACATGCAGCGGCGCCAGGGCATCAGCAAGGAAGTTTTCTACATGTACGACCCCGAGGACACGGTGCACCTCTTGCGCCGCGCCTTCCTCGGCCGGCTGCGCAAGCTCTCGCCGCTGGAATTCCCGTACTTCGACAACACGCGAACCCAGTTCGAGATCGAGGAGATCGTCTAATGGCATCCGTTACCTTTCCCATCGCCGTCGGAGGCGACGGCAGCACCGTCACCGATGATGGCAACGTCGCGACTGGCCTGGCCAACGGCGGACACCGCGTCCGCTTCGTTCCGGCCCTGGCCCAGGTGGTGGCCGTGGCCCAGAACACGGTCAACAAGGCCGCTGCGGCGAATGCCAGCGCCGAGGCGGCCGCGACTTCTGAGCTGGCGGCGGCAGGCCACGAGACGGCCGCCGCCGGAAGTGCGGGAGCTGCGGCGGGGAGCGAGGTCCGGGCGGAAGAGGCGGCGGCCCAGGCGGTGGCCGCCAAGAACGACGCGGCTGCCCTCCTGCAGGCCTCGGCGCCCTTCACCTTCCGCAACCGGATCATCAACGGCGACATGCGGATCGACCAGCGGAATGCCGGGGCAAGCGTTACACCTACTGGTTCAAACTACGTCCTTGACCGCTGGTATGCGTGGCTTTCTCAAGGTTCGAAATACTCTATCCAGCAAAGCTCGATGGCGCCTGCTGGATTCACCTCCTCGTTACTCGTCACAAGCACATCATCCTATTCAGTAGGTGCGTCCGACTTCTTCGCTATCAACCAGATAATTGAAGGGTTGGGCATCTCAGACCTTGCATGGGGAAGCGCGCAGGCACAGTCAGTTGCGCTGTCTTTCTGGGTCCACTGCTCCCTCACTGGAACATTTGGTGGGTGTATCCAGAATAATGCGCGTGATCGCTCGTACCCTTTCACATACACCATCAATTCCGCCAATACTTGGGAGCAGAAGACCGTTGTGATCCCAGGCGACACAGCCGGTACGTGGCTGAAGGACACGGGAGCTGGCTTACGGCTTTTGTTAGGTCTTGGCGTCGGTTCAACTTATAGCGCAGCGCCTGGAGCGTGGGCGGCTCTTAATTATTGGTCCGCAACCGGAGCTCAATCCATTGTTGGCACCAATGGTGCAACTTTCTACCTCACCGGCGTGCAACTCGAAGCCGGAACCGTCGCTACTCCTTTCGAACGTCGTCCGTATGGCCTGGAGTTGATCCTGTGCCGGCGGTACTACGAGAAGTCTTACGACGTTGCCACGGCCCCAGGCTCTGCAACGATGGCCGGTGCGATCTATTCTGGCGCACCGGCAACAAGCATCTATACCGGTGTTCCTTTCAGGGTCAGCAAGCGCACTGCACCAACGGTCACTATCTATAACCCGGTTTCGGGCACTGCAGGCAATACCAGTGGGGCGTCAGGCAACGTCGCCGTGACATCGAGCACCTGCAGTGAAAACAATATCCGAGACATTTCGTCGGTGAATGGCGCTTACATCAACTGGCACTACACCGCCTCTGCGGAGCTTTGATCATGGCCTACAAACTCACCCATACCTCCTCTGTAATCCGTCTTTCCGACATGGCCTGCATCCCGCCCGACCCGGCCAATACCGACTATCAGGCTGTCCTCGAATGGCTGGCCGCCGGCAATACGCCGGCCCCTGCCGATCCCATCGTTGAGCCGGTTCCTTCCAGCGTCACCATGCGCCAGGCCCGCCTTGCTCTGCTGCAGCGGGGGCTGCTCGACCAAGTCAATTCCGCCATTGCCGCCAAGCCGGGCCCGGAAGGCGACGCTGCCCGCATCGAATGGGACTACTCCAGCACCGTCGAGCGCCACCGTCCGCTGGCCCTGGCGATGATCGCGGAGCTCGGCCTTACCGAAGCCCAGGCCGACGATCTATTCAGCCTGGCCGATTCGCTCTGAGGCCACCATGGGCGCCGTGCCGGTTGTCTTCTCAACCTCGTCACTACCCGGAGCTGTAGCCATCCGGCTGGTGACCTGGAGCGATTGGAGCCACACCGCCATCCTCGATGAGGATCGCCAGGTCGTCATCGAGGCCGTGTGGCCCCGGGTCAGAGTCGTCGCAGCCGGTGAGTTCATGTCTCGCCACCCGAAGCACGCTGTCGCCCGGCTTCCGGCTCGTCGCCCGGCAGCCGTCATCGCCGCCGCCCGGTCCCAGGAGGGAACTCCCTACGACCTTACCGGCGCCTTTGGCCTTGGCATCCACCGCGACTGGCAGGACCCTAGCGCCTGGTGGTGCAGCGAATTGGTTGCCTGGGCTTTCGATACGGCTGGCGACCCGCTGTTTAGATCCGATGCACTGCGACGGGTTACGCCGCAACACCTGTGGATGCTGGCGCCTACTAGGTAAGAGTGCACACGCCGCATTTGCTGTACGCAAATTTCTTGCGGCCCGTGCAAAGCTACTCCGCGCCAAATATCGCGCAAATCAGCGCCAATTATCGCGGCGCCTTACAGCATTGCGGGCGTCACCGGGCCGTATCGGACGGGTAATGCGTCTTCTGCCAGGCCTCGGACGACTCAGTTCGGCTAAGATCTCGGCCTGGAAAAAGGAGCGTTGAAGTGCGGACGAATCTGGTAGTGCCCTTCGCCGAAAAAGATCGAGCGAAAAAACTGGGGGCGAGATGGGATGCGGCCCGGAAGGTCTGGTACGTCCAAGGCATCGAGAATCTTGATGCCTTCGCTGAGTGGCTGCCCGGGAACCCGAGACAGCCGTCCAGCGGGATGAAGAATTCGGCCCCGTCTGCTCAGCCTTCGGCAAGAGCGCCACAGCAGCGCGCCGCGGCAACTTCGGCTGGGGTGATCACAGGCGCCAAGGTCGTCCCCCTGGCATGCGACTGCCTGCCGTGGGTGGGCTGCGAGAAGTGTCGGCCGGCATTGGAAGCGATGGGTTGGGGGGCCAAGGCCTGACGGCCCAACGCCTCCCGCCTTGGGTCCCGTAGCCATCCACCAACGCCTGATGCCCCGTTCGTCCCCGAAGCCTGGCACGGCTGCCTGGCCGCGGGGCTGGAGCGATCACGACCCTACCAGTAGTTCTCGAAAGCCATCTGGCCGGGCACGCCGCGACGGCTGCTGGCGAGGCCGCGGGCGGCCAGCATTTGCCGCAGTTCCCGGGTCATTTCCGGATTGCCGCAAACCATCACCCGTGACGCTTCGACAGAGAGGCTGCGACCGGCCGCCGCCTCCAGGGCGCCGTCGGCGAGCAGTTCCGGAATACGGGAAGTCAGGGCCGCCGCGTCCGGTTCCCGCGTCACCACAGGCAGGTAGACCAGCTCCGCTCCGCCCTCGCTCAACCAGGCCTCTCCACTCAGGGCGCCGATTTCCTGCCGGTAGGCGAGTTCGGCTGCCCGGCGCACGCTGTGGACGACAATCAGGCGGTCGAAGCCGTGCCAGACTGCCGGGTCGCGCAAAATGGAAATGAAAGGCCCGAGCCCGGTACCGCTGGCCAGCAGCCACAGGTCGCGGCCGGGCGCCAGTTGGTCGACGGTCAGGAAGCCGTAACTGAGCTTTTCGACATTGACGGCATCGCCGACCCGCAGCTTGCCCAGGGCTTCAGAGAACTCCCCGCCCGGAACCAGGACGGCAAGAAATTCGAGATGGGTGTCGTAGGCCGCCGAAACCAGTGAAAAGGGGCGCCAGACCAGGCTGCCGGCGGTGGCGGCGAGTCCGAGGCGGGCATAGTGCCCCGGGGTGAAGCGAAAGCCGCGATAGCGGGTGGTGCGGAACGAGAGCAGCGTTGGCGTCCAGTAATGCACCGACAAGACCCGCTCGCTGGTCCATTTTTCGCTGCTCGGGACCTCGCGAAAGGTTTGCAGTCCGGGTTCATTGATTCTGCCCATGGTTCACCTCCTTTGCAGTGACTCGATCCTTGTTCCCCGCCTTGCGGCCCCGCAGCACGCTGACCAGCATGGTGGCGATGAAGAGCAGCAGGGCACAGGCGTTGGCCAGGCCGCCCTCGCGTCGCATGGCAAAGGCGCCGCCGATGCCCCCCGCCACCCGTAGCAGGAGGGAAGCGTGGAGCACCAGCAAAGGCAGGTAGAAGGCCGGATGGTAGGGAATCCTGACCCGCGTCACGGCGGGAAAGATGATCGGCGCATGGCCGAAGACCATGGAGAAGACGAAGCCCAGGCTGATGGCGTGCAGGGTGCTGTCGCGCAGTTCCTGGCCGGGATCGAACCCGCCTGCCAGGCCGAGCACCCCGGCCAGTGCCAGCCAGACATAGCCGGCGAGGAGGCAGATGGCGATGAAGCGCGGCAGGCCATCGCGACGCGCGTTGTGCCAGGCGATATCGAAGCGCAGAAGCCAGAGGGAAAGCGCCACCAGGCCGGCGGCGAAGAGTCGAAGTCCGGCATGGGGGACGAGCGCCGGCAGCAGGGCGCCGCCAACGATCACGCCGACGATGGCGAAGAAGAACCGCCGGGCTGCTGGCGGGGTGGGGAGGAAGCGGCTCAGCTCCAGGCGTTCCCCGGCGATGGTCAGGATCAGGAAGGCCAGCCACCAGGGCACCGCCGCATTCAAGGCGCCCGTGGCCAGCCAGGCCAGGCTGCCGGCCAGCCAGCACAGGGCACCGACGGCAAGAACAACGGTAAAGGGAGCGACCAGGCGGCGCAGCACCTGGGCGCTGGCGGCCACCATGACCATGGCGGCAGCGACGGAAAGGATCTGGGCCAGCCCGGCGGGGGCGCCGGCCAGCAAGGCCAGGCCTCCGGCCCCGGCCGCGGCGGGGGCCAGGTAGGCCCAGCGCCGACCGATGGCCACCGCCCGCTCAAGGCTGATCACCGTGCCGAAAAAGGCCGAGATCATGAGCGCGCCATGGCTTCCCGCCGCCGCCGCGCCGGCGGGCACATCCCAGGCGAGACGGGCGAGTCCGGCCAGCACGCCCCCCGCCAGGGCCAGCATGCCGAGCAGCAGGATCGGGAGGCGGGCGGCGGGGCGCAGGTCGTCCATCGCTCCCCCGTCAGTGGCCGCAAGCCTTGGCGACGGCGCGCGGGGCGTTTTCGTCCGGCTTGCCGATGCGCACCTGCCAGACCTCCGGCCCGTTTTCCAGATAGTCCCAGGTGAATTCACCGCTGGCCTCCGCCTGGAACTGGTAGAACAACGGCTTGGGGTCGTGATCGTTGATCAGCAACAGTGCCTCGCCGGGATGGAGGCTGTCGAAGGTGCCGAAGATCAGGGGATGCCGTTCGCGGGGAACGATCGGGCGGACATCGATGGTGGCCTTGAACGAAGGGGTGCTCATGGTTTTGCTCCTTGCAGGGGTGAGAAAAAGGGTGGCATGCCGGTGGGGTCACTCCGCCGACCAGCCGAGAGCGAGCTTGCTGCGCTGGCTCATCATCGACGGGTTCCAGGGCGGTTCCCAGACCAGGGCGATTTCGGGCTCGCAGGCCGCCGACAAGCCTTCAAGGACCTTGTAGGCATCGTCGATGATCATGTCGCCCATGGGGCAGGCCGGTGAAGTCATGGTCATTTCGATCAGCAGGCGGTCGCCGGCGAACTCGATGCGATAGACCAGGCCCAGGTCGACGATATTGACGCCCACCTCGGGGTCCACCACCCGGCGCAGCAGCTCGCGTACTTCGTCGCTTCCAGGACCGGCGGGCAGGCTGGCGCCGTCTGGCACTTCTCGGGTTTCGTCGTTAGCAGTCATGGGGACTTTTAAAGCGGTATAATTTATACATCTTTAGCGTAACGCCGCCGGCGTTTTAAAGCAATATATTTTTTACATGTTTCACCGAGGCAAGCACGATGAGATTGAGTACCTTCTCGGACTACACCCTGCGTGTGCTGATGTTCCTGGCCATCGAGCAGGGGCGGCTGGCGACGATCCCGGAGATCGCGGCGGCGTACGGAATTTCGGACAACCACCTGATGAAGGTGGTGCACCAGCTGGCGCGCTCCGGCCTGATCGAATCGATGCGCGGCAAGGGCGGCGGCATCCGCCTGGCGCGGAAGCCGGAAGAGATCAGGCTGGGCGAAGTGGTGCGGATCAGCGAGGGGAGCGGGGCCATCGTCGAGTGCCAGTCCGACGGTCCGGTGGCCTGCAGGATTGCGCCGGCCTGCGGCCTGCCGGGGATTCTGGGGCGTGCCTTCGAGTCGCTCTATGCAACCCTGGACGAGTACACGCTGGCCGATCTGGTGAGCAATCCGCGCCCCCTGGCTGCGGCGCTGGTCCGGCGTGAGCCGAAACGGCCAATTGCACCCTGAAGGTCTTCGGATAGCCGTCCCTCGGGCAGATCCGCTTCAGCCTGTCATTTGGACGCCGCCGTGCCCAGGCCCAGCTTGACCGGCACATCTCGCCCTGCCGCATCGACCTTTTCGGGGGCTCCCCGCACCAGTCGCCCGGGTGCGACGCCGGCAGCTACCAGGCCTTCGATGACATGCCCGGCCCGCGCCTCGGCGAGCGCCTGCAGCTTGTCATCGCCGATCGGTTCGCGATCGCGCAGGCGCTGGTAAAGGATTCCATGGAAGTCGGTTCCCTTGAGCTGCTCGATTTCGTCGCCGCTCAGGGTCCGCTTGTCGCGAAAGAGGCCGGTTAGGCGCGAGACCATCTTGCCGGCGACACCTTCCTCCAGTTGCCCCGGGTTGGCCGCACGGAATCCTTCCTTGAGGGCCGCCAGTTCGCCGCTGCCCAGACGGTCGGCGAAAAGCTTTTCGAGTGCCGACCGGACTTTCGGGTCGCCGGTGGACAGCGGACCGGGATCTTCCTTCTCTTCGAGGCGTATGCCGGCCCGGTCAGCCAGCGCATGCCGCAGCTGCCGGTCCTGCAGGGCCACCCGGTCGGCGTCGGCATAAACGCCGGTGACCGTCAGGGCCAGGGCTGGCCGCTTGTTGAGCATACCGGCCAGATGCACCTGCTTTTCGCGTTCGGGTGGCGTCAGGTGTGTGCGGCCCGGTTCGAAGGCGATGTTGTCCAGACCCTCGGTGCCGCCGAACAGGGAGGCCAGGGCGCGGAAGGGCGCAGTCGCGATCTTGCCCAGGACATTGAGGATGGCCTTCCAGATGATCCCCCCGTAGCTGAATTGCGGATCGTCCAGGCTGCCCGAGACGGGCAGCCCCAAATCGATGCGGCCATCGGAATCCTCGAGGATGGCAATGGCGAGGTCGAGCGGCAGATTGCGGGCCTCGGGGCTCTCAATCCGCTCGCCCAACACCAGGCGGTCCATGATGATCTGGTTATCGGCCTCCAGCTGCCGCTTGTTGAACTTGTATTCCAGCTGCAGGGAGAGCTTGCCGGAATTGATCCTGCGGCCGGCGAAAGTGGCCGAGTAAGGCGTCAGGCGGCTCATTTCGACGTTCTGGAAGGCGACCTTGACGTCGGTGAAGTCCGCGGGATTGAAGAGATCGATCTGCCCGACCGCCCTCGCCAGCCCGTAGTCGTCCACTTGTCCTTCCAGTTCCAGCTGGCCGAAGCCGCCGGGACGCGAAGAGAGACCGTTGATGGCGCCGCGCAGATGGTGGATGCGGGTACCGAAGGGCAGGGCCAGGGACTCGTCGGCGAAGTCCAGTTCGCCGTTGACCATGCGCAAGCGATGGATGTTTACGAGGAAAGGCCGCGGTGCCTGGCCCGCCTTCGTTTGGCTCGGGGCGGCAGGCTTCGCCGGGGCCGCCCCATCCGGCTGACGGACGATGCGCGAGATGTTGACCGTCTTGTCCTTGGCGATGTGAAGGCTGGTGTCCAGCCCATCGACGACCAGGTCCGACAGGTCAACCCTGGAAGACGTCGCGGCGAGGTTGCGGCTGGATAGCGATCGCCAGATCAGGAAGGGCGAGCCGGTGCCGGACTCGTTGAGGCGAAGGTTCCGCACCGCGAAGCCGCCCTTGAACGCGGGACCGCTCTTGCCATAGCTCAGGTCGCCCAGCACCGACACCTTGCCGGCCGCCAAGGTCAGCTTGGCCACCGAGGCCAGGAAGGGCTGGGCCGGTTTCAGCGCCAGATCGTCGATGGTCAATTTCAAGTCGACGGCCGGCTCGGCGGGAACGATTTGCCCGCTCGCCTGGATAGTGCCGCCGCTGCGGACACGAACCCTCATGTCCACGGGCAGCGGCAAGGTCAGGTCGTCGCTGGGATGGTCTATGGCCACACTTGCGTCATCCAGGGCCAGATTGAGAGCGGGCGAAAAACCCTCGTCGCGCAGTTTGGCCGAAAGGCCCGATAGTTCGACCTTGCCTGCCTTGAAGTGCCACGGAGCCGCAGCCGGGAAACCTCCCGGCTGGGCCGTTGCGCCGACCGCGGGCGGCGGCAGGAACTTCGCCATGGCCTCGACGAGGTCGACACGGCCGCGGGCGTCGCGGGTTGATTCCAGCAGCCCGTCTCTCAATGCGATGCGGCCGACGGTCGCATTGCGGTTGGCGAGATCAGCCCGCACATCGTCAATGCCGATCTTGCCGAGCTGCACCAGTTTCATGGTGGCGCCGGATCGCGGCACGGCGAACGCGCTGTTGCCGATGGAAACCTCGCCAAAGGCCAGGCTTTCGCGACCGAGATCGAAAGAGCCCTTCCTGGCAGCGATGCTTTCGATGGTGACCATCGGACCCTCCGGGGATCGGAGTTCCAGGTCCTTGACGCTGGCGCTGGCGTTGTCCAGCGCCAGCGCCAACTGGCCGGCGACGAAACTGACCCGGTAGTCGGTGGCGACGGATGCCATGCCGCTTGGCGGTTGTAGCGCCAGCCTGTCCTTCAGGTAGGGTGAGAGCCGGGCGAGATCGACACCGTCGACGCTGACATGGCCGTCCACCGCCAGCGGGCTGAGAGCGACCTGGCCCTGCCACAGAAGGTGGGCGCCAAAAGCGGTGCGGGCGTCGATACTGTAGTGCCCCTTGTCGTCCAGCAGGGTGGATACGTCGTTGAGTTCCAGGTCCAGGTGCTCGACGTGCGTGGTGAAGGCCGATGGCCGGTCGGAGAAATCGAGTTGGCCATCAGATAGCGCGAGGCTTCGGATACTCAGCCGCGGCAGTGAAGCATCCGGCTTTTCTTCCTTGCCCTTCAGGGCGGCGAGCAGAGGCGACCAGTTGAGGGCGCCGCCCGCCAGGAGCTCGACCGTCGCCCTGGGCTCGACCAGGCGGATAGCATCGAATACCAGAGCGCGCTTGGTCAGGCTGGAAGCGGACAAATCGACGTAGAGGTCGTTGAAGGCCAGCAGGAGGTGGCCCTGGGGATCCTCCAGGCGGAAATTGGGCACGCGCACGCCAAGTTCGAGAAGCTGAATCTCGGGCTGGTCGAAGGTGAGATGGTGGCCGCTTTTCTCGGCAATGTAGCTCTGGGCTTGGGATTGGATGACCCTTGGCAGGGCGAACTTGCAGAACGCCAGGAAGGCCACGATGAGGCCGGCCAGCGCAATGGCAAGGGTCTTGAGGGAGGGCATTCGGATTCTCATGGTCGACCTCCGGTTCATTATTCTTCCCGGCTCGCATTGGCCTGCCGGCTGGGCTCCGAGCTAGGCGGCGGATGTCCTGACAATGCGGATGTCCCGCGTCGCAGGCGGATAATCCACGCCGGCGGCCCGAATCTCTTCCACGATGGACCGGTTGATTTCGGCGCCTGCAACCGGGTAATCGGTGACCTTGACCCAAGGCTTCACGGCGATGACGATGGAGGAATCAGTTAGCGTCGTCACGCCGAACAGCGCTTTGGGGTCCGGCAGGACGATGGGGCTTCCGTTCAATGCCGCCTCGATGGCCTTCAGGGTCGGGTCCAGTTCATCGACATGGATGATGCTTACATGGAGTTCGAGCTGCCGGATGCGGCCGTAGTTGTGCAGGATTTCGCCGACAATCTTGCGATTGGGCACGATCACCATCGAATGGTCGGGGTGGCTGAGCTTGGTCGAAAAGAGATCGATCGCCGTTACCTCGCCCTCGACCCCCACGATGGCCACGTACTCGCCCACCCGGAAGGGACGGGTGAAGATGATGGTGAGCCCGGCCGCGAGATTGCCCAGAACGCCCTGCATGGCCAGTGCCACACCGGCCCCGGCCACCCCCAGGCCGGCGATCAGGGGGATCAGGTCGACGCCGAGATTCTGCAAGGCGACGATCAGGAAAAAGGCCAGTACCACCAGGCGGGAGATGCGGACAAGGAGCACGCGTACCGGGATGTCGAGCTCGAGCTTGCCGAGCCAGCGGTCGATCACCGTGCCGATCCATCGCCCCGCGTAGAAGCCTGCAGTCAGCACCAGGGCCGCAACGACGACCTTGGGCCCGAACTTGATGACCAGGTCGATGACGGTGCTTTGCGCTTGTTCCAAAGCTAACAGTTGGTTCGCCATTTTTCGGATTCCGGTTGATTGGATCCCGTCGCTTCTTTCGCGGCGCCCGAATTGCCTTACCCATTATAGATAGCGGCTGGCGGCATTGGTACAGCTGGCCCTTCCTCCCCACCCTGCGAGCCGTCGCTGCACTTTCCGCATAGTGCCTGCCATGGCCGCATAGCCGCTCGCCGTCTCCCCCTATAGCTTGATGCCACGCCCCCACCGGGGCGCGACACCAACATTCACAGGAGACTAGAGATGCGGAATATCACCATCGTCGGTGCGGGCCAGGGTGGCCTGCAGCTGGGAATCTTCCTCCTGGACCACGACTATGACGTCACGGTCGTGTCCAACCGCCGTCCGGAGGACATCGCCGCCGGCCGGGTCCTGTCCAGCCAGTCCATGTACGACATGGCCGTCGGCTACGAGCGGGAACTCGGGATCGCCTTCTGGGACGAGAGCTGCCCGCCCATCCAGGGCGTGCACATGCGGGCCGGGGACGGCTCGGGCCAGACCCTGGTCGACTGGAAATCCCCCATGGCCGCGCCCGGCCAGTCCGTGGACCAGCGCATCAAAATGCCCCGGTGGATGGAGGAATTCACGCGCCGGGGCGGCCGGCTGGAATTCGCCGAGGCGGGACTGGCCGACCTGGACCGCTACGGCGCCAGGAGCGACCTGGTGATCGTGGCCAGCGGCAAGGGCGAGATCGGCGCCCTGTTCGCCCGGGATGACGAGCGGAGCGTCTTCGACCGGCCCCAGCGCGCCATCGCCCTGGTGTACGTCCACGGCATGGCGCCCAAGCCCGACTATTCCGCCCTCAACATCAACATCAATCCCGGCATCGGCGAGTACATCAATTTCCCCGCCCTCACCAGGAGCGGTCCCTGCGACATCATCAACCTGGAGTCCATCCCGGGCAGCCCCATGGACCGCTGGCAGGAAGCCCGGACCCCGGCGGAGTGCCTGGAGCTGGCCAAGGCCCAGATCGAGCAGTTCTTCCCCTGGGAAGCGCCGCGCTGCCGGGACCTCCGCCTCACCGATGACAACGGCACCCTGGTCGGTCGCGTCACCCCCGTCGTCAGGAAGCCCGTCGCCAGGACGCCCGCCGGGACGACGGTGTTCGGCATGGCCGACGTGCTCGTGCTGAACGACCCCATCACCGGCCAGGGTTCCAACAACGCCAGCAAGTGCGCCAGGATCTACGGGGAAGCCGTCCTCGCCCGGGGCGCCGCCCCCTTCGACCGGGACTGGATGGAGGCGACCTTCGAGCGCTACTGGGACTACGCCCAGTGGGTGGCCAAGTTCACCAACACCCACCTGCTGCCCCCGCCGCCCCAGGTGCTCAAGGTCTTCATGGCCTGCGGCGGGAATCCCCACCTGGCCTCCGCCGTGGCCAATGCCTTCGACGACCCCAAGACCCTCCATCCCTGGTACTACGACGAGGCCGAGGCGGAGCGCTTCATCGCCTCTTTCCAGGCGACGGCGTGAGGGACGGCCATGTCATTCTGCCAACCATCCTGGATCCAGGGGCAGCCGGGCAACGGCCGTGAGCTGCGCACCGCCCTGGGCTGCTACCCCACCGGCGTCGCCATCATCGCCACCCTGTCCCCGGAGGGGCGGGCGGTGGGGCTCACCGTCAATTCCTTCGCCTCGGTGTCCATGGACCCGCCCCTGGTGCACTGGAGCCTGGCCCAGCGCTCGCCCAGCCTGCCGGCGTTCGACGGGGCCACGCATTTTTCCGTGAGCGTGCTGGCGGAGGACCAGGAGGCCCTATGCCGGCGCTTCGCCAATCCCGCCGTCCCCGACAAGTTCGCGGGCATCGACACCGTGCCGGGCGCCCATGGCATTCCCCTCGTCGGCGGCGCCGTCGCCCAGTTCGAATGCCGCAAGGAAAGCCGCATGGTCGGCGGCGACCACGTCGTGTTCGTCGGGCAGGTGGAGAGGTTCCGCTGGCGGGAGGGAGCGCCGCTCCTCTTCCACGGCGGGACATTCGTCCAGTTGCCGCTGCTGAAGGCGGCCTGAACGGCCGCCGGCTCACCCAACAGAGTGGAGGATTCATGAAAAGAACGATTTGCGCCCTTTCGGCCCTCGCCGCTTCGACCGCGCCGGGACTCGCCCTCGCCACCAACGGCACCATGCCCCATGGCTACGGCATCCAGGCCCAGGGCATGGGCGGCGTCTCCGTCGCCCTGCCCACCGACTCCCTGGCCGCGGCCAACAATCCGGCCGGGATGGCCTTCATCGGCTCCCGGGCCGATCTCGGCCTGGTCTGGCTGAAGGCCGACCGGGGCAGCGACATCCCGGGCCAGGGCTACCTGTCGGCCAACGGCAAGACCGACTATTTCATCCCCGAATTCGGCTACAACCGGGAGCTGGGCAAGGGCTTCCATGCCGGCGTGTCGGTGGTGGGCAACGGCGTCGGGACCAAGTACGACCGCCCCATCGGCCCCCCCGGCAACAGTCCGGCCGGCTCGGAGCTGATGCAGGTCCTGGCCCTGCCCACCCTGGCCTACCGGGTCAATGACGGCCACGCCCTCGGCATCTCCCTGATCGCCGCCTACCAGCGGCTCAAGGTCCAGGGGGTCGAGCACGTCGGTCTGGCCAACCCGGGGTTCGACCATTCCACCGGCTACGGCTTCGGGCTGGGGTGGACCGGCAGGGTGGCGAGCAACGTCACCCTGGGGGCCTCCTATTTCTCCAAGGTCCGCATGGGCAAGCTGGACAAGTACAAGACCCTGCTGGCCGGCCAGGGCGAGTTCGACATTCCGGAACGCATGAGCCTGGGCGTCGCCATCCAGGCCACCTCGAACCTGACGGTCGGGGCCGACGTCGTCCGGGGCAACTGGCACGAGGTGCGCTCCCTCGGCAACAGCATCACCTCCCCGGGGCCGCTGGGCGCCTCCAACGGGCCGGGGTTCGGCTGGCGGAACCAGAACATCTACCGCCTCGGTGCCGATTACCGCTACTCGGACAGCCTGAGCCTGCGGGCCGGCTACTCCACGGGCGACCGCATCATTCCCCGGGAGGAGACCGCCCTCAACTACCTGGCGCCGGTCACTCCCCGGCGCCACCTTTCGTTGGGGGCCACCTGGGCGCTTTCGCCCAGGACCGAGCTCAGTGTCGTCTATGCCCGGGCGCTCGACGAGAGGGTTGCCGGCATCGGGCCCAGCGCCGGGGTCGATCCTAGGCACGGCCAGCATTGGCTGGGAGTCGCCTGGGGCTGGACCCTGTGATGCCCGGCCCTTCCGGCTGCCGGACCGGCTACCTCGCCTGGGGCTCGAGAAAGACCCAGGCGATGGTCGGCACGGCGGCCTGGAGGGCCTGCTTGCAGCGCCGGATGTCCTCGGTCACCTGGTCCGCCGACTCGGCGCGGCCCAGGACCACCCGGGCGGCGACGAATATGTCGTCGCCCTGCTGCAGGGTGATGAGGTCCACCACCCGGGCGACCTGCTGCTGGGAGTGCAAGACGTCCAGGATGGCCCGGCGCACGTCGGGGGCGGCGCTCTGGCCGATGAGGAGCCCCTTGATCTCGTAGCCCAGGGCGATGGCGACCAGCACCAGCAGCGTCCCCACCAGGATGCTCCCCAGGGCGTCGTAGGCCGGGTTGCCGGTGACCATGGTCAGCACCACGGCCGCACCCGCCAGGCAGAGGCCGAGCATGGCGGCGCTGTCCTCCCCCAGCACCACCATCAGCTCGCTGCGCCGGGTGTCGATGAACCAGCGCCACAGGGGCTTGCCCCGGCGCAGGCGGTTGATGCGGCGCAGCGCGATGCTCAGGGAATAGCCCTCCGCCCCCAGGGCGAAGACGAGGATCGCCAGGGCGACGGCCGGGGACTGGATGCCGCTGTGCCCGCCCAGCTTGTGGATGCCCTCGTAGATGGACAGCAGGCCGCCCATGCTGAAGAGCATGAGGGCGACGATGAAGGACCAGAAATAGAGGGCGCGGCCGTGGCCGAGGGGGAAGTCGACGGAAGCCGGCGTCTTCGACTGGCGCATGCCCCACAGCAGCAGCCCCTGGTTGCCGGTGTCGGCGAGGGAGTGGAGGGCCTCCGCCAGCAGCGCCCCCGACCCCGTGTAGACCGCCCCGGCGAACTTGGCCAGGGCGATGCTCACATTGGCTGCCAGGGCTGCGACCACGGCGCCCGCCGAGGCGGACTTGCCGGCCTCGTGGGAGCTGGCGTAGAGCTCACGCTGGAGCGCCAGGACTTCGACGGTCCGGGGGGCGGGGATTTTCGATGCCATGGTCGTCTTCCTTGCGGCGGTCGGGCGGGGCGGCGAGGTCGGCGGCGCTCATCCCGGCCAGGGTGCTTTCCAGGGCCTGGTCCAGGCGCCGCAGCAGTTCCTCCACCCGGGGGGGCAGGGGCAGGCTGTCCGGGGACAGGTTGCCGTCTTCCCCGGCCGAACGCACCGCCTCGACCAGTTCTGCCAGGGCGATGCCATCCAGGTCCCGGGTCGGCAGGTAGGCTCCGGAGCCGCCCGCCTGGACGATGAAGCGCCGGCCCTCCAGGGCCTCCAGCACCGGGGCGATGGCGTCGGCCGGCACCCTCATTTGCCGGGCCAGTTCCTCGGCGGCCAGGGGCGGCTGCCCCGCCAGGAAACGCTCGCTCACCAGCTCCATGATGCCGAGAGCCAGGCCCTCCCGCATGCGGTTGGAAAGCTGCGGCTCGCCGCCGCCGGCCAGGACGTACTCCGGGTGCTGGCAATAGAAGGCGACACTGGCCCCGAACAGGAGGATGCGCCAGCTCAGGTAGAGCCAGATCATGAACAGGATGAGGATGGCGAAGCTGGAATAGATGGCCCGGTACTGGCCCGAGGATGCGGCGAATTCGGCGAAGGCCCAGCCTGCCGTCTGCCAGCCGATGCCGGCCACCAACCCCCCCAGCAGGGCCGCCGTCGGCCGCACCCGGGTGTTGGGGATGAAGTAGTAGGCGAAGGTGAAGGCCACGATCACCAGCACGTAGGGCATGAGCCGGCTCAAGCCGATGAAGATCTCGCCGAAGGGCTCGATGTCGAGGATGTTGCGCACGATGCCGGCGTTCATCACCGAGGCGGTGATGCCCAGGGCCGAGAAGACCAGGATGGGCCCCACCAGGAGCAGGCTCAGGTAGCGGCTGAAGCGCTCCCCGAAGGTGCGGGCCCGGGACACGTGCCAGATGTAGTTGAAGGCTTCCTCCACCTTCTGGACCAGGGAGACGGCGGTGAACAGCAGCAGTCCCAGCCCCATGGACCCCAGCACCCCGACGTTCATGTTCTGGATGAAGAGGATGATGCGGCTGGTGATCTCCTCGCTGTTCTCCCCCAGGGGCGCCAGCACGCCCTGGAGGAAGGGCTGGATCTGGTTGTGCACGCCGAAGGCCTTGAGGACCGAGAAGCTGAGCGCCAGCAGGGGGACGAGGGAGAGCAGGGTGGTGTAGACCAGCCCCATCGCCCGCAGGGTGAGCTGGCCCTGGGCGTTGTCCCGGAAAAGCACCGCCAGGGTGCGGGAGAACCGCAGCAGCCGGCGCTTCCAGGGCGGCGCCTGGGCGGGCCGGGGGCTCCACAGAGCCGTCTCCAGGCGATTCCGAAAGCCGGCAGTCAACACGCCCGATGTCCTGTTCTCGTTGAGGGAAGGCCAGCCTTTGGATCGCCCCCGCCGGGCTGCGGTTCTGCCCATCGTCCCGGGCGGGCACCCCGTTTGCACGGGGCAAGGCCAACGACTGCCCGCCCATCGCCCCATGCAGGTCTTCTCCCGCCGCGCCGTCCTCATCGTCAAGCTGGGCCTGATCGCCTTGCCCCTGCTGGCGGCGACGGCCATCGCCGTGTACCGCTGGCGGGCGGCCCTGCCCAACGCCCCGGGGGCGGCGGTTCCCCAGCCCATCCCTTTCAGCCACAAGCACCACGTGGGCGACGACGGCATCGATTGCCGCTACTGCCACACCACGGTGGAGAAGTCCCGCAGCGCCGGGCTGCCTTCCACCGAAATCTGTCTCACCTGCCACTCCCAGCTCTACAACGATGCGCCCCTCCTGGCGCCCCTGCGGGAGAGCGTGGCGTCGGGCCGCCCCATACCCTGGCAGCGGCTCCACGACCTGCCGGATTTCGTCTATTTCGACCACAGCATCCACGTCCGCAAGGGGGTGTCCTGCGGCGAGTGCCACGGCCCGGTGGACCAGATGCCCCTCACCTGGCGCCACGCCTCCCTGGAGATGCAGTGGTGCCTGGCGTGCCACCGCGACCCGGCCGAGCACCTCCATCCCCCGGGCGACGTCTTCAGCGCCAGCCAGAAGAGTCCCCTGAGCGGCCCCGCCAGGCAGGCCCTCATGGCCTCCCTGCACATCCAGAGCACCCGCCGGCTCACCGATTGCTCCACCTGCCACCGATGAAGCCCGAGGACCGCCCCTTCATACCGATCCGGCCGCTGCCCGCCGGGGTGGACGACCCCGGGCGCCGCCGCTTCCTGCACCTCATGGCCGCCTCACTGGCCCTGGCCGGCGCCGGCTGCAGCGGTCCGCCGCCGGAGCATATCCTGCCCTACGTGAAAATGCCGGAGGGCGTCCTGCCCGGGCAGCCCGCCTTCTACGCCACCACCCTGGTGCGCCAGGGCTACGGCCAGGGCGTCCTGGTGGAGAGCAACCTGGGGCGACCCACCAAGGTCGAGGGCAACCCCCTCCACCCGGCCAGCCGGGGGGCGACCGACGTCTTCTCCCAGGCCGCCCTGCTCCAGTTCTGGGACCCCGACCGCTCCCAGGCGCCCTGGCAGGGTGGCCAGCTGGCCTCGTGGCCGGAGGCCGACGCCACGCTCCTCGACTGGGGCGCCGCCCTGGCCCGGGACGGCGGCGCCGGCCTGCGCATCCTCACCGGCACCATGACCTCTGCCACCTGGCTGGACCAGTGGCGCTCCCTGGGGAAGCGCTTCCCCGGCGCCCGCTGGCACCGCTACGATCCTCTCCACGACGACGGCGCCCTGCGGGCGGCCGAACTCGCCTTCCGTCGGCCCGTGGACATGCTTCTGCACCTGGAGCGGGCCCGGGTGGTGGTGAGCCTGGACGCCGATTTCCTGGGGCAGGGGCCGGCGGCGGTGGCCCATGCCCGGGACTTCGCCGCCACCCGCAGCGATCCCGCCCGGCCGACCCGGCTCTATGCCCTGGAAGTCGTCCCCGGCCTCCCCGGCGCCAATGCCGACGAGCGCCTCGGCCTGCCGCCGCCCCGGCTCGAAGCCCTGGTCTGGCGCCTGGCGGCCCGCCTTGGAGTCGACGGCGCCGAAAGTCTCGCTCCCGACTCCGGCACGGCCGCCTGGGAGGAGGCCCTGGCCGCCGCCCTCCGGGCCCACCGGGGGGAGAGCCTGCTGGTGGCGGGGCCGACCCTGTCGCCGCCGACCCGGGCCCTGGTCCATGTCCTCAACCAGGAACTGGGCAACCTGGGCCGCACCGTGGACCTCATCGCCCCGGTCGAATTCGAGCCGGGCAGCCACGGCGACTCCCTGGCGGCCCTGTGCGAGGACATGCGGGAAGGCCGGGTGGACACCCTCCTGATCCTCGGCGGCAACCCGGTCTACGACGCCCCGGGCGGCCTCGACTTCGCCGCCGCCCTGGCCGGGGTGCCCCGCACCGTCCACGCCGGCCTCTACCGGGACGAGACCGCCCGGCGCTGCGCCTGGCACCTGCCCCTGGCCCACGACCTGGAGCGCTGGGGCGACGCCCGCGGCTTCGACGGCACCGTCAGCCTCGTCCAGCCCCTCATCCGCCCCCTCTACGGCGCCCGCTCGCCCCGGGAGATCCTCGCCATGCTCGGGGCCGAGGAGCGGGAATCCGACTACGACGCCCTGCGCCGGGTGGTCGGCGGCCGGCTTCCCGGCCGCGGGGAGAATCCCGAAGCCGCCTGGCAGCGTTGCCTTCAGGAAGGACAGGTGGCCGGTTCGGCCTCCGCTCCCCTGCGCCTGCCGGCCGCCGCCCGGCCGCGCCCCCCCGATTTCGGCCCCCGGCTCTTGACGGCGGTCTTCCTTCCCGATGCCGCCGTGGACGACGGCGCCTTCGCCAACAACGCCTGGCTCCAGGAGCTGCCCCGGCCCCTTACCAAGCTCACCTGGGACAACGCCGCCCTCCTGGCCCCGGCCACCGCACGCGCCCTCGGCCTGGAGAACGGCGATGAGGTGGAACTCTCGGCGGCGGGGCACCGGGTCCGCGCCCCGGTCTGGGTCCTGCCGGGCCAGGCCGAGGAGACGGTGGGCATTCCCCTCGGCTATGGGCGCCGGGATGCCGGGCGGGTGGGGAATGGGGTGGGCTTCGACGGCTACCGCCTCCGGTCCGGCGCCGGCGTCACCGCCCCGGTGGGGCTCAAGCCCACCGGCGGGCGGCACGACTTCGCCTGCACCCAGGCCGGGGACTCCATGGAAGGCCGGCCCCTGGCGCGGCACGCCACGGCGGCGGAGGCCCAGGCCGGGAAAGCGGGGCCGCACCGCAAGGAACCCCGGGACTCCCTCTACCCGGCCTACTCCTACCCGGACTACGCCTGGGCCATGGCCATCGACCTCAACGCCTGCATCGGCTGCGGCGCCTGCACCATCGCCTGCCAGGCGGAGAACAACATCCCGGTGGTGGGCCGGGAGGAGGTGATGAAGGGCCGGCAGATGCACTGGATCCGGGTGGACCGCTACCGCACGGAAGCCGGGGCAGTCCTCTTCCAGCCGGTGCCCTGCATGCACTGCGAGAACGCCCCCTGCGAGGCGGTGTGCCCGGTGGGGGCCACGGTGCACGACAGCGAGGGGCTCAACGTCCAGGTCTACAACCGCTGCATCGGCACCCGCTACTGCTCCAACAACTGCCCCTACAAGGTGCGGCGCTTCAATTTCCTCCAGTACGCCGACAACGACGAGGAGTCCCTCAAGGCCGGCCGCAACCCGGAGGTCACCGTCCGCCGCCGGGGGGTGATGGAGAAGTGCAACTACTGCCTGCAGCGCATCACCCGGGCCCGTCTGGCGGCCGAGAAGGAAGGGCGGTCCATTTCAGACGGCGAGGTGGTGACGGCCTGCGAGGCGGTGTGCCCGACCCGGGCCATCGTCTTCGGCAACCTCAACGACCCGGCCAGCCGGGTGAACCGGGCCAAGGCCTCGCCCCTGGACTACGCCCTCCTGGAGGAACTCAACACCCGGCCCCGCACCACCTACCGCATCCGCATCACCAACCCGGACCCGGCCCTGGGCGGCAACGGCAAGGGCGGCGGGGGAGGGGAGTAGCCGTGGCCAGCCGCACCCAGCCCCCCGTTTCCCGGGACATCGGCGTCCTCAAGGCCGGCTGGCGCTACGCCAGCATCAGCGACAAGATCGCCGACACGGTCCTCAGCCGGCCCACCGGCTGGCCGGGCTGGCTCCTCTTCCTCGCCACCTTCGCCGGTACCCTGGCCTTCTTCGGGGCCACCGCCTGGCTGTTCGCGGTCGGAGTCGGCATCTGGGGGGTCAACATCCCGGTGGCCTGGGGTTACGCCATCGGCAATTTCGTCTGGTGGATCGGCATCGGCCACGCCGGCACCTTCATCTCTGCCGTCCTCTACCTCCTGCGCCAGCGCTGGCGCACCTCCATCAACCGCTTCGCCGAAAGCATGACCCTCTTCGCCGCCGGCATCGCCGGCCTCTTCCCCATCCTCCACCTGGGCCGGCCCTGGTTCTTCTACTGGCTCATCCCCTATCCGGACGTGATGAACGTGTGGCCCCAATGGCGCAGCCCCCTGGTCTGGGACTTCTTCGCCATCGCCACCTACCTGACCGTATCCCTGCTGTTCTGGTACGTGGGCCTCATCCCCGACCTCGCCACCCTGCGGGACCGGGCCGCCACCCCCTTCAAGCGCTACGCCTACGGCCTCGCCGCCCTGGGCTGGCGCGGCGAGGCCCGGCACTGGGCCCGCTACGAGCACGCCTACCTGCTGCTGGCGGGGCTGGCGACGCCCCTGGTGGTGCTGGTGCACTCGGTGGTGTCCCTGGACTTCGCCGTCGGCAACACCCCGGGCTACCACTCGACCATCTTCCCGCCCTATTTCGTGGCCGGGGCGCTGTTCTCGGGCTTCGCCATGGTCCTCACCCTGGCCATTCCCCTGCGCCGCTTCTTCGGCCTCGAGGACTTCATCACCGGCAAGCACCTGGAGTACGCCGCCAAGGTGGTGCTGGCCACCAGCTGGATCGTCCTCTACAGCTACGGGGCCGAGATATTCACCGCCTTCTACAGCGGCGACGAGTTCGAGGTCGCCATCGTCATGGACCGCTGGACGGGGGCCTACGCCCCGGTCTACTGGGCCATGCTGGCCTGCAATGTCGGGGTGCCCCAGCTCCTCTGGTGGCGGCGGGTTCGGCGCAGCGTCCCGGCCCTGTTCGTCATCAGCCTCCTGGTGAATCTCGGCATGTGGATGGAGCGCTTCCTGATCGTGGTCTCCAGCCTGCACCACGACTTCATGCCCTCGGCCTGGGGCATGTTCTACCCGACCTTCTGGGACTGGGCCTTCCTCTTCGGCTCCATCGCCTTCTTCGTCTGGCTTTTCCTGGTCTTCCTGCGCCTCCTGCCGGCCATCTCCATCGCCGAGATGCGGCTCCTGGTGCGGGAAAGCGCCGAGGAGGGCCGATGAGCGCCGCCCTCTACGGCCTCCTGGCCGAGTTCCCCACCGCCGACCTGCTCCTGGCCGCCGCCCGGGCCGCCCGGGCCCGCGGCCATGCCCTGGAGGCCTACTCGCCCTTTGCGGTGGAAGGGCTGGACGAGGCGGTCGGCTTCACCCGCAACGCCATGCCCCTCGTCACCTTCCTGGGGGGGCTCCTGGGCGGCCTGGGGGGCTACGGCCTGCAGTGGTACTCGGCGGTGATCGACTATCCCATCAACGTCGGCGGCCGGCCCCTGGACAGCTGGCCGGCCTTCATCCCGGCGACCTTCGCCCTCACCATCCTGGGGGCGGCCCTGGCGGCGGTGGTCGGCATGCTGGCGGCCAACGGCCTGCCGCGGCTGCGCCACCCCCTCTTCGACATCCGGGAATTCGACCTGGCCAGCCGCAACCGCTTCTTCCTCTGCCTGCGCCCGGGGGAGGCGGGGCTCGACCTGCCGGCGGCCCGCACCTTCCTCACGGAGCAGGGCGCCCTGGCGATCTGGGAGGCGGTGGAATGAGGGCGCCCCTCGTCCTGGTGGCGGCCCTGGCCCTCGGCGGCTGCGAGAAGGCACGCCACGACATGTACGACCAGCCCCGCTACAAGCCCTTCGCCGCCAGCCGGCTCTTTGCCGATGGCGCCTCGGCCCGTACCCCGCCGGCCAGCACCGTCCCCCACGCCCGGGGGCCCTTCGCCGGCACCAGCAGCGGCCGGATGGGCACGGAAGCGGCGGCTGCGGAGCAGGCGGCCCTGGCCGCCCGCACCATGCCCTATCCGCTCACCCGGGAACTGCTGGAACAAGGGCGGGAGCGCTTCACCATC
>DATFAA010000014.1:0-6084 GCA_035255045.1 Rhodocyclaceae bacterium | reverse complement strand
CACCCCTTCCCTTCCCGAACAGGACCGTGAAACGAAGTCGCGCCAATGATAGTGAGCACCTCGCTCGCGAAAGTAGGTCACCGCCAGGCACCCCATCCCCCAAAGCCCTCCCTGGATCACCAGGCGAGGGCTTTGCGCTTTGGAGAGCCGCCCGGGAAAAGCGCGACGCGGCGATGAAGCGCTGTGTTAGAATTGCAGGCGGCGGGTCTCCCCGCATTGCAGGGTGGTGAACCTGGTCAGGTCCGGAAGGAAGCAGCCACAGCCATTTACTGCAAGTGCCGGGGGTTAGGCTCGCCATTTCATTTTCTGCAATCGTGTGGAGCGCATGAGTTATCAGGTTCTCGCGCGCAAATGGCGGCCGCGCAACTTTGCCACCTTGGTTGGGCAGGAGCACGTGGTCCGGGCATTGACCCATGCCCTTACCGAGCAGCGCCTCCACCACGCCTATCTCTTTACCGGGACGCGGGGCGTCGGCAAGACGACCCTGGCCCGGATCCTGGCCAAGTCCCTGAACTGCGAAACCGGCATCACCGCCAACCCCTGCGGTGTCTGCTCGGCCTGTCAGGAGATCGACGCCGGCCGCTTCGTGGATCTCCTCGAGGTGGACGCGGCCACTAACACCAAGGTCGACGAGATGCGGCAGCTGCTGGAGAACGCCGTCTACGCGCCGACCCGGGGACGCTTCAAGGTCTATGTGATCGACGAAGTTCACATGCTCTCCAATTCTGCCTTCAACGCCATGTTGAAGACCCTGGAGGAGCCGCCGGAGCATGTGAAATTCATCCTCGCGACCACCGATCCCCAGAAGATTCCGGTCACAGTCCTCTCTCGCTGCCTGCAGTTCAACCTCAAGCAGATGCCGACCGCCGCCATCTGCGGCCATCTCAGCCACATCCTCCAGGCGGAGGGTGTGACTTACGACGCTCCGGCGATCAGCCTCATCGCTCGTTCGGCTGCCGGCAGCATGCGGGATGCCCTGTCCCTTCTCGATCAGGCCATTGCCCACGGCGCCGGCAAGGTTGAAGAGGACCAGGTCAGAGAGATGCTCGGCACCGTCGATCAGGGCTATCTCTTCGCTCTACTCGAAGCTCTGGCTGAGGGGGAAGCCGCCCGCCTGGTGGCTCTCGCCGATGACATGGCGGGCCGCAGCCTTTCCTTTGCCGGGGCGCTGCAGGACCTGGCCGCCCTGCTTACCCGCATCCAGGTCGCCCAATGCGCCCCTCTGGCCATCCCGGCGGACGAGCCGGAGGCGGAGCGGCTGCTGAAGCTGGCCCAGCGTTTCGATCCAGAACACGTCCAGCTGTGCTACCAGATCGCCATCCAGGGGCGGGACGAAATGACCCTGGCGCCGGATGAATATTCAGGGTTCGTCATGACCCTGCTGCGGCTGCATAGCTTCCGGCCCGAGTCCGCCCCGGAGCCGGGGCAAAGGCAAGCCGCGCCGATGGCACGGCCGGCGGCGCCCAGCGTAGTCCGCCCGGCGCCGGTGGCGCCCAGGCCGCAGCCCGAACCTGCCCGGGAGCCAGTCCCGCCGCAGAGGCTGCAAGCGGTGGCCCAAGGCGAGGACGTCGACTGGCACACGCTGGTCGGACAGCTCCAGATCGGCGGCATGGCCCGGGAGCTAGCCCAGCACTGCGAGCTGAAGGCACTGACCGCCGACGCTGTGTGGCTGAGGCTCGCGCCGGCCCACCGTCACCTGCAGATGAAGCCGGCCCAGGACAAGGTGCAGCAAGCCGTGTCCGAACACTTCGGCCGCCCCCTCGCTCTCAAGATCGAATTGGCCGAAACCCAGAGCGATACCCCGGCAGCGACGGCCCAGCGGGGGCGCCAGGAGCGCCAGGAGCGGGCCATTGCCGCCATCGAGCAGGACCCATTCGTGCGCGACGTGATCGAAACCTTCGATGCGTCACTCCTTGAATCCTCAATCAAACCCATTAGCTAATGGAGACTCGGACATGATCAAAGGTGGTTTGGGCGGCCTGATGAAGCAGGCCCAGATGATGCAGGAAAACATGAAGAAGGCCCAGGAGCAGCTGGCCCAGACCGAGGTCGAGGGACAATCCGGGGCCGGCATGGTCAAAGTGGTCATGACCTGTGCCCACGATGTCCGCCGGGTGAGCATCGATCCGTCCGTGATGGACGACAAGGAAATGTTGGAGGACCTCATCGCCGCCGCCATGAACGACGCGGTGCGGCGCGGGGAGGCCTTGACGCAGGAGAAGATGTCGGGCTTCACTTCCGGCCTCAACCTGCCGCCCGGTTTCAAGCTTCCCTTCTAAGTGACCCCTTCCAGCCTCGAAGCCCTGATTGAAGCCTTGCGCTGCCTGCCCGGAGTCGGGCCCAAGTCGGCGCAGCGCATGGCCTACCATCTGCTGCAGCGGGATCGCAAAGGCGCCCAGCGGCTGGGGGATGCCCTGCTGCACGCTCTGCAGTCCATTCGCCACTGCCAGCGCTGCAATACCTTCACCGAATCCGATATCTGCGAGCGCTGCTCGTCCCCGAAGCGGGACCTGAGCGTGCTGTGCGTGGTCGAAACCCCCGTCGACATGAACATGATGGAGCAGACCCTGGCCTACCAGGGGCTCTACTACGTCCTGATGGGGCGCATCTCGCCCCTCGACGGCATCGGCCCCCGGGAACTCGGGCTCGAGCGCTTCCTGGCCCGGGCCCTTGATGGCGTCGTGAAGGAAGTGATCCTGGCCACCAACTACACCAATGAGGGCGAGGCCACGGCCCACTACATCACGGCCATGCTGAAGCCCCACGGCATCAACGTCACCCGTATCGCCCGCGGGGTCCCCGTCGGGGGCGAATTGGAGTACGTGGATGCCGGCACGCTGGCCCAGGCGCTGCGCGAGCGCCGGCTATGTTCCCCTTGAGCTAACTCCGATAGAGAGCTTTTATAGCTAGTACGGATGGCGTATAATTACGCGTTTTGTTTTTTATCCCATCCAATTCCGTTAGGGGTCAGCGTATGAGCAATCAAGGAAAGATGGACTGCGGAAGACGGCGATTGATCGTCGCAACCGCGGCCGTGGGAGGGGCAGGTGCGGTCGCCGCACTGGTACCGTTCGTCTCCAGCCTGCTGCCATCGGAGCGTGCCAAGGCCGCGGGCGCTCCGGTCGAAGTCGATATCAGCAAGCTCGAGCCCGGTCAGATGATGACTGTCGAGTGGCGCGGCAAGCCGGTGTGGATCATCAACCGCACCAAGGATATGCTCGAAACCCTGCCGAAGCTCGACGACTCCGTCGCCGATCCCAAGTCCGACAAGGACCAGCAGCCGGAATACTGCAAGAACGAAAACCGCTCCATCAAGCCTGAAATCATGGTGGTAGTCGGTATCTGCACCCACTTGGGCTGCTCTCCTTCCTCGAAGTTCAAAAAAGGTGCCGAAGAGGGCATGGGTGGCGACTGGCTGGGCGGCTTCCTGTGCCCCTGCCATGGCTCGACCTTCGACTTCGCCGGCCGCGTCTTCAAAAACAAGCCGGCCCCGGACAATCTCCAAGTGCCGCCGCACACCTATCTGGCCGATGCCCGCATCCTGATCGGCGAAGACAAGAAGGGGGCTTAAGCAATGGCTGCCAACACCAATTTCGAAAAGTACAAGTCCAACGGGTCCCTCGGCGGCAATCTGCTGGAGTGGGTTGACGCCCGCTTCCCCGCCACCTCCATGTGGAAGGGCCACCTGTCCGAGTACTACGCTCCGAAGAACTTCAACTTCTGGTATTTCTTCGGCTCCCTGGCCCTGCTGGTTCTGGTCATCCAGATCGTTACCGGCATCTTCCTGGTTATGCACTACAAGCCGGATGCGGCCGTCAACGCCAACGGCGTGCCGGTGGCCTTTGCCTCCGTCGAATACATCATGCGTGATGTGCCCTGGGGCTGGCTGATCCGCTACATGCACTCCACCGGTGCCTCGGCCTTCTTCATTGTGGTTTATCTCCACATGTTCCGCGGCCTGCTCTACGGTTCCTACCGCAAGCCCCGCGAACTGATCTGGCTGTTCGGCGTCGGGATTTTCCTGTGCCTGATGGGAGAGGCCTTCTTCGGTTACCTCCTGCCCTGGGGGCAGATGTCCTTCTGGGGCGCCCAGGTTATCGTTAACCTGTTCTCCGCCCTGCCGGTGGTCGGTCCGGATCTCTCCATTCTGATCCGCGGCGATTTCGTGGTCGGTGACGCCACCCTGAATCGCTTCTTCTCCTTCCACGTAATCGCCTTCCCGCTGGTGCTCCTCGGCCTCGTCGCCGCCCACGTCCTGGCGCTGCACGAAGTCGGATCCAACAACCCGGACGGCGTGGAAATCAAGAAGCACAAGGACGAAAACGGTCATCCCCTGGACGGCATCCCCTTCCACCCGTACTACACGGTGAAGGATATCGTCGGCGTCGTGGTGTTCCTGATGGTCTTCTCCGCGGTGTTGTTCTTCGCTCCCGAAGGCGGCGGTTATTTCCTGGAATACAACAACTTCTTCCCGGCCGATCCGCTGAAGACCCCGCCGCACATCGCTCCGGTCTGGTACTTCACGCCGTACTACTCCATCCTGCGTGCCATGGTCTGGAACTTCTTCGGCCTGCCCGCCAAGTTCTGGGGTGTCGTCGGCATGGGCGCCTCCGTGGTTGTCTTCGCCTTCCTGCCCTGGCTGGATCGTAGCCCGGTGAAGTCCATCCGCTACCGTGGTCCCATCTACAAGACCCTCCTGGCCATTTTCGTGGTGGTGTTCTTCATCCTCGGTTACCTGGGCACCCAGCCGCCCACCTTCTGGGGTGAGAAGATTTCCCAGGTTTGCACGGTGTTCTACTTCGGCTTCTTCCTGGCCATGCCGTGGTGGTCCCGCATGGACAAGTTCAAGCCCGAGCCGGATCGGGTCACGAAGTGATGAGGATGCAGAAAATGAAGAAATTTTTGTTGGCATTGCTTTTCGCGCCCCTCACGGCCCTGGCCAGCGGCGGCGAAGTCCACCTGGACAAGTGGCCCGGTTCCGTCAGTGACAAGGCCTCCCTGCAGAACGGCGCCAAGCTGTTCGTGAACTACTGCCTGAACTGCCACGGTGCCTCCTACATGCGCTACAACAAGCTCATGGACCTGGGCCTCAGCGAGCAGGAAGTCAAGGACAATCTGATGTTCACCGCCGACAAGATCGGCGAGCAGATGCGCATCGCCGCCCGTTCGGACGAGCAGAAGCAGTGGTTCGGCGCTGCTCCCCCGGACCTGTCCGTGATCGCCCGCGCCCGCGCCTCCGAGCATGGCTCCGGCGCCGACTGGCTCTACACCTATCTGCGTTCCTTCTACCGTGACGACAAGCGTCCGACCGGCTGGAACAACGTGGTGTTCGAGAATGTCGGCATGCCCCACGTCCTGTACGGACTTCAGGGCCAGCAGGTGCGCAACCACGAGACCCACAAGCTCGAACTGGCCGTCCCCGGCACCATGCAGCCGGCCGAGTTCGACAAGGCGGTTTCCGACCTGGTGGGCTACCTGGTCTGGATGGCCGAGCCCCAGCAGGAATTCCGGAAGAGTCTGGGCTACGGCGTCCTGATTTTCCTGGCGTTGCTGTTTGTCTTGGCCTACGCTCTGAAGAAGGAATACTGGAAAGACGTGCACTGATCCACTCCGATCAGGCCGCGGCATCGCCGGTTCGACGCAAGTCGGGCCGGCGATGCCGAATCGTTTTTGAGGCTACTGCTAAATGATGAATCTTTACTCGGGTACCACCGACCCCTTCAGCCATCGCTGCCGCATCGTCCTGTACGAAAAGGGCATGGATTTCCAGGTCATCGATGTGGACATGTTCAACAAGCCGGAAGACCTGGCTGTGATCAATCCCCACAACCGGGTGCCGGTGCTGGTGGAACGGGACCTCGTCCTGTTCGAGCCCAACATCATCAACGAATACATCGACGAGCGCTTCCCCCATCCCCAGCTCATGCCTGCCGACCCCATCATGCGGGCCCGGGCGCGGCAGCTGCTGGTGGGCATGGAGAGGGAAATCTTCTCCCACATCGAGCCTATCGAGAAAAACCAGAAGGGCGCCGCCGACAAGGCCCGCCAGGAAATCCGCGCCCGCCTGACCGAGATCATCCCCAT
>DATFAA010000013.1:0-13183 GCA_035255045.1 Rhodocyclaceae bacterium | reverse complement strand
CACCCCTTCCCTTCCCGAACAGGACCGTGAAACGAAGTCGCGCCAATGATAGTGAGCACCTCGCTCGCGAAAGTAGGTCACCGCCAGGCACCCCATCCCCCAAAGCCCTCCCTGGATCACCAGGCGAGGGCTTTGCGCTTTTGGAGCGCGGGAATTCTATTGTCCGGCGCTGAGCCATTTCAGCAGCGTGCCATAGAGCTGCTCCGGGCTCACCGGCTTGCTGATGAAGTCGTTCATGCCGGCACTGAGGCACTTCGCCTTGTCCTCCATGAAGGCGTTCGCCGTCATGGCGAGGATGGGCGTCCGGGTGCCCTTGGTTAGCTGGCGTATGCGGTGGGTGGCTTCGAGGCCGTCCATGTTGGGCATCTGCATGTCCATCAGGATCAGGGCGTAGTCGTTGTCCGTCGCCAGCTTAAGGGCCTGGATGCCGTCTTCGGCCGTATCTACCTTCAGGCTGACGTCGTCCAGCATCATCTGGGTGATTTCCCGATTGATCGGCTCATCCTCCGCCAGCAGGATGCGGCTGCCGGCGTAGTCGCGCTTCAGGGTTTTTTCCGCATCGGTGTCCCGGGGAACGGCGGGGGCCATCACCGTTTCCGCCAGTTTCTTGAGGCGGGCGGTGAACCAGAAGGTGCTGCCGACCCCGGGGGTGCTGGCGACCCCGGCGTCGCCCCCCATCAGTTGGGCCAGCTTCCTGGTGATGGCCAGTCCCAGCCCGGTGCCGCCGTAGATGCGGGTGGTGCTGTTGTCAGCCTGCTCGAAGGCATTGAAGAGGCGCGGCACCACCTCCGCTGGGATGCCGATCCCCGTATCCTGGACCTCGAAGCGCAGCAGGGCACTGTCGTCGTCTTCCTCCTCCAGCTTGACCCGCAGGGTCACGCTACCCGTTTCCGTGAACTTGACCGCATTGGTAGCGTAGTTGAGCAGGGCCTGCTGCAGCCGGGTGGGGTCGCCCAGCAGATTCTGGGGCAGGGTCTCCGTCGACACGCTCAGGCGCAAATGCTTGGTCTGGGCCCGCTCGTGGAGCATGGAAAGGATGTTGCCCAGGATGCTCTCCACCTTGACCCCGGTTTCCTCGATGGCAAATTTGCCGGCCTCGATCTTGGAGAGCTCCAGGATGGCGTTGATGATGCCGAGCAGGTGGGTGCTGGCCGCTTCCAGCTTGTCCAGGTACTCGGTCTGCTTGGGTGCCAGGCCGCCGCGGCGGATGAAGTGGGCCATGCCGGTGATGGCGTTGAGGGGCGTACGGATCTCGTGGCTCATGTTGGCGAGGAAGGCGCTCTTGGCCACGTTGGCCGCCTCGGCGGCCTCCTTGGCCTGGGAGAGCTGGCGGGTGCGCTCCTCCACCAGCTGTTCCAGGTGGTGGCGGTGGCGCTCCAGTTCCTCGGCATTGTGCTTGGCCTCGGTGATGTCCTCGGAAATCCCCAGGACGAATTCCGCCTCGCCGCGGCTGTTCCGCAGCGCCAGCTTCTTGGTATGCAGGATGCGCACCCCGTGGCTGGTGGTCATGGGCTCTTCCGGAACGTCCAGGACTACCGGCGACTGCAGGGCCTCCCGGTCCTTGCCGGTCACGAAATCCGCCTGCTCCCGGGGGAAGATGTCATGGTCGTCCTTGCCCAGCAGGGCGGCGCGGTCCACCCCCAGCAGGCGTTCGCCGGCCTTGTTCACCAGGACAAAGCTGAGGTCGGAGGCCCGCTTCAGGAAAACCATGTTGGGGATGTTCTCGACGATGGAGTCGAGCAGGCGGCTGGTGTCCCGGATCTTCTCTTCGGCCGCCTTGCGGGCGGTGATGTCCTGGAGCACAAAGACCGCCCCCACCACCGTCCCGTCGGGCTCCATGATCGGCCCGTGGCCCAGTTCCACCGAGCGCAGGCTGCCATCCGCCCCGCGCCGTTGGAAATAGATGCGGCCGTGGGCGGTGAGGCTCTCGGCCGAGCACCACCAGCGTGGATTGTCGGTGCTGGAGAGTTCCGGCAGCAGCTCGGCGATATGGCCGTGGCTGGTGGCGTCGGCGCCTTCGCCCAGGAAGGCCACGGCGCTGGGGTTGCAGCGCAGGACCTTGCCATTGGCCCCGACGGCGATGACCCCGTCGCCGATGGCGTTGAGGATGGCGCTCAGCTCCTCCTCATTGCGGCGGTGCTGGTTGAGCAGGGTCCCGACCTTGGCGGTCATGGAGTTGATGCCGTCCTGGAGCAGGCCCAGCTCGTCCCTGGCCGTGACCGGGATGCGGGCATCCAGGGCACCCCCTTCGACCTCCTTGAGGACCGCCAGGGAGGAGCGCACCCGGCGGGTGATGAGGCGCTGGGCCATGAGGATGATGGCGGCCGAACTGATGAGGATGAACGCCGCCGAACCCACCTGACCCCAGATGGCGATGGCCCGCTTCCTGGCGTTGAGCTCGGCCGTGCTGACGGTCATCACCGTGTAGTAGATGGCGGCGCCGGGAGAGGGGCCGTGGATGTGGGTGACGCCGGTGAGGGTGTTGGGGCCGGCGATGAACTGCTCGTCGTCGGCGTAGTCGGCGAGCCAGCGGGGGTCGAAGCCCGGTACGCTGGTCGCCAGGCGGCCCAGGTGGGAGGGCTCGGTGGAGACGATGACCCGGCCGTTGCCGCCGATGACCATGCCGCTCAGGTAGGGGGCGCCCACCAGTTCGCTCACCAGGGGCGGGCGGGAGACGGCGTGGACGGCCAGTTCGTCGTTGGCGATCATGCGCCCCACCAGGTGCAGGCGGGAGCGGACGCCCTCGTCCACGGCGGTGCTGAACTGGTCGATGTAGAACCATCCCAGGGCGCTGAAGGCGGCGACCTCGACGCAGACCACCAGCAGGGCGATGCGGAAGATGAGGCCGAAGCGGATGTCGTTCATGGCGCGCGGTGCGGGGTGTCGGCCAGGGGCTCCAGCCGGGTCGTCCGCTCCTGCTCGTAGCGCACCTGCTCCGGCGGGATGTGGCCGACGATCTCGATGCCCTGTTCCGGGCGGCCGGTCTGGGGATTCCAGCGGGCGATGTAGATGCTCTGCTGGACGTGGTGGCTGACCGGGTCCATGTAGGCCGGGGCGTTCTGCATGCGCTCCCGGGCCGTCCATTTGTAGTTTTCCAGCTGCTGGATCACCGCGTGGTTGTCGGTGGTGCCGGCCCGTTCGATGGCGGTGAGCAGGGCCTTGGTGGCCAGGTAGGCGGCGTGGGTGACGTCGCCGGGGTAGTCCAGCTTGGTGTGGCCGTAGCGTTTCCGGTAGCGGGCAACGAATTCCGCCGTCCCCGGGGTGCTGAGGTTCCAGGTCCAGGTGGTGCCGAAGAGGGGGCGCGGCGTGCCGGGGGCGGGATAGAGCTCCTCCCAGTCCACCTCGCCGACGATCCACATGGGCTTCTCCAGGCGCTTCGGATCGGCCTGGGCGAAGAGCTTGATCTGGTTGTCTCCGCTGATATTCACCACCACCACGTCGGCCGGGGTGGCGTACACCTTCCTCAGGACCCCGGCGGGGTCGGGCAGGGCCTCGGGCACCACCACTTCCCCGACCACCGTGCCGCCGTATTCGGCAATGTACTGGCGCGAGGCCTCGGCATTGCTGTGGCCCCAGACATCGTCCTCGGTGAGCAGCAGGACCCGGGACTTGCGCTTGGCCAGGGCGTACTTGATGAGAGCGCGGCCGAAGTTGGCACCGTTGGCGTCGAAGACGAACTTGGTGCGGTGGGCGTTCTCCACCGACTCGGCCGGGGCCGAGGAATTGGTGTTGATGAAGATGACCCCGTATTTCTGGCAGATGGCCGACATGCTGGCGGCCACGCCGGAATGGATGGCGCCGACCATGAAGCCGGTCCGGGTCTGGGTGATGAGCTCCTCGGCCACCTTGGCCGCCCGTCGGTCGTCCAGGGTGGAATCCCGCGACACCAGCACCACTTCCCGCCCGAGGACGCCGCCCCGGTCGTTGAACTCGTCGATCGCCAACTCGGCACCCCGGCGGTCGGCCTCGGCATGGAGGGCGAAGCGCCCGGTGGTGGGGGCCACATGGGCGATGACGATGGGACTGTCTTCCTGGGCGCCCTGGCCAGGCGCCGGAATCCACAGCAAGCCGGCCACTGCCAGCGCACCCACTGCCCGCAATATTCTTTTCATGGCTGTATCGATCCTGCCCCTCAACATCAACCATTTTAGACGCATGGGATAGGGAGCGCTTGGCTTAGATCAACATGGGCCCCGACCGGGACTACCCTGTTCCCCGAGGCGACTTGCGGATATTTCCGGGGATGATTCAGTCCAACCCGGTACTTGTTGTCCGCCGCATCGGCTTCGGAGTCGGCGTCTTGACTGGTTGCGGCAGGAGAGGAGCAGCCATGGCCAGAATCTCCAGGCACCTCGTCTGGGTGCTGATCGCAGTCGGCGGAGCCTTCGCCCTCGCCACCATCGCCCTCCACCGCGGGGAAACGGTGAATGCCCTGTGGGTCGTGGTGGCGGCGGTGGCCTGTTATCTGATCGCCTACCGCTACTACAGCCTGTTCATCGCCACCCGGGTCGTTTCCCTCGATCCCCAGCGGGTCACGCCGGCCGTCCGCTACAACGACGGCCTCGACTACGTCCCCACCGACAAGTACGTCCTCTTTGGCCACCACTTCGCCGCCATCGCCGGCGCCGGCCCCCTGGTCGGCCCGGTGCTCGCCGCCCAGATGGGCTACCTGCCGGGGATGCTGTGGATCCTGGCGGGGGTGGTGCTGGCCGGGGCGGTCCAGGACTTCATGATCCTGTTCGTGTCCACACGGCGCGACGGCCGGTCCCTGGGTGACCTCATCAAGTCAGAACTGGGGCCGGTGCCGGGGGTGATCGCCCTGTTCGGCGCCTTCATGATCATGATCATCATCCTCGCCGTCCTGGCGCTGATCGTGGTCAAGGCCCTGGCCGAGAGCCCCTGGGGCACCTTCACCGTCGCCGCCACCATCCCCATCGCCATCTTCATGGGGGTCTATACCCGCTATATCCGCCCGGGGCGCATCGGCGAAATCTCGGTCATGGGCTTCGTGCTCCTGATGGCGGCCATCGTCGTCGGCGGCCAGGTGGCCGCCAGCCCCACCTGGGCGCCGCTGTTCACCTTCGACGGCATCCAGCTCACCTGGCTCCTCATCGGCTACGGCTTCGTCGCCTCGGTGCTGCCAGTCTGGCTGCTGCTGGCGCCCCGGGACTACCTGTCCACCTTCCTCAAGATCGGCGCCATCGTCACCCTGGCCGTGGGCATCGTCCTGGTGGCCCCGGACCTCAAGATGCCGGCCCTCACCAAGTTCGTGGACGGCACCGGCCCGGTGTGGTCCGGCAGCCTCTTCCCCTTCCTCTTCATCACCATCGCCTGCGGCGCCGTCTCCGGATTCCATTCCCTCATCTCCTCCGGGACGACGCCGAAGATGCTGGACAACGAGGCCAATGCCCGCTTCATCGGCTATGGCGGCATGCTCATGGAGTCCTTCGTCGCCATCATGGCCCTCGTCGCCGCCTCCATCATCGAGCCGGGCCTCTACTTCGCCATGAACAGCCCCGGCGCCCTCATCGGCACCACCGCTGCCAGCGCCGCCCAGGCGGTCTCCCAGTGGGGCTTCGTCATCACCCCGGACATGCTGACCGAGACGGCGCGGTCGGTGGGCGAGCACACCATCATCTCCCGGGCCGGTGGGGCGCCGACCCTGGCCGTCGGCATGGCCCAGATCTTCTCCGAGCTGTTCGGCGGCAAGGGCATGATGGGCTTCTGGTATCACTTCGCCATCCTCTTCGAGGCCCTCTTCATCCTCACCGCCGTGGACGCCGGCACCCGCGCCGGTCGCTTCATGCTCCAGGATCTCCTCGGCACCTTCGTGCCAGCCCTCAAGCGCACCGAGTCCTGGGCCAGCAACACCATCGCTACCGCCCTGTGCGTCGCCGCCTGGGGCTACTTCCTCTACCAGGGGGTGGTCGATCCCCTCGGCGGCATCAATACCCTGTGGCCCCTGTTCGGCATCTCCAACCAGATGCTGGCCGCGGTGGCCCTCATCCTCGCCACCGTCGTCCTCTTCAAGATGAAGCGGGAGCATTACGCCTGGGTGCCTGTCCTGCCCACCCTCTGGCTCCTGGCCTGCACCCTCACCGCGGGCTGGCAGAAGGTGTTCCATCCCAATCCCAAGATCGGCTTCCTGGCCCAGGCCTCCCGCTACCAGGACGCCCTCTCCCAGGGGCAGATCCTGGCGCCGGCCAAGACCATGGGCCAGATGCAGCAGATCGTCGTCAACAACTACATCGACGCCGCCCTGTCGGCCATCTTCATCCTGGTGGTGACCAGTGTCCTGGTCTATGGCATACGCTCCTGCCTGCTGGCCCTGCGTTCGGACCAGCCGACCATCCGGGAAGTGGTGGGCGGCCCCCCGCCGCCGGGCCAGCGCCTGGGAGAAATCTATGATTGAGTCCCTACGGAAGCTGCGCCGGCACCTGGCCCAGGCCGCCCGGCTGATGGTCGGGCTGCCCGACTACGACACCTATCTGGCCCACATGCGGAACCGCCATCCCGACCAAGCGGCCATGAGCCGCGAGGAATTCTTCCGGGACCGGCAGAACGCCCGCTACGGCGGCAAGGGCCAGGTCGGCCGCTGTTGCTGAAGCGGGACAAGATACAGTACAGGCGCATAGGGAAAGCCGGGGTTCGCCCCACAAATGTCCGGCAGGAAATGCGGTCTGAATGGAAGCATTTCCATCTCGCTGACATTCCCCCTTGGGAGGCTCCCCGGTGCGACCAATCCACGATGTTCATCCTGCCGCCGTCACATCGGCACTGGCCCTTGCTCTCGCCATCCAGGCCATTCCGGCCGGGGCGGCCGACATGGAAGCCCACCTGCGCTACGGCCAGGACGGCGGCAAGTACGACGGCGCGGGCGTCGGCCTGCGGCTGGGGCCCGTGTGGTCCAAGGACCTGCTGGGCTGGCGCACGACTCTTCATCCGGAATTCGAGCTCACCCACTTCCGCTACACCGGCTCCGCCGGCGGGCCGTCGTCCATGAACCAGGCCGGGGCCATCGGCATGTTCCGCTTCGACCGGGGCAGCGGTAATGTCCGGCCCTATGGCGAGATCGGCCTGGGGGCCAACCTGTTCAGCCGCGACCGACTGGGGGAAAAGGATTTCTCCACCAGCTTCCAGTTTTCCGAGCACCTCGGCCTGGGGCTGGAATTCGGCGGCGGCTGGTTCGCCGGCTGGCGCTATTCCCACTACTCCAATGCCGACATCAAGAAACCCAACAACGGCATCGACCTCCAGCAAATCCTGATCGGCGTCCATTTCTAGCCGGCTCCCCCTTTGGCCGTCCCGGCACGGGACGGCATGCGTGCTCTCCCGTATATCCCCTCGGCATGGAATCCGGGTAAAAAGTGCCCGGGCTTGGTACGGGCTTTGCATCGCAACAGTGGAGTCGGTCGGCATGGGATTTACCGTCCCGGTCCCGGCCGGGAGGACAAGCACATGAACCGAGCCGGCAACCCATCCAGCCCTCCGTCCCGGGGAAATCCCGCCCAGCTCTACGTCCGTGCGGTACGGGGATGGTTCGCCAACTGGCGCATCGCCCTGGCGATCGTCACCCAGCTGGTGTTCTACGGCGGCCCCTGGCTCGAGTGGAACGGCCGCCAGGCCATCCTCTTCCACCTGGTGGAGCGCAAGTTCTACCTCTTCGGCCTCATCCTCTGGCCCCAGGATGTCATCTACCTGGCGGTGCTGCTCATCGTCTCCGCCTACGCGCTGTTCCTGGTCACCGCCATCGCCGGGCGGCTGTTCTGCGGCTACGCCTGTCCCCAGACGGTCTACACCGAGATCTTCATGTGGATCGAGAACTGGATCGAGGGCAACCGCAATGCCCGCATGAAGCTGGACCGGGAGCCGGTGGCCGGCCACCTGCTGCGGGTCAAGGCCGCCAAGCACGCCCTCTGGGTCCTGCTCTCCCTGTGGACCGGCTTCACCCTGGTGGGCTACTTCACCCCCATGGACGAGCTGCTGGAGGAGGCCCGGGGCCTTGCCTTCGGTCCCTGGGAGGCTTTCTGGATGCTCTTCTATGGCGGCTTCACCTACCTCATGGCGGGCCTGCTGCGGGAGGAGGTATGCAAGCACATGTGCCCCTATGCCCGCTTCCAGGGCGTCATGTTCGACCCGGACACCCTGGTCATCAGCTACGACGCCGAACGGGGCGAGCCCCGGGGGCCGCGCCGCAAGGGCAGTGATTTCAAGGCCCAGGGCCTGGGGCTGTGCGTCGATTGCGGCATCTGCGTCCAGGCCTGCCCCACCGGCATGGACATCCGCAACGGCCTCCAGTACGAGTGCATCGGCTGTGCCGCCTGCATCGACGCCTGCGACCAGGTCATGGACAGGATGGGCTACCCCGGGGGGCTGGTGCGCTATTCAACCGAGAATGCCGCCAGCCAGCACCTCTCCCATCGGGAAATCCTGGCCCACGTGCTGCGGCCCCGCATCGTCGTCTACGGCGCCATCCTGCTCGCCATCATCGGCACCGCCGGCTGGTTCCTGGCCCACCGCATGCCCCTCAAGGTGGACGTCATCCGGGACCGCTCCACCCTCGTTCGCCACACCGAGGACGGTGGGGTGGAAAACGTCTATGTGCTGCGTTTCATGAACACCGACGAGAAATTCCACCGCTACCGCATCCGGGTCGCCGGGCTGGAAGGCATCGGCGTCGTCGGCGCCCGGGAGGTGGAGGTTTCGCCCACCAGCATCAAGGAGGTGCCGGTGGCCGTCCACGCCACTCCGGACCTCCGCCGCAGCGGCTCCAACCGGATCCTTTTCGACATCACGGCCGAGGACGACCGCATCCGGGCCCGGGAAAAGGCCGCCTTCCTGCTGCCCTGAGGGCCGGGGCCGACGACGGCGAAATTGGAAACAGTCCCGTCACGTACCGATACACGACATTACATTGCCGCTGACATCTCCCGGGCAACCGGCCGCGTTATTCGCTCCAAGGTGCCGCAGTCGCGGCGCCCCAAAACGCCAATAGCCTATTTCAAGGAGATTCAGAATGCTGGACAAAGTCATCGCCCTCGCCCTCGTCGCCGGTTTTGCCACCGCTTCCTTCGCCGAGGGCGCCGCCCCGGCCCCCGCTGGCACCGAGAAGAAGGTGGAAGCGACCAAGGCCGCCGAACCGGCCAAGGTGGAAGCGGCCAAGTCCGATGTCCTCAAGGCCGACGTCAAGCTGGCCGCCAACGAGAAGCACGGCAAGCACGAGAAGCATGCCAAGAAGGCCGTGAAGACCGAGGCCAAGACGGAAGCCGCCGCCCCCGCGCCGGCCCCGACGGCTGCCCCCGCCGCCAAGTAATCGTCCTGTCCCGCTGCGGAAGCCCTCAAGTCACCCCTTGGGGGCTCCGTTAACAGGAACAGGCATCGAAAGGGAGCCAACCCCATGGACAAGCTGCATGCGACGATGGTGAAGACTTGCGACCGGCTGTTGTCGCTGCTCACCGGCCCCCATGCGGTCACCGACCCGGCGGCGGCCGAGGCGGCCCTCGAGGCCATCGGCCTTCTCCAGACCCTGGAGGGCCAGCTCAAGGGCGCCGCCAGTCACCCCGGGATCGATCAGGCGGCCCTCGGCCGTTTCCGGCACTGGCCGGAAGTCTCCCTTCACGTCACCGACGTCTTCCAGGTCCTCCGGGAGGAGGGGCTCTATCGCCCCGCCCCGGGCGGCAAATTCATCCAGTAGCGGACCCGGAGCGCTCGCCGGCGGCATCCTCCCAGCGACAGCCCTGCCAGGTGCCGCGGGCCGCCAGTTCGGCGCTCAGCCGGGGCGCCAGCTCCGACAGGCGCAGATTCCAGTGGGGCGCCAGCTTGAGGGCGGGGGGCACTTCGCTGCCCAGGCGCTGGAGCAGGATTTCCGGCGACAGGCATTCGACGAAATCCGCCAGCAGGCGGATATAGGCTTCTTCGTCCAGGAGGGGCACCGCTTCCGGTTCCTTCTGCCATTCACGGGCCAGCGCCGTGCCCCGCACCAGCTGCAGCTGGTGGAGCTTGAGGGCCCGCAGGGGCAGGGCCGACAGCCGGCGGGCGCCTTCCAGCATAGTGTCCCGGGATTCCCCGGGCAGGCCGAGGATCAGGTGGGCAGTGACCTGCAGGCCCCGGGCGGCGGCCCGCTCGATGGCATCCCGGCTGGCGGCGAAGTCGTGGCCCCGGTTCACCCGGGCCAGCACGGCGTCGTCGCAGGATTCGACGCCAATTTCCAGTTCGACGATGTGGTCGCGGCCCAATTGCGCCAGGTAGTCGAGCACCTCGTCCGGCAGGCAGTCGGGCCGGGTGCCGATGGCCAGCCCGCTGATCCGGGGGTGGGCCAGGGCTTCCTGGTAGCTCGACCGCAATTCCTCGAAGCCGCCGTAGGTGTTGGTATAGCTCTGGAAATAGGCGATGAAGCGCCGGGTGCCCGGATAGCGCCGATCCAGGAAGCCCAGGCCCTTGTCGATCTGCTCCGTGATGGACTGGCGCCGGTCCAGGTAGCCGGGGGTGAAGCCGGCGTTGTTGCAGAAGGTGCAGCCGCCGGTGCCGAGCAGGCCGTCCCGGTTGGGGCAGGTGAAGCCCGCCGCCACCGACACCTTCTGGACCCGTCCGCCGTAGCGGGCTTTGACGTGGTCGTTCCAGGCGTTGTAGCGGCGTTGGCCGAAGGGGGAGGGACTCATGGGGCGAATTGAACCGCGGGGCCGGCAGTTTAACCCATGCGCCAGGCCGCCGCCCGGGCGGAATGGCCCGGCCGGGGCCCGGGAACAAATCTATTCCCAATGCAAACAAAAGACATAGGAAAATAGTCAACTAAAGGGAGGAGCGGAGTCATGCACGGAAACCAGCCTATCGGTATCGAAATCCTGTTGGCCCAGTTGCCGCTGTTCAGCAGCCTGGGGCCGGAGGATCTCGCCCGCATCGCCGCCGGGACGCGGCAGAAGCGGGTCACCAAGGACGACGTCCTGTTCCGCAAGGGCAACGTGGCCGATGGCTTCCACCTCATCGTCATCGGACGCATCAAGCTGGTGTTCACCACGGCGGAAGGGCTAGAAAAGGTGGTGGAGATCCTGGGGCCGGGCCAGTCCTTCGGCGAGACCTACATGCTTGAGGACCTGCCCTACGACGTCTCCGCCGTCGCCCTCTCCGACGCCGTCGTGCTGCACATCTCCAAGGCGGCGATTTTCCAGGAATTCGACCGGGACCCGCAGGTGCGCCGCAAGATGCTGGCCGGGATGGCGGAGCGCCTGCGCCAGGTGATGAGCGATGTCGAGTCCTACTCCCTCCATTCCGGCAAGCAGCGGGTCATCCACTACTTCCTGCTCACCCTGCCCAAGGATGCGCCGGCCAAGGATGCGGTGCTGGTGCTGCCGACCAGCAAGTCCAACATCGCCTCCCGGCTCAATCTCACCCAGGAGCATTTCTCCCGCATCCTGCGCGACCTGTCCTCCCAGGAACTGATCGTGGTCCAGGGCGCCAAGATCCTGATCCCCGACCTCCAGCGCCTGCGCCTCCATTCGATCAGCAACTGCTAGGCCAACTCCGGCTCGACGGCCGGCGCATTGCCGGCGAGGGCGTCGAAGGCGCCGGCCTCCACCGCCGGCGAGAGCAGGAAACCCTGGAACTGGTCGCAGCCCGCGTCCTTGAGGAACTGGCGCTGGGCCTCCGTCTCCACCCCCTCGGCGATGACTTCCAGCATGAGGGCCCGCCCCAGGTTGATGACGGCAGTGACGATGGCGGTATCGCTGGGGTCGTCGGGCAGGCCGTCCACGAAGGAGCGGTCGATCTTGAGCTTGTGGATGGGGAAGCGCTTCAGGTAGGTGAGGCTGGAGTAGCCAGTGCCGAAATCGTCGATGGACAACTGCACGCCCAGCTCGGCCAGGGCCCGCAGGCGCAGCAGGGCCTCGTCGGCGTCCTGGAGCAGGATGGACTCGGTCAGTTCCAGCTCGATGGCCTCCGGCGGCAGCCCGGCGTCCGCCAGGGCGTTGGCGACGGAGTGGACGAAATCTGCCTTGCGAAACTGCAGGGCCGAGACGTTGATGGCCACCACCAGGTCCCGGCCTTCCCGCCGCCAGACGGCCGCCTGCTTCACCGCCTCCTTCAGCACCCATTCGCCGATGTTGGCGATGAAGCCCGTCTCCTCGGCCAAGGGAATGAAGCGGTTGGGGGGCACCTCCCCCAGTTTCTCGTCCCGCCAGCGGATGAGGGCCTCGGCCCCGACCATGCGGCCGCTCTGGAGGTCGATGAGGGGCTGGTAGTGGAGGCGGAAGTGGCCGTTTTCCAAGGCCTGGCGCATGGCCTGGTCGAGCTTCATGCGGGACAGCAGGTCCACGTTCATCTCCCGCTGGTAGAAGCGGAAATCGGCGCGGCCGTGCTCCTTGACCCGGTACATGGCGGTGTCGGCGTTCTTGATGAGGTCGTCGGCGCATTGGCCGTCGTTGGGATAGACGGCGATGCCGATGCTGCAGGTCACCGTGAAGCTCAGGTTGTCGATGTCGAAGGGCTTGGCCAGGGCCTCGATGACCCGCTGGGCGGTGACTTCGACGCCCCGCATGTCCACGTCGTGGAGCAGCAGCACGAACTCGTCGCCCCCCAGCCGGGCGGCGGTGTCGGTCTGGCGCAGGCAGGCCTTGATGCGCTCCGCCACCTCCACCAGCACCTTGTCCCCGAACAGGTGGCCGAGGGAGTCGTTGATGTGCTTGAAGCGGTCCAGGTCGATGAACAGGATGGCGAAGGACTTGCCCTCCCGGGACGCCCAGCGCAGGGCGAATTCGATGCGCTCCCCGAGCAGGACGCGGTTGGGCAGGCCGGTGAGGACATCGTGGTAGGCCAGCTCCTCGATGCGCTTGCTGGCCGCCAGGCGCTCGGTGAGATCCTTGAAGAAGACCACGTACTGGTTGCCCTTGCCCTGCTCGTCCACCACCCGCACGAAGGAGGACAGCACCGGGATGCTGGAGCCGTCCTGGCGGCGGTTCCAGAGTTCCCCCTCCCAGTAGCCGTCTTCCTCCAGGCGGCTCTCCAGGCGGGCGATGAAGCCTTCGTCGTCGGGCTGGTAGAGGAGCAGGCCGATGTTCTGGTCGAGGAGGTCGTTCTCCGGGTAGCCGGTGAGCTGCCAGCACTGGGGATTGGTGGCGACGATGCGGTAGCGGGTGTCGGTCACCAGGATGGCGTCCAGGCTGGAGGAGAAGACCTTGGCGGCGAGCTGCAG
>DATFAA010000012.1:0-28105 GCA_035255045.1 Rhodocyclaceae bacterium | reverse complement strand
GTTCCACCCGCCAGGCCTCCAGACGCTCCGCCGGCCAGCGCTCCTGTTCCTCCAGCCGCCGCCGCACCGCCGCCGAATCGTGCCGCTTCAGGCGCTCATGCACCGGAAACAGCACGCCGGAACACAGCGCCGTGTAGAGGTCTGCCCCTTGTTCATGGGAGGAAATGTCGGTCATGTTCTTTTTCCTTTCCGTATCTTGGTCTCTCGGGCGGCGCGGCCATCCGATCCCTTGCCGCACTCGGATGGCGGCCTTGTCCAGGGGAAGCAGGCGTTTCATCTAGGGTCCCCTCGTGCTCAGCCCGCCGGCCGGCTGGCGGGGCGGCGCTCCCGGGTTGCCATGGGCGAAGCCCGGCATCCCCGCCGGGGCCGGACGCACCCCGAGGTCGCGGGCCACCATGGCGACGATGGCCGCCAGGTAGTAAGGCAGGTCGTAGTTGGCCAGGGCGTTGAAGGCGCCCGAAACGGCGAAGCCGATCAGGGAGACCTGGATCATGCCCATGAGCAGCGGCGCCCAGTCGGCGTCCGGCCCGTCCCGGGTGCGGCGGGCCACCTGGGAGGCCAGCCGCCAGGTGGCGATGCCGAGGGCGAGGAAGAGGAACAGGCCGACGTAGCCGTGCTCCGACAAGGCCTGGAAATAGATGCTGTGGGGAGCCAGGGCGATCTTCCAGTCGCCGATGGCGTACTGCTCCCAGGTGCGCGGATTCTCGGTAATGCGGTAGCCGCCGCCGGTCAGGGGATGGTCGGCGGCGATGCGGCCGATCATCTTCCAGATCTGCAGGCGGTTCTGGGCCGACTCGTCCTGGTGGGTGGAGATGCTCTCCATGCGCTCGGCCCAGCGCTCGGGCAGCATGGCCGCCATGCCCGCCAGCACGGCCACGGTCAGGATCATGACCAGGACCCGGCGGTTGCTCTTCATGCCCAGGAAGAAGGCCATCACCGCCACCGCCAGTACGGCGGCCCGGGAATAGGTGCCGAGGATGGCCACCAGGGTGAGCATGGCCACCCCCAGCAGGCCGAGGCGCAGCCAGCGGTTGCGTGAGATGCCGTAGAGGAAATAGATGAGGGGCACCACCATGACCAGGGCCACCCCCAGTTCGTTGTTGGGCTCGATGAAGCTCCCGGGCGGGCCCATGACATTGCCCCGGCCGCCGGTCACCAGGGTGAAGATGCCGCCCTTGAAGCCGTAGAAGCCCACCGACAGGGCAATTATCCACACCAGCCAGGTGATCTGCCGGCGCCCCGACAGCAGCATCATGGTGACGAACAGCATGATCTGGATCTTGGCCACCTTGAGCCAGACGCCGAACACCATCTCCGGATCGTTGAAGCTGGCCAGGGAGGTGATGCAGGACCAGGCGAAGAAGACCACCATCAGGATGGCCGGGGCGTTGCGGGGGAATGGGTACTTGTCCTTGGTGAACAGGAACATCACCAGGGTGGTCACCCCGGCGACGAAGGCCACCGGCAGGTTGTGGGCGAAGCCGAAGGCCAGCCGGTGGGGATACATCATGCTGACCCAGGCCCACAGCAGCGGCCCCAGGTAGGGACGCACGAAACAGGGTATCCAGAAGATCAGGAAGGCCAGGCTGAACGCGATGTCACGCATGGGAAACCACCTTCTTGGGGAGCAGGAGATGGGCGTAGGTCTCCAGCCACAGGCGACGCACCTGGGGCCAGGCGAAGGAGGACACGGTGGCCAGGCCGTTGGCCCGCAGGCGGGCGGCGAACTGGGGATCGTCGAGGATGGCCAGGGCGGCGTCGGCCATGGCCCGGGCATCCCCCGCCGGCACCAGGAGGGCGTTCTCGCCGTTGCGGGCGAGGTAGGGAATGCCACCGACCTGGGTGCTGACCACCGGCACGCCGCTGGCAAAGGCCTCCAGCAGGGAGACGGGCATGTTGTCCACGGTGCTCGGGTTGAGGAGCACGTCGGCGCTGGCGTAGAGGGCGTGGATCTCCCCGTTGTCGATGCGCCCCGGGAAGGCCACCCGGTCGGCGAGCCCCAGGCTGGCCGCCAGGGCCTTCAGTGCATCGGCCTCGGGGCCGCTGCCGGCCACCGTCAGGCGGGCCCCGGGAAAGCGGGCGCGGATCAGCGAGAAGGCCCGGATGGCCGTCGGGATGTCATAGACGGGCTCCAGGTTGCGGGTGACGATGACATGGGGCGAGGCCGGCGGGGAGGATTTCTCCCGGGGCCGGAAGCGGGCCAGGTCCACGATGTTGGGCACCACCCGGGGCTCGAAGCCGAGGCGCCGGAACACCGCCTCCAGGTAGCCGGAAGGCACCACCAGGGCGTCGGCCAGGCCGAGGGTCCAGCGCGCCCAGGGCGGCGCCGTGGCGAAGAAGCGGTCGGCCTCACCGCCGTGGTAATTGACCACCACCGGCACCCCCCGCAGACGGGCCAGGACCACGGCCGGCGCCGCCATCAGGTGCCAGGCCCAGCCCGAATTGGCGAGGACATGGATGACGTCGTTGTGCGGCAGGGCCGTCCAAAGGCGCCACAGGTAGGGCAGCAGCCGGAAGACCGCCCGCAGGCCCCGCACCTTCCCCACCCAGCCCGGCCGCCAGGGGGCGTTGGTCTGGACCAGGTCCACCTGGACCCCGTCGGCCCGCAGCAGCTCGGCCAGTTGCCGGCACTGGCCGGCCATGCCCCCCGAGGGCGGCGGCAGGGGCCCCACCAGCATGACCCGGGTGCCCCCCTCCTCTTCCGTTCCGATCGGCGCCGGGCGGCGGCGCCTCCACCAGGCCACGCCGACCACCGGCAGGGCCAGGCCGGCGGCGGCCAGGAGGGGCAGTTCCACCAGCAGCATGAGCCGGAGCGCCCGCATGTGCTCGAAGGCCGCCTGATTCTCGGGGCTGCCGAGGACCAGGATATGGGGATGGACGCCGGTGACGATGGCGGCCATCTGCTCCACGGAACGGGACAGCAGGCCCCCCAGGATCACCAGGAACTGCCGCTCGTAGCTTTCGACATTGTTCCCCAGCCACAGGTACCAGCCGTTGACGCCCCGCCGGTAGTAGTCCCACATGCCGGCCTCGCCGTCGGCCCAGCCGAAGCGGCCGGGGCCGTTGAGGGCGATGCGCACCGGGGTGCCGCCCAGGAGGGCCCGCCGCCACTGCTCGACGTCCAGGGGCTCGCCGGTGGCCCAGTCCTCGACGTGGAAATTGTTGAAGACGTCGAGGAAGACCCAGTGGCCCCGCTGGCGGTCGTAAACCTCCACCACCGCATGACCCCAGCCGCCGAAGCCGTCGAAGGAGAAGCCCCATTCCCGGGCGTTGAGCCCGGCGGCATGGGCCAGGGCGAGGAAGGTCTGGGTGAAGTCGGAGCAGTACCCGACCCCTTCCCGGATGCGCTTGTAGGTGGTCCAGTTGTCCGACTCGATGGCGCCGCCGTCCCGGGCCTTCTCGGTGAGATGGCCGGCGATGGCCAGCATGCGGGACCAGTCGTTCCCCCGGTCGGCGCCGATGGCATGGACCACCGCCACGAAGCGGGGGTCCGGCGGCAGGGTCTCGGCCAGGAAGGCGGCAGGCCGCTCCTCGGGGGACCAGGCCGCACTCGCCACCGGCTGGGGCTCCATGAGCAGGGCATTGCGCAGGCGTACCGCCTCGGTGGAGGGCTCCGCCAGGCTCAGGAGATGGAGCCCGAGGGCGACCACCAGCAGCAGGTCGAGGAGGAGCCACTTGCCCAGGCCGCGGCGTTGCCGTCCCATTCCGCTCACCAGCACAGGCCGTGCACCTGGCCCCGCAGGGCGGCGCGGTTGGGCAGCCCGACCAGGTCGAGGACGGTGTGGCGGTCCTCCACCTGCTCCTCCAGAGCGGCATAGACCTTCTGGTTGGCCAGGCCGACCACCAGCACGTCGCATTCGGCCGCCACCTCGCCCAGGGTCTCCCGCAGGAGCTCGCCGAGGTGGGGGACGTGCTGGTCGATGAAGCGCCGGTTGGCCCCCAGGAGGCGGGAGAGATGGACCTCGGGATCGTAGACCCTGAGCTGGACGCCCTTGCCGAGGAGCTGCTCGGCAAGGGTCACCAGGGGGGACTCCCGCAGGTCGTCGGTGCCGGTCTTGAAGGACAGGCCGATGAGCCCCACCCGCCGGGAGCCGGTGGCCAGCACCTTGGAAATGGCATGGTCGACGTGGTGGCGGTTGGAGGCCAGGATGCCGGCGTGCATGGGCAGCTCCACGTCCCGCTGGCGGCCGAGGTGGACGGTGGCCCGCAGGTCCTTGGGCAGGCAGGAGCCGCCGAAGGCGTAGCCCGGCTTCAGGTAGGCCTTGGAGATGTTGAGCTGGCTGTCCCGGCAGACCAGGTCCATGACCTGGAAGGGATCGACCCCCAGGGCCTCGCACAGCCGGGCGGTCTCGTTGGCGAAGGTGATCTTGAGGGCGTGGAAATTGTTGCAGCAGTACTTGACCATTTCCGCCGCCCGCACGCTGGTGCGGTAGAACTCGCAGGGCAGATGGCCGAACAGGGAATTGAGGCGCTCCGCCGGGAAGTCGTGGTTGCAGCCGACGATGGTGAAGGGCGGCTTGTCGTAATCCCGGATGGAGGTGCCTTCCCGCAGGAATTCCGGCTGGAAGCAGCAGAAGAAGTCGACGCCTTCCTTCAGCCCCGACTCGGCCTCGAGTATGGGCCGCAGCACCTCCTCCACCGTCCCCGGCACCAGGGTGGAGCGGAAGACGAAGACGTGAGGCGAGGTCTTCTGCCGCAGGGCGGCGCCCAGCTGGTGGGCCAGGCGCAGCATGGCGCCCTGGTCCTGGCTGCCGTTGGCGGCCGAGGGCGTACCGACGCAGATGAAGGAAAGGTCCGAGGCCCCCACCGCGGCCTCGGCGTCCTGGGTCACCTTGACCCGGCCCGAGGCCACCACCTGCTGCATCAGGTCCACCATGCCCTCCTCCACCACCGGCGTCATGCCGGCGCCGATCAGGTCCAGCTTGGCCTGATCCACATCGACGCCGACCACCCGATGCCCGTCCCGGGCCAGGCAAGCGAGGGAAACCGCACCGACATAACCGAGACCGAATATGCTGATATTCATTTCCTACCTCACAGATTGGGTTGACCAGGGGTTCCGGGCAGCCCCCGCTCGGGCGGGGAAGGCCAGTCGGGGCCGTGCAGCGGATCGGGGCCGGCGGCCCCTTCCGGGCTGGCGGCGAGATCCTCGGCCCGACGGCGGGGATGGGGTCCGCTGCGATGGCGGGCGAATTGGGCGACGGCCCGGGAGACGATGGCATCCAGCCGGACCATGGAAGCCTTCCAGTCATGGTGGGAAAGCATCCGCGCCCGGCCCTGGCGGGCGAAGCGCTCCCGCTCCGCCGGCCGCTCCATGAGGTCCAGGCAGGCCCGGGCGAAACTGTGGGGGTCGTCGGCGACCTTGAAGTGGACGCCGTCCTCGGCATCGACCCCGCCGGCGGCGGCCCGGCTGGTGACCACCGGCACGCCCATGGCCAGGGCCTCCAGGATCTTGTTCTGGGTCCCCCGGGCGATGTTGAGGGGCGCCACCATGGCCGCCGAGCGGAGCACGTAGGGGCGCACGTCGGGCACCGAGCCGGTCACCGTCACCCCGGGCAGTTCGCCGAGCTTGCGCACCGCCGGGCTGGGGTCGGCGCCGACGATGAGGAGCTTGGCCCCCGGCCGCTCGGCCCGGATGAGGGGCCAGGCGTGGCGGCAGAAGCGGAACATGCATTCCTGGTTCGGGTAGTAGTCCATGCGCCCGATGAAGGACAGGGTGTCCGGGTCGTAGCCCTGGCCGTCGGGCTTGAAGAAATCCGCATCGACCCCGTTGGGGAACCAGTCGCTGGCCCGGGCCGCCTGGTAGCTCTCCAGGGTCTCCCATTCGGCCCGGGTGGTGGCGGTGCACAGGTCGAACTTGGCGGCCAGCCGCCGCTCCGCCGCCGCCATCTTGGCGCCCTCCACCCAGTAGCCCAGGGACAGGGGGAAAGGCTTGTAGCGGGAATATTCCAGCCACTTCTGGGAATCCATGTCGCCGAAGTCGAGGATCTTGGGGATGCCCTGGACATCCTCGACGTACTGGGCCACCGACGAGCAGTGCACGAAGATGAGGTCGAACTTCTCCTGCCGCAGCAGGCGGTCGATGTGGCCCTTGAGGTCCCGGGAGTAGAAGAAGCCCATGGAGGAAGGTGTCGCCGAGGGCAGCCGGGTCACCATGCGCAGGGCCTGCACCGGATTCCACACCGTCGCCATCTCGAAGCGGGCGCAGTGGGCCGAGATGCCCCCCGCCTCCCGGGCCTCGGCCAGGGAGCGGGCCAGGGAGCAGACCGTCACCTCGTGGCCCCGGGAGGTGAGATGCCGGATCATGTTGAAGGGCCGGATCTTGCCTCCCCGCTTGGGGGGAAAGGGGAAGCGGTGGCAGACGTAGAGGATTTTCACGCCAGCATTCCTTGCAGTTCCTCGGTCACCGACTGGTGGCCGCGGCGGTCGAGATAGATACGGGCCCAGACTTCGAAATTGACCAGGCTCAGGAGGGCATCGGTGTAGTCCCGACGGTTGGCCCGGTGGTCGGCCAGGAGCTGCGCCACCACCCCGGGGTCGAAGAGGCCCCGGGTCCGGATGGCTTCCGGGGACAGCAGGCCGCCCAGGACGCCGGCCAGCTCGCCCTTGAGCCAGGCTCCCATGGGGGTGCCGAAGCCCCGCTTCTTGCGGTGCAGGATGTCCGCCGGCAGGCGGTCGGCCAGGGCCTTCTTCATGGCCGCCTTGAGGACGCCGCCCCGGATCTTCACCGACTCCGGCATGGTGGCCGCCATCTCCAGGAGCTCGTGGTCGAGGAGCGGGACCCGGCATTCCAGCGACACCGCCATGCTCATCTTGTCGGTCAGGAGCAGCAGGTCGTCGGGCAGTTGGGAGGCCATGTCCACCGCCAGCATGTGGTTGCAGGCGTCGTCCTGGCGGCTGCCGGCGAAGGCTTCCACCAGGGGGTCCCACTCCGCCGCCGCGCCCCCCACCAGGAGCCGGCCGGCCAGGGAGCGCTCCATGATCTGCAGATAGGCGCGGTAGCGCTCGTCGAAAGAGAGCTCGGCGCTTTCCAGGAAGCCCTTGGCCAGGCGGGCGATATTGAGCCACTGGGAATGGCGGTCCGCCGGCAGCAGCCGCCCGGCCTGCTTGGCCAGGTGCTGGACGAAGCGGGGCAGCTGGGCGAACTGGCGGGCGTAGTGGTTGCCCAGGTAGCGCCGGTAGCCGCCGAAGAGCTCGTCGCCCCCCACCCCGGAGAGGATGACGGTGACGTCCTTGCGGGCGAACTCGCTGACCAGGTAGGTGGTGATGAAGGCAGTGTCGGCGATGGGCTCGTCCAGGTGCCAGAGGAGCCGGGGCAGCAGGGCCACCACGTCGGGCTTGACCACGATCTCGTGATGTTCGGTGCCGTAGAGCTCCGCCACCCGGCGGGCATAGGGCAGCTCGTTGTAGAAATCGTCGGCCGCCGAACCGCCGAAGCCGATGGCATAGGTCTTGACCGGATGCCGGCTGGCGGCGGCCATGCTGGCCACCACGGCGGAGGAGTCGATGCCGCCGGAGAGGAAGGCGCCGATGGGCACGTCGGACACCATCTGCATGGACACCGAGCGCTCGATACCGGCCCGGATGCGCTCCACCCACTCGCCCTCGTCGATGCCCTGCTCCGCCCGCTCCGGCGCCGCCCAGTAGCGGTGGACGGTGGTGAAGCCATCCTCGATGCTCATCAGGGAGGCCGCTGGCAGCTTGGCGATGCCGTCGAACATGGAGCGCGGCGCCGAGACGTAGCCCAGGTTGAGGTAGCTGGCCAGGGCCGTCCGATCCACCTGGGGAGTCACCCCCGGCAGGTCCAGGAGGGCCTTGGCCTCTGTGGCGAAGGCGAAGCGCTGGCCGTCCAGGCGCCAGTACAGGGGCTTCACCCCGATGCGGTCGCGGCCGATGAGGAGCCGCCGGCGGCGGCCGTCCCAGAGGGCGAAGTTGTACATGCCGTTGAGGCGCAGCACGAAGCCGTCGCCCCACTCCTCGTAGGCATGGAGGATGACCTCGCAGTCGGAGCCGCTGCGGAAGCGGTGGCCGGCGCCCTCCAGCTCGCCGCGCAGCTGCCGGAAGTTGTAGACCTCGCCGTTGCACACCAGCCAGGTCTTGCCGTCCTCGCTGGCGAAGGGCTGGTGCCCGCCGGCGAGGTCGATGATGGAAAGCCGGCGCATGCCGATGATGCAGCTGCCGTCCTGGTGCCAGCCCTCGTCGTCGGGGCCCCGGTGGCGGGTGATCGCCCCCATGGGCGCCACCAGGCCGGGGTCGGCGGGGCTGCCGTCGAGATTGAGGATGCCGTAGATGCCGCACATGGGCCGGTCACCTCGCCTCGACCAGGGCCCGGCTGCCTGCCGGCAGCAGGCTGCGGTACACGATGCGGTAATTGGCGGCGCTCCTGGCCCAAGTGCGCTCCTTCTCCACGTAGAAGCGGCCGGCCCGGCGCATGGTCTCCCAGCGCTCCCGGCGGGCCAGGAGGCCCTCCACCGCCTCGGCCAGGGCCCGGGCGTCACCGGCCCGGAAGAGCACGCCGTTGTAGCCGTTGCGGATGAGCTCCCGGTGGCCGCCCACGTCGGAGGCGACCAGCAGCTTGCCCTGGGCCATGGCCTCCAGGGGCTTGAGGGGCGTCACCAGGTCGGTGAGGCGCATGGCCCGGCGGGGATAGCAGAGGACGTCGATCTGGCCGTAGTAGCGCTGCACCTCGCCGTGGGGCACCCGGCCGCTGAACACCACCCGCTGCCCCAGGCCCAGGCGTTCGGCCTGGTCCCGCAGGGCCCGCTCCTGGGGGCCGCCGCCCACCAGCAGCACCTTGAGCAGGGGCTGGGTGGGCAGGAGGCGGGCGCAGGCCTCGAGCAGCAGGTCCAGCCCCTCGTAGGCATAGAAGGAGCCGGCGAAACCGAGGACGGTGCAGCCCTCGAGGCCGAGGCGGCGGCGCAGTTCCGGGTCCGCCGGCGGGTCGTAGGCGAAGGATTCCAGGTCCACGGCGTTGGGGACGATGGTGACCTTGCCGTGGTCGATGCCACCCCGGGCCAGGATGTCGCCCCGCAGCCCCTCACAGATGGTGGTGATGGCGTCGGCCCGGGCCAGGGCCCAGCTTTCCAGCCAGCGGGACAGCCGGTAGCGCGGGCTGCCCTCCCGGGTGGTGCCGTGGTCCACGGCGGCGTCCTCCCAGGAGGCGCGCATTTCATAGACCACCGGCAGCCCCAGGCGGCGCCCGGCCCGCAGGGCGGGAATGGCGTTCAGCACCGGTGAATGGGGATGCAGGATGTGGGGCCGGAAGCGCCGCGCCAGTTCCTCGATGCGGGCCTGGGTGGCGGCCATCTGGCGGAAGTAGCCGGCGATGCCGGTGAGGTCGCCGGCGCTGCGGCAACGGTGGAAGGTCCAGCCGTCCACGGTCTCCTCGTCGGCGGCGCAGGGCCCCTGTTTGGGGGCGGTGAGGTGGATGGTGTCCCAGCCCATGCGCCGCTGCTCCTTGAGGAGGGCCAGGGTGCGGAAGGCGTAGCCGCTGTGGAGCGGGATGGAGTGGTCCAGGATATGGAGGATGCGCAGGCGCTCGCCGCGGTCCTCGGCGGCAGCGACGGACGCCAGGGCATGGGATTCTCTTTTCATGCTGCCTCCTTCAGGGACTTGGGAGAGGACTCGGCCACCACGTTGCGCAGGAAGGCCTCGAACATGAGCAGGGACCAGATGGGCCCCGAGTAGTCCCGGGCACCGCTGGCGTGGGCGCTGACCAGGTGTTCGAGGCAGCGGGCGTTGAACCAGCCGGTGTCGGCCAGGGTGCTGCCCAGCAGTGCCTCCCGCACGCGCCCCTGCAGGGGACCCCGGAACCAGCCGGCCATGGGCACCTCGAAGCCCATCTTCGGGCGGTACAGGATGTCCTCGGGCAAGGCGGGTTCCATGGCCTTCTTGAACAGCCACTTGCACTGCTGGCCGCGGACCTTGAATTCCAGGGGCAGGGTCGCCAGCCATTCCATCAGGGGGTGGTCCATGAGGGGCTCCCGCACCTCCAGGGAATGAGCCATGGAGGCCCGGTCCACTTTGGTGTTGATGTCCCCCACCAGGTAGGTCTTGAGGTCCAGGTACTGGGCCAGGGCGATGGGATCGTCGGTGTCGGCCTTGACGGCGTGGCGCAGGTACACCTCCAGGGCGGTGTAGCCGCCCAGCTCCGACTTCAGGCGGTTGGAATACAGGGCCTCCCGCATCGGGCCCCGGAGGCCGGACATCCAGTGGAAATAGCCTTCCACCGGGCTGCGGGCCAGGGCCTCGAAGGTGCTCTTGGCGCGGAAGATGCGGGGCGCCCAGTCGGCCTTGGGATAGACCCGCCCCAGGAAGCCGAAGATGGAGCGCCGGGCGGCCAGGGGCATGACGCTGCGCATGCGTTCCTCCATGAGGTGCATGAGGTAGCGCCGGTAGCCGCCGAAGGCCTCGTCGCCGCCGTCGCCGGACAGGGCGACGGTGACGTGGCGGCGGGCGAGCTGGCAGAGCCGGTAGGTGGGGATGGCGGAGCTGTCGGCGTAGGGCTCGTCGTAGAGCCGGGACAGGGTGTCGATGAGGCCGAAGTCGTCGCTGTTCACCGTCTCGACGAAGTGCCGGGTGCGGTAACGCTCGGCCACCATGCCGGCGAAGCGGGCCTCGTTGTAGGCCGGGTCGGTGAAGGCGATGGAGCAGGTATTGACCGGGTCCGGCGAGAGCCGCGCCATGGTGGCGACCACGGCGCTGGAATCCACCCCGCCGGAGAGGAAGGCCCCCAGGGGCACGTCGGAGATCATGCGCAGGCGCACCGACTCCTCCAGGCGCCGGTTGAGCTCGGCGCAGGCGTCCTCCTCGGACAGGCTCGAGTCCGGCCGGAACTGGATGTCCCAGTATTCCCGGGGCTTGCCCGGCAGGGCGCCGCGCTCCACCAGGAGGGTGTGGGCGGGAGGCAGCTTGCGGGCCTGGCGGAAGATGGTGCGGGGCTCGGGCACGTAGCCCAGGGTGAAGTACTCCTCCACCGCCAGGGGATCGATGTCCCAGGCGCCCCGCCGGGCCGCCAGGAGCGACTTCAGCTCGGAGCCGAAGAGCAGCAGGCCGTCGTCCAGCACCGCGTAGTAGAGGGGCTTGACCCCCAGGCGGTCGCGGGCGAGGAAGAGGGATTCCCGCTTGCGGTCCCACAGGGCGAAGGCGAACATGCCCCGGAAGCGCTGGACGCAGGCCGTCCCCCACTCCTCCCAGGCATGGACGATGACTTCGGTGTCGCTGCGGGTGTGGAAGACGTGGCCCAGGGCCTGGAGCTCCGGGATCAGCTCCCGGTAGTTGTAGATCTCGCCGTTGAAGACCACGCAGATGCTGCCGTCCTCGTTGTAGAGGGGTTGCTGGCCGGTGGACAGGTCGATGATGGACAGCCGCCGGTGCCCGAGGCCGAGGCCCGGTTCCAGGTGCAGCCCGGCCTCGTCGGGCCCGCGGTGGCGCTGGGACTCGTTCATGCGGGTGAGGAGGCCCCGGTCGATTTCCCGCTTGCCGCGGACGTCAAAAATGCCCGTGATTCCGCACATGGCTGGCACTCGCTTCGGTTAGGGGAAGGGCGGCGGCTTTGCCGGCGGCAAGCTCGGGGAGCTCCCTGGCGACGACGCCGGCATCGAAGAGCAGGCCGTCGTAGAGCTTGACATGGGCATTGACCATGGCGTCGAGGCTGAAGCGCCGCTCCACCTCGCCCCGGGCCGCCACGCCGCGGATGCGCGCCGCGTCCGGGTTGGCGGCATGGGCCACGAGCTGGCGGGCCAGGGCGTCCGGGTCGCCGGCCGCGACCAGGATGCCGGTCTTGCCATCGGCAATGAGCTCGCCGTTGCCCCCCACGGCGGTGGCGATCACCGGCAGGGCGCTGGCCATGGCCTCCAGGATGGCGTTGGAAATGCCCTCGGACAGGGAAGGCAGGACGAAGCAGTCCAGCCCCCGCAGGATGTCGGGGATGTCGTCCCGGTTGCCCGGCAGCCAGGCCAGGTCGCGCATGCCGGCGGCGTGGAGGACATCCAGCACCTCCCGGCGCAGGGGCCCCTCCCCCACCACCACCAGCCGCATCCGGGAGGCCAGGCGGGGCTCCCGCTGCAGGGCGAGGACGAAGGCCCGGGCCAGGTTGGTCTGGTCCTTGATGTCCTGGAGCCGCCCCACCGTGCCCACCAGCCAGTGGCCGGGGTCGGTGAACGGACAGCCGGGGATGGGTTGCCGCCCCTGGCCGGGACGGAAGAGCCGGGTGTCGACGCCGTTGTAGATCTGGGCCACCCGCTCCGGGTCGATGCCCACCTGTGCGCACAGGTAGTCCTCCAGATCCCGGGACAGGGCAACGTAGGACGTCACGAAGGGGCTGTAGAGGCGGCGCACCAGCCGGTACTTGCGGTCCGAGGGGTGGTGGCCGCTGACGGCGCGGCCGTGCTCGCCGTGGATGCGCACCGGCACCCCGGCAGCCCAGGCCGGGGCGGTCACTTCCAGGGCCGCCAGGTTGCGGGTGTGGACGATGGCCGGGCTGCGTTCCCGCAGCAGCCGGCGGATGCGGGGATAGAGCCGGAAGGCATGGCCCGGCCGCTTGTTGAGGGCGATGAACTCGACGTCGTCCCGGACGATGCGCCGGCGGAAATCGGTGATCTCGGTGAGGGAGATGACCATATGCCGATAGGCATCCCGGGGCATGTGATTGATGAGATTGACCACGCCGTTTTCCAGGCCGCCGACATCGAGGCGGAAAACCACATGGGCAACCAGGGGGGCTTGGCTCGAGCTTCGCTTCATCGCCGATTCCTCGTTGCGTTGAGAAGATGGGTGATGGCCGCCCCCGCCGACTGGCTGAAGGCCGCCAGGGCCGCCTCGCCTTCCGGCGTGCTGGGCCCATACACAACGATGACCGCCGAGTCGTCGCCGCGCCCCAGAAGCCTGGACCAGGCAACCCTGGCCCGGGCCCGTTGGGCGCTCGCCGTCATGGCTCCCCCCGCCCAGTACCATTGCCAGGCCACCAGGGGTTGCGTCGAAACCTGTCCCGCCCGGGGCCGCAGCTCGGCCCGGTTGGCCGCCAGCCGCTCGCCGCCGGTTCCAGCCTGCCGCAGGCCCCGGTCCGTCCACGTCCAGTGGCGGTCGTCGGCCCGCAGCAGGCCGCCGGAGGTGCCGGCCAGCTTGTGGTCGGGACCCTGGTTACGGTAGTAGCCGATATAGAGGCCCACCCGGCGACCGTCCTTCTCGAAGGTCCGGTGCCACGACTCCGGGGCTTCCCGGAAGGCGGGCCGCAGCTCCGTCTCTTCCTCCGGCACCGGCCGCCAGCCGCTGGCCGCGAATTCCTCCAGGTCCTTGTCCATGACCGGTGGAGCGGCGAGATTGGCCCGCTCGATGCCTGCCATCGCCAGCACCGGCAAGGTCGCCACCAGGGCCACCAGCCCGGCTGTCCCCCAGCCCGGCGTGGGGCCGCCCCTCCTCCCCGGCCGGGCGGCGGCCGCCGGCCCGGATTCGCCGTCGCCGGCCTCGGCCCAGCGGGAACCGATCACGAAAATGACCGCCACCACCACGCCGAAGAACAGCCAGCCGTAGATCAGGTGGTCCACCCCGGTGGCCAGGCGGTTGCCGGAGAGGTGGCCGATCATGACGATTAGGTAGGCGCGCATCCAGTTGGCCACCACCGGCACCACCGCCGAGACCGCCACGAAGGCCAGGCGGCGCCGGGGGGAACGGTAGTTCAGGTAGGCGTAGAGGGTGCCCACCATGAGGGAGGCGATGAGGTAGCGGATGCCGCTGCAGGCTTCCACCACCGACCAGGTGCCGGTGGGAATGACGAAGTCGAGCCCGTCCTGGTAGACCGGCACGCCGGAGAAGCGCAGGCCGAGGACGGTGAAGCGGGCCGTCCAGTCCATGAGCTGGGGGATGAGGAATTCCCCGACGGGCACCGCGAAGACCAGGAAGCCCAGGGGGAAGGCGAGCTTGCGGGTCACTTCCCAGCCCAGCAGGGCGGGCACGGCCAGCACCAGAAGGCCGACCAGGGCCAGCTGCATGACGGCGTTGGCGGCCGCCAGGCTGCCCGCCAGCCAGACCAGCCCCACCGGCAGCAGGGCCCACGCCGCCGTCCGGCTGGGGGATGGCATGTCCCAGACCAGGTCCAGGCGCTGCCGCCAGACCAGCCAGAGGACGATGGGGACCACGACGAAGCCGTGGGCGAAGGTTTCGGAGCGCTCCCAGGTGCCGACCATGGCGGCTACCGTCCGCCAATAGGCAAGAAGGATCCACCCGAGAACCAGCGTGGTCAGGAGAAGGGGCATTTTCCAGGAGCCGGGAAGGGCCTGCTCGGCTATACCGCGGTCGTAAATCGCTGTCATCGGGTTCGCTCGGTTCGGGCCGCCAGGGGCTGTATCCACACTGGATAGGGAACGTGAGTTGCAGGAGGTGTAACGTACGCCCCGACCCCAATAGCGCCTATGGGTCAAGACCGGCATTCTGGTGGTAGGTAAAAATGGCGGGGAAAGCCTGATTCCATGGTTATCTCCGGGTTCCGTACTGGCCTGCGGACGGCTTTCTGGGAGGTGAAAAAATCCGGATTGGGAGGGCCTCAGCCCAGGTTGCGGACGATATAGGGCCCCAGCCGGTTGGCCAGCGCCAGGGGCAGGCGCCGCCAGGCGTCGATGAACAGGCGGTACTTGCCGTTGGCCGGGTTGTTCTGGGGAATGGCGTCCCGCCGGTAGAGGCAGTATTCGTAATGGAGGGGCTGGGGCTCGAACCCCCAGTTCTTCTTGAAGGCATAGGAGCCGGTATCCCGCTTGCTGCGACCGTAGTCGAAGGTCTTCAGGCCCCGGGCGCACGCCCGGCGCATCAGTTCCCAGTACTTGAAGTCGTTGGCGGCCAGCTCCCTGGCCGCCTCGACGTCGCCGGCGTAGTAAGGCAGCACCTCATCCCGGAAGTAGAAGCTGAGGACGCCGCTCAGCGGCCTGCCGTCCGGGGCGACGACGGTGAGGATCTCGGCATCCGGGCCGAATTCCCGCAGCAGCGCCTCGAAGTAGCGCTTGGGCATGGCCGGGGTGCCGTGGCGATGGACGTTGTCTGCATAAAGGGCGAAGAAGCGCTCGGCGTCCCGGCCGATTTCGCTCGTGAGGCCGTTGTTGATGCCCTTGCGGACCATGGCCCGCTGCTTGCGCGGAATGGCCAGGAGATTGGCCTCCTCGTCGGGCAGGATGGCCTTGCGGAAGGTGACGTAGAGATCCTGGGTCGGCCAGTCCGGGTGGCGCTGGCTGACATTGCGCAGTTCCAGATGCTCCACCCCGAGGCGCTGGGCGAGGTTGCGGGCCTCGTGCTCCAGGCGGTCGGCGGCCTCCGGCGTACTGGCGGCCACCCCGCCGTAGACGGCGAAGGGCAGCGACACCAGGGCATTGCCGAACAGGAAGCTGTCCACATGGGCCAGGGGCAGCACCCCCTGGATGTCGCCCCCGTCCTCGGCGTAGAGGTAATGGGTGCGATGGCCGTAGACCTCGCCGATGATCCGCTGCCAGCCGGCCCGGTGGAAGAAGCTGGCAGCGGCGCATGTCATGACGAAGCGGTCCCAGCGGGCCGCGGTGGCGTTGTCTTCAGGTGTTAGTCGATTGATGGTCAGCATGGTCCAGAAATATCCTGTCCATCCGGCCCCAGTCGAAATCGGCCAGGAGGCGCCGCAGGCGGCTTTCCATCTGGTCGATGTTCACGTAGTGGCGGAAGCGGGCCCCGGCGTTGATGCCGGGGATGCGGGGCTGGTGGACGTCGATCTCCCAGGGGTGGAAATAGAAGATGGCCGGCATGCCCTCCTGCTCGTTCACCTGCCGCATCATCCAGCGGGACAGGGCATAGGGCAGGAGGCGGAAGTAGCCGCCGCCGCTGGCCGGCCAGTTGCGGTTGGCCAGGCGCAGGGTGGTGACCGGCAATTCCAGGAGGTTGCTCACCCGGTGCGGGAAGCGGGGAGCATCCGGCATGCCGTAGTGGTCGTGGAGGATGGGATAGACGCTGGAGCTGTAGCGGTAGCCGGCCTGCTCCAGGCAGTCGAAGGCCCACAGGTTGCCCTTGCCGATGGAGAAGCTGGGGGCCCGGTAGCCCTTCACCTCGTCGCCGGCAATATCCTCCAGCAGCAGCTTGGCCAGTTGGATGTCGGAGTAGAAGGCGTCCCGGGTCTGGTGGCTGGCCCGCTCGTGGCCGTAACCGTGGCTCGCCAGCTCGTGGCCGTTGTCCACGATGCGCCGCACCACCTGGGGGTAGCGCTCGGCGATCCAGCCGAGGGTGAAGAAGGTCGCCTTGATGTCCCGCTCGTCCAGCATGTGCAGGATGCGGTCCATATTGGCCTCGACCCGGCACTCCCGCTCCGGCCATTCCGACCGGGAGATGTAGGGGGCGAAGGCGGCGACCTGGAAGTAGTCCTCGACATCCACGGTGAGCGCATTGGTCATCCGCCCCGTGTCCATGTCCGGCCCCGTCATCCATTGACCCTTGCGTGGCGGCCGAGCAGCCAGGCTGCCAGGTCGGCGGCGATGCGCTCGGCGGCGTGGCCGTCCCACAGCTCCGGTACCCTGCCCCGCTTGCCGCCAGATTTCAGGATGTCGTCCACTCCCGCCAGGATGGCGCCCCGGTCCCGGCCGACCAGGGTGTTGGTGCCGTGGTCCACGGTGATGGGTCGCTCGGTGTTTTCCCGCAGGGTCAGGCAGGGCACGCCGAGGGCGGTGGTCTCCTCCTGCAGGCCGCCGGAGTCGGTCAGCACCAGGGTGGCGCCGGCCATCAGCCCCAGCATTTCCAGATAGCCCTGGGGCGGCAGCAGGATCAAGCGCCGGCTGTCCACCAGCGTCCCCAGGCCGAAGCGCTGGATATTGGCCCGGGTCCGCGGGTGCAGGGCGAAGACCAGGGGCAGCCGGTCGGACGCTTCCCGCAGGACGCCCAGCAGGGGCTCCAGGGTCTCGGCCTGGTCCACGTTGGACGGCCGGTGCAGGGTCACCAGGCCGTAGCCGGAACCGGCTTCCGCCAGCGCGGGGTCGGCGCCGGCCGCCGCCAGGATGTCCCGGGGCACCCGGGCCTGGGAGCGGTTGCTGAGGAGGGAATCGATCATCACATTGCCGACGAAGCGGATGCGTTCCGGCGGGATTCCCTCCCGCCCGAGGTTGTCGGCGGCGCTGCGCTCGGTGGTGTAGAGGAGGTCCGCCAGCTGGTCGGTGAGGACCCGGTTGATCTCCTCAGGCATGCTCCGGTCGTAGCTGCGCAGGCCCGCTTCCACATGGACCACGGGCACGCCCTTCTTCACCGCCACCAGGGCGCAGGCCAGGGTGGAATTGACGTCCCCCACCACCAGCACGGCGCTCGGCCGGCGCTCATCCACCACCGGCTCGAAACGGCGCATGACCTCGGCGGTCTGGACGGCGTGGGTCCCCGACCCCACCTCCAGGTTGATGTCCGGCCGGGGCAGCCCCAGGTCCTCGAACAGCCGGTCGTTCATGTCCTTGTCGTAGTGCTGGCCGGTATGGACGAGGAGAGTCGGCAGATTTCCGGCGAAGGCCCGCAGTATGGGGGCCATCTTCATGAAATTCGGGCGGGCGCCGACGACGCACGCCACGGGGCCGAGGGCCCCAGGCCATTGTTCGCGGATCACAGGGGATTGTCCTTGACCAGGGATTGTTTCCGGACGTCGGTGAATAGCTGCCGCAGCAGCCCCAGGGTGACCGAGTTGATATGTTCCAGGCGGAGCAGGCTGCGCTCCAGGCGCAGGAGCCGTTCGCCCACGTGCTTGGCATTGAGGGTGGCGACCACCTGGGCGGGATCCTGCATGGTCTCCTCGCCTACTCCCGGACCCGACCAGTCGCCCTCGTCCACGCTGCCCTCCACCGGCGGGATGGCGACGGCCTCGGCGGCGGAGCCTTCCCCCCGCTTGCCGGCCGGCGCCTGGGTTTCCTCGTAGATTTCCCGGGCCACCGCCTCGGCGTCTTCCCCCGAAAAGCTGGTCTTGCCCTCGAGGAAGCCCATGAGCAGGAGACGGTCGCAGACGGCGTTGATGCGGCGGGGGATGCCGCCGCTGGCCTTGAAGATGGCCTCGTAGGCGGCCGGCTCGAATTCCGGATTGCCCCGCGAGCCGGCGCACTTGAGGCGGTGCTCGATGTAGCCCTGGGTTTCCTCCATGGACAGCGGCCCGATATGGCACGAGGCGATGACCCGCTGCCGCAACTGCTGCATGTGGGGGCTCTGCATGATCTGGCGGAATTCCGGCTGGCCCACGAGGAAGCTCTGCAGCAGGGCGTGGTTGCTGAACTGGAAATTGGACAGCATGCGCAACTCCTCCACCGCCCGGGGAGTGAGGTTCTGGGCCTCGTCGACAATCAGGAGGCAGCGCTTGCCCTGGCCGGTGACGCTCACCAGGAAGGCCTCCAGCGCCATCAACAGGTCGGACTTGGAGACATCCTTGGTGCGTATGCCGAAGGCGGCGCTCACCAGACGCAGGGTGTCGTCGGCATCCAGCTGGGTGCTGACCAGATGGGCAGCCACCACCTTGCTGCGGTCCAGGCTATCCAGGAGGCCCCGTACCACCGTGGTCTTACCGGCCCCCACCTCCCCCGTGATGACGATGAAGCCCTCGTTCTGATGCATGCCGTATTCCAGATAGGCGGTGGCCCGGCGATGCTGCTTGCTGCCGAAATAGAAAGAGGGGTCGGGGTTCAGCTGAAAGGGCTTGCTGGTCAAACCATAGAAGGCTTCGTACATGGCGTCCTAGGAATCTTCCCCGCTGTGGAGTGAGCGCATAAAGTACGCTTCGGTCCACCGGGGGCATATACGTGAACGCCGGCAAATCCAGGGTATGCAATCAGGGATGACAGGGAGGAAAAACCGCAGTCGGAATGGCGGAAATACACCGCCTGGCCGCGGTCCACGCCAGGGACGCGCAGCCGCGAACGCTGGCTAGCGTGCAAGGGGACTGAAACTCAGGGAGGGGGTGCCGGCGGGCCGTGTCGGGCCCGCCGGCGAGGGCTCAGAAGTGAGCGGTGAAGGTCCCGATCAGCGCGTTTTCGCTGTAGGACGTCACGGTGTTGCTGTCGAACAGGGTGCGGCGGGCCCCCAGGGATGCCGAGGTGCGGGGGCCGAGCTGGGTGGAGACGGCGATGTGCAGGGACTTGAGGTCGCTGGACAGGTTGGTGACTCCCCCCGTACCCGAACTGTGCTGGCGGGACGCCACCGCGTTGAGGGAGGTCAGCGGGGTGAGGCGGTGGCCGAAATTGATGCTGAAGCCGCGCTGCCGGATGTTGGGCGTACCCACGAAGACGTCGTTGCCGCCCGCCGCGGGGCCGATCGCCTCGTGGCGGGTCCGCACCGCCGACAGGGTCAGGATGTTGCGGGCCCCCTGCAGGGAGTAGGACAGCTCCTGGCGGCGCTGCACCGACACCCGGGAAGTGAAGAAGCCCTGGGTCACCAAGACGTCGGGGGGAATGCCGAACTGCTGCAGCAGGCTGTCCACATACCGGGTCCGCTCGGTGGGATCGGGGATGCTGGAGGTGAGCTGGGTGAACAGCAGGTCGTGGATGGAGCCGAAGCCGACGGTGTTGAAGCGGCCGGGCAGGACGGCGACATCCCGCACATCGGCGAACCGGAGGGCGGTGAGCGGTGTGCGATGGCCGATGGTGACCGTATGGCCGTCGCCGAAGAAGCGCCGCTCCCGGAAGGCCGAGACCTGGGTCCGCTCGGAGGGGAGCCAGTCGAAGCCGTAGCCGTGGGTGTTGTGGGTCTGCCGGTTGGCGCTGGCGAAGTTGTTGGTTTCCTGGCCGCCGCTCACCGATACCTTGAATTCCGGCACGATGCGGTAGGACAGCAGGCCGCGGAAGCGGTCGTCCTCGTTGTTGCGGCCGGTGCTGTAGTCGATGGTGCGGTGGTTGGCTTCGACGGCCCAGCCGAAGGCCGTCTGGGTCGGCGTGCCCTTGACCGTGCCGCTCCACTCCTCGGTATCCACGTCGGAGACGAAGGCGGAACTGCTCCGGGTGGCGGCGCGGTTGTAGCGCAGCTCGTAGCCGGCGTTGCTGCCCAGCAGGCCGCGGACATAGGGCGAAACCCGCAGGCTGGAGGTCTCGACCCGATTCGGGTTGATATTGACGTTGCTGGCGGACTGGAAGCTGAAGGGAGAAATGTCCTGTTGGGCGACGACGCCGCTGACATCGACGAACAGCCACTTGTCCACCGCCTCCAGGGTACCGAAGGCATTGAGATAATTCTGCGTATTCTTGCGCCCCGTCTCCTGGGCATACAGGAGCTGGCGCAGTTGATAGTCCATGTGGAACTTGACCCGGGCGCTGTCGGCGTCGACGCGGATTCCCGGGCTCAGCTCGGTGATCTGGTCGCTGCGCTTGACGCCGCTGGCGGGAGCGACGTTGTCGGTGAGGGTTTCGCCCACCGTGATGCGCGGCACAATGGTCCAGCCCCGGCGGGGCGTGGTGGCGGCCTCGTCGGCCGGGGCATTGGCGGCGGTTGGCGTATCGCCCCCCGTCGGCACGGGATTGCTCCCGATCGGGGACATGCCCTGGGTCAGGAAGGGAGGCTGGGCCGGCATGGTAGTGGCGGCCGTCCCGGGTTGTCCGGGTTCCGCCTGGAGCTGGGCTTGCGCGGACCCCGCTAACCCCATTGCCGTCGCGCCAAGGAGGGCGGCGGCGATTTTTCTATCCTGATGGCGCGACCGAAGACCGTAGGTAAAGATCATAAAGCCTGTAGAAAGAAAGGTTGTTATCCGTAACGGTACGCGTAACCGTATCCATAACTATAACCTTTTTTGAAATCGGCTTTAGCCTTATTGAGTATGACATGTTTCACCGGGCAGGACTCGATGGCGGCCAGGGCCTGCATGACCTCGCTCTGCAGCGTACGCTCGGCTTCGACCACGACGACGATCTGCCCCATGTGGGACGCCAGGGCCTGGGATTCCGTCGTCACCAAGAGTGGCGGCGAGTCGAAGATGATGATGCGATCCCGATATTTGTTGGCGATGTCGTTTATCAGTTTGACCATCGCGTCGCTGGCCAGCAACTCCGTCGCCCGCGGGTGGGGCGTGCCGCTCGGCAGGATGGAGAGCTTCTCCACGTTGGTGCGGAGCAGGACGTCGGCGAAGTCCAGGGTGTCGTCCTGGAGCAGATCCAGCAGGCCGCGCTCCGGCGATAGTCCCAGCAGTTGGAGGACCGACGGGCGCGCCACGTCGGCGTCCACCAGCATGACCGTGCAGTCGAGCTCGGCCACGATGCTCATGGCCAGGTTGACGGCATTGAAGGTCTTGCCTTCGTTGGGCAGGGCGCTCGTGACCATGATCAGGTTGCCGTTCTCGATGGGCGGCACGCCGCCCTTGCCCAGGGCGTTCACCAGCAGGGGACGCTTGATCACCCGATACTGCTCGGCGATCTGGGATCCCGGGGCCTGGGGGGTGACGAGGCCGGTGGCGGCGATGGCTTCCAGATCCAGCTCGACCAGCTTGGACCGCCCTCCCCCGGCCCTCGCCGGCGCAGGGGATTCGGGCTCCGCCGCCCGGCTCTGGATCTCCGCCGCGGCGCGGTGGATGGTGGGTTCTCCGGCCGTGTCCGGCGCTGCTGTCCCGCCTGCACCGCTCGCCTCCTCAGCCGCCGGAGCGCCCTCGGGGATGTCTACTCCAGCCTGCCGCAGTTGGGCCAAGCGCTTGGCCGCTTGCTCGATTAAGCTGCTCATAGGTCTTCCTCAGACTACGGTTTGCGACATCGCCCACAAAACGACCGACCCGGCGGCGAAGGCCATCAGCAGGCCGCCGGAAGCGACGAAAAAGCGTTTCAACTCGGATTTCTCCTGCTGTCTGGCAGCATCGGTTTCAAACAGCGAGACGCTGCCGATCAGGGGCAGACCGGTAGCCATCCGCAGGGACCGGGAGTCGAAGAAGACCGGACGCAGCCGGCTGCCGGCGAAGCTCGCGAACATCCCGGCGGCCAGGCTGAAGAGCAGCGCCAGGGGCAGGAGGAGCTGCCGGTTGGGTGCCACCGGCCGGGGGGAGACCCGGGGGGGATCCACCAGCCGGAAGTCGGCCACCCCCGCCACGGCGTCGAGATTGCCGGAAATGTCGGCGGATTCGCGGCGGGCCACCAGGGCCTCGTAGTTTTTCTTGTTCACGTCATAGTCGCGGTTGAGCTGGGCCAGTTCGGCTTCGAGCTGGGGAGCGATCTTCATCAGCTCCTTGACGTGCTGGTAGCGGGATTCGTATTCCTCGGCCCGGGTCCGCAGGGATGCCACATTGGCCTCGGCCTCGGCCAGGGAGACCTTGAGCTGCTGGTAGACCGGATTGTTGCTGAAGGCCAGGGACGGATTGGTGGCGGCGGCCTTGCGCCGGGCGACCGCTTCCTGGCGCTTCTGCTCCTCCAGGTCGCGGATCAGGCGGCGGGTACCGACCACGTCCGGATGCTGGTCGGTGTAGCGCTGCAGCAGGGTATCGAGATTGCGCTTCTGGGCGTCGATGCGGCCGTCGATCTCGGGAATGGCGATGCCGTTCTCCGAGCCGGCGTCCATGAGGACCGGGTCCTCGCCGACCAGCTGGCGCTTGATGGCGTCCCGGGACTGTTCCGCTTCCCGCAGTTCCAGCCTGGACTTGTTGAGCTCGTTGCCGATCTCGTTGAGCCGGGTCGCCATGCTCTTGCCGTCTTCCGGCTGGATCTCCAGGTTGCGGAGCTTGAAGTCCTTGAGGCGGTTTTCCGCCGTCTCCAGCTTCTTCTCGTAGACCTTGATCTGCTCGTCGATGAATTTCCTGGCAGAGTCCGTGTCCTTGCGCGAATCCCCAAGGCTGGATTCGACAAATATGGAGACCAGGGACTGGACGACCCGCCTCGCCTTCTCCGGGTCGGTGTCGCGATAGACGATCGTGTACAGGTTGTCCTTGGTCGGGGCCTGGGGCGTCGCGCCCTTGATCTCGATACGTTTGATGAGGCTGTCCGCCAGGGCGTCCCGGGCCTCCTTGCTGTCGCTATCGAGGTCGAGATCCGCCATCCGGATCAGCTTCTCTATATTGGGCCGGTTGATGAGGGTCCGGCTCAGCATCGTGATCTGCTGCTCGATGTTGGGCTGCACCGCCAGCCCCGTCAGCAGGGGTTTGAGGATGGACTGGGTGTCCACGTAGATGCGGGCCGAAGCCTCGTATTTGTTGGGGAAGAGCGCTATGGCCACTGCCCCGACCGCCGCGGCCAGCCAGGCGACGGTGACACCTAGCCAGCGATGCTTCCACATGGCCCTCAGAGTGCTCGAGGCTTGTCGGATCAGATCATCCATTGGCGTTGTTCTCGCTGTGCGTCGTCTCGCCGGCGCCGCCGAGGCGCTTCCGGCCAGGATTGAACCGGCTCAAATCAGAACCAGCTTTGGGGGATGATGACGATGTCGCCGGGCTTCATTTCCACATTGGCGGCGATATCACCTCGCTTGATCAGGTCTTTGATGCGCACGCCGTACTGCTTGCCGCCCTCCGCGGTACGAAGGATGGATGCCCGGTTGCCGTCGGCGAAGTCGGTGATGCCGCCGACGGCGATCATCACGTCGAGCAGGGTCATCTTCTGCTTGTAGGCCAGCATCTGCGGCTTCGCAGCCTCTCCAACCACACGGATCTGCTCGCTGTAGGGGCCGACAAACTGGGTCACCACCACCGTCACCACCGGGTCCCGGATGTACTTGCCGAGGGCGGTCTCGATTTCCCTGGCCAGCGCCGACGGATCCTTGCCGATGGCCGTCAAGTTCTCCACCAGGGGCGAAGCGAGCTTGCCGTCGGGACGGATTGGCACCGTCATCGACAGCTCTGGGTTGCGCCAGACGACGATATTCACCACGTCGCCGGGACCGATAATGTAGTTGTAGTCGGAAGAGGCTGCCGCGGGCGGAGCGGGTGGGTAGCTGGCACACCCGGCAAGGATGGCGGAAAGCGCTCCTGCGGCCGCCCATCGGGTCAGCGCCGCTGCTACACCATTTGCATTCTTGGCCATGTTTCTCCTCCATGCAGGCTGTATATGACCCCGACAGGGCTATCGGGAGGAGGCCATGCTAACTAAAAGTATTCGCCCGGAAACTACCCAATTGCATGCCTTTCGGTGCGCTGCTGGACAGTAGCGGCGGCGTCTAGGCAGGTATGAATAGGTGATTTCCATCGGGGGAAAACGGGAGGCGCCGCCGACCACCGCGCCGCATTATTGAGACCGCATGCCGCGCCGATGATCTGGGATGGTCGCCTGCAGCCCTGCCGCGGAAGATCTGCGCTCTCAGGACTATCTGGCTACAGCAACCACCCTAGCCGCCAGGTCCGGCCCCTTGCCCGGGGCGGGTATCGACCTACCTTTCCTCGGCTTTCAGAAATGCTAAATTTTGCTCCCATGCCAGGTAGGTGGAGGAGACATGAAGATACAGAGATCAGCTTGGTCAGCCTTTAAAAGCGGCGCCACCTCTCGACAGCTGAAGGAAGCCGCCCACGACAAGGCCGGGAATTTCCTGTTCTGGCTTGTGTTAACGGTGGCAGCCCTCTGCTTGCTGCCCGTCGAATGGGCCGTGGGACCCGCAGTGCTGGCCGTGCTGAATGGCATCCAGAGCTTCGATGCCTCGAAGCTCGCTCCCGACATAGAAGTTCTGGAAAACCTGCTCAGAAGGACGTCAAGCCGCTAGATACGAGAAAGCCCCCGGGTGTCGGACCCAGGGGCTTTGCCAGAAGCCGAATCCATGACTTGAGGTCTCTACAATGAGAGGCGTACCAGAAGCGATCCTTAAGGCCTTCGGCCCTGAGGATCGATGATTCAGCCAACTGGCAATCGTTGGGCTGCTACGGTGTGCCGGAGTTCCACGGCCCCGACGTCAAGGGCCGAAAGGGCGATTGTGGAGCGCTTCATCGACAATCAGCGACTGGGGTTCGGAACACCCGCTACGGTCCGCGCATCTGCCGTAGTTGCCAGCAGCAGCGCATCCAGACAGCAGGACTACCAAGATCAAGGCTAGCTTCCTCATATTGCACCTCGCACGAAGTGCCAGGAAACGAGCAAATTCGGTTCCTACATCGCCCCAGATGCCCGTCCCTGCCGCCTCCCGATCCGGTATTGGTTGAAGGCGCGAGGGAATTACAGCGTGGATCCTCGTCAAAGCAGGTGACAACCTACATCCATGGCAGCCGGTGCTAGTCCAACATCATAGACGGCACGATGGAATGGGCATCAGCCATGGGCGACCAACGGTTTCAAGGAAACAACGGCAAGTGGGGATGTTGCGGAGCGATCAGCGAGGCAACTGCAAGGGATCACTCGATGCCTGCCCGATCCGCGTCGGGCAGGGAGGGCAACCGGCTAACCAGTGATTACTTGCGGCCAGCCGATTGCTTGGGAATTCTTTGGGGCGACGTAAGGGAATCGAACCCTCGACACCTGGAGCCACAATCCAGTGCTCTACCAACTGAGCTAACGCCGCCGCCGTTTCGACCACTCGTTGCCGGGCAATCGAAAGAGGCGCGCATTCTAAAGGATATCCGCATCGCCTGTCTAGCACTTCGACACAAAACCTGCCTCGTGCCGAGTTAGCCGGCCGTGGTAGAATCTTTCGCTTTATTTTTCGGCTCGTAGTCACGAAGGAAATAATTCATGGAAGCGACCCCCGCTAAGTCCAACGATCTGGAACGCCGTATTGACCTCTCCGTCGCCATCGCCGACGTGGAGAAGGATGTCGACCAACGCCTGAAGCGCATGGGCCGCAATATGAAGATGTCGGGCTTCCGCCCCGGCAAGGTGCCGTTCAGCATCGTCAAACAGCAATATGGCGATCAGGCCCGTCACGAAGTGCTGTCCGAGGCTCTGGACCGCGCCTTCGGCGAAGCCGTGACCACCCAGAATCTGCGCGTCGCCGGCTATCCCCGCATCGAACCGAAGACCACCGAGAGCACCACCCATCTGGAGTTCTCCGCCGTCTTCGAGGTGTACCCGGAATTCACCCCCGGCGACCTGTCGAGCGCCGAAGTCGAGCGCCCCGTCCTGGAAGTGGGCGACGCCGAGATCGACCAGACCATCGATATCCTGCGCAAGCAGCGGGTCAGCTATGAAGACAGCGACCGGGCCGCCGGCAAGGAAGACCGCGTCGTCATCGATTTCCTGGGCAAGAAGGACGGCGAGCCCTTCCAGGGCGGCCAGGCCAACGACTACCCCTTCGTCCTCGGCCAGGGCATGATGCTGCCCGAGTTCGAGAAGGCGGTGGAAGGCATGAAGGCCGGCGAGTCCAAGACCTTCGACATGACCTTCCCGGAAGACTATTTCGCCAAGGACCTGGCCGGCCAGACCGTGCAGTTCGAAATCACGGTCAAGCAGGTGCAAGCCGCCAAGCTGCCGGAAGTCGATAGCGAATTCGCCAAGAGCATGGGCATCGCCGACGGCGACGTCGCCAAGATGCGGGAAGAGATCGCCGGCAACCTGAAGCGCGAAGTGAAGCGCCGCATCGAGGCCCGCCTCAAGGACCAGGTGATGGACGCCCTCATCAAGGCCAACCCCATCGGCCTGCCCAACGCCCTGGTGGAAATGGAAGTGCAGCGCCTCATGCAGGCCGCCCGCCAGGACATGGAACAGCGCGGCATGAAGATGAAGGACTTCCCCATCCAGCCCGAGTGGTTCGCCGAGCAGGCCACCCGCCGGGTCGCCCTGGGACTGATTCTTGCTGAAGTCGTCAAGACCGAGAATCTGCAAGCCAAGCCCGAGCAGGTCAAGGCCCTGGTGGAGGAAACCGCCCAGAGCTACGAGCATCCGGACGAGGTGATCCGCTGGTATTACGCGCAACCCCAGCGCCTGTCTGAGGTCGAAGGCGTAGTTATCGAGAACAACGTGGTCGACTGGGTGCTCTCCAAGGCCAAGGTTTCCGAAAAGCCGGTGCCCTTCGACGAGCTGATGGGCAAGAAGTCCTAAGGCACAATACCGACCATCATCCGATACCCGACAAGGACTGACATGACTATTCAACACGGAAGCAACTGGGACCCCCAGGCCCTGGGCCTGGTCCCGATGGTGATCGAACAGAGCGGGCGCGGCGAACGCGCCTACGACATCTATTCGCGCTTGCTGAAGGAACGGGTCGTGTTCCTTGTCGGCCCGGTCAACGACGCCACGGCCAACCTGGTCGTGGCTCAGATGCTGTTCCTCGAAGCCGAGAATCCGGACAAGGACATCTACTTCTATATCAATTCCCCGGGCGGCTCGGTGACTGCCGGCATGTCGGTCTACGACACCATGCAGTTCATCAAGCCGGACGTTTCCACCCTGTGCATCGGCCAGGCCGCTTCCATGGGTGCCTTCCTGCTGACCGCCGGGGCCACCGGCAAGCGTTTCGCCCTGCCCAATTCCCGGGTCATGATTCATCAGCCTCTGGGTGGTTTCCAGGGCCAGGCTTCGGATATCGCCATCCACGCCAAGGAAATCCTTTCCATCCGGGATCGCCTCAACCGCCTCATGGCGCAGCACACCGGCCAGCCCCTCGAACGCATCGAGAAAGACACCGATCGAGACAATTTCCTTTCCGCCGAAGAAGCGGCAGAATACGGATTGATCGATAAGGTTCTGACCCGCCGCGAACCCGCCTGAGGCCGACGCGGCTCAAATCTAAGGAGTATTGATGTCTAAAGGTGGACAGGAAAAACTGCTCTACTGCTCGTTTTGCGGAAAAAGCCAGCATGAGGTGAAAAAGCTCATCGCCGGCCCGTCGGTGTTCATCTGCGACGAGTGCATCGCGCTCTGCAACGACATCATCCGCGACGAGGTCCCGGAAGAATCGGGTCAGGGCGGTCGTTCCGATTTGCCGACACCGAAGGAGATTTGCGGCATCCTCGACCAGTATGTGATCGGCCAGGAACTGGCCAAGCGCATCCTGTCGGTGGCTGTCTACAATCACTACAAGCGTCTGCGTCACCAAAGCCGCAGCGCCGACGACGTCGAACTCGCCAAGAGCAACATCCTCCTGGTCGGCCCCACCGGCTCCGGCAAGACGCTCCTCGCCCAGACCCTGGCGCGGCTGCTCAACGTCCCCTTCGTGATCGCCGATGCCACCACCCTGACCGAAGCTGGCTACGTCGGCGAGGACGTGGAAAACATCATCCAGAAGCTGCTCCAGAAGTGCGACTACGACGTCGACAAGGCGCAGCGCGGGATCGTCT
>DATFAA010000011.1:0-12860 GCA_035255045.1 Rhodocyclaceae bacterium | reverse complement strand
AGGCATGCCCTTCTTCATGCCGCCTTGGACGGCGGCCATGGCCTTGGCGTCGAGGGTTTCGCTGCGGGGCAGGTCTTGGATGGTCAGGGTTTTCATTGCAGTACTCCTAGTCAGGGTTGGGTTGGTTGGTGAGCTTTCGTTGGTGCTCGCTTACCCTATTGCAGGGGGTGTGCCAGGCCGGGCCAGGAGCAATGAAAAAAGATATAAGCGCTTGAAAACAGTATAGAAATCGCTTGTCGGCCGGTGCCGGCCCAGGGCGAAGGGGAGACATCTGGCGGCGGGTGGCGGCCAACACTCGGCAAAAACCTGTTGGGCCAGTGCCCACAGGCGGCGGGCGAAACCAGCGGAACGGAGTCGCGGCCTCCCGGTCTATCGGTGACCCCACCGGCAAGCGGCATCGTCCGTTCCCAGGCCGGGGGCGGCTACAATGCCGCCCTCGGCGCAAGATTCCTATTGGCTTAAAAGGCGATAAGAAAAAATGATCCTCGTCACCGGCGGCACCGGCTATATCGGTTCCCACACCGTCGTCGAGCTCCTCGCGGCAGGAGCCGAACTCCTCATCATCGACAACCTTTCCAACAGCAAGCCGGCGGTCCTCGACCGCATCGAAACCATCAGCGGCCGGCGGCCCGCCTTCCGGTCGGTGGACATCCGCGACCGGGCCGGGCTGGAGCAGGTGTTCCGCGACTATCCCATCGACTCCGCCATCCACTTCGCCGGCCTCAAGGCGGTGGGGGAGTCGGTGAGCCAGCCCCTGCGCTACTACGACAACAATGTCCACGGCAGCCTGGTGCTGTTCGAGACCATGGCCGCCCACGGGGTGAAGAAGGTGGTGTTCAGTTCCTCCGCCACCGTCTATGGCGACCCGCACACGGTCCCCATCCGGGAGCCTTTCCCCCTCCAGGCCACCAATCCCTACGGCCGCTCCAAGCTCATGGTGGAGGACATCCTGCGGGACCTGGCGGTGGCCGACCCGGCCTGGCGCATCGCCCTGCTGCGCTACTTCAACCCGGTGGGGGCCCACCGGAGCGGCCTCATCGGCGAGGACCCCAACGGCATCCCCAACAACCTCATGCCCTTCGTCGCCCAGGTGGCGGTGGGCAAGCTGGAGAAGCTCTCGGTCTTCGGCGACGACTATCCCACCCCGGACGGCACCGGGGTGCGGGACTACATCCACGTGGTGGACCTGGCCCTCGGCCACCTGGCGGCGCTGAATTACCTGGGCCGCCAGGCCGGCGTCCTCACCGTCAACCTGGGCACCGGCCAGGGCTACAGCGTCCTCGACATGGTCGGGGCCTTCGAGGCGGCCAGCGGCCGGAAGGTGCCCTACGAGATCGTCGGCCGCCGTCCCGGCGACATCGCCGCCTGCTACGCCGACCCGACCCTGGCCCACGAAAGCCTGGGCTGGAAGGCGGAGCGGGGCATCCGGGAAATGTGCGAGGACGGCTGGCGCTGGCAGTCCGCCAATCCGGACGGCTTCCCGGACTGAGCCGCCGGGGGCGGGCACGCCCATTGCAGCCACCGTGCCGATTCCATCCATCGGAGCGGTGCGTCAATGAAGCTCGAGCGGCAACCGCCGGACCCCAGCCCGGACCCGGGCAGCAGCGGGCGGCCCGGCGCCAAGCCCCGGCCAGCCCTCCTGATCCTGCCGGGGGGAGGGGCCATGGGGGCCCACCAGTGCGGGGCCTACCAGGCCATCGCCGCCCGGGTCCAGAGCGGGGAGATCGAACTGGCGGGCATCGCCGGGGCCTCCATCGGCGCCCTCAACGGCGCCGTCATCGCCCGCCACCTGTCCGATCGGGATGCCGGGGCCGGCGCCCTGGAATCCCTGTGGCGGGACGAGCTGGCCTTCCTGCCCCGGGTCTTCTTTCCCCTGGCGACCTGGTACCACCATTCCTGGAACAGCCTGCTGACCATGCTGCTGCGGGGCAATCCCGGGCTCAGCGTCCCCAATTTCATGGCCTGGAATCCCTGGGGCGCCGCCTTCCGCGCCCGGGCCGCCCTCCATGACCCGGAGGCCATGGAAAGGCTGATCCGCCGCTACGTCGGCTCCTACGGCCCCAACCCGGGGCGCCTTCCCCTGCTGCTGGTGCGGGCGGTGAATGCCGCCACCCAGCAGCCGGCGATCTTCCACAGCTGGCAGGAGGCGGTGGAGACGCGCCACCTGATGGCCAGCGCCAGCATCCCCTTCCTCTATCCCCTGGCCGAGATCGACGGGGAGGCCTACTGGGACGGCGACCTGCTGCCCTACAGCCCGCTGCGGGACCTGCTGCAGGTGCTGCGCTCCCGGCCGGCGGAGGGCCGGATCGGCGACTACCTGGTCATCATCGTGGACACCATCTGCGGCGAAAGGCGGCGGCCGTCCAGCGCCCTCGACCTCGCCTTCCAGGTCCAGGCCGCCCTGCTGGAGTCCCGGGCCGACACGGACGAGGACTACGCCGAGATCAACAACCGCTATGTGGATTTCCTCACGGCGGCTGCCGAAGCCGCCGGCGCCCGCCCGGCCTCCGCCCTCGGCAAGCGCATCATCCGGGAGCACGCCGCCGCCCTCGCTGCCAACCTGTGCCGGCTCGATGTCCTGCGCATCCGGCGGCAGCAGGCCCTGCCGTTCGAGTACATCTCCCGGGACCTGGACTATTCCCCGGAACGGCTGGGGCGCCTCATGGAACAGGGTTACGACCAGGCCGAGCGGCTCCTGGCCGAGCACGTCCGGTCCTGAATCCCGGCATCAGCGGCGGCGCCAGGGGGCGTGGCCGAACTCCTCCACCAGGAAGTCCACCATGGCCCGCACCTTGGGGGCCAGGTGGCGGCCGCTCGGGTAGGTGGCGAAGAGGGGCACCGGCTCCACGTGGTGCCAGTCGGTGAGGATGGGGACCAGGTGGCCCCGGCGCATGGATTCGCCAGCCATGATGTCGGTGAGGCGGGAGATACCGACCCCGGCGATGGTGAGCTGCAGGACGGTCTCGGCGTTGTTGGCCACCACGTTGCCGGAGATGGGCACCACCCGGATGCCCTCGTCGGTGTCGAAGGGCCAGCGGCGCAGGTTCGGCAGGCTGGTGGACCACAGGCAGTTGTGATTGTGGAGATCGTCCGGGGTCAGGGGCGTGCCGTGGCGCTCCAGGTAGGACGGGGCGGCGCAGATGACCCGCTCCAGGTTGGCGATGCGCCTGGCCACCATGGAGGACTCGTCGAGGGCGCCGATGCGGATGGCGAGGTCGATGCTCTCCTCCACCAGGGCCGGTGGCTGGTCGTTGATGGTGATGTCCAGCTCCACGTCCGGGTAGCGCTCCAGGAAGCGGGGCACCGCCGGCGCCAGCTGGTGCATGCCGAAGGAGGAGCCGCAGTGCAGGCGCAGCACCCCCCGGGGGCTGGCGCCGGCGGCGCTGGCCTCCGCCTCCGCCTCGTCGAGGGCGGAGAGGATGGGGCGGATGCGGTTGTAGAAGGCTTCCCCTTCCGGGGTGAGGTGCAGCTGCCGCGTGGTGCGCTGCAGCAGGCGGGTCCCCAGGCGGTCCTCCAGGCGGGTGACGAGCTTGGACAGGGCGGACGGGGTCAGGGCCAGGAGGCGGGCGGCGGCGGAGAAGCTGCCGGTTTCCACGGCGCGGACGAAGGCGGTGATCTCGGCGGTTCTATCCATGGGTCAACTATGACCGGAATTCACAAATGTTTTTCCCTTCGGCCGGATTGTCCGGGCCGGGCGGCGAATTTACAGTTCGAACCGTCAACGCTGCGATGCAGCAAAGCCTGAGGAGTCAATCATGGGATACATCGACATCGCCCTTATCGAACGCCGGGCCCGCCAGCTGCGGGCCGAGGAATTGCAACGCTTGCAGGGCCTGTTCGCCGAACGCGCCCGCCTCTACGGCCTCCTCGTCGGCCACAGCCTGCTGTCCCTGGCGGAAGCCGTCGGCGAAAAGCTCCGCCCGCTGTTCTCCTGGAATCCCCAGGAAGGGCGGGAACGGCAGACCCTCACCGCTCAGGGATCTTGACGTCCAGGGAGCCGTACTTGTGCTGCCATTCCAGGAAGGTGCCCAGGGCCTTGCCCTGGGCCTTGGCGGCCTCGGCCTCGACGACGTACCTGGCGTAGTCCGAGTTCAGCGCTTCCTGCGCCTTCTGTCTTTCCTCTTCGGTCACGGCTGATTCCCCCTTGAATGCGGCCGGATTGTATCTCCGCCGCCGGGGTTTCCCAACGGGTCATTGCCCTGCCGCCGGCCTCCGGGCAGGCAGGGAGAAGTAGAAGACGCTGCCCCGGCCGGGCTGGGACTCCATCCACATCCGCCCGCCGTGGCGCTCGACGATGCGCTGGCAGATGGCCAGCCCGATGCCGGTGCCGGGAATCTCCGTGTAGGTGTGCAGGCGACGGAATATCTCGAAAATGCGCTGGTGGTGCTTGGGGTCGACGCCGATGCCGTTGTCCTTGATCGCGAAGACGTCGTCGTTGCCCTGGAGCTCCCACGTGACGGCCACCCGGGGCGGCTTGGAGCGGTTGTACTTGATGCCGTTCTCGACGAGGTTCTGGAGCAGCTGGGCCATCTGGGTGCGGTCGGCCAGCAGGGTGGGGAGGTCGCCCCGGGTCACCTCGGCGCCGCCTTCCTCGATCAGGGCCGACAGGGAAGCCAGCACCTGCTCGAAGACGGCCTCCATATCCACCACCTCGAAGGGCCGGGCCCGGGCGTCCAGCCGGGCGTAGTCCAGCAGCTCCTCGATGAGCACCTGGAGGCGCCGGGTGTTGTCGATCACCAGGGTGAGCCACTCGTCGGCCCGCTCGTCCACGCACTCCCCGATTTCCCGCTGCAGCAGCTGGGTGAAGCCGGCAATGGAGCGCAGGGGCGTCTGCAGGTCGTGGGCGGCGGCATGGGCGAAGCGCTGCAGCTCCATGTTGCTGCGCAGCAGGGCTTCGTTGGAGTGCTTGAGCTCCGCCGTGCGCTGCTGGACCCGCTCCTCCAGCTCGGCGTTGAGGCGCTGGATTTCCGCCTCCGTCCGCTTCTGGGCGGAAACGTCGGTGAACATGGCGGTGCATTCCCCGGGCTTGGGGCTGTAGGCATAGATGGACAGCCACTGGCCGGTGGGGGGGAAGAGCATCTCGAAGGCCGCCTCGCCGCCTTCGAGCCCGACCCGGCCGAGCACCGCGACGAGGTTCACGTCGAATTCCCGGATGTTCGGGGCGATCTCCGTCGCCAGCCTGCCTTCGACCTCCTGCCGCCGCAACCCCAGGATGCGTTCGTAGGTGTCATTGACCGCCTCCACGTAGTAATTCACCGGCCGGCCGTCGGCGTCGGTGACGATGCGCAGGTGGGCGATGGCGCTGGTGCGGTTGTTGAACAGGGCCCGGTAGCGCTGCTCGCTGTCCAGGAGCGCCTCCTGGGCGCGCTTGAGATCATCGATGTCGGTGGCCACCCCCAGCCAGCGGCTGACCTGTCCGTCATCGTCCGTCACCGGCGTACCCCGGGCCTTGAACCAGCGGTACACGCCATCGCGGCGGCGCAGGCGATACTCGGTGTGGTAGGAAGCCCGGTTGGCGATGGCCTCGCGCCACAGCTTCCCGACCTTATCCCGGTCCTCGGGATGGATGGCTCCGAGGAAGCCGGTGCCGAGCTGGGACTCCAGGGTGGTGCCGGTGTAATCCCGCCACTGCCGGCTGACGAAATCGACGGCCCCCTCGCCGGTGGCGGTCCACACCAGGCCCGGCAGGGTGGCGATGAGCTGCCGCAGATTCCTTTCCCTGTCCTGCAGCAGGCGGGCGCCCATCTCGATGGCCTGGGCGGCCTCGGCGGCTTCCCGGAAATGGACCCTGGGCGCCGGCGCCTCCTCGCCGGCCTCCAGGTGGAAGGCCGAAGCCGCCAGGGCGTGTACCGAGCCGGAGATGCGCGTCCCCAGGAGGCGGGCGAGGGCCAAGCCGACCAGGAACAGGGCGGCGAGCCCGGTGCCCAGAAAGGCTAGATTGCGCAGGAACGGGGCCTGGAGGCTCTGGCTGGGGATGGCGGCGACTACCCGCCATCCGGTCACCGGGGAGCGGCTGAACACCACCAAGGCTTCAATGCCTTCCTTGGTCACCGACTGGATCGAGCCTTCGGGGGCGGCCGTGAATCCCCGCAGCACGTCGGGAGGAGCCTTCTCGCCAACATACTGCTCGGCGCTCCGGTTGCGCGCAGCGATGGTGCCGGCGCCGTCCACGATGGAAACCAGCCAGCCCGGGGGCAGGTGCTGCGCCTCCAGGATATGGCCCAGCAACTCGGAATCGATGCCGACGTTGAGGGCATAGACAACCCTGCCGTTCTCCTTCACCGGGGCGTAGACGCTGATCCGGGGGCGGTTCGAGATGGAGCCGATGTAAAGGTTGGAGATGAAGGGGCGGCCGCTCTCGAAGACCGGGCGCAGATGTTCCTGATTGCCGTGGGGCGGCAAGGGTTCGCCGTAGGGGCGCAGGGTGTTGACGATGTTGTTGCCCGCCTGATCCAGCACGGCCACGTAGGCGCCGATGCCGGTCTTACGCAGGAGTTCGGTGGCCTGGCGGTGGAAGCCGGCGAAGTCCCGCTCGGCGAGATACCGGGAGCCGGACAGGGCGAGGACTGCGGTTTCGGCCCTGAGGAGCTGGCTATCCACCGTCTGGACCAGGGCCCGCGTCGTCTGGATGGTATCCCTTTCCATCTGCGCCCGGCTGCGCTGGTATTCGTAGTGGAAAAGGGCAGCAACGCCCAGGACACCGGGAAGCAGGCAGGCAAGGACCAGGGAGACGAGGAGTGTGCGGGCGGACCGCAGCGGTCTGCGGCCTCTCGGCCCCGGACGTGGCCCTGCGGGAACGGTGAGGGGTGGGGAAGAGATGTCGCCTCCAGGGAGCAGGGTACCGGCAGGCATAGGGAAGACACCCGAGCCGCCGGGAAGTTCAGGGCGGGCCAGCCGGCCCTCGGGGGGCGGCGGTGATGGTGATGAGGGTGATTTCGGGGGAAGCCAGCAGGCGCAGGGGGGGGCCCCAGGTGCCGGTGCCGCGGCTGACGTAGAGCCGCCGTCCGTCTCCGAGCACGGTGAGGCCGGTGGGAACCGGGTAGAAGAGCCGGGTCAGGTAGCCGAAGGGGAAGATCTGCCCGCCATGGACGTGGCCGGAGAGCTGGAGGTCGAAGGGTTCGGCACCATCCACCTTCGGCTGATGCTTGAGCAGGACCACGAAGCCGTCCTCCGCCGGCAGCGGCGGTTCGGCGGCGCCGTGGTCGTCCACCCCGGCCAGGACGATGCCGCCGACCCGGGCCGCGTCGCCCCGCAGGATGGTGAAGCCGGCTCCCCGCAGGAAGCTCAGGGAGCTTTCCAGCCCGGCCAGGTATTCGTGGTTGCCGGTGACGGCAAAGGTGCCCAGGGGCGGGGAGTAGGTGCGGAAGCGGCGGGCGAGGGCGGCCAGGTCGTCGCTGTGGCTGTCCAGGGTGTCCCCCGTCGTCACCAGGATGTCGGGATCGATTTCCCGCAGCTTGTCGATGACCCGCTCCAGGAAGCGGTCCCCCAGCATGATGCCCAGGTGGAGGTCGGAGACCTGGGCGATGGTGACCTGTCCGGCGGCCAGCTTGGGGGTGGCGATGCGCACCTCTTCCACCCGGATGTGCCGTGCCTCCACGAAGCCGTAGCCGACCAGGACGAGGGCGACGAGGGCGGCGACCCCGGTGGCGGCGCCTTCCCCCAGGGGCCAGGGCAGGCGGAGGAGGGCCGCCAGGCCGTGGCCGAGGTCGAGGAGGAGGCCGAGGCAGACGAACAGGAAGAGGAAGCCCATCCAGAGGTAGGCCAGCCAGGCGCTGGCAGCGGCGGCGGTGCTCCAGCCCCGCTTCTCCAGGAACCAGACCAGGAAGGGCGACAGGGTGAGGACGACTCCCGCGACGGCGAGGCCCGCGGCCAGGGCCGGGGAGTGGGGGAGGGCCAGCCACGCCTTGCCGAGGCCGTAGAGGTGCATGGATCCGTAGACCAGCAGGGCTACCGTCAGGAAAGTCAGCATTGCCGTGCTCCCGGCGCTGTGCGCCTCACGCCACGGGTCCAGGATAGCGCCGACCGGCCCCGGCGGCCACTATTGAACCGGGGAGCGGCCGGCGGCCACTAAGCCAAGGCATCGAACCCAGATCGTCCACCCCCTGCCGGGAGAAAAGACATGCAGATCAAGTACGGTTTCGGGACGGCGGTGTCCGTCCCCTTCCCGGAGGCCATCGAGCGGGTCACCCAGGCCCTCCAGAAGGAAGGCTTCGGCATCCTCAGCGACATCGACGTGGCCGCCACCCTGAAGAAGAAGCTCAACCAGGACATGCCGCCCTACCGCATCCTGGGGGCGTGCAATCCGCCCCTCGCCCACCGGGCCCTGACGGCGGAGCCCGCCATCGGCCTGCTCCTGCCCTGCAACGTGGTGGTCCGCCAGGAGGACTCCGGCCAGGTGCGGGTCGAGTTCATGGACCCCAACGCCGTGCTGGACCTGGTGGACAAGCCTGAAGTCACCCAGTTGGCGGCGGAGGTGCGGGGCAAGCTGGAGCGGGTCATGCAGGCGCTGTGACCCCGGGCCGGCCGGACAATTCCCTTGCCATGCCGCGGCCATGTCCTAGAGTGGCATTAGAGGCGACGAACTGGTAGCGGGGTGCAACCCGAGTCGAGCATCCACGGCCGTCTCCGCCGGAAAGCTCGTCGCCTCCCTACATCCCCGGATCAGCGGTCGACCCGGTAGCCTTCCCGGCTCGCCAGGGGTTTTGCCTGCTCGGCCAGCAGTTGGGGCAGGTCCTCGATGGGTAGCGGGTGGCCGAAAAGATAACCCTGGTAGGCATGGCACCCGAGGCTGGCCAGCAGCTCCCGCTGGGTCTCGCTCTCCACCCCCTCGGCAATCACCGACAGCCCCATGGTCTGGCTGAGGACGATGATGGTCTGGGCGATGGCCGTGCTGTTGATGTCCACCAGGAGGTCCCGCACGAAGGACTGGTCGATCTTCAACTGGTCGAGGGGCAGGCGGCGCAGGTAGGAGAGGGAAGAGTAGCCGGTGCCGAAGTCGTCCAGGGAGAAGCCCACCCCCCGCTCCTTGAGGGCGGACATCTTGACGATGACCTCCTCGACGTTCTGCACCAGCAGGCTTTCCGTCAATTCCAGCTTGAGCCGGCGGGGATCGGCACCGGTGCCGGCCAGCAGCTCCAGCACCCGGTCCACGAAGTCCGCCCGGTTGAACTGGGCGGCGCTGACATTGACTGCCAGGGTCAGCTCGGCGGTTTCCGGCCGGGCCGCCCAGGCGGCCAGCTGCTCGCAGGCCGCTTCCAGGACCCAGTAGCCCAGGGGGATGATGAGGCCGGACTCCTCGGCGGCGGGGATGAATTCCGTCGGCGGGACCACGCCCCGCTCGGGGGATTCCCAGCGCAGCAGGGCTTCGGCTCCGACGACGCGGCCGCCCCGGTCCACCTGGGGCTGGCAGAAGAGGCGGAAATGGCCCTTGCGCAGGCCCTCCCGCAGGCCGCTGACCAACGCCGCCCGGTGGGTCACCGCCGCCTGCATCTGGGGATCGAAGAAGCGCAGGGTGTTGCGACCCGCCGCCTTGGCTTCGTACATGGCCAGGTCGGCCTGCTTCATGAGCTCGTCCACCCCGCCTTCCTGGCTGGAGAACAGGGTGATGCCGATGCTGACGCTGCCCACGTATTCGTGGTGCCGCAGGTTGAAGGGCAGGGCGAAGGCATCGAGGATCTTGCGGGCGACGAACTCGGCCTGGGCGGCCGGTTCCTTGCCGCCTTGGCTGAGGCCCTCCAGCATCACCACGAATTCGTCGCCCCCCAGGCGGGCGGCCGTGTCGTTTTCCCGCAGGCAGGCGGTGAGCCGCTGGGCGACCTGCTGCAGGAGCAGGTCGCCGATGTCGTGGCCCTGGGTGTCGTTGAGGGTCTTGAAATTGTCCACGTCGATGAAGAGCAGGGCGCCCGCGGCATGGCTGCGCAGGCTGCCCGTCACCGCCTTCTGCAGCCGGTCCAGGAGGAGGCGCCGGTTGGGGAGGCGGGTGAGGGGGTCGTAGAAGGCGAGGCGCAGGATCTTGGCCTCCGCCCGCTTGCGCTGGCTGAGGTCGGTCTGGGCGCCGACGTGGTGGGTCACCCGGCCCTGTTCGTCCTTGACGGCGGTGATGGTCACCCAGTCGGGATGGATCTCGCCGTTCTTGCGCTTGTTCCAGATTTCCCCCTGCCAGCCGCCGGTCTCCTCCAGGGTCCGCCACAGTTCCGCGTGGAAGTCCGCAGGATGGTGGCCGGACTTGATGAGGCTGGGCGTCCTGCCCACCGCCTCGGCCGCCGAATAGCCGTTCACCTGGGTGAAGGCCTGGTTCACCCGCAGGATGATGCCCTCGGCGTCGGTGATGAACATGCTCTCCTGGGTCTCGAAGGCGGCGGCCGCCACCCGTAGCTCCCGCTCGGCCCGCTCCAGGTGGGTCACGTCCGAATCCATGCAGAACAGCACCGGGGTCTGGCCCGGGATGGCGACGATGGTATGGCTGGAATAGACCGGCACCGTCCGCCCGTCCTTGTGCCTGAGGTTCAGCCGCCCCGGCGGGATGGCCTCGCCGGACTCGAACATCCGGCCCATGGCCGCCTGCACCTCCTGGCGCATGTCGGCGGGAACGATGAGGTCCAGCAGATTGGCGCCGAGGGCTTCCGCCGCCGTGTAGCCGTAGATCTTCTCGGAAGCGCGGTTCCAGTAGACCACGGTCCCGTCCGGCAGATAACCCTGGATCGACAGGGCATCGGCATCGTCGAAAAGTCTTTGAAAGCGTGCTTCGCTCAGCTCCCGGGGGGGATTCCCGCCCCAGAAGGAGGCGAAAGCCAGGGTCTTCGCCATGTTCGCTCCTGTCGTCGGGCCTGGGGTGACGGCGCTTGCCGGGGGGGCGAGGCCCAGACCGGTCCCCCCAGCGAGCCGCACCGCTCGCAGAAGGGAAACTCTAGTCGCCCGTCATGGCGATATATATCCGTACGAGCACCTATGGCGGGGGGCCGCCCATCGTGGAATGCTGGCTGCAAAGGCGGGCAGTCCCCCTAACTTTGCCAAGGAGAAAATCATGGCCAGACAACTGAGTGAAGGCGTCCATAGCCTCGAAGAGAAGATTCACGGCGCCGTCAGCCAGACCGCCGAGGCGCTGCGGGCGGCGGAGCAGAAGGGGGCGGACAGTTACCATGCCGCCAGCGAGAAGGTCCTGGAGCGCCTGGCTGTAGCCAAGGAAGACATGGGCCGGCTGCGCCAGACCGTGGTGGACTGCTCCCAGTCCGCCGCCAAGGCGACCAACGACTTCGCCCACCAGCGCCCCTGGACCACGGTCGCCATGGCCGTCGGCGTCGGGCTCGTGATCGGCCTGCTGATCAAGCGGGACTGACCATCCCTCCCGGGAGGCTCACTTGACGGTGATGGTGATCTTCTTGGAGTAGATGGGCGGATTGTGGGGGATGTGCTGGTCGTCCCCCATGATGAGCTGCAGGGTGTGCTTGCCCGGCGGCAGCTCCACCATGGTCTCCGTCTGGCCCGCCCCGAAGTGCAGGTGGTTCTTGTCGGACGGGATGACCTCGTCGGCGGCCGGCAGGTCGGCGTCGATGAGCAGGTGATGATGGCCGGTGTGGGGGAACTTGACGTCCTTGGGGGCGACCCCCATGTTGCGCAGGCCGAACCACACCCGGAAGGGCTTGCCCGCCGGCAGCACCTGGCCGTCGTTGGGCCAGCCGATGTAGAGATAGGCGTTGGGCGGGGCCGGAGTGGGGCCTGCCGCCGCCGGGCCGGTCGCCAGGAAGAGCGCCGCCGCCAGGGCCAGGATCTTGGATAGGGTTCGGAATCCCATGGTCGTCCTCATTTCACCGTGATGGTGATCTTCTTGGAATAGACGGGCGGATTGTGGGGAACGTGCTGGTGGTCCCCCAGGAGGAGCTGCAGGGTGTGCTTCCCGGGCGGCAGCTCGATGCGGGCCTCGGTCTCGCCGGCGCCGAAATGCAGGTGGTTCCGGTCGTTGGGAATCTCCTGGTCGAGGGGAGGCAGGTCGGTGTCCACCAGCAGGTGGTGGTGCCCGACATTGGCCATATTCACCCCCTTGGGGGCGACCCCCATGTTGCGCAGCCCCATGCGCACCCAGAACTTGCCGCCGTGGATGACCGCCCCGTCGGGGGGCCAGATGAAATAGACCTCGGCATTGGGCGGGGCCGCCGTCTGTTCGGCCAAAGCGGGCCCGATCGCCCAAATCGCGGCGGCCCAGGCGACAACCATCGTTCTTCTCAGCATGTCATGGTTCCTCGCGGCGTCCGTTCCGGCCGGTGCAGAATTTGTCGGAAAGAACTCTGTCAAATGCGTGCATGCTTTGAGCCGAAGTGCGGGCGAGAGTTCTGAAACTCCATCCACGGGCCCGTCGCCCGTCCCGCCTAGGCTGCGGGGGCCAGGGCGGCCTACCGTCCGGAGCTGATTCCGGGCCCGTCGACCGGGTATTTCCGGGCCGAAAGCCCCGGCGGCGGCGAATTGCCGGCCGGTGGACGGATTTATGCCCCCCGTCTGGCGGTCCACCGATTCCAGCGGGTTGCCCGGAGGCGGTCATGGCGGGATGCGAATTTCAGGAAGGTCCGACTGTGTGGCGAAAACTTCTCATCGTTTGCGTATTGGCGGCCGTTTCCGTCCAGTGGGCGGCGGCCGGCGTGCTGCCCAAGGACAGCGCCGAGCAGTACGAGCTGACCTTCTGGGAATCCATCAAGGACAGCACCCACCCGGAGGACTACGAAGCCTACCTGCAGTCCTACCCCAAGGGCCGCTTCGCCTCCCTGGCCAAGGCCCGGATAGAGCGCCTGCGGGCGGCGGCCCCCAAGGCGGCGCCGGCCGAGAAGCCCCAGCCCGCTCCGGCGGCCAAGGCCCCGCCGCCGGAAAAGCCG
>DATFAA010000010.1:0-25708 GCA_035255045.1 Rhodocyclaceae bacterium | reverse complement strand
GTTTCCGACGGCCACCGGGGCGCCCTCTTCCTGGCCGAGCTGCGGGACTGCCTGCAGAACCCGGAAAGCCTGCAGGGGAGACAGGAATGAACGACAAGGAACTGCGGGCGACGGTCATCGACACCCTCCTCGCCATCGCCCCGGAGGTGGAGCCGGCCGAGCTGCGGGACGACAAGCCCCTGCGCAGCCAGGTGGACCTGGATTCCATGGACTGGCTCAACTTCCTCATCGCCCTCCACGACAAGCTGGCGGTGGACATCCCCGAGGCCGACTACGCCAAGCTCGTCAGCCTGCGGGACCTGCTCGCCTACCTTGCCGCCCGGCTGGGCTGACCCTTATCCGCCATCCTCCTCCTGGGTGCGGCCGTCCCGCACGTGGTAGATGCGCTTGAAGGTGGGGATGATCTTCTCGTCGTGGGTGACGACGATGATGGCGGTGTCGTACTGGCGGGCCATCTGGTTGAGGATGCCCACCACCCCCAGGGCCCGGGCGCTGTCCAGGGGCGCGGTGGGTTCGTCGGCCAGGATGACCGGCGGCTGGTTGGCCAGGGCCCGGGCGATGGCCACCCGCTGCTGCTCGCCCCCCGAGAGCTGGGACGGCTGGGCCTTGGCCCGGTGGCCGACGTCGAGGGCCTCCAGCAGTTCCCGGGCCCGCTTGCGGGCTTCGCCATTGGGGCGCCCGGCCAGCATGGGCAGCAGGGCGACGTTGTCCGTGACGTCCAGGAAGGGGATCAGGTAGGGGGCCTGGAAGACGAAGCCGATGCGGTCCCGGCGCAGGGCCCGCAGGTCGGCGATCTTCCAGCCGTCGTCGTAGATCACCTCGTCGCCCAGGGTAAGCCGCCCGCCGCTCGGCTCGATGACCGCCCCCAGGCACTTGAGCAGGGTGCTCTTGCCCGAGCCGGAGGGGCCGACCAGGCCCACCACTTCGCCGGGGGCGACAGTCATGTTCACGTCCTTGAGGGCGTCCACCGCCGTCTCCCCTTCGCCGTAGCGCTTGCGCAAACCCTCGATGCGAATGCCGAAGCCACCCATGTCAGCCTCCGATGGCGGTGGCCGGGTCCACCCGCAAGGCCGCCCGGATCGCCAGGGTGCTGGCGACGGCGCAGATGACCATGACCGCCGCCAAGCCGCGGACCGCGTCCCCCGGCTCCAGGAGCACGTATTTCGGGAAGGCCGGCGCCCACAGGGTGGCCGCCGTCTTGCCCACCAGGAAGCCGATGAAGCCGAGGCCCAGGGCCTGCTGCAGGATCATCCCGGCGATGGTGCGGCTGCGGGTGCCGATGAGCTTCAAGACGGCGATTTCCCGGATCTTGCCCAGGGTCATGGTGTAGATGATGAAGGCGACGATGGCGGCGCTGACGATGGCCAGGATGACCAGGAACATGCCGATCTGCCTGGCCGAGGTGGCGATCAGCTTGGCCACCAGGATCTCCTCCATCTCGTCCCGGGTATAGGCCTGCAGGCGCTTCCAGCGCATCACCTCGGCCGCCACCACCTGGGGCGGCGTTCCCGGCGCCACCTGCACCAGCACCGCATTGACATTGCGGCTGCTGGCCTGGGAGGCCTGGACGGCCTCCAAGAGACCCGGCACCCCGGGGCGGTTGAGGGCCGGGTTGGCGGCGGTGCGGGCCCGCTCGTTGAGGATGGCGTCGTTGTCCTTGAGGAACTGGGCCTCCTGGGCGTCCTTGAGGGGGACGAAGACCATGGGGTCGCCCCCCGACGACACCATGCGCCGGGTCAGCCCGACCACCGTGAAGTCGTGGCGGCGGATGCGGATCACGTCGCCGAGCCTGAATCCCGTCTTGAGGTCGGCCACCGCCTCGTAGTGGTTGCGGGTGATGCGGCGCCCGGCCACCAGGTAGTCCGGCTCCCCGGGCTGGCCGGGCTCGAAGCCGACCACCATGGCCCGCACGTCGGCGTTGCCCCGGCGCACCTGCATGGTCAGGTAGGTGGCATTGGCCGCCCGGGCCACCCCGGGCAGGCCCAGCACCGAGCGGTACACGTCGTCCCGCAGGCTGGAGGACTCGGCGTAGGGGCCGAGGGTGTCCTTCTGCACCACCCAGAGATCGGCGCCGCTGTTGTCGAGGAGTACCTTGGCGTCATCCACCATGCCCCGGTACACCCCGGCCATGGTCAGGGTGGCGCCGATCAGGAGGCCCAGGCCGATGCCCGTGAAGACGAACTTCGACCAGGAATGGAGGATGTCGCGGCCGGCCAGGCTGATCACGGCTGCCGGCCTCCCGCCAGGCGTTCCACCACCTTGATGCGGGCGCCTTCGGCCAGCTCCCGTTCGCTGTGGGCGATGACCTCGTCCCCCTCCCTGAGGCCGGCGCGGACCTGGACCCGCCCATCCAGGCTGCCGGCCCCGAGGACCACCTGGGCGAATCCCGGCCGGCCGTCCCGCAGCACCCAGACGCCGGTGCCCTGGACCGTGTGCCGGACGGCGGCGTTGGGCACGGTCAGGGCCGCTGCCTCCGGGGCCGGATGGACCGTCACCTCGGCCAGCTCGCCGACGCTGAGCCCCGGCGGAATGCCGTCCAGGGCGACGAAGGCGATGCGCTCCTCGGTGACGCTGTCGCTCACCGGCTCGACCCGCACCACCTTCCCTGCCAGCCGGGCGCCCGGATTGGAGCGCAGGGCAACTTCGGCCGGGAGCCCCACGGCCAGGTGCCGGGAGCGGCCCTGGTCCAGGCGCACCTTGACCCACAGGCTGTCCGGCTCGATGAGCTTGACCACCGACTGGCCGGCCACCACCGTCGAGCCCGGCTCCGCGTCCCGGCTGGTGACCACCCCTTGCCGGGGCGCCGCCAGGCGCAGGTTGAGGCGCTGCTGGCGCAGCCCCTCCTGCTCGGCGGCCAGGCGGGAGAATTCCTGGCGGGCGCCGAGCAGGTTGGCGTCGGCGGCCTCCAGGCCGGCCTGGGCCGAGTTGAATTCCTGCAGCTTGCCCTCCACCAGGCTGGGGCTGACGAAGCGCTTCTCTCCCAGGTCCTGGTAGCGCCGGGCGTTCATGTGGGCGAGTTCGTTGCGGGCCCGGGCATCCTTGCGCTGGGCCTCGGCGGCCACGACGGCGCTCTGGGCCCGGGCCTGGGCCGCGGCCAGGGAGCGCAGGCGCTCGTCCAGATCCACCGGGTCCATTTCCGCCAGGGCCTGGCCGGCCTGGACCCGGTCGCCCACGTCCACGGCGATGGACCTGACCCGGCCGGGGGCGGTGGGCCCGATGAAATAGCTGCGGCGGGCTTCGACGGTGCCGATGCCGAACAGGGAGGAAGTCACCACCCCCGTCTCGGCCCGGGCGACGGTCACCTGGATGGGCGCCAGGGGGCCGGAGCGCGCCACCACCAGCCCGAAGCCGGCGAGCAGCACCACGCCGGCAGCGGCCAGTCCCAGTTTCCTGGCGGAAGGCAGGCTCAGTCTCATGGTTTTCTCTCCAATCCTTGCAGACAGAGGGCGAACACCCCTTGGGCCTGCTGCCGCAGGTGGCGGCTGGTGCCGGCGACCATGGACTGGATGACCAGGCCCTGGACGGCCCCCAGGAACAGGGCGGCTGCCGCCGGACGGTCGGCGTCGCCCCGGATCAGGCCGGCGGCCGCCGCCTCCTCGAGCACCTCCATGACCAGGGCGCGGTAGCGCTGCATCAGGTCGCAGACCCGGCCCTTGGCCGGCGACTCATCGGGCTGCTGCAGCTCGCCGAACACCAGGCGCGGCACCCCGGGGTGCTCGATGACGAAATCCACGTGGGCCAGGAACATGGCCCCGAGGGCGCCGACGGCCGTCGGGGCCTGGCTCCGGGCTTCCTGGAGGCGGGCCATGAGGGAGTCCGCGATCCAGTCCACCACCGCCAGGCGGATGGCCTCCTTGGTCGGGAAGTGCTTGAACAGGGCGCCCTGGGTCACGTTCATGGCCCTGGCGATGTCGGTGGTGGTGATGTCGGAGGCGCTGCGTTCCGCCGCCAGGCGCACGAGGGTGGCGACGATTTCGGCCTGGCGGGTTTCCGTGGGCTGACGGGACTGCTTGTTTGCCATGGGAGTAGTAAGTAATAAGTTACTTACAAGTATAGGCCGGGAATTTAAGCTTTGTCTAATGCTGCTATGCTTCATAGGGAATCCCACACCCGCCAAGCACCGACGAGAGACCGCCATGCCGAACACTCTCCCCCGCCTTCTCCTTGCCGCCCTGTTGCTCTGCACGGGCGCCGCCCAGGCCCGCGGCCCCTGGCGGGCGAACGAGGCGAATACCCAGGGCTGGCGGCTGATGTCGCCGGCGGAGCGCATCGAGCACCAGGCGAAGGTGCGCCAATTCAAGGCCTACGAGGAGTGCCACGCCTATCAGCTGGAACACCACCGGCTCATGGAAGCCCGGGCCAGCGCCCAGGGCCTGACTTTGGGGCCGGGCCGGCGGGACATCTGCGCCCATCTCCTGACTTCCGGGGCGCGGCCCTAGCCCGGGAGGCCCCATGTCCCCAGTCCGCCTCCTGACCTTGCCCCTGCTCTGCGGCCTGCTGGTGGGGCTGCCGGTGTGGTGGGCATTCCCGGAGGAGCTGGGCTTCTGGCGCAGCTGTGCCATCGTCTCCGGCTGGCTGGGCTGCGGACTGCTCCTCGCCAGCCTGCTGCTGATGGTCCGCGAGCCGCGCCTCGCCGCCTGGCTGGGCGGACTCGAGCGCATGTACCGCTGGCACCACCGTTTCGGCACCCTCGCCTATCTGGTGTTGCTGACCCACCCCCTGGCCCTCGCCGCCGATGCCTGGGAGGAGTCTCCGGCGCTGGCCCGGGCAGCCCTCGCGCCCTGGCAGCAGGGGTGGCCCGTATGGCTGGGCTGGGCGTCCCTGCTCGCCATGATGGCCGGCATGGGGCTGGCGGTGGCGCGCCGCCTGCCCTATGCCGCCTGGCGCGGGCTGCATCTGCTCCTGGCGCTGGCCGTGGTCCTCGGCGTCGTCCATCTGCTCCTCCTCGGCCTCGACAACCTGCTGCTGTGGGCGCCCCTGCTGGCCGTCGCCATCATGGCGGGGCGCTTCGTCCTGGCGGATACGGGCCTGGCCGCCCGTCCCCATGTGGTCGAGCGGGTCGGGCATCCTGCCGCCGCCATGGTGGAAGTGGTCCTGCGGCCCCTGGCGCAGCCCATCAGGGCGCGGCCCGGGCAGTTCGTCCTCGCCGCCTTCCTGCGCGGCTCCCGCTTCCGGGGCTGCGGCGAATACCATCCCTTCACCCTCAGCGACATCGGCGAGGACGGCCACCTCGCGCTCGACATCAAGGCCCTCGGGGACTGCACCCGCCACCTGCAGGCGGTGGAGCCGGGGGTCGCCGTCCGGGTCCAGGGGCCCTTCGGCACCTTCCTCGGCGATGACCCGCACGGGCCGGCCCTGTGGATCGCCGGGGGTATCGGCATCACGCCCTTCGTAGCCGTCCTGCGGCACGGCAAGCTGCGCCATCCGGTAACTCTGATCTACCTCTATCGGGACTCCGCCGACGGAGCCCACCTGGAGGAACTGCGGGCCGCTAGCGCCGGACAGGCCGGACTGCGCCTCGATGCCCGGGCGACCGGGGATGCCCGGCCGGACCTGGAGGCCATCATTCCGGCCGCGGCCGAGCTGGCGGGCCGGGACTGCCACCTGTGCGGCCCGCCCGGCCTGGTGGATGCCGCCGTGGCGGTGCTGCTGGCCCGCGGGGTGCCCCGTTCGCGAATCCACTTCGAGCGTTTCGACTTCCGATGACACGCCTGCTCACCTACCTGGCAACCGGCATCTTCTGGCTGGCCGTCGCCGCCTTCTGGGCTGGCGGCCGCTCGGCGCCGCCACCGGCGGAAGCTCCGGCCGCGCCGGCGCTGCGGGCCATCGCCCTGGCCGAAGTGGCCCGCCATGCCGCGCCGGAGGATTGCTGGATGGCCATCGGCGGCAAGGTCTACGACATCACCCCGTACCTGCCGGACCATCCCTCCCGGCCGTCCATCATCCTGCCCTGGTGCGGCCGCGAAGCCTCGGAAGCCTACCGCACCAAGACCAAGGGGCGCCCCCACTCCCCCGAGGCGGACCGGCTCCTCTCCGCCTACCTCATCGGCCGCCTGTCCGACTAGGCTTCGCCCGCCGGGCCAAGCCCCCATTGGGGTAAACCCCACCCTGCAACGGGGCTACAACTTTTGACATATGTCAAAACTCCGCGATATATTCGAATCAGCGAATCCTAATATTACAAAAGCAGGATTGGCTGCAGTCATCTTGTAATCCATTACCCCAGAGAGGAGTCACAACATGGGAGACATAACGTGGCGGCGCCGCATTGCCGCCGGTCTGGTCGCATCCGCTGTAATGCCCCTGGCCGCCCTGGCCGCTGACGGCGCATCCATCGTCCAGCAGGGGGGCAGCAACCCGTCCGCCCTGCCCTGCATCACCTGCCACGGCGCCGACGGCAAGGGCATGGCCGCCGGCGGTTTTCCCCGCCTGGCGGGCCTGCCCGCCGAGTACATCGCCAAGCAGCTGCGGGACTTCAAGGCCGGCCGGCGGGTCAACCCCATCATGCAGCCCATCGCCAGCGCCCTGACCGACGACGAAGTGCAGGCGGTGGCCAAGACCTACTCCGAGCGGCCCAAGGTGAATGTGGTGGCGACTGCCCCGGAGCAGCCGGTGCCCGGCAGCGGCGCCTGGATCGCCCTGCGCGGCGCCTGGGACCGCAACATCCCCGAGTGCACCCTGTGCCACGGCCCCAGCGGCGTCGGCGTCGGCTCCAGCTTTCCGCCCCTGGCCGGCCAGTCGGCGGCCTACATCGAGACCCAGCTCCATGCCTGGCGCGGCCAGAAGCAGGCGTCTGCCAAGCGTCCTGCCAAGGGAGCGGCCCAGGCGGCCGCGCCGACCCGCCACAACGATCCGAACGGACTGATGCAGCACATCGCCGCCGACCTCACCGAGGCCGAGATCAAGGCCGTCGCCGAATACTTCGGCGGCCTGGGCGATTCCAGCGAGCCCTTCGACGAGTCCCAGCACCGGCTGCGCTGAGCCCGTGCCGCTCCGTTCAACCTATTGAATCGTTCAGACCATGAATACCGCTAAAGACCTGCTCATCGCCCTCCTGGTGCTCCCGGGCGTGGCCGCCGCGGCCGCCGCCGACAAGTCCCGCCTCGACGACCAGACCCAGCTGCCTTCCTCCCCCGCCCGCCCGACCGGTACCCACTACTTCCAGGCGCCGGCGGCTTCCGAGCTGCCCAACAATGCCTTCGGCGAGCTGGTGCGCCGGGGCGAAGCCTATTTCGTCAATACCAAGGCCCTGGCCCCCCAGTACGTCGGCAACGACATGAACTGCATCAACTGCCACATCGACCGGGGCCGCAAGGCCAACTCGGCACCCCTGTGGGCGGCCTATCCCATGTACCCGGCCTACCGGAAGAAGAACAACAAGGTGAATACCTACGCCGAACGCATGCAGGGCTGCTTCCAGTTCAGCATGAACGGCACCCCGCCGGCGGCCGACAGCGACATCATCACCGCCCTCACCGCCTACTCCTACTGGATATCCACCGGCGCCCCCACCGGCAAGGCCCTGCCCGGCCGCGGCTTCGACGAGCCCAAGCCGCCCAGGGGCGGCTACGACATCGCCCGGGGCAAGGTGGTGTACCAGCAGCAGTGCGCCATCTGCCACGGCGAGAACGGCGAGGGCCAGAAGGTCGGCGCCACCTCGGTCTTCCCTCCCTTGTGGGGTAAGAACTCCTACAACTGGGGGGCCGGCATGCACCGCATCAACACCGCTGCCGGCTTCATCCAGCACAACATGCCCCTGGGCCGCGGCGAGACCCTGTCCGACCAGGAGGCCTGGGACGTGGCGGCCTTCATCAACTCCCACGAGCGGCCCCAGGATCCCCGTCTCATCAACGGCGACATCGAGGCCACCCGCAAGCGCTTCCATGCGGACGACGGCATCAACCTCTACGGCGTCAAGGTGGATGGTGTCCTGCTCGGCCAGGGAGTCAAGACGGACGGCGTCCTGCTCAGCAAGGAAGTCAAGTAACGCGGCTGCCTGCGGCTTCCCGGAAACAGCCGATCAGCGTCACGATCACGTCCCGGGAAGCCCTTCTGAACTGCAGCCCGGCCAGCATGCGCCGGGCGCTGTCCCGATGGCCGCTGTTGTAGGCTGTGACGATCTGGCCGGCCATCTTGTGGAATTCCCGGTGAGCCCGGTCGAGATTGGCGAGGTACGGATCGCTGCCGCCTTCGTTTTCGAGAATCCAGGCACCGAGGCGGCAGCGGCTCGCTGCGCAGGCCTCGTCCACGTCGATGGCGGCGGCCCCGGCGGCGCCGCTCACATACTCGTTCAGGCGCCGCCGCCAATCCAGGTGGCCCTGGACGGCCTCCCTGAGGTCCAGTCCCCGGATCGACCAGTCCCGCTGCGCCACGTAGGCGGCCAGCTCCGGTGAGCGTTCCCCGAGCAGGCGGCGCAGCCAGGCCTCCACGTCCACTTTGTCCCGCCGCAGGGCGGCCAGGAGCCGGTTGGCCTCGAGGCTGGCATTGGGCACCTGGGGCAGGAGCTGGTGGCGCTTGATCAACTCCTCGAAGGCGGCGGCGGGCATGGCCTTGCCCACCAGCCAGCCCTGCAGGTAGTCGCAGCCCAGGTCCCGCAGGAGCTTCAACTGGTCCTCGGTCTCGACGCCTTCGGCGGTGACCAGCAGTTCCAGGCTGTGGGCCATGTTGATGATGGCCTCCACCAGGCGCACGTCGTTCGGATCCGTCGGGCAATCGTTCACGAAGCTGCGGTCGATCTTGACCACATCCACCGGGAAGCGCTTCAGGTAGGACAGGGACGAGAAGCCGGTGCCGAAGTCGTCCAGGGCATAGCCGACGCCCCGGGCCTTGATGTCCCGCATCCGCTCCTGGGCGAACACGTTGCTGTCCATGAGGACGGATTCGGTGATCTCCAGCATCAACGAACCCGGGTTCACCCCGTACTCCTCGATGATGCCGGCCACCAGCCCCGGCAGGTCGTTCTCCCGGAACTGCACGCCGGAGACGTTCACCGACAGGCGCAGAAGGGGATAGCCCTGGCTGTACCACTCGCGCCACTGGCGGGCCGCCTCCCGCAGGACCCATTCGCCGATGGCGTTGATGAGGCCGGTATCCTCGGCCACCGGGATGAATTCCTGGGGCGGGATCATGCCCCGCTCCGGGTGCTGCCAGCGGATCAGGGCCTCGGCCCCGACCAGTTCGCCGGTGTCGGCATCCACGATGGGCTGGTAGTGGAGGACGAAGGCGTCCTCCTCGATGGCGACATGGAGGTCGGCCTCGAGCTGCATGCGGGCCAGGGCATCCACCTGCATGTGCTGGGCGTAGAACTGGAAACGGTTCTTGCCCCCTTCCTTGGCCTTGTACATGGCGATGTCGGCATTCTTGAGCAGGGCCTGGACCGTGTCCCCATCGTCGGGGAAAACGGTGATGCCGACGCTGCCCGACAGGTGGTGATGCATGCCGGCCAGCAGGAAAGGCTCCCGCAGGAGACTCACCACCTTGTCGCCGATGGCCAGGAGGTCTTCGTTGTCGTGGAGGTCCTGGAGCACCAGGGTGAATTCGTCGCCCCCCAGGCGGGCCGCCGTATCCTCGTCGCGCACGCACTTCTGCAGCCGGCGGGCGACCTGGATCAGCAGTTCGTCCCCGACATCGTGGCCGAGGCTGTCGTTGATCCACTTGAAGCCATCCAGGTCGATGAACATCAGGCCGACCTTCTTGTCGTTGCGCCGGGCCTGGGCGATGGAGCGCTCGAGGCGGTCGTGGAGCAGGTTGCGGTTGGCGAGACCGGTCAGGGAATCGAAATTGGCCTGGCGCCACATGGCCTCTTCCTGCTGCTTGCGCTGGGTGATGTCGCTGCACAGGGCGACGTATTCGACGATCTTGCCCTGGGTGTCGCGGACCGCCGAGATGGACAGCCACTGGGGGTATACCTCGCCGTTGCGGCGCCGGTTCCAGATCTCCCCTTCCCACACGCCGTTGTGCACCAGGGACGACCACATGGCGGCGAAGTACTCGCCGTCGTGGCGGTGGGAGCGGAACACCGAGGCCTTGCGGCCGATCACCTCGTCGGCCGCATAGCCCGTGATGGCGCAGAGGGCCGGATTGATGGAGGTGACGATGCCCTTGCTGTCGGTGGTCATGATGCCCTGGCTGCACGCCTCGAAGACCACCAGGGCTTCCCGCATGCGGACCTCGGCCTCTTCCCGCAGGGTGATGTCCCGCACCAGGGCCAGCACCTCTTCGGGTCCCACCTGGACCAGGCGGGCCTCGTAATGGCGGGTACCGTCCGGGCCGCCCAGGGTGTAGGTGGTGGTCTGGATGCCGGCATTGGCGGCCGTCTGGTGCAGGGCCCGGGCGAAGACCGTCGCCGCCGACGCCGGCAGGACCTGGTTGATGTTGCGCCCGATCAGCTTTTCCGGCCGGATGCCGCCATCGACACCGACGGCGGCCTTGAAGTCGATGATGGTGCCAGCCCCGTCGAGGTGGAAGATGGAATCCGGGATGGCCCGCAGCATGGCCGAGTTGCGCTCCTCGGCGGCGCGCAGGTTGCGCAGGGTGTAGGCGCCGCGCAGGACGTAGCGGGCCCGGTACCCGAGGACCTGCCAGTTCATCGGCTTGGAGATGAAATCGGTGGCCCCCAGTTCGTAGGCCCGGCTGATGGAGGCCGTGTCGTCCAGCCCGGTGACGATGATGATGGGCAGCCGGGCGGTGTCGAAAATGACCCTTATCCGGCGGCAGACCTCGAAGCCGTCGATGCCCGGCATGTCCACGTCGAGGAGGACCAGGTCCGGCTGGCAGTCCTCGATCCGGGCCAGGGCCTGTTGGCCGTCGGCCACGTCGGTTACGGTGAAGTGCGACTGCTCCAGGGTCTCCCGGGCCAGGAGGCGCATCATCGGGTCATCGTCGACGATCATGACCAGCGGCGCGTTGGTGGTCTCAGGGCTTGCGATCATCGGCGGTTTCCATTTCCTTCACGTGCCCCAGGGCGGCAACCACCCGCCCATATTCCTCGGCGATGGCGGCGAGCATGGCCTCGGCGCCGGCCAGGGCGGCATCCCGCATGGCCAGTGCCTCCAGCTCCTTGAGCTGGGCCGCCAGCCGTTCGGCCCCCACATTGGCGCTCGACGACTTCATGGCGTGGGCGGCCTTGCGCACCCCGTTGGCGTCGCCCGCCGCCAGGGCGGCGGACAGCTGCTGCAGCCGCAAGGGCCCGTCGTTCAGGTAGAGGTCCACCAGCTTGCGCACCAGGCCCTTCTGCCCGCTCGGGTCGAGGGCCCGCACCGCGTCCAGGCTGCGGGAATTGAGGACGGATTCGGCATCCTCCGCCGCCACCGGCTCGCTGCGGTCCGGCGGGGCGGCAGCCTCCGGAGCCTGGTCCGGGGCCGCCGCCTTGAGCCAGCGGCCGAGGGTTTCGAACAGCTGGGCCTGGGTGAAGGGCTTGCTCAGGTAGTCGTCCATGCCGGCGGCCAGGCAGCGCTCCCGGTCGCCCTCGATGGCGTTGCCGGTCAGGGCGATGATGGGCAGGCGCGGCGCGCCGGCCGCCTCTTCCCCCTGGCGGATGGCGGCGGTGGCGGCGAAGCCGTCCATTTCCGGCATCTGGCAGTCCATGAGGACGGCATCGTAGATACCGTGGCGCAGGGCCTCCACCGCCTGGTAGCCGTCGGCCGCGACGGTGGCTTCCACCCCCATGTGCCCGAGCATGGCCAGGGCCAGCTCCTGGTTCACCGTGTTGTCCTCGGCCAGCAGCACCCGCCCCTGCAACCGGCGCTGCTGCCTGCCGGGAGCCGGGATGGCGGCCGGGGCGCCGGGCCTGCCGTCGCCGGCCATGGTGGTGGCGATGGCATCGAGCAGGTCCGACTGGCGCGCCGGCTTGGTCAGGTAGCAGGAAATGCCGGTGGCGGCGCGTTCCTGGTCCTGGGCGGCCAGCATGCTCGAACTCAGCATGATGAGCCTGATGCCGGCGATGCGCTGGTCGGCCCGGATGGCCTTGGCAAGCTCGATGCCGTCCATTTCCGGCATGTGGAGGTCGAGGATGGCCAGTTCGAAGGGCGCCTGCCAGGACGCCGCCTCCCGCAGGGCGGTCAGGGCCTGAGGGCCGCCCTCGCAGCAGGTGCAATCCATTTCCCAGGCCCGGAAGTGGTGCTCGAGGATTTCCCGGTTGGTGGCGTTGTCGTCCACCACCAGGACCTTGAGCCCGCACAGGCCCGTCGCCGGCATGGTCTGGCGGGCGTCCTTTTCCTGCTTGGCGAGGCTGATCTCGAACCAGAAGGTGGAGCCGCGGCCCGGGGTGCTCCGCACATAGAGGTGGCCGCCCATCATGTCCACCAGGCGCCGGGAGATGGCGAGCCCCAGCCCGGTGCCGCCGAAGCGGCGGGTGGTGGAGTTGTCGGCCTGCATGAAGGCCTCGAAGATCCGCGCCTGGGCCTCGGCCGAGATGCCGATGCCGGTGTCCCGGATCTCGAAGCGCAGCTTGGCCTGCTCCGCCGTTTCGGCCACCAGCTGGGTGCGCACCACCACCTCCCCCGCCTTGGTGAATTTGATGGCGTTGCCCACCAGGTTGGTGAGGACCTGGCGCAGCCGCACCGGGTCGCCCCGCAGGGCCACCGGCAGGTCGTGGGGGACGAAGACGACGAGGTCCACCCGGTTGGCCTCGGCCTGGGCCGAGAACATGGCCCCCACGTCCTCCACCACCTCCCGCAGGTTGAAGTTGATCTTCTCCAGCTCGAGCCGCCCGGCTTCGATCTTGGAGAAGTCGAGGATGGCGTTGATGATGCCCAGCAGGTGCTCGCCGGACTTGTACACCGAGTCGGCGAAGCGGCGCTGGTGGCTGGCCAGGTCGGTGCCCAGGAGCAGCTCGGTCATGCCCAGGATGCCGTTCATGGGGGTGCGGATCTCGTGGCTCATGTTGGCCAGGAATTCGCTCTTGGCCTGGCTGGCCGCCTCGGCCAGCTCCTTGGCCCGGCGCAGCTCCGCCGTCCGCGTCTCGACTTCCTGCTCGAGGTGCCCGCTGTATTCCTCCAGGCGGTCGTCCCGTTCCTGGATCTGGTCCAGCATGGCGTTGAACTGCCCGACCAGCACCCCGACCTCGGGATCGGCGGTGGTCTCGGCCCGGATGGAATAGTCCCCCTCCCTGCCGATCCGGGTGGCGGTCCGGGCCAGGCTGCGGATGGGGCGGGAAATGAGGCGCTCCAGGCTGACGGCGATGACGAAGGCCCCGCCCATGGCCAGGACCAGGACCATGCCGCCCATGAGCAGCCCCCGGCGCATCTGCTCGTCCAGCTCTTCGGTGTCGGAGCGGATCAGCACCGTGCCCATGGTGTCCTTGTCCCGGACGACGGGCTGGATGACGTCCACATGGTCCGCCTCGAAATGGACCCCGAATTCGTCGTGGCCCCAGGGGCGGTGGATATCCCGGGCGGCGGAGCCCGGGCGCTGGCCCAGGGGCGGCCGGTACTCGGCGAAGACCTGCCGGTCCGGGGTCAGGATGAGGGCGTGGACGATGTGGGACTGGGCCTTGAGGGCCGCCAGGGTCTCGGCGGCGGCCTCCTGGTCGCCGAAGGCGATGGCCGCCGCGCTGTTGCGGGCGGTGACGTCGGCCAGGGCGGCCAGCCTTTCCCCGAGCTGCCGACGGTAATTGGCGCGGTCGTCCAGGCCCTTGAAGGTGCCCACCACCAGCAGGATGATGAGGCAGGTCAACATCATCGCCCCGACCAGCTTCTGGCGCAGGGGCAGGATGGCGATCCGGTGCCCGGCGCGGCTCATGATTCGCCCCCCACCACCCGGGCCAGGCGCAGGAGCTGGGAGCTGATCTTCAGCCCGTGGCGCTGGGCGGCGTCGAGATTGACTTCCATCTTGATGCGCTTGTCCTCGAGCACCAGGTTGATGACCCCGCCCATCTCGGCGAAGCGGTCGGTCTCGCCCACCGTCAGCAGGGGCTGGCCCTTGACCGCCGCCAGCAGGGAGCGCACCTGCTTGTCCTCCGAGGCGCTGATGAAGAGGATATGGCAGGAGCCGGCCTGGCCGATGGAGGCCAGCCGCTTGACGGTGAGGGGCCGCCCCTGGGCCTGGCGCTCCTGGATGACGTCGAGGCTGGCGCCGAAGTATTCCTCCCCGAGGACGCAGACATTGATCGGGGCCGTCGGGCTGGCAAAGGCGCGGGGCGGCCAGTCGACGAACTTGGTGAAGTTGTAGAGGAAGGCCGCCTTGGCCTGGTACTCGGAAGCGGCCTGGGCGTGGGCGGGGGCCGGCGCCAGCGCCGTGGCCGCCACGGCCACGGCTAGTTCCAGGGCGTGGCGGAGGGTGGGGCGCGATTTTCGGGCCATGGCCGGCATCGATTCCTCAGAAGCGCAGGCGCACCGTCGCGAGGAGCGCACGCTGCACCTGGGACAGCGCGCTGTTTACGAATTCGGGCACGAATTCCAGATGGCGGTTGTCGAGGAGATTCTGCCCGACCAGGGAGATTTCCGTGTCCCGCCGCGGCCGGTAGGCCACGCGCAGGTTGAGGGAGGTGTAGGCGCCGACGTTCAGCCCCGGCAGCTTGTCCACGCGCTTGATCCAGGCGTCGAAATCGGTCTTGGGAGTGATGCTCCACTCGGAGCGCAGGGAGTACTGGTTGCGGGGGCTGGACCCTTCCAGCATGCCGATCGATGTGGTGTCGGTGCTTCCACCCTTCACCCGCAGGTCGTAGTGCAGGTTGCTGTAGGTGCCCACCAGCCGCCAGTGCTCCGCCGGCCGCGTCTCGACCACCGCCTCGAAGCCGTAGGTGCGGCCCTCCAGCAGGTTGCCGGCGAGGACCGGCTGCACCAGGTGGGGCACCGGCGCCAGCGCCAGGTAGGGGGTGCCGAGTTCCTGGGAGCGCAGCCGGTCGTAGTCGTTGAGGAAGGCCGTCAGGTCGAGGGCGACGGCGGGATTGGGATTGAGCCTCCAGCCCACTTCGTAGGCCACCAGCCGTTCCGAATCCATGTCCCGGCTGCCCGTGGCCTGCACCAGCACGGGCACCGGCGGGAAGAGGTTGGGACCGGCCCGCAGGTCCAGGCGGACCGTGGCGTCGGCCCGGGAAGGCGTGCGGATGGCCCGGGACACCGAACCCCAGGCCGACTGCCAGGGCACCGGCTTCCACAGGGCCCGCACGCTGGGCTGGAATTCCCAGCCGGTGTAGTCGTTGTGCTCGATCTTGGTGCCCAGGGTCAGCCGGACCGTGTCGGCGAGGGCGATTTCGTCCTGGACGAAACCGCTGAACAGCTGGTCGGTGCGATGGGACGGCACCAGTTCCACCATGCCCGCCCGGGTGCGGTCCTGGGTAAGCCGGTAGCCCAGGCCCCAGATCAGGTCCTGTCCGGGCACCAGGGGCAGGCGGTGCTGGAAGTCGAGGTCCAGGGTGTCCCGGTCCTCGTTCACGATGACGTCTTCCAGCCGGGTGCCGTCGTAATAGGCCTGGAAAGTCATCTCGCCGCTGTCGGTGATGCGGTTCAGGCGGCCGAGGAGGTTGAGGCCGGAGCTGGCGGAGAAACTGTTTTGGACCTGGGAATAGGGCGGCGCCAGGGTCACCCTCCCCAGTGCCTCCCTGCCCGCTCCCTTGTAGGCATCCCCCTGGAAGGTGAAGGTGGTGCCGGCGCCCAGCCGGCCGTCGGTACGGAAGCCCACCTGGCGCGTCCGCCATTCGTCGTTGGCCCGGGCGCCCGATGCGTCCACCAGGGCATCGTGCTCGGCGACCTTGCCGTAGGCCCGCCAGGCGGTGCCCTGCTCGGTGGTGCCGCCCTGGCGGAAGCCAATGACGCCGCGCTCCTCGCTGCCGACCGTCACCGACAGCAGGCCGCCCTGGGTCTCCCGGGTATGCCTGGTGATGATGTTGATGACGCCATTGACGGCATTGGCGCCCCACAGGGTGGCGCCGGGGCCGCGGATGACCTCGATGCGTTCGATATCCTCCAGCATGGCGTCGTGGACTTCCCACAGCACGCCGGAAAAGAGCGGGCTGTAGATGCTGCGCCCGTCCATCAGCACCAGCAGCTTGTTGGCGAAGCGGCCGTTGAAGCCCCGGGAGGTGATCGCCCATTTGTTGCTGTCGATCTTGGCCACCTCGATCCCGGGGGCCAGGCGCAGGGCCTCGGGAATGCTGGTGACGCCGGAACGGCGGATGTCGTCGCCGGTGATCACGAAAATCGCCGCCGGCGCCTCGGACAGGCGCTGGCTCTTCTTGGAGACCGAGGTGATCTCCACATCCACCAGCTGCTCGAGACTGAGGTCGATCAGCTGGCTGTCCCCTTCCCCTGCCGACTGGCTGGGCGTACCCGAGGCCCAGCCGGCCACAAGCACCAGGCCGAGAACCGGCCAATGCTGGCGCCGGCCCGCCGGCGAACGCTTTTTGGTATGCACGACGACTCTCCCCGAGGGGTGGCCCGTGGCCACCTTTGTTATTGCCGTTGGGCACAATGCATTCCAACGACATCGCCGCCACAGGTTACGTGGCATGCCAACCGTCATAAATACGCGTTAACACCTACGGCGGCCCGAAACCCCAGGCCAGGCGGCCTTCGGCGGGCAGCACCCCGGTGCCCGCCGTGTTTACTGGACGACAAGCCCTGGGGGATACTCGGCCCATGGGATCCACCACCGCTCATCGACGTCTCCGGCTGGCGCCGCTGCTGGCCTTCATCGTGCTTGCCGGCCTCGCCGCCGCCCAGGCCGCCGCCCGGGAGGTCGCCATCGGGCTCTTCGCCTACCAGGGGGAAAGAGCCGCCGCCGCGGACTGGTCGCCGGTCCTGGACTACCTCAACCGGGCCCTGCCCGAGCATCGTTTCCGCCTCGACCGCTACGACGCCGAGGGGCTGCGCCGGGCCATCGCAGAGCACCGGGTCGAGCTGGTCATCACCAACCCGGGGTACTACGTCACCATGGAATCCGAATTCGGGCTGAGCCGCATCGCCACCCTGGTTTCCCCCCAGGCGGCGTCCCCGGCCCGGGCCCTGGGCTCCGCCGTGTTCACCCGGGCCGACCGCCAGGACCTGCGCGACCTCGCCGACCTGGGCGGCACCACCCTCGCGGCGGTGGCGCCGGACGCCTTCGGCGGCTACCTGGTGGCCGCCCGGGAATTGCTGCGCCTGGGCATCGACCCGGAATCGGACGTCAACCGCACCCTCTTCGTCGGCCTGCCCATGCAGCGGGTGGTGGAAACCGTGCAGCGCCGCGAGGCCGATGCCGGCATCGTCCGGGCCTGCCTGCTGGAGCAGCTGGCGAGCCAGGGCGCCATCCGCCTCGATGATTTCCGCATCCTGTCGCCGCGCCGGGAGGAAGGCTTGCCCTGCGCCCTGTCCACGCCCCTCTACCCGGACTGGCCCATCGCCGTCACCCGCCGCACCGATCCGGCCCTGGCCAAGGCCGTCGCCCGCGCCCTCCTGGCCATGCCGGAAGCGCCGGGAGGCATGAGCTGGACGGTGCCGGCCGACTACCAGCCGGTCCATGAGCTCTACCGGGAACTGCACCTGGGGCCCTACGCCTACCTGCGGGAAATCACCCCGGAGGGCCTGGCCCGCCGCTTCTGGCCCTGGCTCCTGGCGGTCCTGGCGGTGATGGTGGCCTGGATCGTCCATACCGTCCGGGTCGAGACCCAGGTGCACCGCCGTACCGCCGAGCTGCAGGAATCCCTGCGCGCCCGGGAGGCGGCCGAGGCCCGCATCCGGGAGCACCAGGAGCAGATGGAGCACCTCTCCCGCCTCTCCATCCTGGGGGAGCTGTCGGGCAAGCTCGCCCACGAGATCAACCAGCCCCTCACCACCATCGGCACCTACGCCCGCAGCGTCCTGCGCCGCCAGGCCGACGGTAAGCTGACGCCGGAGGCGGTGACCGAGGCCTGCACAGAGATTGCCGACGAGGCCGAGCGGGCCGGCGGCATCGTCCGCCGCATCCGGCATTTCTCCCGCAAGCGCGCCGCCTCCCGGGACCCGGTGGATATCGCCTTCATCGCCGAGGAAGCCCGGCGGCTGGTGACGGGCATGCTGGCCAAGGCCCCCGACATCGCCATCGACAACCGCACGCCGGGCGGCTGCCTGGTGCTGGCCGACGGGCCCCAGATCCAGCAGGTGCTCCTCAACCTGGTGAAGAACGCGGTGGATGCCGGCCGCGACCTGCCGGCCGAGCGCCAGGGCATCCGGGTGGTCATCGAGCCTGCCGACAACCGCCTGGTGGTCCATGTCATCGACCGGGGCGTCGGCCTCGATGCCGACCAGCTGCCCCACCTCTTCGAGCCCTTCTTCACCACCAAGCCGGACGGCCTCGGCCTCGGGCTGCCCATCTGCAAGACCATCATCGAGGCCCACGGCGGCCGGCTGTGGGCCGAGCCCAACCCGGACGGCCCCGGCATGCGCTTTGCCTTTTCCCTACCCTGCCATGAACCTTCAGCCTGAAGACTGCCTCGTCCATGTGGTGGACGACGACCCCGGCCTGCGCCGCTCCCTGCGTTTCCTGCTGGAATCCGTCGGCTGGCGGGTGCAGCTCCATGCCTCGGCCGAGGAATTCCTGGCCGTCGCCGCCCCGCCCGCCCAGCCCGCCTGCCTGCTCCTGGACATCCGCATGCCGGCCATGAGCGGCCTGGAGCTGCAGCAGGTGCTGCGGGAGCGCGGGATTGCCCTGCCCATCCTGTTCATGACCGGCCACGCCGACGTTTCCATGGCGGTGCAGGCCATGAAGTCCGGGGCCAGCGACTTCATCGAGAAGCCCTTCAAGGACCAGGTGGTGCTGGATGCCGTGGCGGCGGCCATCCGCCGCAGCGCCGAGGCCCTGGAGGCAGCCCGCAAAAGGAACGTGGCGGGCAGCGCCCTGGCCGGCCTGTCACCCCGGGAACAGGAAGTCGCCCGCCTGGTGGCCCAGGGGCAGCCCAACAAGCTCATCGCCGCCGCCCTGGGCATCAGCGAGAAGACGGTGCATATCCACCGTCAGCATGTCATGGAGAAGGCCGGGGTGTCCTCGGCCGCCGAATTGGCCCGCCTCATGCTGCGGGCCGACCCGACGGCCTTGGACTGACGCTCCGTCAGCCCCGGCGGATGGTGGCAGGCAGGCCGTTGCGCACCGAGGTGCCGGCGATGGCGTCCACCCAGGGGGCCTTGTCCGGCCGGGTGGGGTCGATGAGGCCGATGTCGTTGAGATTGACCCCCGCCGCGATGCGGCTGTCCTCCGGCTGGCGGCCGTTGCCGATGCGGTGGGCGCGGGCCCCCAGTTCCCGGTGGCCGAAGCCGTGCTCGAAGGCGGCGACTCCCCGGGCGATGCCGGCATGGACCATGACCCGGGCCTTGAGGCTGCCCCCCGGCGTGGCGATTTCCACCAGGTCCCCCATCTCCAGGTGGAGGCGCCGGGCGTCATCCGGGTGGATGAGGACGGGATTCTCGGGGTGCAGGCCGAGGAGCCGGGTGGCGCCGATGGAGTACGGGTTCTGCAGGGCCGACTTGTAGCTCACTAGCTCCAGGGGCCACTCCTTGGCCGGATAGACCTTGCGCACCGGCGTGCCGTCGGCGAAGGAAGGCTCCATCCAGGTGGCGCAGCCGCGGTTGCGCTTGCCCGAGAGGCTGTTCTTGGAGCCGCCCACATTCTCGTTCCACAGGTGGCACATCGCCTTCATCTGGTTGCGCATCCACTCCGGGTTGTCCTCGTCGTAGGCATCCTTGCCGGGCTGGTAGCGGCCGCCCCGGCTCAACAGGAAGCCAACCTTGGCCACCTCCTCGGGCTTCAGGGTCGCTTCCAGCACGGGGCGCAGGCGCTCGACGCCTGACAGCACCAGGTCCTCGGACGTGGCGTCGGCCACCGGCTCCTTGCCGAGCCAGGCGATGTTGGCGCCGCCCCGCAGGTACCAGTCCTCCGGGCCATTCAGGGCATAGGTCTTGCCCTCCGCGTCCTGGATGGCATCGGCGCCGAAACCGGGCAGGCCCATGGCCTTGGCCAGGGCGATGAAGAAAGTCTCCATGCCGATGGCCCGTCCGTCCGGGGTCTTGTCGGCCTTGGGCTCGATCACCGGCCAGCGGGCGCCCATGGACTTGGTGGGGACGCCGTTCCAGGGCGCCACCCAGCCCCAGCTCTCGTACATGAGGGAGTCGGGGACGATGTAGTCGGCGAAGGCGTTGCTCTCGTTGATGAACGGGTCCACCGAGATGATGAGGGGCAGCTTCCGCGGGTCGGCGAGGTCCTTGGCGATCCTGTTGCGCAGCCCGGGAATGCCGTAGAGGGGATTGGAGGACCACAGCACCAGGGCCTTGAGGCTGTAGGGATAGCCGGCCATGGCGCCGGGCAACAGCTCGGTGGTCAGCCCGGGGGCGTTGGGGAACCAGGGGGCCGGGGCCGGGTAAGGCTTCTTGCCGGCGGCCTTGCGGTCGGCGAACTCGGTGGTCTTCTCGTAGGGCACGTTGCGCCCCAGGGGGGTGCCGCTGGTCTTGACCATGCCCGGGAAGGTGTCCAGGTTGTAGCGCGGCCCTTCGCCGTCGAACTTGAAGCCGCCGCCGTTGGCCACCATGCCGCCCTTCCAGTTCACGTTGCCCAGCAGCGCGTTGATGCTCATGAGGGCGTAGGCATTGTAGAAGCCGCTGCCGCTCATCATGCCGCCGTGGGCGATGACCGAGGCCCGCTTGCCGTGGGACGAAAGCTCCTTGCTGAGGGCCGCCAGGGTGTCGGCCGGGATGCCGCAGGCGTCGGCGTAGCCGGCCAGGTCGAGGCGCAGGGCTTCTTCCTTCAGGAGCTGCAGGGACGACTTGACCCGGATGTCCTTGCCGCCCGCCGCCAGGGTGGAGTCCACGAAGAGCTGGGCGGGGCCCTTGGCCTGGGTGTGGAACACCGGCTTGCCGGCCTCGTCCAGGCAGACGAAGGCGTCCTCGTCCTTGTAGCGCTTGTCCTCGGGAATCTCGGCTCCGAGGTCGGAGGCGCGCAGCATGCGGCCCTCCCGGGGATGGCCGGGTTCGACCACCACCAGGTGGGTGGCGTTGGAGAAGGAAGGCTCGCCGTTCTCCTTGGCCACCGCCTCGTTGGGGAAGCCCAGGTAGCGGCTGTCGATGCGCTCGTTCTCGAACAGCCAGCGGATGATGGCCATGGCCAGGGCGCCGTCGGTGCCGGGGCGGATGGGCAGCCAGCGGCCGCGGTCGCCGGAGGCCCGGTTGTCGGCGTGGGTGAGGACCGGGTCCACCACCACGTAGGATAGCTTGCCCTGGGTGCGGGCCTTGGCGACCAGGGTGCCCTGGCGCTTGAAGGGATTGCCGGCCTGGCCGGGGGCGGTGCCGACGAAGAGCACGAACTCGGCATTGGCGAAGTCGGGCTTGCCGTGGGGCAGGCGCTTCAAGTCCCCGAACAGGGCGCCGGCGCCGGAGCGGTAGGCGCCGCCGCAGTAGGAGCCGTGGCCGAAGAAATTGGTGGTGCCGTAGGACTTCTGGAAGAAGCGGCGGGCAAAGCTTTCCCGGCCGTCATTGACGCTGGAGAGCACGGCCACCTGGTTCACCCGCGGCCCCAGCTCGGGCTTGGCGGGATCGATGGGGGTCTTGAGGTCGCGCAGGGAGCCGAGGCCTTCCACATGGCCCTCCCCGAACAGGTTGCCGCCCTCCGTCAGTTCCTTGACCAGTTGGGCGAAGGGGATGGGCTCCCACTGGCCGCCGTTGCGGGGGCCGACCCGCTTCAGGGGAGTCAGCACCCGGTAGGGGGAATCGATCTGCTGGGCCACGGCGTTGCCCCGGCCGCAGGCGGTGGAGCGGCCTTCCAGTCCCTTGCCGTTCAAGGCGGAGATGGCGATGAAGCTTTCCCGCACGCTGGCCTTCATGGGCAGGTGGGGGTCGGTGGACAGGGGGCTGTAGGGATTGCCCGCCACCCGCAGGACCTTGCCGGACTGGCGGTCGATGCGTACCCGCACGCCGCACATGGTGGTGCAGCCGAGGCAGGTGGTGTAGCTCACCTGCTGGGCCGGATTCACCTCCAGCTTGCCCTGGCTGTCGACGCGGAACTCGGGAGCCGGAGCATCGCCGGCGGTCTTGTGCTTGGGAGCATCGTGGCCGAGGAGCTTGCCCACCATGCGGCCGGCGGTTTCCGAGTAGCCGGCGGCGAAGGCGGCGACGCCGCCCAGGGCGAGGATTTGACGACGCTTGCTGATTTTCATGACGGAACTCCTCAGGCTTCAGCGGAATCGTCCCAGGGGACGAGGCTGGTCAGGACGATGTAAAGGACGAGACAGAGGCCGGCGGTGCCGAGGATGCCGAGCAGGCTGTCCGGGGTCAGGCTGACCGAGTAGGCGTAGGTGGCGGCGCCGATCTTGGCCAGGGCCTGACCGCCCATGAAGACGATCCAGCGCACCGTCCAGGCCAGTTGCAGGGCGAACAGGGCCAGCAGCAACAGGCTGCCGGGACGGCGGGCCGCCCACAGGATGGCCAGGATGCTGGCGATGAGCCAGGCGAAGGAGGCCAGCCAGCCGAGGGAGCCGTTCATGGCGGCCAGGGCTTCCGCCGCGGCAGTGGAGAGGCCGGTGAAGCCCAGTACCAGCCAGACGCCGAGCAGCGCCAGGGTCAGCCACTGGCAGCGCTCCAGCCAGCGGTTCAGCACCGGGGCGGCGGCGGACCTGCCGTTGGCGGCCTCGAACAGGCCCGTCATGCCGAGGCCGCCGGTGACGGCGGTGACGGCATAGAGCAGGGGCAGCACCGGGGTATGCCACAGGGAGCGGGCGCCGATCACCATCATCTCCATGCCGGTGTAGAGCAGCACGGTCAGGGCGCCGACCCCGGCCACCAGGGCGGCGGCGCGGATGGCGCCGGCATTGCGGTAGCCGCCGTAGGCCAGGGTGCGGTAGATCGGGGCCAGGGGACCGCCCTCCCCGGCCAGGACGGCCAGACGGGGCCGCAGGCAGAGCCAGGCGTAGAGCAGCAGGCCGAAGAGGTAGATGGGGATGAAGAAGGAGCCCCAGGCCATCCATGATCCGAAGTTGGGGTGCAGGTAGAAATTGAGGAAGCGGCCGGGCTGGTGCAGGTCGGCCAGGAGCGCCACCGGCGCCGTCAGGCCGCAGACCAGGGCCGCCAGCAGGGCCCGGCGGGAGACGCCCCGCCACTCCGCCCTGCCCCACACCAGGCCGGGCAGGGAGAGGAAGAAGGCGCCGATGGAGACGCCGATCAGGAAGAAGTACTGGACGGCCGAGGGCAGCCAGCCGGGTTCGCGGGCATAGCCGAAGATCTCGACGGTGGTGTTCATGGTCATCCTCCCTGATGGTTGGGCCGCCACATCATGTCGGCGGCGGAGACGCCGTCGACGCGGCCGTCCAGTTGTTCGTCGAGGCCGATGTAATAGACCCGCGGCTGGGTGCCGGCTTCCGGCTTCAGCACCCGGGTCTTGCCCTCGGCGGCCTTGAGCCGGCGGCTGATGTCGCTCTCCGGGTTGTTGAGGTCACCGAAGATGCGGGCGCCGCCGACGCAGGTCTCGACGCAGGCGGGCAACAGGCCGGCTTCGAGGCGGTGGCTGCAGAAGGTGCACTTGTCAGCCTTGCCGGTGTGGTGGTTGATGAAGCGGGCCTCGAAGGGACAGGCCTGGACGCAGTAGGCGCAGCCGACGCAGCGATCGCCATCCACCAGGACGACGCCGTCCTTGCCCTTGAAGGTGGCGCCCACCGGGCAGACGGGGATGCAGGGCGGCTCATCGCAGTGGTTGCAGAGGCGCGGCACCACCGCGAGGCCGGTCTTGCCTTCCGGCGTGCTGACGGCGTAGGTGGCGACGACGGTGCGGAACTGCCCCTCGGGCAGCGCGTTCTCCATGGCGCAGCCCATGGTGCAGGCCTGGCAGCCGATGCAGCGGCGGGTATCGACCAGCATGCCCCAGTGGGGGCCCTGCTCCCCGGCGGCGGCCGTGGCCGGTATGGCCAGGCCGGCGCTGACGGCCGGCAGCAACGAAAAGAACTTGCGCCGGGATAGATCCGGTTGGTCTTTCATGCCGAACTCCCTGTTTTGATGACGGGCCCATGGTAGGCCCGGGGAGATACGGCGGAAATTGGAAGAAAAGACGACGGGCATAGGGATTTTTCCCTATGCCCGGGGCGGCTGTCAGCTGACCCGCGGGTTCCGCGCCACCAGGCCGATGAGGGCCGAGCGGCCCCGGTGGCCGGCGCCCTCGGCGATGTCGTCCTCGTACTCCACCAGTTCCTCCAGGGTCCAGTCAGCGAAGGCCGAGCGGAGCAGTTCGGGGGTGTACAGGTTCTCCACGGCCGAAGGCCCGCCGGTGCGGTACTCCAGCTGCTTCGGGGTGTAGCCGAGGAGGAGGATGTGGCCACCGGGGGCCGTCGCCTCCTTCATGGCCTGGAACAACCGGGGCCGCTCCTGGGGGCCGGCGAACTGGATGAATACGCCCACCACCCAGTCGTAGCTCCCCTTGTCGGCAGCCGGCGGCCACTCCGGGGAGAGCACATCCCCCAGTTCGAAGCGCACTTCGACGCCCTTCCCCGCTGCCAGCCGGCGGGCCTTCTCGACCCCCACCGGGGAGATTTCCACCGCCGTCACGTCGAGCCCCTGCTCGGCCAGCCAGACCGAGTTGCGCCCCTCCCCGTCGGCCACCGACAGGGCGGTGCGGCCGCTCTCGAAGAGGCGGGCCCGGTGCTCCAGGAAGCGTGCCGGCGCCTTGCCGAACAAATAATCCTCACCAGCTTGGCGATATCTCGTGCTCCAATGGGTCTCGTGATTCACGGTCGTTCTCCGGGTTGGAATATTGGTCCAGTATAGCCCGTGTAAATGCCCCACCCGATGGGCGGGCGAATCGGAACAAGGGTATGGGGCCCGCATCTAACCTGTCGATGCCAAAGAGAAACCCCGCCTTTTCATGGAGACATCATTCAAAGTGCACAGCCCCCAGATGATCGAACCCCTGCTGGCCACCGTCCCCCTCTTCACCAGCCTGGGGCCGGAACAGCTTGCCCGGGTGGCCCGGGGAGCCCGGCGCCTCCAGGCCGCCAAGGGCGATTTCCTGTTCTACAAGGGTGATCCCTGCGAGGGCTTCCACCTCATCATCAACGGCCGGATCAAGCTCCTCTTCGTTTCCGCCCAGGGGGGCGAAAAGGTGGTGGAAATCCTGGGGCCGGGGCATACCTTCGGCGAAGCCCTGATGTTCGCGGACAAGGACTACATCGTCGCCGCCCAGGCGGTTTCCGACGCCGACCTCCTGTATTTCTCCAAGGCCGTCATCTTCGAGGAACTGGATCGGGACCCGCCCCTGCGCCTGGCCATGCTGGCCGGCATGTCCATGCGGCTGCACGAGCTCATCGTCGAGGTGGAATCCCTCTCCTTCAAGACCGGCACCCAGCGCATCATCGGCTACCTGCTGCGGGAAATCCCCGAGGACGAGCACCACCAGGAGGAAGTGGTGGTTCTTCCCACCACCAAGGGCAACATCGCCTCCCGCCTCAACCTGACCCATGAGCATTTCTCCCGCACCCTGCGGGACCTCTCCGCCCAGGGGCTGATTTCCGTCCAGGGCAGCAAGGTGGTCATCCACGACGTGGACCGGCTGCGGGCCTACGAGGGCTAGGCAAAAAAAGGCGGGCCCGAAGGCCCGCCCATGGTTGGTTGCGGCTTCCCCTTACTTCTTCACGGGGCCGATGTACTTTTTGGCGACGACCATGTTGTCGAGGTACATGGCCAGGTTGTGGGACGGGGTCCCGGTGCCGCCGTACCAGTGGTCGATCCAGGCCTGGTAGATGTTCCAGCCGGAGACGGTGCGCAGGTTGAGGTTGGTCTTCTGGAAGGCG
>DATFAA010000009.1:0-9803 GCA_035255045.1 Rhodocyclaceae bacterium | reverse complement strand
GCTGGTGGTGTCCGGCTGGCTGGGCGGCAAGATGGTCTACGTGCACGGGGTGGCGGTGGATCCTGAGGCCGAGGGCGTCTCCCACGGCGGGCACGCCCACCTCTGAGCCTGCCGGGCGGCAAGCCCCCGCCGCCTACGGGCAGGCCGGGGCTTCCCCCTCCTCGACGATCTGCCAGGCGTACATGAGGCTGCCTTCGTGGAATTCCTGGCCGCTCTCCACGTCCTTCCACCAGTCCACGCCCCGGCCGTCGGGCCCGAGATACTGCCAGCGGCGGCGCTCGCCGCTGCACAGCTCGATCACATACACCTCATTCCGCACCGGTTGAACCATGGCCTGCCTCCGTACCTCAGCCCCCATTGTGGCACCGGGAGCCGGCCCCGGCCAAGGCCCCGCCGTCACTGCAGCATGCCGAGGATGATGCGGTCCACCGCCTCCTCGGGAGAGAGGCCCCGGGCCATCAGGGCCTCCAGCTGGCGCTGGTCCACGCTGCCGATGGCGGCCTCGTGGGTGACCTTGGCCTCGGGATGGCTGACCTTGACCTCGGGGACGGCGCTGGCCACGGCCCGGCCGCGCACGATCTCCAGGCAGTCCACATGCCCCCGGGCGCCGGCGGCATTGCCGTAGGTGGCGCCGACGATGCGGGCCTGGGCGTCGTCCTCCACCGCCACCCGGGTCTTGATGAGGCCCCGGGCTTCCGGGCCGTCGAGGCTGATGCGCTCGACGATGGCGATGTCGTCGGTCCGGTGGCCGAAGACCTTGCTGGTCAGCTCGGCGGTGCCCCGGGCCGCGACCTCGATGCCGTAGTCGATGGCGAGCATCCCCACCCGGCCCTGGACGAGGCTGAAATCGGCCCGGTAGCGAGCCCCCTCCCCGACCCGGACCCGGGCCTTGGGCACCACCACGATGCCGCCGGAGGGGCCGTGGTAATGGACTTCGTTCTGGGTCAGGCGGGCCCCGGGCTTGAGCTCGATGCGGGCGTCCATGGTGTGGCGGGCCTTTTCCGGGAGGGTGAACAGGCAGTGGGACCAGAAGGTCGCTTCGGACCCTTCCCCCATCACCATCTCGAGGGCGATGTCCTGGATGCCGAAGGGCTCGAAGAGCCCGAAGCACAGGTGCACAGGCTGGGGCACGATCCGGCCCGCCTCCACCGTCACCCGGGCCCGGACGCCCCGCTCGCCGGCCTCGGCGTCGATGCTGACGCCGGGCGCGGTCTGCCGGCTGACGAGCTGGTGGCCGTAGGCGATGAGGTGGGCGGCATCGGGGGCGAGCAGCGGGTCCGGGTTGCCGCCGAACTGGCGGAAGGCGTCGTAGAGGGGGGCGAAGTCAGGCATGGCAGCGTTCTCCATCGCAGCGGGGGCAGTTCCGCGTCTTGTAGTGGGCGATGACGGCGGCCGGCGTCCCCTGGCAGACGATGCGCCCGCCGCACAGTTGGGAGGCGCGGTCGGCATCGGCGGCCAGGCTCTCCTGGTGGGTGATGAGGAGCACGGCGCCCTGGCGCCGGAGGGCCCGGACCACCCCGGCGATCTCCTCCTGGGACAGGAAATCGATTCCCGAGGTCGGTTCGTCCAGGATGGCGAGGCGGGGCCGCAGGGCCAGGACCCCGGCCAGTTCGATGCGCTTGCGCTCGCCGCCGGACAGGGTGCGGTCCAGCTGGCGGGACAGGTAGTCCTCCGGCTCCAGGCCCACCTGGCGCAGGCAGGCGGCCGGGTCCGCCTCGGCGGCGCCGAGGCGCAGGTAGTCGCCCACGGTCAGGCCCTCGAAGCGGGCCGGCTCCTGCCAGGCCAGGGCGATGCCGCGCCGGGCCCGTTCGTGGAGCGGCAGGGTTTCGACGGGCTCGCCGGCGAAGCGGATGGCGCCGGCGGTGAGGGCGTGGCCGGCGCAGCCCATGATCAGTTCGGCCAGGGTGCTCTTGCCGGCGCCGTTGCGGCCCAGGAGGGCGTGCATCTCGCCGGCGGCGACGGTGAGCCGGATGCCCTCCAGTATGGGTTTGCCGGCGACGGCGAAACCCACGTCCAAGAGCTCCAGGAGGGGCACGGCGCCCCTGGGGGTGTCCTCGGTGCTGTCGGGCGACATGGCGCTTCCCTCCTCGCTTCGTTCCCGCCGGGCGGCGGCCCCTGGGACTTTGCCCGGGGCTTTGCTAACCTTGGCCGCAGGCCATATTTTCGGAGACATCCATGGAAGGCGAAATCCAGGCGACCGCCCCCCTCGGGGATTTGATATTGGACCAGATGGCGGAGGCTGTCATCTATGCCGACCCGACCGGCGCCATCACCCGCTGGAACCGGGCCGCCGAGGCCCTCTTCGGCCACAGCGCCGGCGAGGCGCTGGGCAAGAGCCTGGACATCATCATCCCCGAGAACCTGCGGGCCGCCCACTGGCGGGGCTTCGACGCCGCCATGAAGAGCGGCGCCACCCGCCTCAAGGGCCGCCCCACCCTGACCCGCGCCCTGCACCGCTCCGGCGGCCGGCTCTACGTGGAAATGAGCTTCGCCCTGGTGGTCGACGGCGGCCAGGCCCTCGGTTCCGTGGCGGTGGCCCGGGATGTCACCGACAAGGTGGAAAGGGAGAAGGCCGCCGCCCTGAGCGGCGGCTGATGCCCCCTACGCCCGGCCCCGCAGCCGGGGCGCCTGGAGATCGAGGGCGGCCAGGTCCTCGCTCACCGTCGCCGCCGCCAGCTGGGCGATGCCCTGGACATAGCCGTTGGCGGCGCGCTGGAAGAGGCCCTGGCAGTAGCGGGGAACCCAGGGCAGCAGATGTTCGGTCAGCACCTGCCGCTGGCTGCGCCGGCAGTCCGCCGCCATTCCCTGCTTGCCCTCCAGCCAGGCCTTGTGCTCGGCATGGCAGAGCAGCGCCATGAAGCGCAGTTCCGAACCGATGTGGTCCGGCGACGGCGCCTCCGGGGCGACGCTGCCGTAGCCGGCGGCCGTCATGCGCTCGGCGATGCGCCGGGTGGCCTCGCCCGGCAGCTTGCCTTCCCGGACGTGGGCCTCGTAGGGCAGCTGCTCCCCCTGCTGCCGGTCCCCCAGGACCAGGTGCCGGGTGAAGACCACCGCCGCCGCCTCGGGCCCGGCGGCGGCTTCCGCCACCGCCCGCCGCAGGAAGGCCACCTCCTCGGGAACCTCCGCTCCCGCCTCCCCGGCCAGGATGCCCTGCAGTTCCGCCAGGCTGGCCACCGTCGGCACCTCCAGGAAGAGCCGGGACAGCAGCCAGTAGCCCTTGCTCCGCTGACCGGCCTGGTTCGCTTCTTCCGGATAGCTCATGGCTGCTGGCGGGGCTGCTTGGGGGCGTACCAGTTGACCGCCTTCTTCTGCTTCTTGCCGTGGCACTCGTGGCAGGACTCGCTGCTCACCGGCCCCGGGGAATCCTTGGCCAGGGGCTCGTGCAGGCGCAGCTTGAGGGTGTTGTCGGGCAGGGGCTGCTCCTCGTGGCAGTCCTCGCAGTCGAGCTTTTCCTTCTGCTTGTGGATGCGGTGGAAGGAGCCCTTCTCGGCCATGGAGCGCTTGCCGCCGTCGGCGGCGGCTGCCGGCCAGGCCGGCAGCGCCAGGGCGGCCCCGAGTAGGGCGATGGAGAGGATTTCTTTCATGACGAGGCCCCCTCTTCGAGAACGTAGAACACCTGCGGCGAGGTGCCGAACTTCTTGAGCAGCTGGACGGCGTTGGTCTCCTTGATGCGCCTGGAGATGTCGCTTTGCGGATCGTCGATGTCGCCGACCATGCGGGCCTGCACCGGGCACACCAGGTCGCAGGTAGGCGTGTATTCGTGGTCCTTGCCGATGCGGTCCACCTTGCCGTCGGCCACGGCCTTGTCGAGCTTGTGGGCGCAGAAGGTGCACTTCTCCACCGCCCTCACCTTCTTGCGGTGGGTGGGGTGGCGGGCGGCCAGGGGCAGGGCCTCGGAGCCCAGGGGGCCCTTGCCGGGACTCAGGGGCTTAACTTCCTTGTTGAGCTGCGGGACGCCGTAGGGGCAGGTGGAAGCGCAATAGCCGCAGCCGTTGCACTTGTCGTAGTCGATGACGACGTTGCCCAGCTCGGTCTTGCGGATAGCCTTGACGCCGATGTAGTCGCAGGCCGCCTTGCAGGCCGGCTTCTCGCAGTGCATGCAGGCCATCGGGTTGTACACCTTCCTGACCTGGGGATAGGTCCCGACCTCGTACTCGATCATCACGTTCCAGGGGGCGTCGGGGGTGAAATGGTTCTCCACCGCACAGGCCGACATGCAGGCGCGGCAGCCCATGCATTTCTTCATGTCGATCAAACGGGCTAGTCTGGTCATGGTCTTCTCCCTTACGCCTTGTAGACCTTGCACTTGGTGTCGTTGAAGGAGTTGTGCCCGGAAATGAGGTCCGGGTGGTGCTCCAGGACCTGGTTGATCCAGGTGCCGTTGCGCGCCGCCGGCGCCATGCCGGGGCTGAACACCCCGTAGTGGTAGGAGACGGCGATGGTGTCGGGGCGGATGCCCTCCACCAGCTTGGCGGTGCCCTTCACCTTGCCGACCCGGGTCTCGATCACCACCTTGTCGCCGTCCTTGAGGCCGAGCTTGCGGCCGGCGCCCCGGTTGATGGTGACGTAGTTGGTGGCGGCGTCCTCCCCCAGCGCCTGGTTGAGGATGACGTTGTTCAGCGTGTTCCCGGTCTGGTAGCGGTACATGCGCTTGTGGGTGATGACGTAGAAGGGGTAGTCCCTGGCCTCCCGGTGGGGGGTCGGGAAGGCGTGGTCCCGGGTCGGCAGCGGCGAATAGGCGACGCGCAGCCGGGCCAGGTCCACATTGGCCAGGCCGTTCTTCCGGACGATGCCCTCGGCCTTGTAGTAGGTGTCGATGAGCTGGTCGGCATAGAGCTTCATCTTGGCCTTGCCGGGGCCCTTGAACTTCTCCTCGACGCCACCCAGGTACTTGCCCTTGACGGTGGCCTTCTTGCCCACGAAGCCGTGCTCCAGGGCCACCGCGAAATCGGTCTTGGCCTTGTCGGCCCAGATGACCTCGACCCCCTCCCGCTGGCTGTAGTCCCGGCCGGGCCTGAAGGTGGATTCCTTGAGGCCCCAGGCCTTGTTGCACTCCTCGGCGAACTTGTCCCTCATGCCCAGCCGCTTGCTCAGCTCCCACATGATGGAGAAGGCCTCGTGCTGGAGGCTGTAGGGATTGCACATGGGCTGGCGGATGGCCAGGTGCTTGGCCTCCGGGGTGCTGCGGGTAGGGGCCCAATGCCAGGATTCCAGGTAGGTCTTGTCCGGCAGCACGATGTCGGCGTACCAGGCGCTCTCGGTCATGTTGATGTCGATGACCACGTTGTAGGTCTTCGCCATGCCCTCGAACTGCCGCCAGGAATCGGGGATGGACATGGGCCGGTTGGTGCCGTAGAAAATCTGCATCTCCGGCTCGTAGGGCAGCCCGTAGGCCTTGGGATCCTGGACCACCAGGTTGGGGGTCTGGCAGATGTGGTGGTTGGCGTAGGGGAAGAAGACGCTCTGGGCGAGGTCGGCCCGGCTGGGCGGGTATTCGCACTTGCTGACGTCGAAGTACTGGGCCCGGCCATAGGCGCCGTCCAGCATGAGACCGCCGACGGCGTCGATGTTGCCCACCAGCATGTTGAGGATGAGGCCGGTACGCCACCCCTGCACCCCGTGCTCCTTGGCCGACAGGCCGCGGAAGGTGTACAGCACGGCCGGCCGGTAGCGCAGCTTCTGGCCCTCGATCTCGATGGTCTCGCCGATGCGGGCCTCCTTGGCGAAGGTGCGGGCCAGGCGGACGATGGTCTCGGCCGGCACGTCGGCGATTTCCTGGGCGTATTCCGGGGTGATGTCCCGGACTCCGTCGGCCAGGACCTGGAAGGCGGTGCGCACGGCCTTGCCGTCCACCGTGTAGCTGCCCTTCAGGGCCGGCTTGACCCCGGCCGCGTAGGGCCGGGCGCTGCCGGAGACCGTGTCCCAGACCAGGGGGGTCTTGCCGTCCTTGTCCTTGAGCACGACGCCCGCCTCGTCCACCAGGCTGGTGGCGTTGGTGTATTCGGTCAGGAAGGGCTCGTCGATGGTGCCGGCGTCGATCAGCACCTTGGCCATGGCCAGGATCATCACCACGTCCTTGCCAGGGCGCACCGGCACCCACTCGTCGGCCTTGCCGGCGACGCCGGACAGCCGCGGCTCCACCACCACGGTCTTGAGGCCGTTGGCGGCGATGCCCTGGGCGGTCTGCCAGTCGAGCCAGCGGGAGGCCTGCTCGCCCTCGTAGTAGTTGGCGCCGAAGTTGAGGAGAAACTTGGAATGCTTGAGGTCGGGCAGGATACCGCCCCCCGCCCAGGTCAGCTCGTCGGCGACGTGGCGGGCCGCCTCGCAGGCGGTGGTGCGATGGACCATGTTGGGGGTGCCGAAGGCCTTGGTCCACGCGGCGCAGTAGTTCTCGCCCACCAGGTACTTGCCCTGGCCGTGCTGCCAGATGAGCTTACGCGGGTCTTGCGCCCGGATCTTGGCGAGGCGGGCGGCCACCGTGTCGAAGGCCTCGTCCCAGCTGATCTCCACCCAGCGCGGGTCCTCCCCGGCGCCCTTCTTCGGGTTGGTGCGCTTGAGGGGCTTCTTGAGGCGGTAGGGATCGTAGGTGTTGAACATCCCCGACACCCCCTTCGGGCACATGCCGTGGTTGTAGAACTCGGCCCGGGCCGGGTCCGGGTAGAGGGTGCGGACGATGCCCCCCACCACGGTTCCCTCGATGCCGCAGAAATTGGGGCAGATGCCGCACCCCGACTTGACCTTGCGCACCTCCAGCGGCGCCGCCGCCCGGGGCGCCTTGCCGTTCTGGGCGGCCTGGGCCGCCATGGCGACGAGATCGAGGCTGATCCCCATGCCGGCCACGCTGCCCAGGGCCCCTGCCCCCTTGATGAATCCCCTGCGGGTAATTGTCATTGTCGAACCTCCCTGCGGTTGATCGTGCCCGGAACCGCCCGCTCCTCGGAACCCCAATACCGACGCGGCTTTCCGGCCGGTAGCAACGTTACGCCCCGCTCCCGGCCGGGCAAATACGAGTAGATACCTACGTGTTCACCCCTACCCGTCGGCATCGATCCGTGTCCGCCCTTGCACCACCCCGCGCGGCCGGAATATAGTGGAAACATCTCCTCCCACGGACGTCCCGTCATGGCTGGCGCGCCGGATTCCACCGTCGATTTCGAGCCCCTGGTCCAGTTCCTCCTGGCGGGGGACCACCACGCCGCCCTGGCCGAGGCGGAACGCCTACTGGCCGCCGGCATCCTCCGGGAACGCATCGTCACCGAAGGCCTGGAGGCCGCCATGGGCCGGCTCGACGACAAGTGCACCGTCGAAAGCTTCAATCTCCTGGAAATCATGCTGGTGGGCCGGGCCGTGGCGGCGGTGGTGCATGCCCTCTACCCCGAGGGCATGGCCCCGGCCCAGGGGCGGGCCACCTTCGTCATCGCCACCCTGGAAGGGGACGTCCACGACCTGGGCAAGAACATCGTCCGCAACGTGCTGGCCGGCAAGGGCTTCCGGGTGGTGGACCTGGGCCGGGACTGCCCGGTGGACACCCTGGCGGCGGCGGCGGAGCGGGAAGGGGCCAGCGCCGTCCTGGTGAGCGGCCTCATCAGCCCGGTGGTGGCCGAAGTGCGCCGGGTCAAGGAGGCCCTCAAGGCCCGGGGGCTCGGCCAAGTGCCGGTGGTGGCCGGCGGCGCCGCCCTCAAGCAGCTCGCCCCCGCCGCCCTCAACGTCGACTACGTGGCCGAGAACGCCTTCGACGGCGCCCGCTACCTGGAGCGCCTGGCCACCACCGAGGTCCGGCCATGAACAGCCTCGAACGCATCCTGGCGGCCGTCCGCTTCCAGCCCACCGACCGCACCCCCTTCCTGCCCCAGCTCTTCGGCCATGCCGCCGTCACCGCCGGCATCCCCCTGGGGGACTACCTGCGGGACGGTTCCCGCCTGGCCGCCGCCCAGCTCCTGGAGCGCCGGACCTACGGCACCGACGGGGTGTTCGCCTTCCTGGACCTGGGGGTGGAGACCGAAGCCCTCGGCTCCCGCCTGGAATACTTCGGCAACCGCTACCCGGAGGTGGCGGAATACGCCCTCGCCCCGGCCGACGACCCCGGCATCCTGACCATCCCGGACCCGCGCCGGGCCGGCCGCATGCCGGAGGTCCTGCGGGCCCTGGGCGAACTGCGGCGCGGCGTCGGCGATACGGCCCTGGTCATTGGCGCCGTGGCCGGCCCCATGACCCTGGCGGCCCAGCTCTACGGCATCGAAGCCGCCCTCTACCTGGCCATGGACGACCCCGGGCGCCACGCCGCCGCCCTCGACCTGGCGATGGAGGTGGCCATCCGCTACGGCCGCGCCCAGCTCGCCGCCGGCGCCCACCTGGTGATGGTCTTCGACCCGGCGGCCTCGCCGGCCGTGGTGCCGGCCGACTTCTTCCGTTCCCGCCTGCAGCCCCGCCTGGCCCGCCTCCTGGCGGCCCTACACGAGGCCGGGGCGACGGCCACCTGGCTCAACATCGCCGGGCCCACCGCTGACATCCTGCCCCACTACGCCGACATGGGGGCCGACATCGCCACCTTCGACTACTACGTGGCGCCGGCCGAGGCCCGGCGCCTGTTGCCCCATACCTGCCTGGTCGGCAATCTCAAGTCCCTGGACTGCCTGGACCCGGCGCCCGCCGTCATCGCCGCCCAGGCCCGGGAACTGACGGCCGCCTTCGCCACCGGCGGCGGCTTCATCCTCTCCTCCGGCTGCGAAATCCCGCCGGAGGCCGACGCCGCCAATCTCGCCGCCCTGGCGGAGGCCGCCCGGAAAGGGTGAGCGCCATGCCCTGCCTCACCGTCCTGGTCGATGGCAAGCCGCACCGCCTGGCCTTCGAGGCCGGGCCCTCCCTGCGGGAAATCCTGGAAAGCACCGACTACCGGGTGCGCAGCGCCTGCCTCGGCCTCGGGGCCTGCGGCCTGTGCCGGGTGCGGCTCCTGGCCGGCGAGGCCGGGCCGGTCACCGAGCCGGAACGGGTCCAGCTCGGCCCCCTGCTGGCCGACCGGGTGCGCCTGGCCTGCCAGTGCCGGCCCGCCGCCGACCTGACGGTGGAGGTCATCAACCGGGCCGCCCCCTCCGACTGGCGCCGGCCCCCCGCCGGCCTCATCGCCCCCGAGTCCCTGCAATGGCCGGCCGACCGCCCCCGGCCGCCGGACATCGCCCATCCCCTCGGTGTGGCCGTGGACCTGGGTACCAGCCACCTCAACCTGGCGGTCTGCGACCTGGCCAGCGGCCGGCCCCTGACCCTGCGCTTCGGCCGCAATCCCCAGGGGCGCTACGGGTCCGACGTCATGACCCGCCTGGTGGCTGCCCAGGACCCCGCCGTCGCCCGGGAACTGGCGGCCGCCGCCCGCGCCGCCATCGGCGCCGCCCTGGCCGACGCGGCCAGCCGGGACGGCATCGACCTCGGGCGGGTCGGGCGCGTCGTCATCGTCGGCAACACCGCCATGCTGGCCCTCCTGGCGAACCACAACCACCAGCTCCTGCTCCAGCCCCGGCAGTGGACCGAGCCCCTGGACTGCACCCCCCTGGACAGCGGCCAGTGGGCCGCCGCCTGGGGCATCGCCCCGGCCGCCGAGATCGAGGCGGTGCCGCCCCTGGCCGGCTTCGTCGGCTCCGACCTCCTGGCCGGGCTGGTCGCCAGCCACGTGGGCCAGGGCGCGGCCCCTGCCCTGCTGGTGGATTTCGGCACCAATTCTGAAATCGCCCTGTGGACCGGCACCGCCCTCTGGGTCACGGCCGCCGCCGGCGGGCCGGCCTTCGAGTCCGGCGCCGGGCGCTGCGGCATGC
>DATFAA010000008.1:0-42508 GCA_035255045.1 Rhodocyclaceae bacterium | reverse complement strand
GTGCGGGCCGGCATCAATACCCGCAACGCGGCGGTGTCCTCCGACGGCAAGTGGGTGGCGGTGGCCAACTACCTGCCCCACAGCCTGGTCATCCTGGACGCCGACCTCAATCCGGCCAAGATCCTGCCGGTGGCCGACAGGAGCGGCGCCACCAGCTCCCGGGTGTCGGCGGTCTATGACGCCGGGCCCCGCAAGAGTTTCGTGGCGGCCCTCAAGGACGTGAAGGAAGTGTGGGAGGTGTCCTATGATCCCAAGGCGCCGGAAGTGCCCGTCGGCATCATCCACGACTTCAAGTACCGGGAGGGCGCCTTCGTTCCCGGCTTCCTCAATCCCCAGCGCACCGCCCTCGACGACTACCTGGACGACTTCTTCTTCACCCAGGGCTACGACGAGGTGATGGGGGCCTCCCGGGAGGGCGGCAAGGGCCAGGTCATCAACCTGGACGCCCGCAAGAGGATCGCCGACCTGCAGCTCCCGGGCATGCCCCACCTGGGCTCCGGCATCACCTGGAAATGGCGGGGGAAAACGGTCATGGCGACCCCCAACCTCAACCAGGGGGTGGTCAGCATCATCGACATGGAGACCTGGCAGCCGGTGAAGCAGATCCGGACCCGGGGCCCGGGCTTTTTCATGCGCAGCCACGAGAAGAGCCGCTATGCCTGGACCGACTCCATGATGAGCCGGGAATTCAAGGACACCATGCAGGTGATCGACAAGGAGAGCCTGGAGATCGTCGCCGAGCTGAAGCCCGAGCCCGGCAAGACCTTCGCCCATGTGGAATTCACCAAGGACGGGCGCTACGTCCTCGCCAGCCTGTGGGAAATGGACGGCGCCCTCATCGTCTACGACGCCGACACCCTGAAGGAAGTGAAGCGCCTGCCCATGAAGAAACCGGTGGGCAAGTACAACGTCTGGAATAAAATCACGCGCTCCGAAGGAACCAGCCACTGACCCTTGTCCAAGATCGTCGTCTTCAACAAGCCCTACGGGGTCCTCAGCCAGTTCACCCCCGAGGGGCGCTGGCGGGCCCTGGACGAATTCATCCCGGTCAAGGACGTCTACGTGGCCGGCCGCCTGGATGCCGACAGCGAGGGCCTGCTGCTCCTCACCGACGACGGGCGGCTGCAGGCCAGGATCGCCGACCCCCGCTACAAGCTGGAGAAGACCTACTGGGTCCAGGTGGAGGGCGATCCGGCCGACGCCGACCTGGAACCCCTGCGCCGGGGCATCCGCCTGTCGGACTTCAGCGCCCGCCCGGCCAAGGCCCGGCGCATCGACGAGCCGGCCGGCCTGTGGCCCCGGGACCCGCCCATCCGCTTCCGCAAGTCGGTGCCCACCGCCTGGCTGGAGATCCGCATCTCGGAAGGCAAGAACCGCCAGGTCAGGCGTATGACAGCCGCCATCGGGTATCCTACGCTCCGGCTGATCCGGGCGGCCGTTGGCCGGATGACCCTGGAGGGCCTCGCGCCCGGCGAGTGGCGCGCCTTCGATGGCGGCTACGACAGCCTTACCCCTTACCAAGCCAAGGAGAGATCCTGATGAAGAAATTCCTGACCCTGCTGGCCACCCTGGCCTTCGCCTCGACCGCCACCTTCGCCCAGACCGCCACCCCCCGGGCGGCGGAGGATCCGTCCGCCCCCGTCGTCGCCAGCGACAAGCCGGTGCCGAAAGTGCGCAAGGCCACCCATCCCCGCACCAAGCAGATCCAGGCCAAGCGCACCCATGGCAAGAAGACCCACATCAAGAAGGCCGGCGGCAAGCGCCACGCCAAGGTCGTCAAGGGCAAGCACCGGAAGGCCCGGCTGGCCCGCCGCTGATCGGAAGATGAAGAAGCACCTGTGTCTCGCCCTGGCCGGCCTCGCCTGGTCGGCCCAGGCTGAAATGCCCCGGATGGATTTCACCCTCGGCTTCTACCGCATCGAGGCCGAGGTCGCCGCCGATCTCAAGAACCGCATGCAGGGCCTCATGGGGCGCCGGGCCATGGCGCCCCAGCAGGGCATGCTCTTCGTCTTTCCCGAAGCCGCCCGCCACTGCATGTGGATGAAGAACACCCTGCTGCCCCTGTCGGTGGCCTTCCTCGATGACGAGGGGCGCATCATCAATATCGAGGACATGCAGCCGGAAACCCTGGAGAGCCACTGCGCCGCCAAGCCGGCCCGCTTCGCCCTCGAAATGAACAAGGGCTGGTTCGCCGGCAAGGGCATCAAGCCGGGAGCCAGGCTCGCCGGCCTGGACAAGGTGCCGGCTCCCCAGTAATGGCTCTCCCGCGCTGGCGGTCCCGCCTCTTCCCCGCTCCCCAGGACCCTGTCCTCGCTTCCTGGCTGACCGAGCCGGGTTCCCTCACGGCCCGCTGCGAGGGGGCCAGCGAGTCCTTCCGCATCCGGCTCCTCGACCGCGGCCAGGGCCGGCCCATGCCCGACGAGAGCCGGCTGTTCCGCCTGCGCCGGGGGCAGAGGGCCTGGGTCCGGGAGGTGCTCCTGGAATGCGACGGGGTGCCGGTCATCTACGCCCACACGGTGCTGCCCCTCGTCCCCCGGGGCCGCCTGGCGCGCTGGTTGGCCGGCCTGGGCAGCCGCTCCCTGGGGTCCCTGCTGTTCGCCCATCCCGGCTTCTCCCGGGGAGCTATCGAGTACCGGCGCCTCGACCGGCGCCACCCCCTTTTCCTGCGGGCCGTCACCGCCGCCGAACCCGGCGACGCCGGCATCCTCTGGGCCCGGCGCTCGACCCACCGCCTCGGCGGCCAGACCGTCCTGGTCACCGAGGTCTTCCTGCCGTCCATTCTCCGGCTCGAAGCATAAAGCGCTCCCACCCCGCCGGGCGGGGGAACTAAAGCAGGGTTCGGCCGCCATAGGGCATATGCGGCCATCGGCCGGGATGCTGTCCCCATCACATTGCCCCTACCCGACATCACTGCCCGTCTCGAATCGGCACTCCAGGGTGGAAAAGAAGAAAGGCACAGCGCAATGCCTCTTGCCCTGCGTTTCGTCCTTCCCCTTCTTGTCGTCCTGGCGATCTTTGCCTATTCCGTGCTGCCCCTGGTGGATAGCCTCACCATGCGCTGGTTCGTGCGGGACCTGGACATCCGCTCCACCCTGATCGCCACCACCCTGCAGGTGCCCCTGGAGGAGGAGCTGGCGACCCGCTCCTCCGCCCGCATCAACGACTTTCTCAACCGCATCTCCCGGGACGAGCGCCTGTTCGCCGTCGGCTACTGCCCTTCGTCCACCGGCAAGGCGGTGGCATCCCGCTATTTCCCGGCCGAGATCCGTTGCGACGAGCTCGACCGCTGGGAGGGGGAGAACGGCCACATGCTCAACACCGGCAGCGGTCCCCTCCATGTCAGCGTCCGGCCCGTGGCCGCCGCTGACGCGCCCCAGGGCCGGCTGGTCATGGTCCATGACATGAGCTTCTTCGCCCGCCGCAGCGAGGAAACCCGGCGCTACATCTTCTATTTCTTCATCGGCCTCACCCTGGCGGTGTCCCTCATCACCGTGGTGGTGGCCCAACTTGCCTGGCGCGGCTGGGTCCAGGGCATGCGCAGCCTGCTCCAGGGGGTGGGGCGTTCCCGCCACAATCCCATGCCGACCAGCAACGTGGTACCCGAATTCCGGCCCATCGCCCGGGACCTGCAGCGCCTCATCCGCGACCTCCAGTCGGAATACCGGGCCCGGGACGAAAGCCAGCTGACCTGGACCCCGGATACCCTGCGGGCCATCCTGCACAGCGAGCTCCGCGGAGAAAACATCATCGTCGTCTCCAACCGGGAGCCCTACATCCACCAGCGCCGGGGCGACAAGATCGAGGTCCAGCGCCCGGCCAGCGGCCTGGTCACCGCCCTCGAGCCCATCATGCGGGCCTGCTCCGGCACCTGGGTGGCCCAGGGCAGCGGCTCCGCCGACCGGGAGGTGGTGGATGCCCGGGACCACGTCCCCGTGCCGCCGGACAAGCCCGCCTACGAAATCCGCCGCATCTGGCTGACCAAGGAGGAGGAGGAGGGCTACTACTACGGCTTCGCCAACGAGGGCCTGTGGCCCCTCTGCCACATCGCCCACGTCCGGCCCATCTTCCGCTCCAGCGACTGGAACCTCTACCAGGAGGTGAACCGCCGCTTCGCCGACGCGGTGGTGGCGGAGGCCACCACCAAGGACCCCATCGTCCTGGTCCAGGACTACCACTTCGCCCTCCTGCCGCGGATGATCCGGGAAGCCCTGCCGGACGCCACCATCATCACCTTCTGGCACATCCCCTGGCCCAACCCGGAGGACTTCGCCATCTGCCCGTGGCGGGAGGAAATCCTCACCGGCATGCTGGGCAGCAGCATCCTGGGCTTCCACACCCAGTTCCACTGCAACAATTTCGTGGACACCGTGGACCGCTTCCTGGAGGCCCGGGTGGACCGGGAGTCCTTCACCGTCACCCTGGGGGGCAAGGCCACGGCGGTGCGCCGCTATCCCATCTCCATCGCCTGGCCCCCGGACCGGGCCATGGTGGCGGTGCCGGTGCCCCGGTGCCGGGAGGAGATCCGGCAGCGGGAAGGGCTGCCCCCGGAGACCGTCATCGGCTTCGGGGTGGACCGCCTGGACTACACCAAGGGCATCCTGGAGCGCCTGCGGGCGGTGGAGCGCCTGCTGGAACTCAAGCCCGAGTGGATCGGCCGCTTCAGCTTCATCCAGGTGGCGGCCCCCAGCCGCTCCAGCATCGGCGAATACCAGAACCACGAGGCGGCGGTGCGGGACCTGGCGGCACGCATCAACGAGCGCTTCGGCGGCGGCGTTCCCCCTGTCATCCTCAAGATCGAGCACCACGAGCCGGAGGACGTCTACAAGTACTACCGGGCCGCCGAATTCTGCTTCGTCAGCAGCCTCCACGACGGCATGAACCTGGTGGCCAAGGAATTCATCGCCGCCCGGGACGACGAGCAGGGGGTGCTCATCCTCAGCCAGTTCACCGGCGCCGCCCGGGAATTGCCCGAGGCCCTCATCGTCAATCCCTACGACATCGACCAGTGCGCCGCCGCCCTCGACCTCGCCCTCACCATGCCGGTCGATGAACAGCGCGACCGCATGCGCCTGATGCGGGGCCTGGTGAGCGAATTCAACGTCTACCGCTGGGCCGGCCGCATGCTCCTCGACGCCGCCATCATGCGCCGGCGCGGCCGCCTGCTGGACAAGGACGGCGAGCAGACTGCCCCGTCCACCCTGCCCACCTGAGCCTCACTCCGGCGCTTCCCCCGGCGTGCCGTAGGCCGAGATCTCGGCCAGCATCCCGTCCAGGGCGACGGCCAGCTGGATGGCCAGGTCCGCCGCCTCCGCCGCCGCCGTGCGGGCGGCCTGCTCGGCCCGGGTGGCCAGCTCCTGGAGCTGGTGGGCGGCCAGGTTGCCGGCGGTGGACTTGAGGCCGTGGGCCAGGAAGGCCACCTCCTGGAGATTCCCCTCCCGGACGGCGGCCCGCAGGGACGAGGGGATCTCGCCGTTGTGGCGGAGGGCCACCGCCAGGATGCGCTCGATGAAGCTGGCACGGCCCTGGTAGCGGACATGGAGCGCCGCCCAGTCGATGCAGCCGGGCTGGGGCCGCGGGCGTTGCGCCGCCGGCGCCGGGACCTGGGCTGGCACGGCGGTTGGCCGGGCCGCCGGCCGCCGGCTGTACTGGCGCACCACCGCCACCAGCCGGTCGATATCCAGGGGCTTGACCACCCGCTCCACCATCCCGGCCGCCAGGCACTGCTCCCGGGCCTCCGCCTGGGCGTGGGCGGTGAGCCCGACCACCGGCAGGCCGGGCGCCATCTCCGCCAGGCGGCGGGCCAGCTCGTAGCCGTCCATGCCGGGCATCTGGATGTCGGTGATGACCAGGTCGTAGGCCGCCGGCCCGTCCCGGCGCAGCCGCTCCAGGGCCTGGGCGCCGTCCTCCAGGCAGACCAGGCGGGCGCCCTCCAGGTGCATGATGTCCTCCAGGACCGCCCGGTTCACCGGGTTGTCCTCCGCCGCCAGGATGGCCAGGCCGCTCAGGCGGGGAGCGCTGCAGGCGGGGGCTTCGGCATCCCGGGGGCCGGCCAGCAGGGCCTGCAGCCGGCGCGGCCGCAGGGGGCGGGGCAGGGGGCAGGCTCCCTCCAGGGTCGGCGAGCCTTCGGCCTGGCCATTGGGGGGCACCACCGCCACCCGCCCGCCGGCTTCGAGGAAGGCCCGCAGCCGCTGGCGGTAGGGCTCGTCGGCGAGGGCTTCCGCCGCAGTCACCAGCAGGGCGGCATCGGCCGGGAAGGGGGCGTCGCCCACCGCTTCCGCTACCGCCACGCCCCGGGCGGCCAGGGCGTCCGTCAATTCGCCGGCCTCCCGGGGATCGAGGCGGCACAGCACCACCCGCCCGCCGGGCGCCGCCGCCGCGGGGCCGGCCTCGCCCAGGGGCAGGCGGACTTCGAAGCGGCTGCCCTTGCCCGCCTCGCTCTCGACCCGGATTTCGCCGCCCATGAGATCCACCAGGCGCTTGCTGATGCTGAGGCCCAGGCCGGTGCCGCCGAAGCGGCGGGTGGTGGAGCCGTCGGCCTGCTCGAAGGGGGCGAAGAGACGGGAGAGGTGTTCGGGGGCGATGCCGATGCCGGTGTCGGCCACGGCCAGGACCAGGGTATCGCCTTCCAGGCAGGCTTCCAGGGTGACCCCGCCCCGCTCGGTGAACTTGATGGCATTGGCGAGGAGGTTGATGAGCACCTGGGAGAGGCGCAGGGCGTCGCCACAGCAGGTGGCCGGCAGGTCGGCCGCCTCAGCCACGCGGAAATCCAGCCCCTTGCCCCAGGCCCGGATGGCGAGCAGGTCCACCGTCTGGTCGATGACCTTGCCTAGGTCCACGGTGCCCCGCTCGAGGCAGAGCTTGTCGGCCTCGATCTTGGAGAAGTCCAGGATGTCGTTGACGATGTCCAGCAGCATTTCCCCGGAGTCCAGGATGCGCCGGAAGCTCTGCTTGACCTTGGCGTCGGCGTGCTGGCGGCTGCCGAGCTGGGCCAGGCCGAGGATGCCGTTGAGGGGAGTGCGGATCTCGTGGCTCATGTTGGCCAGGAAATCGCCCTTGACCCGGGACAGCCGCTCGGCTTCGGCCCGGGCCTCCTCCAGTTCCCGGGTGCGGTCGGCCACCAGCTCCTCCAGGTGGTCCCGGTAGGCCTGGAGGGACGACTCGCTCTCCCGCAGGGAAGCGATCAGGGAACGCAGCAGGACCTGCTGCCCGGCCAGGGTCTGGTAGGGGGCGGCGATGCCGGCCACGAAGACGGCCCGGTAGACCATGACGTAGGCCACGGCCACGTAGATGTGGCCGAGGAGGTTGTAGATGTCGGTGACTTCCCGGTAGAGGCTGAAGAAGAGTCCGGCCAGGCCGAGAATCCAGGAAGCCGCGGCCAGCCAGTGCAGGCTGTCCTGTCCTTCCCGCCGGGCCCGCCGCACCATGAGGACGACGGCCAGGGCGAAGATGCCCGTTTCCGCCAGTTCGGTCATGATCTTGAAGCGGGTCAGGCCCTGGCCGGGAACGAAGGTGCGGGGCAGCGCCTCCGGGTGGTAGAGGCCCACCCACCACACCAGCCCGGCCACCGCCACGGCGCTGCCGAGGGCCAGGTGGCAGGCCGGCCGAGACCAGCGCCGCAGGGGCATGACGGCGACGGCGAGGAGGGCCAGGGCCACCATGAGGCGGCCGGCCAGCCAGAAGTTGATGGCCTTTTCCGGTCCCGCGGGGGTGACGAAATCCGGCATCCCCAGGTAGGACAGGGTGTGGACCATGTCCACCGCGACGAAGGCGAGGCAGACCACGGCCAGCAGCACCGCCCGGTTGTTGCCCTCCTGGCGGCGCAGGTTCCAGCCCAGGGCGAAGACCATGGCGGAAACGGCCATGGCGACGAATTCCAGGATGGTATGGATGGGCAGGTAGTCGGCTGGCGTGGGGAAGAGCTTGGGGGCCGGCAGCAGGGGGCCGCAGAGGAGGAGGAGGGTCAATCCCGCAGCCCAGGCCAGCGGCGGCCAGGGGAGTTTCCGCCCGGCGGCCGGGCCCTGGGGCTCCTCGCCATTGGCCTGGAGCAGGCCGTTGATGTCCTGGTTCATCCTGTTCCCCCGTCGGCAGCGCCGTCCGGGCCCGGGGGCCGGCGGGCTGCGGTGAGCTCTTGTTCTTGGGACGGCCAGTGTAGCCCATCGGTATCGGCGTCGGAAGGCGCCGGCGTTGTTGCGGCAACCCCGATGGCATACCATGGCGCGGCGCCGGGACCGCCGTCCCGCCTCGATCTTCCCGACCTGTACGCCGGAGCCCTGCCGCCATGAATCGACCGGTTTCCCTCGCCGCCGCCTTCCTCGCCGTCTTCGCCGCAGGCGCCGCCCTGGCTGCCGAGGTCCGGCAGTTCGTCCCCCAGGGGCGCATCGACCAGCAGACCCGGGCCACCGCCCAGTTCACCGCCGACATGGTGAAACTGGGGGATGCCAGCGCCCCGGCGCCCTTCACCGTCGACTGCGGCCAGGCCCGGGGGAGCGGGCACTGGGCGGATGCCCGCACCTGGGCCTGGCAGCTGGAGCGGCCCCTGCAGGCGGGGGAACGCTGCCAGTTCGTCCTGCGCCCCGGCCTTGCCGCCGTCAATGGCGAGGCGGTGGGGGGCAGGAGTCGCTTCGACTTCTTCGCCGCCGGCCCCTGGCCCCGCTCCATCCTGCCCCGCCCGGGGGCGCAGGTGGACGAGGAGCAGGCTTTCGTCATCAACGGCGGCGGCCCCCTCAAGGCCGCCTCGGTGGAGGGGAACGTCTGGTGCGAGGCCGACGGCGTGGGGAACCGCATTCCCGTCCGTTTCGTACCCGAGGCCCAGCGCCGGGAAATCCTGGCCCACGTCCACGGCGGCTTCGGCCCGGCGCCCCTGGTCCTTGGCTGCGCCGAGCGCCTGCCGCCGGGAGCCAGGATGCGCCTGGTCTGGGGGCAGGGGGTGGAGGCCGACAACGGCACCCGCTCGGAGAAGGAGGAAAGCTTCGTCTACACGGTGCGCCAGCCCTTCCGGGCCACCCTGTCCTGCGAACGGGAGCGGGCCGGCGCCCCGTGCTCGCCCCTGGCCGCCGTCACCGTCCAGTTCTCCGCTGACATCGACGCCGCCTGGGCCGGCCAAGTGAAGCTGGTGTCCGCCGACGCCAAGGGCGAACGCAAGGGGGAGGCCCCGGCGGTACGGGAGGGGGTGGCCATCGCCAAGGCGGCCGGGGGCACCTGGATCGCTCCCGTCGGCGGCGGCAGCGAGCGCCAGAAGACGACCCGGGAAGTGGCCTTCCGCGGGCCCTTCCCCCAGAACGCCCGGTTCCGCCTCGAACTGCCCCGGGACATGAAGGACGACGCCGGCCGGCCCCTCGCCAACGCCGCCGGCTTCCCCCTCGAATTCACCATGGGCAGCCTGCCGCCCCTGGCCAAGTTCCCGGGGGATTTCGGCATCGTCGAGCTGAAGGAGGGTGGCATCCTGCCCGTCACCCTGCGCAACATCGAGGCCCGGTTCGCCACCGCCAGCCAGCATCTCGCCGAGGACGGCGAGGTGATCGCCGCCATGGCGGCCCTGGAGAAGTTCGAGAGCCAGACCCGGACGGTGAAGCTGCGCCGGGACGGCCGGGAGGAGAATTACCAGGATCCCTACTACGCCCGGGAACTGTCCTTCCTCGCCCAGCGCCCTGGAGTGTCCCGCCGGGAGCTGCCCAAGCCCGGCGGCGCGGCCGAGTTCGAGGTGGTGGGCATCCCCCTCGGCAAGCCGGGCTACCACATCGTCGAGATCGAAAGCCGGCTCCTGGGGGCGGCCCTCCTCGCCACCCCCAAGCCCATGTACGTGCGCACCGCGGTCCTGGTCACCAACCTGGCGGTGCACCTGAAGCGCGGCCGGGACAACGCCCTGGTCTGGGTTACCGCCCTGGACAGCGGCAAGCCGGTGGCCGGCGCCGAGGTGCGGGTGTCCGGCTGCGACGGCCGGGAGCAGTGGCGGGGCCACACCGACGCCCAGGGCCGGGCCGCCATCGACCAGGCCCTGAGCGTTTCCCGCTGCAGCGGCGAGGGCTTCGTCTTCGCCAGCGCCCGCCTGGGGGAGGACTACAGCTTCGTGCGCTCCGACTGGAACCAGGGCATCGAGCCCTGGCGTTTCGGCATCGAGACCTGGGGCGAGCGCAGCGACTTCAAGATCCACACCGTCTTCGACCGCACCCTGTTCCGGGCCGGCCAGACCGTGTCCATGAAGCACATCGCCCGCCAGCGGGACAGCCGGGGATTCGCTTTCCCGGACGCCGCCGCCCTGCCCACCAAGCTCACCGTCCGCCACGCCGGCACCGGCGCCGAGTTCTCCCAGCCCCTGGCCTGGGATGGCCGGGGCAGCGCCGTCAGCCAATGGAAAATCCCCGACTCCGCCAAGCGCGGCACCTACGAGGTGGTGCTCTCCGGCGGCCGGCGGGGCATGGTGACGGCCGGCGAATTCCGGGTGGCGGACTTCCGCCTGCCGGTGTTCACCGGCAGCGTCCAGGGCGTGCCGGCGAAGCAGGTGGCTCCCGGCCGGGTGCCCCTGGCCCTCGGCCTGTCCTTCCTCAACGGCGGCGCCGCCAAGGGAGCGGCGGTGGAAGTCTCGGCCACCCTGCGGCCGCGCTGGCCCAGTTATCCCAATTACGGCCGCTTCAATTTCGGCGTCAATCTGGACCACGAGGCCCTGGATGCCTTCGGCGTCGATACCGGCCGGGTGGACGAGCACCTGGTGCTGGACAAGCAGGCGGTCACCCTCGACCAGGCCGGCGCCGCCAAGCTGGAAGTGCCGCTCGCCGCCAGGCCCAAGGGGCCCGGCGAGCTCTATGCGGAAATGACCTTCACCGATCCCAACGGCGAAATCCAGACCATCCACGGCAGCGTCGAGCTGTGGCCGGCGGCGGTCGTCCTCGGCATCAACGTCGCCGACTGGGCGTCCGGCAAGGGCGCCGGCAACCGGGTGGAGGTGGTGGCCCTCGACACCGCCGGCACGCCCCAGGCCGGCCAGGAGGTGCGGGTGCTGGCCAAGCGCCGCATCGACTACAGCCATCGGCGGCGCATCGTCGGCGGCTTCTACGCCTACGAGCACCACCACGAATTCGTGGACCTGGGGGAGGTGTGCAGCGGCCGTACCGACAGCCGCGGCCTTTTCCTGTGCGAGCCCCGGACGTCGGAGCCGGGCTCGGTGTACCTGCTCGCCGAAACCAAGGACAGCCGGGGCAACGTCGCCCGGGCCAGTCGCAGCTACTGGGTGTCCGGCGGCGGCGACCTGTGGTTCACCGCCGGCAACCAGGACCGCATCGATGTCATCCCCGAGAAGCGCGCCTACAAGGCGGGGGAGACCGCCCGCTTCCAAGTCCGCACCCCCTTCCGGGAAGCCACCGCCCTCATCGCCGTCGAAGCCGGCGGCATCCTCGAAACCCGGGTCCAGCCCCTGTCCCGCTTCAAGCCGGTGGTCGAGCTGCCGGTCAAGGCCGAGTGGGGGCCGAACGTCTACGTCTCGGTGCTGGCGGTGCGGGGCCGGGTCGAGCCGATGAAGTGGTACTCCTTCTTCCAGTGGGGCTGGCGCGAGCCGGTGGCCTGGTTCAAGGAATGGTGGAGCCCCGTCCAGCCTACCGCCATGGTGGACCTGGCCAAGCCCGCCTACCGCCTGGGCCTGGGGGAGATCGGCGTCGGCACCGAGGGTTTCCGGCTCAAGGTGGAAGTGACTCCCGACAAGGCCGCCTACCGGCCCCGGGAGGAGGCGACGGTGCGCCTCAAGGTCAGCGGTCCGGACGGCAGGCCCGCCCTGGCCGGCAGCGAGGTCGCCTTCGCGGCGGTGGACCAGGCCCTCCTGGAACTGCGGCCCAACGACAGCTGGAATCTGCTCGAAGCCCTCCTCCAGAAGCGGGCCTACGAGGTGGAGACCGCCACCGCCCAGGGCCAGGTCATCGGCAAGCGCCACTTCGGCAAGAAGGCGGTGCCCCCCGGGGGCGGCGGCGGCCGGGCACCGGCCCGGGAGCTCTTCGACACCCTGCTCAGCTGGCAGCCCCGGGTCAGGCTGGACGGCGCCGGCGGCGCCACCGTCAAGGTACCGATGAACGACTCCCTCACCGAGTTCAGGCTGGTGGGGGTGGCGACCGCCGGGACCTCCCTGTTCGGCACCGGATCGGCCGCCGTCCGTACCCGGCAGGACCTCCAGATCATTTCCGGCCTGCCGCCCCTGGTGCGGGAGAAGGACGCCTTCCAGGCCCTCCTCACCCTGCGCAACGGCACCGCCCGGAGGATGAAGGTGACGGTGGCGGCCAAGGCCGGCGACCGGGCCCTGGAGCGCCGCCAGGTGCAGCTGGAGCCGGAAGGGGCGGCGGAGGTGGCGTGGACGGCCCAGGCCCCGGAGGGGGCCGCCAGCCTGGCGTGGGAATTCGAGGCCGGGGAGGAGGGCGGCGCCGCCCGGGATCGCCTGCGCATCGTCCAGCAGGTGGCGCCGGCGGTGCCGGTCACTGTCCAGCAGGCCACCTTCACCCGCCTCGAGGGGCGCTACGAGGTCCCCGCCGTGCCGCCGGCCGGCGCGCTGCCCGGCAAGGGCGGGCTGGAGATCGGCCTTTCCCCGAAGCTGTCGACGCCGCCGCCGGGACTGAGGCGCTTCTTCGAAGACTATCCCTTCGCCTGCCTGGAGCAGAAGGCCTCCATCGCCGTCGGCCTCCGGGACCCGAAGCGCTGGCGGGAAATCGCCGACAGCCTGCCGGCCTACCTGGACGGCGACGGCCTGGCCCGCTACTTCCCCGGCGAAGGGCCGGGCAGCACGGTCCTCACCGCCTACCTGCTGGACCTCGCCGCCCTCTCCGGCCTGCCCCTGCCGGAGGAGGCCCGGGACCGCATGCTGCGGGGCCTCGCGGCCTTCGCCGAGGGGCGCATCCGGCCCCATGCCTGGTCGCCCTACGACGACCTCCTGGTGCGCAAGCTCCAGGTCCTGGAGGCCCTCACCCGCCACGGCCAGGCCCCCACCCGGGTCGCCGCCGCCCTGGAGGTGGAGCCCCTGCGCCTGCCGACGGCGGCGGCCATCGACTGGTACCTGACGGTGAAGCGCCTGCCCGACCTGCCCCAGCGCCAGGCCAGGCTCGCCGCCGTCGAGCAGGAGCTGAGGAACCGCCTGTCCTACGGCGGCGGGCGCTTGGGCTTCACCACCGAGAAGTCCGATTTCTGGTGGTGGATGATGGTGAGCGGCGACTCCAACGCCTTCCGGCTGATCGAGGCCGTCCTGGACGAGCCCGGCTGGCAGGAGGACCTGTCCCGCCTGCTGCGGGGCGCCGTCGAGCGCCAGGTGCGGGGCCGCTGGTACACCACCACGGCCAACGCCTGGGCCAGCCTGGTCCTGGAGAAATTCGGCAACCGCTTCGAGCGCGAGGCGGTGACCGGCATCACCCGGGCGAGCCTGGGCCAGGCCGCCGCCCGGTTCGAGTGGAGGGGAGCCGAAGGCGGCACTCCGGAGGGCTCTCCCCTGAGCCTGCCCTGGCCCGCCACCGGGGGCGGCCGCCTCGCCATCGCCCACGAAGGCGGCGGCAAGCCCTGGGCCGCAGTCCAGGTACTGGCCGCCGTCCCGGCCGGGGAGGCGCGGGCCTACGGCTACAGGGTCAGCCGCCGGGTCACGCCGGTCCAGGAAAAGGCGGCGGGCAAGGCGAGCCGGGGCGACCTCTGGCGCGTGACCCTGGACGTGGAGGCCGACCAGGACATGACCTGGGTGGTGGTCTCCGACCCCATCCCGGCCGGCGCCCGCATCCTGGGGGACGGGGATGGCCGCGACTCCCGCATCGCCGGCCTCGACGAGGATCGCCGGGGCCGCACCCTGTGGCCGACCTTCGTGGAACGTACCTTTGGCTTCTTCCGGGCCTACTACGAGGTGGTGCCCAAGGGGCATTTCCGCATCGACTACACGGTGCGCCTCAACAACGCCGGCGAGTTCAGCCTGCCGCCGACCCGGGTGGAGGCCATGTACGCCCCGGACGTCTTCGGCGAGGTGCCGAACGGCAAGGTTGTGGTGAGTCCCTAGAATGGCGGCATGCGAGCCATTACAATCCGGCCGTAATATCCCTGCCGGCATCACGGAAACCCGATGAAGCACCTGCCCATAGCCCTAGCCCTCATCCTCGTCGCCCCCCTGGCCAATGCCGGGGAGGGGAATCCCCCGCCGGAAATCTTCTCCCAGGAGAAATTGCAGGCCCTGGCCGGGCAGCTGGCCAAGGGCGGCTACGTCTTCTACTTCCGCCACGCCGCCACCCGCCACGACCAGGAGGACCACCAGCCCGCCGCCCTGGCGGACTGCGCCAGCCAGCGCAACCTCTCCGAGGCCGGCAAGGACCAGGCGACGGCCATCGGAGCGGCCTTCCGGGAACTGAAGATTCCCGTCGGCCGGGTCATCGCCAGCCCCTACTGCCGCTGCGTGGATACGGCCCGGCTGGCCTTTTCCAGGTTCGACGTTTCCGACGACCTCCATTTCGCCATCGGCCTCGACAAGGACCAGCGCCAGGCCAAGGGCGAGGCCCTGCGCCACCTGCTGGCCCAGGCGCCGGCCCCGGGCACCAATACGGTCCTGGTCGCCCATACCGCCAACCTGGAGGAGGCGACCGGCATCTGGCCCAAGCCCGAGGGGGCGGCGGTGCTGTTCCGGCCCGACGGCCAGGGCGGCTTCCGGGCCATCGGCCGCATCCCGCCGGAGCTATGGGCCGATGCCCTCGCCAAGCCGGCAAAGAAGCGCTGACCGGCCATGAGATTCCAGTCCCGCTTCGGGGTCACCGCCAGGGTGCGCCTCATCATCGTCCTGGCGGTCCTCGGCAACCTCCTGCTGGCCTGCGCCGGGCTCTATTTCTTCTCCCTCTACGAACAGTTCCGGCAGGATTTCAGCCAGGTGGAAATCCCCCTGGTGGACAGCATCTCGGAGGTCAACCGGGAACTGGCTTCCCTGCAGATCGACTTCACCCACCTTCTCGAGGACGGCAAGGCCGGCCAGGTGGACGAGGCGACGGTCTACCGGCGGGGCCGGACGCTGGTGGACCGGGCCGATGTCCTGGGCGGACGGCTGGCCGGCATGAGGGCGATGGAGGCCCACATCCCGAACCTGGACCTGCGGCGGTTCGAGGCCGAACTGGGCGGCTACCGGAGCCTCCTGGTGTCCGGCGTGGAGATGATGTCGGTCGACCTGGCTTCCGCCGAAGCCTATGCCGCCCGGGCCGCCAAGGGCGCCTTTGCCGTCAACCAGGCGGCGGCGGGAGTCATGGAGCAGGTGCACCGGCACATGGCCGACGATTCCCAGGCCTTGACCGACCGCCTGCAGCGCCTGGCCCGGCCGGTGGCCTTCCTGCTCCTGCTGGTGGTGGCCGTCGTCCTCGGGCTGCTGCAGCGCCTGGCCGGGAGCATCACCCAGGCCTTCCATTCCGTCCGCCACACCCTGGGACGCCTGCGGGCCGGGGAGATGGACTTCGACATCGTGGCGCCCGGAACCAGCCGGGAGGCCCGGGAAGTGGCCACCTGCCTGGAGGCCTTCCGCCAGACCCTGCGGGAGCTGGCCGCCATGCGGGCCGACCTGGAGACCCAGGTGGAGGACCGCACCCGGCGCCTGTTCGAGGCCAACCGGGAACTGGCCGACAAGCTGGCCCGCCTGACCGCCACGGAAAGGGAGCTGCGGCTCTACAAGCAGGTGTTCGAGAACACCGCCGAGGCCATCGTCATCACCGAGCTGGACGGCACCATCGTGGACGTGAACGACGCCTACGGGGTCATCACCGGCTATTCCCGGGCCGACGTGGTGGGCAAGAATCCGCGCATCACCAATTCCGGCCTCCACGACGCCGCCTTCTACGGCGCCATGTGGCGGGACATCCTGGAGAAGGGGCGCTGGGTCGGGGAAATCTGGGACAAGCGCCGCAACGGGCAGGTCTTCCCCAAGCTGCTGAGCATCTCCACCGTCTTCGACGGCGAACATAGGCCGGTGAATTACGTGGGGGTGTTCACCGACATCTCTGAGCTCAAGGAAGCCGAAAAGAATCTGGAACAGCTGGCCTATTTCGACCGCCTGACCGGGTTGCCCAACCGCCGCCTGCTCCAGGACCGCATCGAGCACACCATCGCCCTCTCCAAGCGCAGCGGCCACCACGGCGCCCTGTTCTTCGTGGACATGGACCACTTCAAGCGGGTCAACGACACCCTCGGCCACCACGTCGGCGACCAGCTGCTGGTGGATGTGGCGGCCCGCCTCAAGGGCTGCGTGCGGGCCTCGGACACCGTCGGGCGCCTGGCCGGCGACGAGTTCGTGGTGCTCGCCTACGAGCTGCCCGAAGATTCGGACCAGGCGGCGGTCCAGGCCCGGATGATCGGCGCCAAGATCATCCGCACCCTGGCGGCCCCGTACGATCTGGAGGGCAAGGAATTCCACTGTTCCTCCAGCATCGGCATCATCCTCTTCCGGGGCGACGAAACCGGCCTGGAGGGGCTGCTGGCCAAGGCCGACACCGCCATGTACGAGGCCAAGAAGGCCGGCCGCAACACCCTGCGCTTCTTCGACCCGGTCATGCAGCGCAACCTCCAGGCCCGGGTGGCCCTGGAGAACAGCCTGCGGGCGGCGGTGCGGGAGGAGCGTTTCTGCCTCCACCTGCAGCCCCAGTTCGACGCCCGCCAGGGCATCGTCGGGGTCGAGGCCCTGATCCGCTGGAACGACCCCGAGCGCGGCCAGGTGTCGCCGGTGGAATTCATCCCCCTGGCCGAGGAAATCCACCTCATCCAGGAGATCGGCCGCTGGGTGCTGGACCAGGCCTGCCGCCGCCTCAAGGCCTGGGAAGGAAACAGCCGCTTGGCCCGGCTTTCCATGGCCGTCAATATCAGCGGCCAGCACTTCGCCCGCAAGGACTTCGTGGACGAGGTGCACGACATCGTCTCCCGCCACGGCATCCGGCCGTCCCAGTTGAAGCTGGAGCTGACCGAGAGCGTGGTCATGGGCAGCCTGGACGAGTCGGTGGCCAAGATGCGCCAGCTCCAGGCCATGGGCATCCGCCTGGCCATGGACGACTTCGGCACCGGCTACTCGTCCCTGGCCTACCTGCGGCGCCTGCCCTTCGACCAGATCAAGATCGACCGCAGCTTCGTCAGCCACATGCTGGAGAACCAGAACGACCGCTTCATCGTCCGGGCCGTCCTGACCATGGCCGGCATCCTGGGCATCGAGGCGGTGGCGGAAGGGGTTGAGACCCGGGAGCAGCAGGACATCCTGGTGGCCATGGGCTGCCGGCTGTTCCAGGGCTATTTCTTCAGCCGCCCCCTGCCCATCGAGGCCTGCGAAGCCCTCGCCCTGGAGCGCATGGACGAGGAAGTGCCGATCGTCTAGCGGCGCTGCAGCAGCAGCCCGCACTCCAGGTGGTGGGTGTAGGGGAACTGGTCGAAGACCGCCGCCGCGGCGATGCGGTGGGAGGCGGCGAGGGCGGCGACGTTGTCCCGCAGGGTCTGGGGATTGCAGGAAATGTAGAGGATGTTGTCGAAGCCGGCGGCCAGTTCCAGGGTGGCCGGATCGAGGCCGCTACGGGGCGGGTCCACGAACAGGGTGGAGAAGCGGTAGGAGCCCAGGTCGACATCCTTGAGGCGCTGGAAGCTTTCCCGGCCGGCCAGGGCGGCGCTGACCTCTTCGCTCGACATGCGCGCCAGGGCGGTGTTGGCGACGCCGTTGGCCTCCAGGTTGCAGGTGGCCGCCTGCACCGAGGTCTTGCTCATCTCGGTGGCCAGCACCTTGCCGAACAGGGGCGCCAGGGCGACGGTGAAATTGCCGTTGCCGCAATAGAGTTCCAGCAGGTCGCCGCCCAGGGGCGCGGCCTGGGCCCGGGCCCAGCCCAGCATCTGGCGGTTCACGCCGCCGTTGGGCTGGCTGAAGCCGCCCTCCAGCTGCCGGTAGCGCAGCTCCCGGCCGTCCAGCTCGCATTGCTCCAGCACCCAGTCCCGGTCGAGGACCACCTTCTGGCCCCGGCTGCGGCCGATGACGGCTGCCTTGAGGTCGGCGGCCAGGGTTCGGCCGACGACTTCCCAGGCCTCGTCGAGGCGGCGGTGGTAAATGAGGGTGATGAGCAGGTCGCCGCTCAGGGTGGCCAGGAATTCCACGGCGTAGAGGCGCTTCCGCAGGGTCTCGTCGGCCATGGCCTTTTCCCGCAGGCGCGGCATGGCGGCGCAGATGGACTCGCTGGCGGCCGGAAAGTCGGCCATCAGGATCGGCCGCTTCGGGTTCTCCGGGTCGAACATGGCGTAGTCCAGCCCGTCGCCGTGGTGCCAGATGCGGAATTCGGCCCGCAGCCGGTAGTGCAGGGGGGCGGAGGCGAAGACCGCCGGCTCGGGCAGGCCGAAGGGGGCGAAGTTGTCCTTGAACTGGGCGACCTTGGCGGCCAGCTGGGCGGGGTAGAGGGCGGGATCGAGAGTCGGGAGCGGCATGGTGAAGACGGAGAAGGCCAGGGGCGGGCCCTGCAATTCGCGAGGCCGGCAGTTTAAGGCCTGCGGCGGAAAATGGCAGGCCCAGGCCCCCCGAAAAGAAAAACCCGGACCGCGGCCCGGGTTCCTTTTTCCCCCGCAGGGGCGCGGTGCAGCCTGCTCTCAGGCGACCCGGGACATCATGTCGATGGTGGCGGCGCTGGCGGAAGCCACGCTGCCTTCGATGGCGGTGCGGGCCTGCCGGGCGGACTCGGCCATGGTGTCGTAGGCCGAATCGGCCTGGGCCAGCACCGACTTGACGGCGGCCACCATGGGCTCCGAACCGCCCGGGGCGTACTTGAGGGACTGCTCGATGGCGGCCACCACGTTGTGCTTGAGGCCGGCAGCCTGGCCCTCGATGATTTCGGTCAGGTCGTTGCCGGTCTCGGTCAGCATTTCGTAGACGCTGCGGGAGTAGGCGGCGCTCTTTTCCAGGACCGGCTTGGCCAGGGTCTTCTGCAGCGCCAGCAGGTCCTGGGGGTCCTTGGCGGCGAGGACGGCGCCGATGCTGGCGCTGCTGTCGGTGAAGAAGGCCCGGGCGGTGCTGAGGTTGAGGGCCGACAGGCGCTCGGCATTGGCCAGGGACAGGTTGGCGAGGGTCAGCAGCGTGTCGACGGCGGCCTGGTTGGCAGCGTGGAATTGTTCTTTGGTCTTGATCATGGGCAATCTCCGTTAAGGCCTGGTGACAGTTCGGCCATTAATCCAAGGGCTGGAATGCTGCGGTGCACAACCGCAACTATACCCGCTTTATACCTATTTTGGGTAGGGGGATGCGGCGCCGCACCATGGCGGATCGCCGAGCGGGCGCGGGTCAGGGGGCGGTGCTGCTCTGGCTCAGGAGATAGTCCAGGAAGGCCTCCGCCACCGTGGACAGGTGCTTGCCGGCGGCGTAGGCCAGGTACCACTTGCGCATCAGGGGGAAGCCCTCGACGTCCAGGGGGGTTAGCAGGCCGGTGGGGCCCGCCAGGGTCAGGGTGTGGGAGGACAGGACCGAGAGGCCGAGGCCGCCGGCGATGGCCTGCTTGATGGCCTCGTTGCTGCCCAGTTCCATGCGGACGCGGATGGATTGGCCGTGCTCGGCGAAGTGGCGCTCGGTCGCCAGGCGGGTGCCCGAGCCCTTCTCCCGCAGGATGAAGGGTTCCTCGGCGACCCGGGCGAGGGGGATGCGGGCCGTCTCGGCCAGGGGGTGGTCGCGCCGGGCCACCACCACCAGGGGGTTCTCGGCGATGGGCCGGGCGACGATGTCGAGGTTTTCCGGCGGTGTGCCGAGGACGGTGAGGTCGTCCTCATTGTTGGCCAGGCGGGCCAGCAGCTTTTCCCGGTTATCCACGGTGAGGGAGGCCTCGATACCCGGGTAGCGGGCGCAGAACTCGGCCAGCATGCGGGGCACCAGGTACTTGGCGGTGGTGACGATGGCCACCCGCAGCCGCCCGCGGCGCAGTCCCTGCATGTCGGCCAGGCGCATCTCCAGGCGTTCCAGGGAATCGATGGTTTCCCGGCAGGTGGCCAGCACCTCCCGGCCCGCTTCGGTGAGATGGAGGCGCTTGCCGACCTTCTCCAGGAGCGGCATGCCGACCCCCTCCTCGAGCTGCTTGACCTGGGTGAAGGCGGCGGGCTGGGTCAGGTGCAATTCCTCGGCCGCCCGGGTGTAGCTCAGGTGGCGGGCGACGGACTCGAAGATGCGCAGTTGCCGGAGGCTGAAATGGAGGCTCATTAATAAGCTCTAGTGAATAGCAATACTAAAATTTATTCAGTTTTATTTATTGTGCCATCCGAACATACTGCGCTCAACCCGAAACCCATCGGGCGAGATTCCCGAACAATCCTCAGGAGACAGCAATGGTCGCGAAAAAATACGACGCCGGCGTCAAAGAGTACAGAACCATGTACTGGCAGCCGGACTACCAGGTGAAGGATTCCGACATCCTCGCCTGCTTCAAGGTGATTCCCCAGGCGGGCGTGTCCCGGGAGGAGGCCGCGGCGGCCGTCGCCGCCGAGTCCTCCACCGGCACGTGGACCACCGTCTGGACCGACCTCTTGACCGACATCGAGTACTACAAGGGCCGGGCCTACGCCATCGAGGACGTACCCGGCAGCGACGACGCCTTCTACGCCTTCATCGCGTACCCGATGGACCTGTTCGAAGAGGGTTCCGTCGTCAACGTCTTCACCTCCCTGGTGGGCAACGTCTTCGGCTTCAAGGCCGTGCGCAGCCTGCGCCTCGAAGACGTGCGCTTCCCCCTGTGGTTCGTCACCACCTGCCCCGGCCCCCCGCACGGCATCCAGGTCGAGCGCGACATCATGGACAAGTATGGCCGCCCCATGCTCGGCTGCACCATCAAGCCCAAGCTCGGCCTCTCCGCCAAGAACTACGGCCGTGCCGTCTATGAGTGCCTGCGCGGCGGCCTCGACTTCACCAAGGACGACGAGAACGTCAATTCCCAGCCCTTCATGCGCTGGCGCGACCGCTTCATGTTCTGCCAGGAGGCCATCGACAAGGCCCAGGCGGAAACCGGCGAGCGCAAGGGCCACTACCTGAACGTCACCGCGCCGACCATGGAAGAGATGTACGAGCGCGCCGAATTCGCCAAGGAACTGGGCTCGCCCATCATCATGAGCGACTACCTGACGGTCGGCTGGGCGGCGCACCAGAGCCTGTCCAAGTGGTGCCGCAAGAACGGCTTGCTGCTGCACGTCCACCGCGCCATGCACGGCGTCATCGACCGCAATCCCAACCACGGCATCAACTTCCGCGTCCTGGCCAAGATGCTGCGCCTCCTGGGCGGCGACCACCTGCACTCCGGCACCGTGGTCGGCAAGCTCGAGGGCGACCGGGAAGCCACCATCGGCTGGATCAACCTGATGCGCGACCGTTACATCAAGGCCGACCGCTCCAAGGGCATCTTCTTCGACCAGGACTGGGGCCCCATGCCCGGCGTGCTGCCGGTGGCCTCGGGCGGCATCCACGTCTGGCACATGCCTTCCCTGGTCTCCATTTTCGGCAACGACTCGGTGCTGCAGTTCGGTGGCGGCACCCTCGGCCACCCCTGGGGCAACGCCGCCGGCGCCGCCGCCAACCGGGTCGCCCTGGAAGCCTGCGTCCAGGCCCGCAACGAAGGCCGCCAGCTGGAGAAGGAAGGCAAGGACATCCTGCTCAATGCCGCCAAGTCCAGCCCGGAGCTGAAGGTGGCGATGGAGACCTGGAAGGAAATCAAGTTCGAGTTCGACACGGTGGACAAGCTGGACGTCCAGCACCGCTAAGCCGCCCTCACCCTATTCAGAAAGGAAACAACCATGAGCGAAGTGCAAGACTACGCCTCCCGCCTGTCCGACCCGGCCAGCCGCAAGATGGGCACCTTCTCCTACCTGCCGCCGATGACGCCCGAGCAGATCCGCAAGCAGGTGGAGTGGATCGTCAAGAACGGCTGGAACCCGGCCATCGAGCACACCGAGCCGCAGCACGCCATGATGAACTACTGGTACATGTGGAAGCTGCCCATGTTCGGCGAAACCGATGTGGACCGCATCGTCGCCGAGCTGGAGGCCTGCCACGCCGCCAACCCCGAGAACCACGTGCGCCTGATCGGCTACGACAACTTCAAGCAGAGCCAGGGCGCCAGCATGGTGGTGTACCGCGGCCGCATGGTCTGACGCTCCCCAGCGTCGCCGCCGCCGGTCCTCCTCCCAGGCCGGCGGCGGCCCCCAATCCCCGGAGAAAGCCATGAACGACATCATCGACCAATACCGCATCAAGGAAGGCCCCTACTACCGGCCGGTGGCCGACGAGGTGGACCTGTTCGAGGCCGCCTACGCCGCCCGCATGCCCCTCATGCTCAAGGGCCCCACCGGCTGCGGCAAGACCCGCTTCGTCGAGCACATGGCCTGGCGGCTGAGGAAGCCCCTGGTCACGGTCGCCTGCAACGAGGACATGACCGCCTCCGACCTGGTCGGCCGCTTCCTCCTCGACGCCTCCGGCACCCGCTGGCAGGACGGGCCCCTGGCCGTGGCCGCTCGCCACGGCGCCATCTGCTACCTGGACGAGGTGGTGGAGGCGCGCCAGGACACCACCGTGGTCATCCACCCCCTCACCGACAACCGCCGGGTCCTGCCCCTGGAGAAGAAAGGCGAGCTGCTGCGCGCCCACGCGGATTTCCATCTGGTCATCTCCTACAACCCGGGCTACCAGAGCCTGATGAAGGACCTGAAGCAGTCCACCAAGCAGCGCTTCGGGGCCCTCGACTTCAACTACCCGGAGCACGGCGCCGAGGTGGAGATCGTCGCCCACGAGGCCGGCATCGAGATCGCTGTCGCCGACAAGCTGGTGTCCATCGCCGAGCGGGCCCGCAACCTCAAGGGCCACGGCCTCGACGAGGGCATCTCGACCCGCATGCTGATCCACGCCGGCGAACTCATCCGGCGCGGCGTCGAATCCACCGCCGCCTGCCGGGTGGCCCTGGTGCGGCCCATCACCGACGACCCCGACATGCGCGACGCCCTCGACGCCGCCGTGTCCACCTTCTTCTGACCGGCGCCGGAGGGAGGACGCCATGGGCGTGAACCTGGCCGACTATGCCGAGCTGACCGACGACCTGCCGGAAAGCCACCGCCGCCTGCTGGAGGCGGCGTGGACCGAGGCTGCCCGGGTCCTCTCCCCCCGCGGCCTCGACAACTGGCTGAAGAGCGCCATCGCCCTGCAGCGCATGGGCCGGGGCGGCAACATCGTCGCCGCCTGGATCGAGGAAGTGCCGGCGGTGGCCCGGGAGGTGGGGGAGGATGTCATCGCCGACTTCGCCCAGCAATGCCTCCAGTTCGCCTCCCGCACCTCCGGGGCGGTGATTGAACTGGTGGTCGCCACCGCCCCGACTGCCGCCAAGCGCCTCGGCGATCCGGAGCTGTTCAGGGCCTACCTGCAGCTCCTCAATGTTCTCCTCGGCCAGGCACCCCGGGCCCTGCGGCCCATGCTGGAACGCCTCGACGACCTCCTCGGGGTGCTGACCCTGGGCGGCCTGCGGCGCTGGGCCCTGTGGGGCGCCCAGGCCCACCGCACTAGTTTCGACGAGCAGTTGCGCTACTTCGGCCTCCTGTCCGAGGAGGCCAAGGCCATGCTCCAGAAGGAGCGCAAGGGCACCCTGTTCGTGGATATCCACCGGCGCATCGGCATGTACCTGCGCGCCCTCTGGGGCCGGGATTTCTTCATGCGCCCCACGGCCGGCGACTTCGACGCCCGGGAGGGCTTCAAACCCTTCATCGCCGACTGGTTCCTCCACCTGCCCGATGCGTATGACGACTGGGAGGGCATCCCCGGCCTCGACCTCTACCGGGCCGCCGCCGCCCACTGCGCCGCCCACGTGGTGACCACCCGCCGGCGCATCGACGCCGACCGCCTGGATACCCTGCAGCAGGCCTGCGTCGGACTCATGGAGGACGCCCGGGTCGAGACCCTGGCCATCCGCCGCTTCCCCCGCCTGCGGGAGCTGTGGGCCCGCTTCCACCGGGCCGGAACCGGCGGCGACAGCGTCGGCGCCTATCTCGACCGCATCGCCCACGCTCTCCTCGACCCCGCCCGGGAGGATGCCGACCCCCTGATCGATTGGGCCCGGGAAAGCCTCGCCGCCGCCGACCTGGAGGACGACGGCACCGCCCTCGACCTGGGCCTCGCCCTGGCCGAGGAATTCCGCCGCCGGAGCCTGCCCTTCTCGCCCTACCGGGATGTCCAATCGGCCCCCTACCGGGACGACAACCGCTACCTGTGGGAATACGAGGAATACAGCTACGAGCAGGCCATCAGCGCCGGCTACCGGGAGCAGCAGGTGCGGAAGCAGGTCAGCATCTCGGAGATGGTCAACGCCGTCGATGTGGAGAATGCCGGCGACGACGCCCAGGAGATCTGGATCTGCAGCAGCGAGTTCATGGACGACGACGGCATCAGCTTCAATGACAAGCTGGGCCGAGAGCCGGTGGCCGAGCCGCGCCACTACGACGAGTTCGACTACCACATCCAGCTCTCCCGCCCGGCCTGGGCGACCGTGCTGGAGAAGCGCCCGCGCTTGGGCGACGTCGCCGTGGTGGATCGCATCATCGACGACCACCGCCAGGTCACCCAGCGCCTCAAGCACCTCCTCGACGCCCTCCAGCCCCAGGGCGTGCAGCGCATCCGCAAGCTGGAGGAGGGGGACGAGGTGGACATCAACGCCGCCATCCGCTCCCTGGTGGACATCCGCCTGGGCAGCCACCCCGATCCCCGGGTCATGATGCGCTCCATCCGCAAGACCCGGGACATCGCCGTGCTGGTGCTCCTCGACCTCTCGGCCTCCACCAACGACCGGGTCGCCGGCCAGGACTATACGGTCCTGGAGCTGACCCGGGCCGCCACCGTGCTGCTGGCCGAGGCCATCCACAAGGTGGGGGACGCCTTCGCCCTCCACGGCTTCTGTTCCGATGGCCGCCACAACGTCTTCTACCAGCGCTACAAGGACTTCGAGCAGCCCTGGAACGACCTCCCCAAGGCCCGCCTGGCGGGCATGGAGGGGGGCTTCTCCACCCGCATGGGGGCGGCCATGCGCCACGCCGGCCACTGCCTGTCCCAGGTGCGGGCGGCCAAGAAGCTCCTGCTGGTGGTCACCGACGGCGAGCCGGCCGACATCGACGTGCGGGACCCCCAGTACCTGCGCTACGATGCCCGGAAGGCGGTGGAGGACGTCGGCCGCCTCGGCGTCATGCCCTTTTGCCTGACCCTCGATCCCCGGGCCGACCAGTACGTGGCCCGCATCTTCGGCCAGCGCAATTACCTGATCCTTGACCATGTGGAACGCCTGCCCGAGCGGCTGCCACAACTTTATGCGGGGTTGACGCGATGAAAGCGGTGATTTTCGATGTGGACGGCACCCTGGCCGATACCGAGGAAGCCCACCGGGGTGCCTTCAATGCCACCTTCGCCCACTTTGGCCTGCCCTGGGAGTGGAATGTGGGGATGTACTGCGGCCTGCTGGCGGTCACCGGCGGCAAGGAGCGCATCCGTCATTACTGCTCCCGCTTCTTCCCCATGTTCCTGGACTATCCCAACGCCACCGCCAGCATCGCCGCCCTCCACGACTGGAAGAACCGTCTCTACGCCGACCTGGTGGAGCGGGGCGACATCGCCCCGCGGCCCGGGGTGCTGCGCCTCATCCGCGACCTGCGCGGCGAAGGGGTGCGGCTGGCCATCGCCACCACCACCTCCCGCCGCAACGTCGAGGCGCTCCTCGCCACCACCTTCGGGGCGCTGCCTGCCGATACCTTCGAGGTGGTGGCGGCCGGCGAGGACACGGCGGAAAAGAAGCCCTCGCCGGAGGTGTACCAGTTCGTGCTGGGCAGGCTCGGCCTGGCGCCGGAGGATTGCCTGGCCGTCGAGGATTCCCCCAACGGCCTCCTTGCCGCCCGGGCCGCCGGCATTCCCACCCTGATCACCGAATGCCCATGGACCTCGGGGGACAGCTTCGAGGGGGCCCTGGCGGTGCTGTCGGACCTGGGCGAGCCGGAGCGGCACCATGACGTCCTGCGCGCTCCCCTGGCCAGCCCGGGCTACCTGGATGCCGCCACCCTGGGGTGCTGGCACGCCGCCTGGTCCGGGGAGGCGGCGGCCGTTCAGTAACTGCCCGTCGTGCAGGAGCCCAGGCGGAAGCGGAAGGTCGCCCCCTGTCCCGGGGCCGCGGTGGCGCTGATTTCGCCGCCGTGCCGCCGGATGATGCGCTGGACGGTCGCCAGCCCGATCCCGATGCCCGGGAATTCCTCCTGGCGATGCAGGCGCCGGAAGGGCTGGAAGAGGTTGGCGGCATGGCTGGGATCGAAGCCCGCGCCATTGTCCGAAATGCAGAAATGGTCGTCCTCCCGGTACACCCGGATGAAGGCCTCCGGGGTCCTGGCGGTGTATTTCCAGGCGTTTTCCAGCAGGTTGGCCATCACCGACTCCATCATGCGGGCATCCCCCTGGGCCGCGAGGCCGGGTTCCACGTCCCAGCGTACCCGCCGCTCCGGCTCCCCGGACTGGAGCTCGGCCAGGAGGCGCTCGGCCATGGCCGAAAGGTCGATGTCGTCGCAGCGCAGTTCGCCCCGGGTGACCCGCGACAGGGTCAGGATGCCGTCGATGAGGTCGCTCATCTTCTGGCTGGCCGCCCGGATCTGCTGCAGGTAGCGCGGGCCGTCGCCGCTCAGGTGGCTGGCATAGCTCTCTTCCAGGATCTGGCTGAAGCCTTTCACCGCCCGCAGCGGAGCCCGCAGGTCGTGGGAGATGGCGTAGGCGAAGCTGTCCAGCTCCCGGTTGGCGAGGGTCAGCTCCGCCGTGCGCTCCTCCACCCGGCGCTCCAGGTCGGCGTTGAGGCGGTGGATTTCTTCCAGGGCCTGCTTGTAGCGGGTGATGTCCTCGGTGAAGATGACAATGCCGCCGACGGCACCGTCGCTGGTGTGCCAGGGGCGCACCTCCCAGCGCAGCCAATGGATGGTGCCGTCGGCCCGCCGGAAATGGTCCTCGTCCACCCGTACCACCTCCCCCGCCAGGCCGCGGTCGTGGGCTTCCCTCCAGCGCTTGGGGATGTCCGGGAAAATTTCGTAGTGGGAGCGGCCGATGACGTCTTCCTCGCCCAGGAGATAGTCGTCCACCCAGCGGCGGCTGACGGCCAGGTAGCACATTTCCCGGTTGAACATGGCCAGCGCCGCCGGGGCGTAGCGGATGAAGAGCTGCAGCCGCTCCTCGCTCTCCCGCAGAGTGGCGGTGCGCTCCTGGAGGAGCCTGGCGGCGCGGCCGATGGCCTCGGCCACCCGGTCCGCCTCCTCCAGGTGGACCCGGGAAGGCGGAACCGAGCGGCCGTTTCCCAGGGCGATGGCCGGCGGGATGAGGGCGGTGACCGAACTGGCGATGCGGCCGCCCATGATCCAGGCCAGGACCAGGCCGCTGCCGAACAGGGCGGCGACGCCCAGGGCCAGCAGGGTGAGGCTGCGCAGCAGGGCCCCTTCCAGCACCTTGCGGGGGATGCCGATGGCGACCCGCCAACTGGTCACGGGGGCACGGCTGTAGAAGGACAGGACCGGGATGCCTTCGGAGGTCGTCGCCTGCAGCCAGCCTTCGGAGGATTCGATCATGCGCTGCAGGAGCTTCGCATTGGCCTTGTGGCCCACCAGACGCTCAGGGGAGTGGGTGCGTCCGACGATGGTGCCGGTACTGTCGAACACGCCGACCATCCAGTCGGTCGGCAGCCGCTGGGCCTTCAGGATGGCGTTGAAGTGTTCCGGCTGGATGCCGATGGCCAGGGCATAGGCCACCTTGCCGTCGATGGTCACCGGCACGTAGACGCTGACGATCGGGCGCTTGGTAACGGGGCCGATGAAAAGGTCCGAGACGGTGGGCCGGCCGTTGGCGAAGATGCTGCGGACCTGCTCCTGCAAGGCATGGCGGGGCAGGGGCTGGCCGAAATCCACCAGGGTGTTGAGAATCTGCTGTCCGCTCTCGTCCCGCAGGACGACGTTGGTCCCCAACCCGGCCAGGGCCACCACCTGCCGCGCCTGCCGGTGGAAAAGGGCGAAGTCGCGGCGGGCCAGGGCGTCGGAAGTGGACAGGGCCTGGGCGACGGCCTGGACCTTGAGCAGGTAGCTGTCCACCGTCTGAGCCAGGGCGCGGGTCGTCTGCAGGGTGTCCTTCTGCAGCTGGGCGTGGCCCTCCCGGTATTCGTAGATGAACAGGACGGTGGCGCCGATCACTCCCGGCAGCAGGCAGGCGAGGACCAGCCAGACGAGGAATGTCCTTACGGACCAACGGGATGCGGAGGCCATGACGGGAGGGCGGCGCACTCCAGGACGGGATCGGATGGGGAAGCCACGGCGGCACGTGACGATGGTGGGCTTCCCTTTGACCCCCGGCGGGGCGAGAAATTCTTGGTCCGGCCCGGGGCCGGCTCAGAGCTGCTGTTTCAGCTGTTCCAGGGCGTCGCAGCGGTCGATGAGGTCATCCAGCAGGGCGCTGGTGGCGCGGCTCGGGGTTCCGGCGGCGGCGCTGGTGGCCTCGATGTTGCATTGCAGAGCTTGCAGACGGGCGCGCCGGGCCGGGGTGAGGGAAGCGAAATGGGCGTCCAGGACCTGTCTCCTGAGGGCCGCGAAGGCGGCCGGGTCGTTGGAGCACCGTTGCAGCTCGGCCAGCAGGATCAGGGTCTTGTCGCCCATTACACCGAAAACTGCTGGACGGACTTGCGCATCCGGTCCACCACCTGGGTCAGGTCGGCCACCAGGGATTCGGTCTGGACCACCACGGCCACGTTCTGCTCGGTCATGCCGGCCACCTGCTCGACGTTCCTGGCCAATTCGATCATGGCGTTCTGCTGTTCCGCCGAGGCGTGGGAGATGTCGCTCACCATGTGGGTGGTGTTGTCCATCTGGGTGTTGATGCTGAGCAGGGCCTCCTCGGCTTCCTGGACCAGTTGCACCCCCTCCTGCACCTGGCTGGCGCCCGAGCGCATGCCCTCGACGGCCTGCTGGGTGTCGCCCTGGATGGTGGCGATCATGGTGCCGATCTCCTGGGTGGCGCTGCCGGTGCGCTCCGCCAGCTTGCGCACCTCGTCGGCCACCACCGCGAAGCCGCGGCCGGCTTCCCCGGCCCGGGCCGCTTCGATGGCGGCGTTGAGGGCCAGCAGGTTGGTCTGGTCGGCGATTTCCCGGATGACGCCGACGATGCGGCTGATTTCCGCCGAGCGCTCCCCCAGGGTTTCCACCTGGGTGGCGGCGGCCTTCACCGTGTCGGCCAAGGCCAGGATGGTGGCGGTGGCCCGGCCCGACAGGGTGGCCCCCTCCTGGGACAGGCCTCCCGCCCTGTGGGCCACTTCCTGGGCCGACTGGGCGTGGACGGCCACTTCGCCGATGGAGACGGTCACCTGTTCGACGGCGGCGGCCGCCGAGGAGGTCGCCTCGCTCTGCTTGGAGGCCGAGCGCCGCACGACGTCGACTGCGTCTCCCACCTGCCGGGTGGATTGATTCACCTGGGAGGCGATGTCGGCCATGCCCTGGACCGTGGCCTGGACCATGGAGACGAACTTGTCGGCCCGGCGGGCGATGGTGCCGACGATGTCCCGCCGCGCCAGGTCGAAGCGCTGGTCCAGGCTGCCCGACACCAGCAGTCCTTCCAGCCAGTCGCCGAGCCGGGTCAGGTCGCTGTTGACCCGGGGAGTGAAGAAAAGCAGGAAGTAGAGGCCGTACAGGATGCCGAAGAGGGCCACGACGGCATGGAAGTCCTCGAACCCGCCGGCCTTGCCGCCGCCCAGCCGGGCGGCCAGGGAGAAGCCGCTTTCGGCCAGGAGAGCCAGGCCGACCACGGCCATCTGGGTGCGCAGGGAGAGCAGCGCCTCGACCCAGGCGGGACGCCGCTTCACCACCCGGCCATGGTCGATGTAGATGGAGCGGTCCCCCTCCCGGATGCGGCGGAAGGCCGCTTCGGCGGCGGCGATCTCCTCCCGGCCTGGGCGGGAGCGCACCGACTGGTAGCCGACGATGCGCCCGTCCTCCCGCACCGGCGAGACGTTGGCGACCACCCAGTAGAAGCCGCCATCCTTGCGGCGATTCTTCACCAGGCCCCGCCACGGCCGTCCGGCCTTGAGGTCGGCCCAGAGATCGGCGAAGGCCTCCTCGGGCATGTCGGGGTGGCGGACCATGTTGTGGGGCTGCCCGATCATCTCCTCCCGGCGGAAACCGCTGACCGCGGCGAAGGCTTCGTTGGCCTCGACGATCTGGCCCTTGAGGTCGGTGCGGGAATAGATGAACTCGCCCTCGGGAAGCAGGGTTTCGACTTGGGTGACGGGCAGGTTCTTCTTCATTCCGAGGCTGGCAGCTGGCAAGAGGGCAGGGCGCCTGGGACCGGTATGGTGTGCGGATATCCAGGCGGGGTCGGGCGATTCTACGGGGAATATTCTTTCCAATAGCCGCTGCTATTTGGATTGATTGTTCGATATTATGGACATTCCAGCCGACGGTCGGATGGGCGCAATGCGGAAGGGGACGGCACTTGGACAAATTCATGGATTTGAACTCCCTGCAGATATTCGTGAAGACGGTGCGGCTCAACGGCATCTCCAACGCCGCCCGGGACCTCGGCCTGCCCAAGTCCACCGTCAGCCTCAAGCTCAAGCAGCTGGAAGACCGGCTCGGCATCCGCCTCCTGCACCGGACCACCCGCAAGCAGACCCTGACCGACGAGGGGCGCAGCTACTTCGCCCAGATTTCCCGGGTCATGGATGAATTGGTCGAGGCCAACATGACCCTCGCCAGCCGCCAGTTGCTGCCCCTCGGGGCCATCCGCCTGACGGCCCCGGTGGAGTTCGGCTCCGCCTACCTGGGCGGCCTCCTGGCCGGGTTCCGGTCCCGCTACCCGGCCATCCAGCTCGATATCCACTTGACCGGCCGCCTGGTGAACCTGGTGGAGGAGGGCTTCGACCTGGCCCTGCGCCTCGGCGAGCTGCAGGACTCCACCTTCATCTGCAAGAAGATCGCCGCCATCGGCCGCAAGCTGGTGGCCAGCCCGGAATACCTGAAGTCCAACGGTGTCCCCGGCTCACCCAGCGAGCTCGGCCGGCATGTCTGCCTGGCCCATCCCAACCAAATCAAAGCGGGCGGATGGCGCCTGCGGGGCGCGGAAGGACTGCAGATCCATCCCCTGGCCGGCGAATTCGTCGCCAATAGCTTCTTCGTCCTGCGGGACGCCGCCCTGCAGCATCACGGCATCACCGTGCTGCCGGACTACCTGTGCCGCGCCGAGCTCCAGGACGGGCGGCTGCAGGAGGTGCTGCCCGAATGGAACCTGGAGCCGGTGCCCCTGTTCGTCGTCTATCCCTCCAGCAAGCTGCTGCCGACCCGGGTGCGCAAGCTCATCGACTACCTGGCCGAGCACCTCTGACCGGGCTGCCATGGATTGACAGGGGGCCGGCTGCGGCGCCATTGTCCTGGCCATGCCAAATGTATCGTTGCGCCGGCTGCGGCGCGGCCTCGGCCTGGCCGCTGGAGGCCTGCTCTGCCTGCCGGCCCTGGCCCTGCCCTCCTTCGGGGAGGTCAAGGCCGCCTATACCCCGTCCGAGGCCTGGCTCCTGGCCCGGGACGGCCGGCCCCTGCAGAGCCTGCGCATCGACCGCCAGGGACGGCGCCTGCCGTGGGCCCGGCTCGCCGACATCGCCCCGGTCCTGGCCCGGGCCGTGGTGGCCTCCGAGGACAAGCGCTTCTTCGAGCACGACGGCGTGGACTGGAAGGCCGCCGGCAATGCCGCCTGGAGCAATTTGCGAGGCGGGAGCACCCGGGGGGCGAGCACCCTCACCATGCAGCTGGCCGGCCTCATCGACGACGACGTCCGCCGCCGGGGCCGCCGCAGCCTCCTGGAGAAACTTTCCCAGACGGCCCTGGCCCTGCGCCTGGAGCGCTCCTGGAGCAAGGGCCAGATCCTCGAGGCCTATTTGAACCTGGCCAGCTTCCGGGGCGAGTTGCAAGGGGTGGCGGCCATGAGCCGGGGCCTGTTCGGCAAGCGGCCCGACGGCCTCGATGACCGGGAGGCGGCCCTGGCCGCCGCCCTGTTGCGTTCTCCCAATGCCGCCCCGGCCCTGGTGAGCCGGCGGGCCTGCAGTCTCCTCAAGGAACTGGAGCGGGCCGGCGAGTGCGCCGGCCTGGAAAGCCTCGCCGCCCGGGTCTTCGCCGGCGGCCAGGTGGGACGGGAGGAGGCGCCGGGCCGCGTCCCCCACCTCGCCCGCAGGCTCCTCCAGGCCCCGGGGCAGACGGTCAAGTCCAGCCTGGACGCCGACCTCCAGGCCTTCGCCGCCGACTCCTTGCGCCGCCACCTGGCCTCCCTGGCCCGGCAGAACGTCCAGGACGGGGCGGTGGTGGTGGCCGACAATGCCAGCGGCGAGATCCTGGCCTGGGTCGGCTCCAGCGGCGACCTCTCCGATGCCGCCGAGGTGGACGGGGTGGTGGCCCTGCGCCAGGCCGGCTCCACCCTGAAGCCCTTCCTCTATGCCCTGGCCTTCGAGAAGCGCCAGCTCACCCCGGCTTCCCTGATCGAGGACGCGCCGCTGACCCTGGACACCGGTAACGGCCTCTATACCCCCCAGAATTACGAGCCCCAATACCGGGGCTGGGTCTCGGCCCGCATTGCCCTGGGCGGCTCCCTCAACGTGCCCGCCGTCAAGGCCCTGGTCCGCCTGGGGGGCGATGATTTCCACCGGCGCCTGCGCCTGGCCGGTTTCGCCAGCCTGAAGCAGGACGGCGACTGGTACGGCTACAGCCTGGCCTTGGGATCGGCGGACATTTCCCCCCTCATGCTCGCCAATGCCTACCGCACCCTGGCCAATGGCGGGCGCTGGTCGCCCCTGCGCCTGAACCCGGGCCGCCCGGAGGCCGCCGAGCCCTGCCGGCAGGCGGGCTGCGCCGGCGTCTTCGAGGGCGATGCCCGCGCCGCCTTCACCCCGGCCGCCGCCTTCCTGGTGGCTGACATCCTGGCCGACCGCAGCGCCCGGGCCGGTACCTTCGGGCTCGAGTCCTGGCTCGCCACTCCCTACTGGGCGGCGGCCAAGACGGGCACCAGCAAGGATATGCGGGACAACTGGTGCGCCGGTTTCTCCCGCCGCTACACGGTGGCGGTATGGGTGGGCAATGCCGCCGGGGAGCCCATGCACGACGTCTCCGGAGTGTCCGGGGCGGCGCCGGTATGGCGGGAGGTGATGGACTGGCTGCACCGGAGCGACCCGGCCACCGGCCGGCCCCGCCAGGAGAGCCGCCCGCCGCCTCCCCCAGCCGGGGTGGTGCGGACCAGCCTGCGCTTTGATCCGGCGGTGGAGCCGGCCCGGCGGGAGTGGTTCCTGGCCGGCACCGAGACCGCCCTGGTGCGCGGCGCCGCGGCCCGCTCCCTGGCCCGCATCGCCTATCCGGCGGAGGGCACGGTGGTGGCCCTCGATCCGGACATCCCACCGGCCCGCCAGCGCCTGCCCCTGCGGCTGTCGGTCGCGGCGGACAAGGGCTGGCGCTGGCGCCTCGATGGGCGGCTCCTCGGACCGGCCGCCGGCCAGGTACTGTGGATTCCCCAGCCGGGCCGCCATCGCCTGAGCCTGGAGGATGCCGGGGGGCGGGAAGTGGACGTGGTGGCTTTCGAAGTCCGGGGGCTGCGGGCGAATCGGCGCTAGATTGCCATATAGCGCCCGGGCCGGTGGTTGATGGCCAGGGAGACGTTGAGCACGGCGGCGCCGAGGAGGGAGACGGCGACGGCGGCCACCGGGATCATCAGGGTCGAGGACAGCAGGATGAGGGCGTCGAGGGCCAGTTGCACGAGGCCGGCGCGCCAGCCGCAGCGCTCCTGCAGATAGAGCACCAGGACGTTGAGGCCCCCCAGGCTGGCCCGGTGGCGGAACAGGATGAGGATGCCGACCCCCATCAGCAGGCCGCCCATGGTGGCGGCGTAGACGGGATTGATCAGGTCCACCCGGAAGACCAGGGGCAGGAAGTCGGAGAGCAGGGAAAGGAGCAGGATGGCGGCCAGGGTTTTTACGGCGAATTCCCTCCCCATTTTTCGCAGGGCGAAGGCGTAGAAGGGCAGGTTGACGGCCAGGAAGAGCTTGCCGAAGCTGATGCCGGTCAGGTAGTGGAGCAGGAAGGCGAGGCCGACGGTGCCGCCGGTGATGAGGCCGCCCTTGCCGAGGAGGGCGACGCCGAGGGAGATGAGCAGGGTGCCTGCCAGGAGGGCCTGGATATCCTCGAGGCGGCTATGGGGCGGCGCGGGCAGGGTGGAGATGTCCGTTTCGCACTGGTTCTTATCCGCAGACTGTTTCGACTTCATGATGGGCAAAAAGGAAAAAGGGGCTCGGTCGAGCCCCTTTTTTCACTGTAACCCGATTCGCTGCGGTTTTTCTCAGCCGGCGAAATTCTGCTCGGCGAAGCTCCAGTTGGCCATGCTGTTGAGGAAGGTCTCGACGAACTTCGGACGCAGGTTGCGGTAGTCGATGTAGTAGGCGTGCTCCCAGACGTCGATGGTCAGCAGGGGCTTGTCGCCGGTGGTCAGGGGGGTGCCGGCGGCGCCCATGTTCACCACGTCCACGCTGCCGTCGGCCTTCTTCACCAGCCAGGTCCAACCGGAGCCGAAATTGCCCACGGCGGAGGTCTGGAAGGCCTTCTTGAAGTCATCGAAGGAGCCCCACTTCTTGTTGATGGCATCGGCCAGGGCGCCGGTCGGGGCGCCGCCGCCGTTGGGCTTCAGGCAGTTCCAGAAGAAGGTGTGGTTCCAGACCTGGGCGGCGTTGTTGTAGACGCCGCCGGCCGGGGCCTTCTTGACGATGGCTTCCAGGTCCAGGTTCTCGTATTCGGTACCCTTGATCAGGTTGTTCAGGTTGGTCACGTAGGCCTGGTGGTGCTTGCCGTAGTGATATTCCAGGGTCTCTTGGGACATGTGGGGCGCCAGGGCGTCCATGGCGAAGGGCAGGGGGGGCAGTTTGTGTTCCATTATTTTCTCCGTGGTGAGCTTGATCTAGATCAATATTCTATTTAGGTTCCTCTGGTAGGGCAACCTGAGTGATCTGGGCATCGGCGCTGCCGCGGGCGAAGGTGACGCGTATCCCATCGCCGGGGGCGAGCCGGGCCGCATCCCGCACTGCCTGCCCGTCCGGTCCGATGGCGATAGCATAACCCCGGGCGAGTACGTTGTGAGGGTTGAGTTGGGTCAGACCGGCGGCCAGGGCTTGAAGTTTCGCCCTGCCGTCGGCCAGGGCGCGCCCGCTGGCATGGCGCAGCCGCAGGTCGAGGGCCGTGAGATCCTGGGCCAGCCGCTGGGGGTTCGGTCGGGTGGCGGTGAGCCGCTGGCCGGCCAGGTGCAGCCGGTAGCGGCGGTTTTCCATTTGGCGGGCCAGGGAGCGGCCAAGCTGGTCGGCCAGGCGCCCCAGGTGTTCCTGCTGGCGCCCCAGGCGCTCCGCCGGGTGCACCAGGCGCAGGGCCAGCCAGTCCAGGCGCTGGCCCTGGTCGGCGAGGCTCTGCTGGGTACGGCGGACCAGCAGGCGGCCGAGTTCGTCCAGGCGGGCGAGCAGGGCGGCCCGATCCGGGCTGGCCAGTTCGGCGGCGGCGGTGGGGGTGGGAGCCCGCAGGTCGGCGGCGAAGTCGGCGATGGTGAAGTCGGTCTCATGACCGACCCCGCTCACCACCGGTACCGGGGAATTGCGCATGGCCCGGGCCACGACCTCGTCGTTGAAGGCCCACAGATCCTCGATGCTGCCGCCGCCCCGGCAGAGGATGAGGGTGTCGTTGCCGTCGCCGGCGGCCAGTTCCAGGGCGGCGGCGATGCGCTCCCCGGCGCCCTCGCCCTGGACCGGGGTGGGGTAGAGGGTAATCACTACGTGGGGCGCCCGCCGCTTGAGGGTGGTGAGGACGTCCCGCAGGGCGGCGGCCTGGGGGCTGGTGACGATGCCGATGCGGCGCGGGAAGGCGGGCAGGGGACGCTTGCCGGCCGGGTCGAAGAGGCCCTCGGCCTCGAGCTTGGCCTTGAGCCGGAGGAAGCGCTCGAAGAGGTCGCCCTGGCCGGCCCGCCGAACGGTCTCGACGTTGAGCTGGAATTCGCCCCGGGGCTCGTAGAAGCTCACCAGGGCGCGGACTTCCACCTTGAGGCCGTTTTCCAGGCGCCAACCCAGGAGCTGGGCCCGGCTGCGCCACATGACGCAGCGCACCTGGGCGCTTTCGTCCTTGAGGGTGAAATAGACATGGCCGGAGGCGGCATAAGTCAGGTTGGATATTTCGCCGCCGATCCAGGTGAGGGGGAAGGCCGATTCGAGGCAGTTCTTCACCAGGCGATTGAGGGTGGAAACCGGAATGGCCTGGGTGCCGCCGGCTTCGGGGAAGGGTAGGGTAGCCATCGCGGAATTGTAGCCCATGAAAAATCGCCGGCCGCCCTGCTTGACAGCTTGCGGTTACGACTAACCAATTGATTTTTCGGTAAATTAAATTGTATGCCTCGTTTATTGGCAGAGTAAGGAAAAACCTTACAGGCAGGCAACTTAGACAGCTTAGCGACAGCTCATCCACAAAGTTATCCACAATTTCTGGGGATAAACCCTATATCCGTGGGGTGTATTGACCATGGAATTACCCGAATGCCCGCGGAGACTTCTACTCCTTCACCCGCAGCCGCCCCTTGCCCTGCGCCCTGGCGGCAGGCAAAATTGCCGGCTAATTCTTTAGCGGGGAATATACGTGTTAGCCATCCTCCAGGCTGCCGGCTGGCCCATCTGGCCTTTGCTACTGGCTTCCATCATCGCCGTCGCCCTCATCATCGAGCGACTGGTCGCCCTGCGCCGGGCCAAGGTCGTGCCGTCGGGACTCCTGCAACGGGCCGTCGCCGAATTCAGGAAGGGGGGCGACAACAGCAAGCTGCTGGACGACCTGGAGCGCCATTCTCCCCTGGGCCGGGTGCTGGCCGCCGGGCTGCGCAATGTCGGCAACTCCCGCGAGATCATGAAGGAATCCATCGAGGAGTCCGGCAGCGCAGTCGCCCACGAGCTCGGGCGCTACCTGACCACCCTGGGCACCATCGCTTCCATCAGCCCCCTCATGGGCCTGTTCGGCACGGTGGTGGGGATGATCGAGATCTTCGGCTCCCAGTCTCCCACCGGCTCCGATCCCATGCAGCTGGCCCACGGCATCTCGATCGCCCTCTACAACACCGGTTTTGGCCTGGTCATCGCCATTCCCAGCATGATCTTCTGGCGCCACTTCCGTGCCCAGGTGGACAGCTTCGTGGTGGACATGGAGCAGCAGGCCATCAAGCTGGTCGAATACATGCATGGCGAACGCAAGTAAGATGAACTTCCAGCGCGGCCGCACCCGGGAGGAGCCGGAGATCAACCTGATCCCGATGATCGACGTGCTCCTGGTGATCATCATCTTCCTGATGCTGACCACTACCTACGCCAAGTTTTCCGGCCTCGAGATCAACCTGCCGACGGCGGAAGCCAGCAAGCAGCCCGAACAGCCCAACGAGGTCGAGGTCGCGGTGACCGCCGCCGGTCAGATCCTGGTGAACAAGTCGCCCCTGGCCGCTTCCGATATCAAGTCCATCGCCGAGGCCCTGCGCCGGGCGGCGGGCACCCGCCAGGACCCGGTCATCGTCATTAACGCCGACGCCAAGGCCACCCACCAGAGCGTGGTGGATGTCATGCAGGCGGCCCAGACGGCCGGCTATCCGCGCATCTCCTTCGCGACCCAGTCGCCGCGCTGATGTCTCCGGCGCGGTGGCTCCAAGGCCGCTGGTTCCGAGCCGGCCTGTCGCCGGCGCTGCTTCCCCTCCTTCCCATCTGGGTCGTGTTCGTGGCTCTCTCCGGGCTGCGCCGGCAGCTCTACCGCCTGGGCTGGCTGCAGGTCGAGCGCCTGCCGGTGCCCGTCATCGTGGTCGGCAACATCACCGTCGGCGGCGCCGGCAAGACACCCCTCACCCTCTGGCTCGCCCGGGAACTGCGGCGGCGGGGACGGCGGCCGGGCATCGTCAGCCGGGGCTACGGCAGCGCCGGCCGGGAGCCCCGGCCGGTCGCCCCTGACGCCAACCCGGAGCAGGTCGGCGACGAGCCCCTGCTCCTCGCCCGCCGCAGCGGCGGGCCGGTCTGGGTCGGGCGGGACCGGGCGGCGGCCGGCCGGGCGCTCCTGGCGGCGGAGCCGACGGTGGATGTCATCCTCTGCGACGACGGCCTGCAGCATTACCGCCTCGGCCGGGACGCCGAAGTGGCGGTTTTCGACCGCCGCGGCGCCGGCAACGGCTGGCGCCTGCCCATGGGGCCCCTGCGGGAGCCGCTGTCGCGGCTGGCCTCGGTCGCCGCCGTCGTCCGCAACGGCGCGTCCGGGCTGCGGGCACCTGTCCCTGCCTTCGACATGGACCTCCGCCCCGGGAATTTCCATGCCCTGGCCGACTCTCACAAATTCTGCACGGCGGAGCAGCTGCGGGGCAGGTCCCTCCACGCCATCGCGGGCATCGGCGACCCGGAGCGCTTCTTCCGCACCCTGGAAGCCCTGGGGCTCGCCTTCCAGCGGCATCCCTTCCCCGACCACCATGCCTATGCTGCCGGCGATTTGGCCTTCGGCGACGATGCCGTGGTGCTGATGACGGAGAAGGATGCAGTAAAATGCGCCCGGTTTGCCACGGGCGCAGCATGGGTGCTCCCCGTGGAGGCCGATGTGTCGCCGGCCCTCGTCGATACGCTTCTGGAGAAAATCAGTGGACGCCAGGCTTCTTGATATCCTCGTCTGCCCCGTTTGCAAGGGCAATCTCGAATACCGCAAGTCGGAGCAGGAGCTGGTCTGCAAGCCCTGCAAACTGGCTTATCCCATCCGGGACGACATTCCCATCATGCTTGAGGAAGAAGCCCGCCAGCTGACGCCGGAAGCGCAATGAGCGAGGCGTCCCGGGGCGGCTTCAAGGTCGTCATCCCGGCCCGTTACGCCTCCACCCGCCTGCCCGCCAAGCCGCTGCTGGACCTGGGGGGTAAGCCCATGGTGGTGCGGGTGGCCGAAAGGGCCTGGCTTTCCGGCGCCGACGAGGTGCTGGTGGCCACCGACCACCCGGAAGTCCGGGCCGCAGCCGAGGCCCATGGCGTGGCGGCGGTCATGACCCGTAGCGACCATCCCACCGGCACCGACCGGCTGGCCGAAGTGGTCGAGCAGCGGGGCTGGGGCGCCGATACCCTGGTGGTCAACGTGCAGGGCGACGAGCCCCTCATCCAACCCGACATCATCGCCCGCACCGCCCGCCAGCTGGAGGCCAGCGGCGCGGCCATCGCCACCGTCGCCCACCCCATCGCCGAGGCCGCCGATTTCTTCAATCCCAATGTGGTGAAGGTGGTCTGCCGGGCCGACGGCGATGCCGCCTATTTCTCCCGCGCCCCCATCCCCTACGCCCGGGATCATTTCGCCCGGGAGGCCGGCGGCGAAACCCTGCCGGCGGGGCTGCCGGCCTATCGCCACGTCGGCCTTTACGCTTATCGGGCAAGCTTCCTGCAGGCCTATGCAGGCTTGGCGCCGGCCCCTACGGAGCGGTTCGAGGCCCTCGAACAATTGCGCGCCCTATGGCACGGTTATCGTATTACTGTAGCCCTGATTGAGGCAGCGCCGGCACCTGGGGTAGATACCCCAGAGGATGCGGAAAGGATGCGCAAACTGTTTGACCGGGGTGTGAATAGCGGGTAATTTCTCTCACTCAAAATCCGGCTCCGCCCCGGCATAAATAAATACAAACAGATTTTCCAATGACGATCCCGAGGAACCTTCAATGAAGTTGATTCTCTTAGGCGCGCCCGGCGCCGGCAAAGGCACTCAAGCCAAATTCATCTGCGAAAAGTTCGGCATTCCGCAGATTTCCACCGGCGACATGCTGCGGGCCCAGGTCAAGGCCGGCACTGCGCTCGGACTGGAAGCCAAGAAGCACATGGACGCCGGCGGCCTGGTGCCGGACGCCGTCATCATCGGCATGGTCAAGGACCGCCTGGCCCAGTCCGACTGCAAGAACGGCTATCTGTTCGATGGCTTCCCCCGCACCATTCCCCAGGCCGAGGCCATGAAGGAAGCCGGTGTGCCCATCGACTACGTCCTCGAAGTGGACGTGCCGGATGCCGACATTATCGAACGCATGGCGGGCCGCCGTGTCCATCTTTCTTCCGGCCGCACCTACCATGTCAAGTTCAATCCGCCCAAGGTGGCCGGCAAGGACGACGACACCGGCGAAGATCTCATCCAGCGCGATGACGACCAGGAAGAGACGGTGCGCAAGCGTCTGGAGGTGTACCACTCCCAGACCAAGCCCCTCGTAGATTTCTACAGCAAGTGGTCGGCTTCCGGCGATGCCAAGGCACCCCAGGTGCGCAAGGTTTCCGGGGTCGGCAGTGTGGATGACATCACCAATCGCGTCTTTGGCGCACTCAAATAATTTTTAAAACGATGTTAATTCAAAGGAGACAGCAAAATGGCGTTGAAAAATGCCTTTTACGCACAATCAGGAGGGGTCACCGCCGTCATTAACTCGACGGCGTGTGGCATCATCCAGACCGCACGACGGCATCAAGACAAGATAGGAAAGGTACTGGCAGGGCGCGACGGCATCATCGGCGCCCTGACCGAAGACCTGATCGACACCAGCCTCGAAACCGACGAGGACATCGCCCGGCTCAGATACACCCCGTCCGGCGCTTTCGGTTCCTGCCGCTACAAGCTCAAGAGCCTGGAGCAGCACAAGGCGCAATACGAGCGCCTGATCGAAGTTTTCCATGCCCACGACATCGGGTATTTCTTCTACAACGGCGGCAACGATTCCATGGACACCGCCTGGAAGGTTTCCCAGATAGCCGAGAAGCTGGGCTACCCCGTCGTCTGCGTCGGCGTCCCCAAGACGGTGGACAACGACCTTCCCATCACCGATTGCTGCCCAGGCTTCGGTTCCGTCGCCAAGTACGTCGCCACCTCCATCCGGGAAGCCGGCTTCGATGTGGCCTCCATGGCCCGCACCTCGACCAAGATTTTCGTCCTCGAAGTCATGGGCCGCCATGCCGGATGGATCACAGCCGCCTGCGGCCTGTCTTCCGAGAAGGAAGGTGATCCGCCCCACATCCTGCTCTTCCCCGAGGTCCCCTTCGATCCCGACCGTTTCCTGGCCCGGGTCCGGGAATGCGTCGAGCGTTACGGCTACTGCACCGTGGCGGTGTCGGAAGGACTTTCCGACGCCTCCGGCAAGCTCATCGCCGAGACGGGGAGCAAGGATGCCTTCGGCCATTCCCAGTTGGGCGGCGTCGGGCAGGTCATTGCCCAACTCATCAACGAGCGTCTCGGCTACAAGTACCACTGGGCCCTGGCCGACTATCTGCAGCGGGCCGCCCGCCACATCGCTTCGAAGACCGACGTGGACCAGGCCTACGCCCTCGGGCAGAAGGCCGTCGAACTGGCCCTGGCCGGCCGCAACGCGGTCATGCCGACCATCAAGCGGCTTTCCGATTCGCCCTACCGCTGGGAAATCGGCGAGGCGGCGCTCAAGGATGTGGCCAACGTCGAACGCAAGATGCCGGCCGAATTCATTTCCGCCGACGGATTCCACATCACCGACCAGTGCCGCGCCTATCTGCAGCCGCTGATCGAGGGCGAGGATCCGCCTCCTTTCAAGAACGGCTTGCCTGATTACGTTCGGCTCAAGAACGTCTCGGTGGCCAAGAAGCTGGAGGAGTTCAAGATCTGACGGCTGGCACGGAGCCGGTGGAAGAAACGGTTTTCTGTTTCACTAACCAGAGGGAGGAAGTCGATGTCAGCAGCACTAATACTGGCGCTCGCATGCGCCGTGTTGGCCGTACTGTACGGCTGGTTGTCAAGCACGCAAATCCTCGCGCTGCCCGCCGGTAACGACCGGATGCAGCAAATCGCCAAGGCCGTTCAGGAAGGCGCCGCGGCGTACCTCAGCCGCCAGTACCGGACCATTGCCATCGTGGGCGTCGTGCTCTTCGTGGTGATCGGCCTGGTTCCCAAGCTGGGTTGGCTTACTGCCTTTGGTTTCCTCATCGGTTCCGTGCTGTCCGGCGCTGCCGGCTTCATCGGCATGAACGTCTCGGTCCGCGCCAATGTGCGTACGGCCGAGGCGGCCCGCAGCGGCATCGCTCCGGCGCTGGCGGTCGCCTTCAAGGGCGGCGCCATCACCGGCATGCTGGTGGTGGGTCTCGGCCTCCTGGGGGTGGCGGGTTACTACGCCATCCTGAAGGCCATGAACGCCCCCGACGCCGATCTGCATCACGTCATCGAGCCGCTGGTCGGCCTGGCCTTCGGCTCTTCCCTCATTTCCATCTTCGCCCGTCTGGGTGGCGGCATCTTCACCAAGGGCGCCGACGTGGGTGCCGACCTGGTGGGCAAGGTGGAAGCCGGCATCCCCGAGGACGACCCGCGCAACCCGGCGGTGATCGCCGACAACGTGGGCGACAACGTCGGCGACTGCGCCGGCATGGCGGCCGACCTGTTCGAAACCTACGCCGTGACGCTGATTGCCACCATGGTGCTCGGCGCCCTGCTGGTGAAGAACGCCGCGACCAGCGCC
>DATFAA010000007.1:0-133896 GCA_035255045.1 Rhodocyclaceae bacterium | reverse complement strand
CTCCGGCACCGAGGCCACCATGAGCGCCATCCGGTTGGCCCGGGGCTATACTGGGCGGGATGTGCTGATCAAGTTCGAAGGCTGTTACCACGGCCATTCCGACAGCCTGCTGGTGAAGGCCGGCTCGGGCGCTCTGACCTTCGGCAACCCGTCCTCCGGCGGTGTTCCCGCCGACCTCGCCCAGCACACCATGGTGCTGCCCTACAACGATCCCCAGAAGCTGGTGGACGCCTTCGCCCAGTACGGCGATCGCATCGCCGCCGTCATCGTCGAGCCGGTGGTGGGCAACATGAACCTCATCATGCCCCACAAGGAATTCCTCGAAGCCATGCGGGACCTGACCGCCAAGCACGGCGCCGTGCTCATTTTCGACGAGGTCATGACCGGCTTCCGGGTGGGCCTGAAGAGCGCCCAGGGCCATTTCGGCATCACCCCGGACCTGTCCACCTTCGGCAAGGTCATCGGCGGCGGCATGCCGGTGGGCGCCTTCGGCGGCCGCCGGGACATCATGCAGAAGATCGCCCCCCTCGGCCCGGTCTACCAGGCCGGCACCCTGTCGGGCAACCCGGTGGCGGTGGCGGCTGGCCTCGCCACCCTGAAGCTGATCCAGGCCCCCGGCTTCTACGAGAGCCTTACCACCCGCACCCGCCAGCTCTGCGACGGCCTGGTGGCGGCGGCCAAACGCCACGGCGTGGCCTTCTCCGCCCAGAGCGTCGGCGGCATGTTCGGCCTCTATTTCGCCGACAGTTGCCCGGAGACCTACGAGGCGGCGCTGGGCTGCGACAAGGAGGCCTTCAACGAGTTCTTCCACGCCATGCTGGAAGCGGGCCACTACTTCGCGCCCTCGGCCTTCGAGGCGGGCTTCGTCTCCGCCGCCCACACCGAGGCCGACATCGCGGCCACGGTGGCGGTGGCCGACGCCTGGTTCGCCAGCCGGAAGTGAGTTCCGGCTTCGCCTGGGGAATCCTCCTCGTCGCCGGCCTGTGCGAGGTGGCGTGGGCGGTGGGGCTCAAATACACGGCGGGATTCACCCGCCTATGGCCCAGCCTCGGCACCCTGGCGGCCATGGCGGCCAGCGTCCTGCTCCTCGGCTGGTCCCTGAAGACCCTGCCCCTGGGCACGGCCTATGCGGTGTGGACGGGCATTGGCGCCGTCGGCACGGCGCTGCTGGGCATGGCGCTCTTCAACGAATCCCGGGAAGTGGCGCGGCTCCTCAGCATCGGCCTGATCGTGGCCGGCATCGTCGGGCTCAAGCTGGTGACCCCGGACGGGTCAAATTAGGAACAGGGTCGCCAGTCCCAGGAAGATGAAGAAGCCGCCCGAATCGGTGAGGGCGGTGATCATGACCGACGAGCCCACCGCCGGATCGGCGCCCAGGCGCTGGCGCATGAGGGGGATGCCGACCCCGGCGGAGGCCGCCAGGAGCAGGTTGAGGGTCATGGCGGCGGTCATCACCAGGCCGAGCTTGACGCTGCCGTAGAGCCACCAGGAAATCACCCCCAGCAGTCCGCCCCACAGGAGACCGTTGATGGAGGCCACCCCCAGCTCCTTGCGCAGGAGGCGGCGGGTGGCGTCGGGCTGCACCTGGCCCATGGCGATGGCGCGCACGATCATGGTGATGGTCTGGTTGCCCGAATTGCCGCCGATGCCGGCGACGATGGGCATGAGGGCGGCCAGGGCCACCAGTTTCTCGATGGAGCCCTCGAAGGCGCCGATCACCCGGGAGGCGACGAAGGCGGTGACCAGATTGACGGCCAGCCAGGACCAGCGGTTCTTCACCGAGTCCCAGACCGAGGCGAAGATATCTTCCTCCTCCCGCAGACCGGCGTTGGCCAGCTGCTCGCTCTCGGCTTCCTCGCGGATGAAGTCCACCACCGCATTGACGGTCACCCGACCCACCAGCTTGCCGTCCGGGCCCACCACCGGAGCGGAGACCAGGTCGTAGCGCTCGAAGGCCTTGGCGGCCTCCTCGGCGAAGTCGTCGGGCTGGAGTTCGACGAAGTCGGTCTGCATGACGCTGCCGACCTCGACGTCGGGGTCGTTGATGAGCAGCACGTTGAGGGGCAGCACGCCCTTGAGGTACTCCTCCCGGTCCACCACGAAGAGCTGGTCGGTGTGGTCGGGCAGCTCGTCGAAGCGGCGCAGGTAGCGCAGCACCACTTCCAGGGTGACGTCCTCCCGCACCGTCACCATCTCGAAATCCATGATCGAACCGACGGAGTCCTCGGGATAGGACATGGCGGCCCGCAGCTGCTCCCGCTCCTCCACCGAAAGGGAGAGGAAGACGTCCTGGATGACCTCCCGGGGCAGGTCGGGGACCAGGTCGGCGAGCTCGTCGGCGTCCAGCTTCTCGGCGGCGGCCACCAGCTCGTCCCGGGCCATGGACTCGATGAGGGTTTCCCGTACCGCGTCCGAGACTTCCAGCAGGATCTCGCCGTCCCGGTCGGCCTTGACCAGGTCCCAGACCAGGAGGCGCTCCTCCAGGGGCAGGGCTTCCAGGATGTAGGCGATGTCGGCGGGGTGCATGGACTCCAGCTTCTTCTGGAGCTCTTCCAGGTGCTGGCGGTGCACCAGCTCTTCCACCTGCTCCTGGCTGGGGGCCGCCTCCTGGCGGTGCACCAGGTCTTCCACCAGCTTGTGCCGGGCGAGCAGCGTCTGCACCTCGGCGAGGCGCTTCTGCAGGTCTTCGCTATCGGAAATCTGGCTGTCTTCGCTCATGGTGCGCTGCGGCAGAGGGGGTGCCATTTTAGCACCGCGGCACCGTCCTACTCGGACAAAAAGCGAAGTTCGGGAAGCCGACCGGCGCGGCCCTCAGGGCAACTCGGCGGCCGGCATGCGGGCCAGGATGATGGCCGTCTTCCTGGCCAGGCCCGGCGCATTGCGGTTGCGGTCGTAATAGCGGGGCGCCGGCACCATGCCGGCCAGCCGGGCCGCCTGCTCCGGTCCCAGGCGGGCGGCACCGGTACCGAAGTAGTGGCGGGCCGCCGCCTCGGCACCGAAGACGCCGTTGCCCCACTCGATCACGTTGAGATAGGCCTCCAGGATGCGCCGCTTGTCCCAAGTGGCTTCGATCATGACGGTGATGATCGCCTCCTCGCCCTTGCGGACCAGGGAGCGCCGGGGAGTGAGAAAGAGGTTCTTGGCGAGCTGCTGGGAGATGGTCGAGCCGCCGGCCACGAAGCGGCCTTTCCGCTGGTTCTTTTCCAGGGCGTTCTGGATGCCGTCCCAGTCGAAACCCTCATGGTCGGTGAACTTGGCGTCCTCGGCGGCGATAAGGGCCCGCTTGAGGTGGGGCGAGATGCGGTCGTAGGGCACCCACTGCTTCTCCAGCTGGGCATCCGGCCGCTTTTCCCGCAGCTCGGCCAGGCGGATTTCCATGAAGTGGGTGGTGCCGGGGTTGAACCACTTCCAGTAGAGCACCCAGCCCAGGAGCCACAACTGCCAGATCAGGAAGAGGCCGAGGATGGCGAGGAGGCTCAGCTTGAGCCAGCGCCCGGCCCGTCTCATGGGTTGCGCAGGGCGGCCATGACGGGGGCCGTGTCGGGGCGGACGCCGCGCCACAGGAGGAAGGCTTCCGCCGCCTGCTCCACCAGCATGCCGAGGCCGTCGGCCAGACAAGCGGCACCCTGCCGGCGGGCGAGGGCCAGGAAGGGTGTGTCGCCCTTGCCGTACATCATGTCGTAGGCCAGGCTGCCGGAGGCGAAGAGGCCGGCCGGCAGGGGCAAGGCCTCGCCGGAGAGGCTGGCGGAGGTGGCGTTGATGACCGCGTCGAAGCTCTGGCCGGCCAGGTCCTCGAAGCTGCCGCCCCGGATGGAGCCGAGATCGGAGAATTCCGCGGCCAGGGCGACTGCCTTGCCGGCGTTGCGGTTGGCGATGGCGAGGCTGGCCGGGCGGCAGGCCAGCAGGGGGGCGATGGTGCCCCGGGCGGCGCCGCCGGCACCGAGGAGCAGCACCCGGCGGCCGGCCAGGGGGAAGCCGAGGTTGGCCTCGATGTCCCGGGTGAGGCCAGCGCCGTCGGTGTTGTCCCCCAGGATGCCGTCCGGCCCGAAGGCCAGGGTGTTCACGGCACCGGCCCGTTCGGCCCGCGGGGTGCGGCGGGCGGCGAGGCGGAAGGCCTCTTCCTTGAAGGGGACGGTGACATTGGCGCCCTTGCCGCCGGCGGCCACGAACTCGGCGACGGCGGCGGCGAAGCCGTCGAGGGGGGCGAGGAGGGCCTCGTACACCAGGTCCTGGCCGGTCTGGGCGGCGAAGCGGGCATGGATGGCCGGGGATTTGGAATGGCCGATGGGGTTGCCAAACACGGCGTAGCGGTCGGTCATGGTGCCTTGGCGGTTTCCAGGTTGTCGCCGCGGGTGAAGCTCCAGGTACGGGTGATGACCAGGACGTCGGTATCCCGCCGGATGTCGGGCGGGAAGGCGGCATAGGGGGAGGCCATGGCGACGATGCGGCGGGCGGCGTCGTCCAGCGTCTTGTGCCCGGAGGGGCGGTTGATCTCGATGTTCAGCACCGATCCGTCCGGCCGGATGCTGACCGACAGGACCAGGGCCCCATAGAGCTTGCCCCGGGCGGCGTCCGGGTAGTTGAGGGTGCCGACCCGCTCGACCTTCTGCCGCCAGTCCTCGATGTACTGGGCGAAGCGGTACTCCTCGGCCCGGGTGCCGACGAATTTCTTGCGGGGCCGCTTGTTGTACTCGTCCTGCTCCTTGCCGATCTCGCCCTCCAGGCGTGCCATGGCCCGGGCCCGCTCGGCCAGGTCGAGGCCGCTGACCTGGGTCGGCTGGGGCTGTTCCTGGCCGTTCTGGGTGGGCGGTGCGGTGCGCAGGCTCTTGGCCTGGGCCAGGAGCTTCTGCTGCTGGGCCTCGAGTTCCCGGACCCGGCGCTGCATATGCTCGAGGTCGTTGCCGGCGGCTTGGCGCTGGGTGGGCGGCAAGGGGGTCTTGGCCCGGCGGTCCTGGTCAGTGTTGCCGCCGGCGTCCAGGTTGGACTGGGCCAGGGCCTGGGCGGCAGACGGCTTGTGGGCCGACTTGGCATTGACCAGGATGATGTCCATGGCCTTGTCCCGGAGCTCCCGGGAGGCCTCGGGGAATTTGAAATGCAGGGTCAGGAGCAGGGCGTGGAAGGCGACAGAAATGCCGATGGCCGTCCACAGGCGGCGGGAATCCGGTAGCGCCGCCGGCGCCAACAGCACCGCAGTGTTCACTGCTCTTCCTCGTTGGTCGCTTCCATGTCAGCCCCGGCGGCCAGGGTCTCCAGGTGGCGGCAGCCCAGTTCGAGGCTGAGGAGGTCCATGCCTTCGACGGCCAGGCGCACCCGTTGCCCCATGACCGCGTCGGCCGGCAGGGACGGCACCCGCACCATCAGGGGCATGTGGTCGAGCTTGACGGTCTGTTCCCGGCGCACGGTGGCGTCGATCCGGGAAACGCCCTGCTGCTGCAGCCAGCGCAGGCACCAGTAGCGTTCCATCTGGCGCTGGAAATCGGCGTAGGCGGCGTAGGTGACTTCGAAGTCCCGCATGGCAGCGAAGAGTTCGGCCGACTTCTGGGCAAAGGGCGGGGCCTCGCCGGACAGGCAGGCGATGAGCTGCCACTGGTTCACCAGGTCGCAGTAGCGCCGCAGGGGCGAGGTCATCCAGGCGTACTGGGGTACCCCGAGCCCCTCGTGGGGCTGGGGGGAGGTGGTCATGCGGACCTTGCCCTGGGTCTGGGCCCGGTACAGGCAGGCGATCCTCTTCTCGGCCAGGAGGCCGCCCCAGGTGGAGTTGGCTACGATCATCAGCTCCGCCACCAGCTTGTCCAGGGGGCTGCCGCGCTTTCTCTCGCTGATGTCGACCCGGCAGGAATCCGGGTCGGCCAGGTCGCCCTCGATGGCGAAGTTGTAGTCGTTGATGCCCTGGGTGGCCGAAGGCTTGCCCCTCCGGCCCTCGCAGGCATTGGCGAAGCGCCACAGGTGCAGCAGCTCGTCCCGGAAGCGGAAGGCGGGCACGCCGGTCTGCACGGTCTCGGCATTGAACAGGGGCTCGATTTCGTGGTGCCGCAGGTTGGCGGCGATGTGCACCATCTCGAGGTGGGACTCGTGCCCGACGATTTCCAGGGACTCGTTCACCGTCAGGTACAGGGAGACGGCAGGGCAGTCCACGCCGCCGGCCAGGGTGTAGTTGGCCACCACGGCGTCCGGCAGCATGGTGATCTTGTTGCCGGGCATGTAAACCGTGGACAGGCGGGCCCGGGCAACGCCGTCCAGAGGCGAGCCGTGGGTGATGGCCAGGCCGGGGGCGGCGATGTGGATGCCGATGCGGCTGCCGACACCCGGCAGCAGGGTCACCGACAGGGCGTCGTCGATCTCCGTGGTGGCGGCGTCGTCGATGGAAAAGGCCAGCACCTCGGCCCGGGGCAGGCCGCCGGGGGGCAGCGGGGCCTCCAGGGACGGGAAGCCGGTGCCCTTGGGGAACTGCTCATGCAGGAAGCGGCGGTAGTGGTAGTGGTAGGCCGACTTGATGGCGCCGCACTTGAACAGCAGTTGGGCGGCGGACAGGCCGGTCTCGGTGCAGGCGGCCTCGAAGGCTTTGGTTTCCGGTTTGTTGCGGTCAGGGGCGTAGAGCAGGGAATCGGTGAGGGCGGCGATCTCCGGCGGCAGCCGGAAGGCCTTCAGCTCTTCGACCCAGTGCTCGATGGCAAGCGCTTGCTGACGCTTTTTTTCAAGACCGGCCAGAGCAGCCTTGAGAATGTCGGGAGGGGCTTTCCTGAAATGGCCTTTGCCTTTGCGATGGAAGTAGACGGGCGCTGAATGCAGGGCAAGCAGCACCGCCGTCGCTTCGACCGGGCCGGGGGCGTGGCCGTAATAGTCGCGGGCAAAATCCAGAAATGAAAATTCGCCATCGTTGGCGCACTCCCATAGAAATTCGGGTTCGATGCCTTCGGCCTGGGCACCGGCCTGGTCCAGCAGCTGGGTAGGCGAAGGCTCCGGGTAGCGCAGCAGCACGGTGGCCGCCTTGATCTTGCTGCGCTTGCCGGAGGTGGTTTCGACTTGTAGGGAAGCTTCGTTGTCGGCCAGGATGGTGCCGGTCTTGAAGCCGCCGTCTTCTTCAAATAATACGTGCATCGGCGGATTATAGCCCAGCGAATTCAATGATTTGGGATATATGTTCCGGAAATCTCGTGAAGCTGTGGTCGCCTCCTTCCAGGACTACCTGCCGACAGCCGGCGTAGTGCTCGAGGGCATGGCGGTAGTCGAGGACTTCGTCGCCTTTCTCCACCATCAGCAGGTAGCGGGACGGGGTCGGGCGGGCAACTACCTGGGACCGGAGTTGGTCAGCGTGGTCGGGGGTGAAGGTGAAGCGCTCGCCGCTGTGGAAATTGGCGTGTTCCCCCAGGAAGAGGCCGAGGTCGAGGCGGTGCACCACAGCGGGATTGACCAGCGCCGCCCGCAATCCGTGCTTTTCGGCCAGGTACGTGGCGTAGTGGCCGCCCAGGGAACTGCCGACCAGGGTCACTGGCCCGGTGGCGGCGGCGATTATTGCTTCGGCCGCGGCGACGGCCTCGGTCGGCACCGGCGACAGCGGCGGGCAATGGAAGCGGTCCCCCAGCCCCAGGGTCGCCATGCGCTCGGCCAGCAGTCTCGCCTTCCAGGACGCGGGGGAGGAGCAGAAGCCGTGGAGGTAGAGGATTACTGGGCGGTCCACTGCACGGCCCCGGTGTAGGCAGTGGCCAGCACGACGATGCCGAAGGCGATGCGATACCAGGCGAACAGGGAGAAGTCGTGGCTGGAGATGTAGCGCAGCAGCCAGCGCACGCACAGGAAGGCCGAGACGAAGGAAGCCGCGAAGCCCACCGCCCACATGCCCAGGTCGTCGCCGTTGAGGAGGGCCCGCTCCTTGTAGAGCTGGTAGAGGGAAGCCAGGATCAGGGTGGGGATGGCGAGGAAGAAGGAGAACTCGGTGGCCGCCTTGCGGGACAGGCCGAAGAGCAGGCCGCCGATGATGGTGGCGCCGGAGCGGGAGGTGCCCGGGATGAGGGCGAAGGCCTGGGCGATGCCGAGCTTGAAGGCGTCGAGGACGGTCATGTCGTCCACCGATTCCACGCGGATGCGGTGCTGGCGCCGTTCCGCCCAGAGGATGATGAAGGCCCCCAGGATGAAGGTGGTGGCGACGGTGGTGGAATTGAACAGGTGGGCCTTGATGGCCTTGCCGAAGAGCAGGCCCAGGATGGCCAGGGGCAGGAAGGCGACGGCCACGTTGAGGATGAACTTCTGGGCCTTGCGGTCGCTGAAGGCGTTGCCGAAGACGTCGGCGAGCTTGGCCCGGTATTCCCACACCACCGCCAGGATGGCGCCGGACTGGATGACGATCTCGAACAGCTTGCCCCGCTCGTCGTTGAAGTTGAGCAGTTCGCCGGCCAGGATGAGGTGGCCGGTGGAGGATACCGGCAGGAACTCGGTCAGCCCTTCGACGATACCGAGAATGAGGGCTTTGACGAGCAGTAGCGAATCCATGGCGGTGTCCGGGAAAAAAGAGCCGGGATTTTATCCCGGCCGGGTGGCCCGCTCCAATGCGGTGAGCCAGGTAAGGGCATACTCCCGATCACTACCGCACATCTCCTCGGAAGGCTGCAGGCCGGCGCAGCAGGACGGCCTTTCCGGCCGGCCGAAAATGGCACAGCGCCGGTCCTCGGTGAGGTGCCGGCAGGCCGTGCCTGCCGGCTTGTCCAGCGAGGAGATGGAGGGGGCGATGCAGCACGCCCCGCAGCCTGGGCGGCAGTCCAGGGTCAGGCCTTCCGGTACAGCTCGGCGCCGCTCTGGACGAACTCGACAGCCTTGGTCTCCATGCCCTTGGTGAGCGCTTCCTTCTCGTCCAGGCCTTGGGCGGCGGCGAAGTCCCGTACGTCCTGGGTGATCTTCATGGAGCAGAAGTGGGGGCCGCACATGGAGCAGAAGTGGGCCACCTTGGCCGATTCCTTGGGCAGGGTCTCGTCGTGGAATTCCCGGGCCTTGTCCGGGTCGAGGCCGAGGTTGAACTGGTCCTCCCAGCGGAACTCGAAGCGCGCCTTGGACAGGGCGTTGTCCCGGATCTGGGCGCCGGGGTGGCCCTTGGCCAGGTCGGCGGCGTGGGCGGCCAGCTTGTAGGTGATGATGCCTTCCTTGACGTCGTCCTTGTCGGGCAGGCCCAGGTGCTCCTTGGGGGTGACGTAGCAGAGCATGGCGGTACCGTACCAGCCGATCATGGCGGCGCCGATGCCACTGGTGATGTGGTCGTAGCCGGGGGCGATGTCGGTGGTCAGCGGGCCGAGGGTGTAGAAGGGGGCCTCCTTGCAGTACTCGAGCTGGAGGTCCATGTTCTCCTTGATCATGTGCATCGGCACATGGCCGGGGCCCTCGATGATGGTCTGGACATCGTGCTTCCAGGCGATGTCGGTGAGCTCGCCCAGGGTCTTCAGCTCGCCCAGCTGGGCCTCGTCGTTGGCGTCGTAGATGGAGCCGGGCCGCAGGCCGTCGCCCAGGCTGAAGGCGACGTCGTAGGCCTTCATGATTTCGCAGATTTCCTCGAAATGGGTGTAGAGGAAGCTCTCCTTGTGGTGGGCCAGACACCACTTGGCCATGATGGAGCCGCCCCGGGAGACGATGCCGGTCAGGCGCTTGGCGGTCAGCGGCACGTAGCGCAGCAGCACGCCGGCGTGGATGGTGAAGTAGTCCACTCCCTGCTCGGCCTGCTCGATGAGGGTGTCCCGGAAGATTTCCCAGGTAAGTTCCTCGGCCTTGCCATGCACTTTTTCCAGCGCCTGGTAGATGGGCACCGTGCCGATGGGCACCGGGCTGTTGCGGATGATCCACTCCCGGGTCTCGTGGATGTTCTTGCCGGTGGACAGATCCATGACCGTGTCGCCGCCCCAGCGGATGGACCAGGTCATCTTCTCCACTTCCTCCTGGATGCTGGAGCCCAGGGCGGAATTGCCGATGTTGGCGTTGATCTTGGTGAGGAAGTTGCGGCCGATGATCATCGGCTCGGTTTCCGGGTGGTTGATGTTGGCCGGGATGATGGCCCGGCCCCGGGCCACTTCCGAGCGCACGAATTCCGGGGTGATCTCCTCGGGAATACTGGCACCGAAGTTCTGGCCCTTGTGCTGGCGGCCGAGCAGCTCGGCCAGTTTCTGGCCCTGGGGGCCGCTGGCCTTGAGGCCCTCGATATAGGCCCGGCGGTTGTTGTTTTCCCGGAGGGCGACGAATTCCATTTCCGGGGTGATGATGCCTTGGCGGGCGTAGTGCATCTGGCTGACGTTGGCGCCGGCCTTGGCGCGCCGGGGCTTCCGGTGCAGGCCGGGGAAGCGCAGCTCGTCCAGGGCCTGGTCGGCGGCCCGTTGGCGGCCGAATTCGGAGGTCAGGCCGGGCAGCTCCTCGGTGTCGCCGCGCTCGGCGATCCACTGGGCGCGCAGGGCGGGCAGGCCGTTGCGGATGTCGATCCGGGCCTGGGGGTCGGAGTAGGGGCCGGAGCAGTCGTAGACGTAGATGGGCGGGTTCTGCTCGCCGCCGAAGGCGGTCGGGGTATCGGCCTGGGAAATTTCGCGCATCGGCACCCGGACGTCCGGGCGGGAGCCCTCAACGTAAATCTTGCGGGAGTTGGGGAGGGGCTGGACAGCGGCCTCGTCCACGTGGGCGTCACGGGCGAGGAATTGTTCGTTGGCGTTCATGGGTTGAAGCTCCTTGCGTGAAGAGTGCTGCGGGCTTGAGACGTGCAAGGAGGGACGGAAGTTCGTTTCCCTACGACGGCATGACCCGTACAGGTTCGAAGGGTATGTCTCAGTCGCCGCGAGAGCGGGCGACACCCCTAACGATCGGCTGCAAGTTACTGGAAATACAGGCAAAATGCAAGAATTGCGGGGCCGGGGCTCAAGATTTCGGCGAACCGTCCGAAATATCCTATCCAAGCCTCTGAATCGTTGAGACAAACCGAAGGGAAATTTATGCGCCTCATCGCTGTGGCCGCGCTGCTTGCGGCGCTGCCTTGGTCCGCATCGGCGGCGCCCGTCTGGCAGACGGTATCGGCCGAACCGGGCAAGCGCATCGAGCTGGACCGGACCAGCATCAAGCGGGAAGACGGCGGCAAGGTGCTGGCCACGGGCCGCATCGTCCTCGAGCGCGAAATACCCGATGCCAAGACCGGCGCCGGCTACCGGGTCATCGAGGCCACCACCCGCTACGACTGCGCCTCCCGCAATGGGGCGACCATCCGGCGGGTGTTCAAGAAGAACGAGGCGGACGTCCTGCGGGACGAGGAACAGCGCCCCGTCGAACTGCCCGTGCGCAGCGGCACCCTGGACGACAAGGTGCTGCGGGAGGTCTGCCGTCCCAGCAAGGACGACGCAAAGACGGTGGCCGACAAGGCCAGCGAGGCGGGGAGCCAGCTGAAAGCCGCCAATGAGGCCCTGGTCAAGGCGGAAGCGGCCAAGCCGGCGATGCCCCGCAAGCTGCTGACGAAGGTCGACGAAAGGCCCCTGCTTGCCCGGAGCGAAATGCCTGCGGTCCAGCCGCATCCAGCCAAGCGGGCCAAGGCCGACCGGTATGTCCGGGAAATTCCGGTGGAGCCCGTCCACCAGCACGCCGCCATCCACTGGTCCTACGAAGGGGAAGGCGGTCCCGACAACTGGGCCAAGCTGGATCCGAAGAACACGGTGTGCGCAAGCGGGCAGCGTCAGTCGCCCATCGACATCCGGGAAGGCATCAAGGTGGACCTGGAGCCCATCCAGTTCGACTACAAGCCTTCCTATTTCCGCATCGTCGATAACGGGCATACCGTCCAGGTCGCCCTGGGGGACGGCCGCATCACCCTCACCGGCAAGACCTACGAGCTCATCCAGTTCCATTTCCACAAGCCTGCGGAGGAGAGGATCAACGGCCGGGGCTTCGACATGGTGGCTCACCTGGTGCATCGCGCCGATGACGGCCAGCTGGCGGTGGTGGCGGTGCTGATGGAGAAGGGCAGCGAGAACCCGTTCATCCAGACCCTGTGGAACTACCTGCCCCTGGAGAAGAACATGGAAGTCTCGCCGCCGAGCCCGGCGGTGGACCTCAATACCTTCCTCCCCACCTCGCGCGGTTACTATACCTACATGGGGTCCCTGACCACGCCGCCGTGCACGGAAGGGGTGTTGTGGCTGGTGCTGCGCCAGCCGGTGCAAGTGTCACCGGAGCAGATCGGCATCTTCTCCCGGCTGTACCGGAACAACGCCCGGCCGATCCAGTCCGCCTGGGGGCGGCTGATCAAGGAGAATCGTTGACCCCCTCGGAAGCATGATGATAGGTTGCTGACCGCCCGGTCATCAGCCTGCCATGTCCAGTTCCGTTGCCGCCCCCCGCCGAAGACGCAAGGAAGCCCGCCCCTCCGAACTGACGGCGGCGGCCCTCGAGCTGTTCGTGGAGAAGGGGTTCGCCGCCACCCGGCTGGAGGACATCGCCGCCCGGGCCGGGGTCTCCAAGGGCACCCTGTACCTCTATTTCGACAGCAAGGAAGCCCTCTTCAAGGCGGTGATCCAGGAGGGCATCCTGCCGGCGGTGGCGGAAGGGGAAGCCATCCTGGCCCGCCATGGCGGCAGCGCCTTCGGCCTGCTGGAGCGCATTCTGGAGAACTGGTGGACCCGGATCGGCGACACCCATCTGTCCGGCGTCTCCAAGCTCATGATCTCGGAAGCCCGGAATTTCCCCGAAGTGGCCCAGTTCTATTACGAGAACGTCATCAGGCGCAATCGTGCCCTGGTCGGGACGGCCCTGGAGCGCGGCATGGCGAGCGGCGAATTCCGGCCCCTGGCCGTCGATGCCTGCATCGACGTCATCATCGCCCCTTTCCTGATGGTCAGCATCTGGCGCCACTCCCTGGCCTGCTGCCTGGAAAGCCAGGCCAATCCCCGGGAATCCCTCGACGTCCACCTGGATTTGCTGCGGCGAGGATTGCAGGCGCCTACGCTATAATTATCCTTTCTTGGCATCAATATATTAGCGTGTGCTAATATTAATACCGCGGAGAGTGAGTATGAACATCGAACAAGCGCGCTTCAATATGATCGAACAGCAGATCCGGCCCTGGGACGTCCTGGATCCGGAAGTTCTGGACCTGCTTTTCGTGGTCAAGCGCGAAGACTTCGTTCCCCCCGCCTACCGTTCCCTGGCATTCGCCGACATGGAAATCCCCCTGGGCCACGGCCAGGTCATGCTGGCGCCCAGGATCGAGGCCCGGCTCCTCCAGGAACTCGGGGTCAAGAAGACCGACAAGGTGCTGGAAATCGGCTCCGGCAGCGGCTACATGGCTGCTCTCCTGGCGGCTCGGGCCGAATACGTGGTCACCGTCGAACAGATGCCGGAACTGGTCCAGAACGCCCGCCAGAATCTCGAGCGGGCCGGCGTCGCCAATGTCACCGTCGAGACCGGTAATGGCCTCAGCGGCTGGCCCCAGCGCGGCCCCTACGATGTCATCGTGCTCTCCGGCTCGGTGCCGGTGCTGCCCTCCGAAGTCCTCAAGCAGCTCCGCGTCGGCGGCCGCCTGGTGGCCATCGTCGGCGAGGCGCCGGTGATGGAGGCCCAGATGGTCACCTGCACGGCCGAAGGCGTCTTCAACACCATCAACCTGTTCGAAACCGTGGCCCCCGCCCTCACAGGCGTCACCAAGAGCCATTTCGAGTTCTGATGCAGCAGATCAGCGCACGCCAACTTGCAGACTGGCTGGCCGACGAGGGTCGGGACCGGCCGCTGCTGCTCGACGTGCGTGCCCCTTGGGAGTACGAGCTCTGCCACGTGGCGGGGTCGAAACATCTGCCCATGCATGTGGTGCCGGCCCGTGTGAGCGAACTCAGGCCGGACCAGGAAGTGGTGGTGATCTGCCACCACGGCGGCCGCAGCATGCAGGTGGCGATGTTCCTGGAGCGCGCCGGCTTTTCGTCGGTGCACAATCTTATGGGCGGAGTCGAGGCTTGGGCTCGGGACGTGGACCCGGCCATGGCCCGTTATTGAGGCTGAAAATGAAAAGAATATCGTGGCTGCTGGGTTTGACATTTGCCTCGGGGTCTCTTTGCGCGGCGGATCTGGTGCAGATATATCGGGAAGCCCAGGCCAACGATCCCACCTTCGCGGCGGCCCGCTCCACCCGGGAGGCCGGGCATGAACGGGAGCCCCAGGGCCTTTCCGGCCTGTTGCCCAACGTGGCCCTGTCAGGAAACTCCACCTGGAACGACAACGAGATCCGGTTCCGCAGCGGCGCCTTTCCGCCCGCCAAGCCCAAATACAATAGCAACGGCTACACCCTGTCCCTGAGCCAGCCCCTCTTCCGCTGGCAGAATTGGGTGGCCTACGGCCAGTCCAAGCTCCAGGTGGCCCAGGCCGAGGCCAATTTCGTCCAGGCCCAGCAGGACCTGGTGCTGCGGGTGGCCCAGGCCTACTTCGACCTTCTCTACGCCAACGAGAATCTCGCCGCGGTGCGGGCCAACAAGACCGCCATCGAACAGCAGCTGGAATCGGCCAAGAAGAACTTCGAGGTGGGCACGGCGACCATCACCGACACCCACGAAGCCCAGTCACGCTTCGACCTCGCCGTAGCCCAGGAATTGGCGGCCGAAAACGACCTGGAAGTGAAGCGCCGCACCCTGCAGTCCATCATCGGCAAGGTGCCGGAAGCCCTGGCGCCCCTCAAGTCCACCGTCGCCCTGACGACGCCCGAGCCGGCCAGCATGGACAAATGGGTCCAGGCGGCCGAGCGGGACAGCACCAGCGTGCAGATCCAGCAGGCGGCGGCCGACATCGCCGCCAAGGAAGTGGAGCGCCAGCGGGCCGGCCACTATCCCACCGTCGACCTGGTGGCCGCCAAAGGCCGCTCCAACAACTTCGCTTCCACCGCCTTCGGCATGACCGAGACGGATTTCCAGAACGTCGGCGTCCAGCTCAACCTGCCCCTCTACCAGGGGGGCGTAGTGAATTCCCGCACCCGGGAGGCCGCCGCCAACCGCGGCGCCGCCCTCTCCAGCCTGGAGGCGGCCCGCCGTTCCGCCGCCCTGGCCGCCCGCCAGTACTATCTGGGCGTGGTCAATGGCCTCGCCCAGGTCAAGGCCCTGGACGCGGCCCTGGCCTCCTCCCAACTGGCCCTGGAATCCAACCGCCTGGGCTACGAAGTCGGGGTGCGCATCAACATCGACGTCCTCAACGCCGAGCAGCAGGTCTATGTCACCCGCCGGGACCTGGCCAAGGCCAAGTACGACACCCTGCTTGCCCAGCTTCGCCTGAAGGCCGCCGTCGGCGCCCTGGGCGAGGACGACGTGCAGCAGATCAACGGTCTGCTGGATCCGGCAGCCGCGAAATAAGGGCCACCGTCCTTGCCGTCGCTCCCCGGTGGGCGGCGGCGAAGGCGCCGGCAGCGGACCGCATGGCATCCAGGCGGCTCCGGTCCGCCAGCAATTCCTCCACCTGTTCCCCCAGTTCCCCGGCGTTGGCTACACGCCGGGCGGCGCCGCTGGCGATGGCGTCCGCCGTGGCCTGGGTGAAATTGAAGGTGTGGGGGCCGATCAGCACCGGGCAGCCGCAGGCTGCCGCCTCGATCAGGTTCTGCCCGCCCAGGGGCAGCAGGCTGCCGCCGATGAAGGCGACGTCCGCCAGGCTGTAATAGGCCGCCATTTCGCCCATGCTGTCGCCCAGCCAGATTTGCGTATCGGGACCCGGCAGCCCGGCGCTGCGCCGTCCCATGGCATAGCCGGCAGCCGCCACCAGGCCGGCCACCTCGTCGAAACGCTGGGGATGGCGGGGCACCAGCACCAGCAGCGCATCCTTCGTGGCCAGCCGGGCATAGGCCTCGAAAACCAAAGGCTCCTCGCCCTCCCGGGTGCTGGCGGCGAGCCACACCGGCCGTCCGCCGAGGGCGTCTCGCCACTGCCGGCCCAGTTCGATCTTGTCCGGGGGCGGGGTGACGTCGAATTTGAGATTGCCGCACACCTCCACCTGCCGGGCCCCCAGTCCCCGCAGGCGAGTGGCGTCGGCCTCGGTTTGGGCGGCGACGGCGGCCAGGGAGGCGAAGGCGGGTCGCGCCAGCCGGTCGAAGCGGGCGTAGCCCCGGGCCGAGCGTTCGGAAAGCCGGGCATTGGCCAAGGCCACCGGGACCGCCGCGGCCTGGGCGGCAGCCAAGAGGTTCGGCCAGACCTCGGTCTCCATGACGACGCCGAAGCGGGGGCGGAAATGGTCGAAGAAGCGTCCCACGGCCCCGGGATAGTCGTAGGGCAGGTAAGCCTGGAGCACGCGGTCGCCGTAGACCTGGCGGCCGGCATCCCGGCCGGTGGGGGTCATGCCGGTGAGCAGCAGCGCGTGGTCCGGCCAGGCGGCGAGCAGCGCCTCGACCAGGGGCTGGGCGGCACGGGTCTCCCCAACCGATACGGCATGGACCCAGATGCAGGGCTCCGCGGGCCGGCGGCCATAGAAGCCCCAGCGTTCCCCCAGGTGCTGGAGGTACTCCGGCTGTCGGCGGCTGCGCCAGAGGAGACGCAGCCAGACCAGAGGCAGGCCCAGGTAGAGGGCGAGGCGGTACAGGAGGCGGGCCATCAGACCAGCACCGGCTGCAGCATGTCGATGACCGCACCGGGCGCGGGCGAGCGCCCGGGGCCGCCGAGGTTGCGGCAGAAGCCGGTGCCCAGGACGCCGGTCAGACCCGGCTCGGTGGCCGTATAGATGGCGACGGTGGGCACCTGCAGGGCGGCGGCGAGGTGGGTGAGGCCCGTGTCCACGCCGACGGTCAGGCGAGCGCCGGCAAGCAGTCCGGCCAGTTGGTCGAGGCCGAGGGGCGGGGCAGCGACGGCACCCTTCAGGTTGGCGCCCAGCCGTGCTGCCCGTTCCCGCTCGCCCGGGCTGCCGGCGGGCAGCACCGCCCGCACGCCCCGTTCCAGGAGGGCCTGGCCGAGGGCGAGCCAGCGGGTCTCCTCCCAGAGCTTGTCGTCCCGGCTGGTCGCAGTGAGGAAGACGGCATAGGGGCCGGCAGGCAGCCAGTCGGCAGCGAGGGGGGCGGCTTTGATACCGTAATCGAGCGGTTGGTCGGCGGCGTGGCCGAAGGCGGCGGCGGCCAGCCAGCGGTTGCGGTCGACGGCGTGGGCAGCTTTGGGAATGGCGTAGGTGCGGTCGTAGAAGCGGGCAGCCAGGGGTTCCCGGGCCGCCTCCGGAGCGTAGCCGAGGATGGGGCCGACTGCCTGGCGGGCCACCAGGGCGCTCTTCAGGAGCCCCTGGGTGTCGAGGATGGCGTCGTAGGGCTCGGCCCGCACCTCCTGCCGGAATTTCCGGATCTCCTGCCAGGTGCGGCTTCGGAAGAGCGCCTTGCGCCAGCGCCGGATGGCCACCGGGATGACCCGGTCGATGCCGGGGTGGAGGCGGGGAATGGCGGCGAAGCTTTCCTCCACGCACCAGTCTATCCGCGCCTGGGGAAAGGCGCGCTTGAGGTCGCTTGCCACCGGCAAATTGTGGATTACATCGCCCAAGGAAGAGGTTTTGACCAGCAAAATGCGCATGGGCGGATAAAATGGCGGGATCGACAAACCGTCAATTATAAATGCCCGCCGCAAGCCCGACCCATCGGCAGCCCGTTTCGGTCGCCATCATCACCCTGAATGCCGCCTCCCAGCTGGAAGCCTGCCTCGAAAGCGCCGCCTTTGCCGACGACATCGTGGTCGTGGATTCGGGCAGCACCGACGGCACCGTGGCCCTGGCCGAGGCCCGGGGCGCCCGGGTGGTGAAGCAGGCCTGGCTGGGCTACGGGCCCCAGAAGCAGTTTGCGGTGGAGCAGGCCAGGCATGACTGGGTCCTCTGCCTCGATGCCGACGAGCGGGTCACGCCGGAGCTTCGCGCCGCCGTGGTCACTGCCCTGGGAGAACTGGGCTTCGCCGCCTACCGCTTCCCCCGCTGCAACCGCTTCATGGGCCGCTACCTGCGCCATGGCGAAGGCTACCCGGACTGGAGCCTGCGCCTCTTCGACCGCCGCCGGGCCCGCTGGTCGAGCGATCCGGTTCATGAGAAGGTGGTGGCCGACGGGCCGGTGGGGACCCTGGCCGGGGATCTCCTGCACGATTCAGCCGAAACCCTGGCCACCTATCTCGGCAAGCAGAACCGCTACACGACCCTGGCCGCCGAGGCGGCCGTCGCCAAGGGCAAGCGAGCGGGATATGTCAGGCTGTTTTTCAGTCCAATCATTCGCTTCATCAAGTTTTACTTCCTGCGCCAGGGCTTCCGGGATGGTCTGCCGGGGCTGGTGCACATAGGGATCGGCTGTTTCAACAGCTTCATGAAATATGCCAAGATGCTGGAGGTGCGGGCGGCCCAGGCCGCACCGCGGTAAGGACAACCAACTTTCACGGGTAGGACCCACACGATGAAAATCCTGATCACCGGCGCCGCCGGTTTTATCGGCATGACGACTGCCCTGCGGCTTCTGGCCCGGGGCGACGAAGTGGTCGGCCTCGACAATCTCAACGACTACTACGAGGTCAGCCTCAAGGAAGCCCGCCTGCAGCGCCTCACGGCCCACGCCAAGTTCCGCTTCGTGAAGATGGACATCGCCGACCGGCCCGGAATGGAACAGCTCTTCGCCACCGAGAAATTCGACCGGGTCATCAACCTGGCCGCCCAGGCCGGGGTGCGCTATTCCCTGAAGAACCCCCACTCCTACGTGGACAGCAACGTGGTGGGCTTCGTGAACATCCTGGAAGGCTGCCGCCACAACGGCGTCCAGCACCTGGTCTATGCCTCCAGCTCCAGCGTCTATGGCGGCAACACCAAGATGCCCTTCTCCGAGCACGACAGCGTGGACCACCCGGTCAGCCTCTACGCCGCCACCAAGAAGGCCAACGAGCTGATGGCCCACACCTACAGCCACCTCTACGGCCTGCCCACCACCGGCCTGCGCTTCTTTACCGTCTACGGCCCCTGGGGCCGTCCGGACATGGCCCTCTTCCTGTTCACCAAGGCCATCCTGGAAGGCCGGCCCATCGACGTCTTCAACCACGGCAACATGCAGCGGGACTTCACCTACATCGACGACATCGCCGAGGGCGTCGTCCGCACCCTGGATCGCACCGCCGAGGCCAATCCGGACTACCGCTCCGAGGAGGCCGACCCGGCCACCAGCAACGTCCCCTACCGGGTCTTCAATATCGGGAACCATAACCCGGTGCCGCTGCTCGATTTCATCGGAGCTATCGAATCGGCATTGGGCAAGAAGGCGGAAAAGCGCCTGCTGCCCATGCAGGACGGCGACGTGCCGGCCACCTATGCCGATACCAGCGCCCTCGCCGAGTGGGTCGGCTTCTCGCCGGCCACTTCGGTGGAGGAAGGCGTCGGGCGATTCATCGCCTGGTATCGCGAGTACTACCGGGTTTAAAAGAAGAAAGGTTCGGATATGTGTGGCATCGTCGCCGGCGTCGCCCGGCAGAACATCGTTCCCGTCCTCATCGAGGGCCTGCGCAAACTGGAATACCGGGGCTACGATTCCGCCGGCCTGGCGGTCATCCGCGACAAAGGCCTGGAGCGCCTGCGCTCGGTGGGCCGGGTGGCGGAACTCGCCCTCCAGGCGGAGGGGCTTGAGGCCGGCACCGGCATCGCCCATACCCGCTGGGCCACCCACGGGGTGCCCTGCGAACGCAACGCCCATCCCCACATCTCGGGGGGACTGGCGGTGGTCCATAACGGCATCATCGAGAATTTCGAGGCCCTGAAGGCCGAACTGAGCGGCCTCGGCTACGCCTTCACCTCGGACACCGATACCGAGACCATCGCCCACCTCGTCCAGCACACCCTGAAGACCGTGCCGGACCTCCTCGAAGCGGTGCGCCTCGCCAGCCAGCGCCTCCAGGGCGCCTACGCCATCGCCGTGGTGCGGGAAAGCGAGCCGGAGCGGGTCATCGTCGCCCGGGAAGGCTCGCCCCTGCTCCTGGGCGTCGGCGAGGACGGCCACTATGCCGCCTCCGACGCCTCGGCCCTGCTCCAGGTGACCCGCCGCATGGTGTACCTGGAAAACGGCGACATCGCCGAACTGACCGCCGCCGGCTACCGCGTCCTGCGCCAGGACGGTTCGGCGGTGGAGCGCCCGGTCACCGTCTCCCAGCTCTCCGCCGACGCCGTCGAGCTGGGCACCTACCGGCATTACATGCAGAAGGAAATCTTCGAGCAGCCCGATGCCATCGCCAACACCCTGGAGCTGGTGGGTTCAGCCAAGAGCATCCAGCCCGGCCTCTTCGGCGGCGAGGCCGCCTGCCTCCTGGAGGGGGTGAAGTCGGTGCTGATCCTGGCCTGCGGCACCAGCGGCCACGCCGGCATGACTGCCCGCTACTGGCTGGAAAGCATCGCCGGCATCCCGACCACCGTCGAGATCGCCAGCGAATACCGCTACCGGGATTCGGTGCCCAACCCCGACCAACTGGTGGTCGCCATCTCCCAGTCCGGCGAGACGGCGGACACCCTGGCCGCCCTGCGCCACGCCAAGTCCCTCGGGCAGAACAAGACCCTGGCCATCTGCAACGTGCCGGAATCGGCCATCGTGCGGGAATCGGCCCTGCGCTTCATCACCCGGGCCGGCCCGGAAATCGGTGTCGCCTCCACCAAGGCCTTCACCACCCAGCTGGCGGCCCTGTTCCTGCTGACCCTGGTGCTGGCCAAGCTCAAGGGCCGCCTCACCCCCGAGGCCGAGACCGCCCACCTCTCCGCCATGCGCCACCTGCCGGTGTCGGTGGGCAAGGTGCTAGCCCTGGAACCGGAGATCAAGGCCTGGGCCGAAGGCTTCTCCCAGAAGGACCATGCCCTCTTCCTGGGGCGCGGCCGCCATTACCCCATCGCCCTGGAAGGGGCGCTGAAGCTCAAGGAAATCTCCTACATCCATGCCGAGGCCTATCCCGCCGGCGAACTCAAACACGGCCCCCTGGCCCTGGTGGACAAGGACATGCCCGTCATCGCCGTGGCGCCGGCCGACGACCTCCTGGAGAAGCTCAAGTCCAACCTCCAGGAGGTGCGGGCCCGGGGCGGCGAGCTCTATGTCTTCGCCGACGAGGACAGCCACATGACCGACGGCGAAGGAATCCATGTCCTGCGCCTGCCGGAGCACTACGGCCAGCTCTCCCCCATCCTGCACGTCATCCCGCTGCAGCTCCTGTCATACCACGCCGCCCTGGTGAAGGGCACCGACGTGGACAAACCGCGTAACTTGGCCAAGAGCGTGACGGTGGAGTAATGGCGACCTACGCCATCGGCGACATCCAGGGCTGTTTCGATTCCTTCCGGCACCTGCTGGAAGTATGTGCCTTCGACCCGGCCCGGGATCGCCTGTGGCTGGTGGGGGACCTGGTGAACCGGGGCCCCGGCTCCCTGGAAACCCTGCGCTTCGTGAAGGACCTGGGGCCGGCGGCGGTGACGGTTCTCGGCAACCATGACCTCTACCTCCTCATGGTGGCGGAAGGCGCCATCAAGTCCCGGGGCAAGGACGACACCCTCGACGCCGTCCTGGCGGCTCCCGACCGGGACGAGCTCCTCGACTGGCTGCGGCACCAGCCCCTCTGCCATCTGGAGAAGGGTCACTGCCTGGTGCACGCCGGCCTCCTGCCCCAGTGGACGGCCAGCCGGGCCCGGGAGCTGGCGCGGGAAGTGGAAGTGGCCCTTGCCGGCCCCCGCTACCGGGAATTCGTCTTCAATCTCTGGGGCAGCGAACCGGCCTCCTGGTCCGACGACCTGATCGGCTGGCCGCGGCTGCGAGTCATCGTCAACGCCATGACCCGCATGCGCTTCTGCACCCCGGGAGGAGTCATGGAATTCCACACCAAGGGCGAGCTGGTCGATGCGCCCCCCGGTCATATACCCTGGTTCGAGGCCCCCGACCGCCGGAGCGCCGACACCGTCCTGGTGACCGGCCACTGGTCGGCCCTGGGCCTCAAGCTTCTGCCAAATCTCCTGGCCCTGGATTCGGGCTGCCTGTGGGGCGGCCATCTGTCGGCGGTGCGGCTTGAGGACCGGCAGGTATTCCAGGTGGACTGCTCGGCAGGGGAAGCCGTGCTGCAGTGATGATGGCGGCGCGGGCGGCGGCGGCCACCGCGCGGCGGTCTTCACCCCGCAGCCCGAGGGCCGGCGCGGTCGCCAGGCGGGCGGTCAGGCGCCGGCGGGAGAGGATCGCTCCCAGGCATTCACCCAGGGATATGTGGCCATCGTAGCGGGGCGCCAGGCTGCGGTTGCCGTCCGGCTCCCAGTAGGAGATGGCGGCGGGCACCACCGGCCGGCCCGCGGCCAGGGCCGGCTGCAGCAGGGCAGCGTGGAAATGGAGGACGTGGGTGCCGTCCGTCGTCGTGCCTTCCGGGAAGACCGCCACATGCTCGCCGGCCGCCAGGAGGTCGGCGATTTCCTGGTTGATCTGCCTGGCGTGTCCGCGGCTGCCGCGCTTGAGGAAAACCGTGTCGTTCACGGCGGCCAGCCAGCCCATGAGCGGCCAGCGCCTGACCTCCTCCTTGGAGACGAAGGCGCAGGGGCGGGCGGCGTTGATGACGAAGATGTCGAGCCAGGAAATATGGTTGGCGACCACCAGGCTGCCCGGGACCAGATGGGTGAGATCGGCTTCTAGCTCGACGCCCACGATATCCAGCAGGTGCCTGGACCAGCGCTGCTTGAGGCGCAGCCGGCGGCGCCCGGTGCTAAGCGGATAGACCAGGAGCACCGTGGCGATCCCCTGGAGGAGCAGGGCCGCCAGGCGCAGAACACGGAACCAGCGCTGGACTCGGTGGGTGGTATTCAGTCTTGTTGTCCCAGGAAGTGTTTGGCGTAACGTCCCTCGACACGGGCCATGGATAGGAGCACCGGCAGGTCGGCGGTGTTGAAATCGGGGTCCCAGGCCGGCTCGCCACAGACCCAGGCGCCGGCCCGCAGGTAACCCTTGATGAGGGGCGGCATTTCCGCCGGCACGTCGCTCTGCAAGGCCGCCAGGGGCAGGGGGCAGCGGGGGAAGACCCGGTATTCCAGCGGCCCCATGTGGTCGCCCAGGCGATTATACAGGCTGGCCGCCGTGTGCCCGCCGTCGGCCATGCTGACGGAGGCGCAGCCCATCAGGTAGTCGTAGCCGTTGTCCTGCATGTACTTGGCCAGGCCGGACCACAGCAGGGCGATGGTGGCGCCGGTGCGGAAATCGGGATGGACGCAGGAGCGGCCGATTTCCACCAGACGCGGTCGCAGGTGCTGGAGGCGGGTGAGGTCGAATTCGTTTTCCGAGTAATAGCCGATGCGGCGGGCATTGGCTGGGGAGAGGATGCGGTAGGTGCCGACCACCTCGCCGCTGTCCTGATTGCGGACCACCAGGTGGTCGCACCAGGGATCGTAGATGTCGTGGTCGACGCCGGGGGTCCGGCTGGGCAGTCTGGCGCCCAGCTCGCCGGCAAAGACGCGATGGCGGAGGCGCTGGGCCTCGAGGATTTCCTGGGCATTGCGGGCGAGGCCGACGGAAAGATTGGGGCGCGCCGTCCGGGCGCGGGTTTCCAGCTGACGATAGAGCTGTTTCATGATTTCGTTCCCGTGTTGTATTTACGGGAACGAATTTACGGGCGTGCCGTTACAGCCGTGTTGCGGTCAGTTGACGGAAAGATTTCAGCGGGAGACCCGCGTCTCGCCCCGGCCGGAGAGCACCCGGACGCGGTCGCCGCTGCGGAATTCGGCGGGGTCGCCCTCCTGGACCACGGCGATGCTCTGGCCGCTATCGAGGCGCACCGTGATCTCCATGGCCTGCTTGCGGGTGGCGCCCTCTTCCAGGGCGTGGCCGGCGACGCCGCCGGCCACGGCGCCGAGGATGGCGCCGACGATCTGGCCCTTGCCGCCGCCGACACTGCTGCCGGCGACGCCGCCGACGGCGGCGCCGCCCATGCTGCCGACCCCGGACTTGGTGCCTTCCAGGGAGACCTCACGCACCGACTCGACGACCCCGGTGCGGACAGTCATCTCATGGCGGGCCTGGTCGCGGGTATAGACGTTCCCCGACCGGCTGCTGGCGCAGCCGGCCAGGACGGCGGTGGCGAACAGGGCGATGGTGAAGGCGCGCAGGGCAAACATGATTCTCTCCTTACCAGGGGGCCGCCCCGAAGGCGCGGCGGTAACGTTCAGCAATTTCTTCGCGGCTCGGCTCGTGGTTCTGGCCGCCGCGGCAGGCGATCTTGATGGCTCCCATGACCGCGGCCAGCCGTCCGGTGGTGGGCCAGTCGAAGCCGTTGGCGATGCCGTAGAGCAGGCCGGCCCGGTAGGCGTCGCCGCAGCCGGTGGGATCCACCACCGCCTCCGCTTCAACGCAGGGGATGTCATGGCGTTGACCATCGGCGTGGATTTCCGATCCTTCGCCGCCCCGGGTGACGATGAGGGCCTTCACCAGGCCGGCCAACTGCTCGATGCTGCGGCCGGTGCGGTCGCACAGGAGCTTGGCCTCGTAGTCGTTGAAGCAGGCGTAGTCAGCCAGGTTCATGAAATCCAGCAGCTCGTCGCCGCTGAACATGGGCATGCCCTGGCCCGGATCGAAAATGAAGGGGACGCCCCGTTCGGCGAAGTCCCGGGAATGCTGGAGCATGCCTTCGCGGCCGTCGGGGGCGACGATGCCGAGCTTGGCCTCCGGGGCATGGGCCACCTTGTTGAGGTGGGAGAAGCTCATGGCGCCGGGGTGGAAGGCGGTGATCTGGTTGTCGTCCAGGTCGGTGGTGATGAAGGCCTGGGCGGTGAAGCTGCCGGGCACGTGGCGCACGTACTGGCGGGAAATGCCCAGGCGGTCGAGGCGTTCGAAGTAGGCGGGGGCGTCGTCGCCGACGGTGGCCATGATCAGGGGCTCGCCGCCCAGAAGCTTCAGGTTGTAGGCGATGTTGCCGGCACAGCCGCCGAATTCCCGGCGCATCTCCGGCACCAGGAAGGCCACGTTCAGGATGTGGATCTGTTCGGGCAGGATGTGGTTCTTGAAGCGGTCCGGGAAGACCATGATGTTGTCGAAGGCGAGGGAGCCGCAGATCAGGGTGGTCATGACCGATTGCTTTTCTTAGGGATAGAAGACGTAAAGGCGATAGCCCGCCGCCGCCACTTCCTTGGCCTCGATCCACAGCCGTAGGCCGGTCTCGCTGTTGGCGGGGAAGACCCGGGGATCGGTCTTGGGGGGCAGGTAGTCGGGGGCTTCCAGAACGCGGCGGGCGACCACGGCGTCCTGGGTGTCGGTGAGGGTGAGTTCCAGGGCGGGCCAGGCCTGGGGATAGGCGGCCCGGTTCTTGAGGGTGGCCTGAAGCACCAGGAGGCCCCGGGAATTGTCGGCCTGGAGGTCGGAAGTCTCGATGCTGACCAGATCCACCTGGCGCGGCAGTGGCACGGCGACGCCGAAGGCGGCGAAGGCGCTCTCCAGTCCGGGCAGGCGCTGGACCAGTTCGGTGCGGAAATAGACGGCGATCTGGAGCAGCAGGCCGAGGGCCAGGACGACGGAAGCCAGCACGAAGGGCCACCGGGCCCGGTGGTGCTCGCCTTCCAGGCCCGCAAGCGGGCTGGAAGCCAGGGTGCCTGCCGCCCAGCGGTTGTAGCCCGGGGTCTCGGTGATTTCCCGGGCAGCCATGAGACCGGCCTCCCGGGCTGCCAGGGTGGTTTCCTCGGGGGTTTCGTCCCGGGGCGGCTCTTCGGCGGCCGGGGCGGGGGCTGCCTCGACTTCCGGCTCCTCGGCGGCCACCGGTTCGGAATCGACAGGGAGTTCCGCCTCGGGGAGGGGTTCAGCCTCGGCTGGGATGACCGGTTCGGGCTCGGGAGCCGGTTCAGGAGATGATTCAGGCTCCGCCGGGGGCTCCGGGGCTGGCGGAGGTTCGAATGCCCGGGGCGGTTCCGGTGCCGCAAGGACGGGCTCCGGGACAGACGTGGGGGGCAGTTCCTCGAGCAGGGTCTCGAGGGCGTTGAATACGGCCTGGCAGTGGCCGCAGCGGACTTTGCCGCCCCGGGCGCGCAGCTGTTCCGGCGTAATGCGGAAGATGGTCTGGCAGCGCGGGCAGCGCGTCCGCATCAGGCTCCTGCTCCGGCCTTCCGTCCGGCCAGGCACACCCAGCCGTCCCGGGTGTCGGCGACGGCGAGAGGCACCCAGGGCGCGTAAACGCCGATGATTTCCTCCGCCTGCTCGGCCAGGATGCCGGACAGGGCCAGGCGGCCGCCGGGGCGGACGTGGGCGCAGATGGCCGGAGCGAGAACGCGGAGGGGGTTGGAGAGGATGTTTGCCACGACGGCATCATACTCGCCGGCCAGGGCTTCGGCCGAATCGGCGAAGCGGGCGCTGACGCCGTTGCGCTCGGCATTGGCCCGGGCGGCTTCCACCGCCTGTGGGTCGATGTCGACCCCGTCCACCTGGCCCGCGCCCAGGCGGGCGGCGGCGATGGCCAGGATGCCGGAGCCGCAGCCGTAGTCGAGCAGGGAGCAGCCCGGGGTGACGTTCTTCTCCAGCCACTCCAGGCAAAGCCGGGTGGTGGGGTGGGAGCCGGTGCCGAAGGCCATGCCCGGATCGAGGATGAGGTTGATGGCGTCCGGCGCCGGGGCCTCGTGCCACGAAGGCACGATCCACAGGCGGTCGGAAATGCGGATGGGGTCGAACTGGGACTGGGTGAGCTGCACCCAGTTCTGCTCGGCCACGTCCTCCACCACCAGGTCGGAGACCTCCGGCAGGCCGATGGCCGCCACGGCCTCGGCAACGATGGCTTCAGCCTCGGCGTCGGCCTCGAGCAGGGCGACGATCTTGGAACGGTCCCAGCCCGGGGTGTTGATGGAACCCGGTTCCCCGAACTGGGGTTTCTCCTCGGGGGTGCCGGCGTCGGCATCCTCGATGCAGGCCGACAGGGCGCCGGCCTCCAGCAGCGCATCGCACAGGGGCTCGGCGTGCGCTGCGTCAGTCAGGAAGCTGACGCTCTGCCATCCCATGGTATTACTTGACCTCGTTTTTCTGCGCCAGTTTCTGCTCCAGGTAATGGATGCTGGTGCCGCCTTCGACGAAGCGGGCATCGTGCATCAATTCGTGGTGCAGGGCGATGTTGGTCTTGATGCCTTCGATGCTCATCTCCGACAGGGCGATGCGCATGCGGCGGATGGCCTGTTCCCGGGTATCCCCATAGGCGATGACCTTGGCCACCATGGAATCATAGTGGGGCGGCACCGTGTAGCCCTGGTAGATGTGGGAATCGACCCGGATGCCGGGGCCGCCGGGCGGGTGGTAGAAGCTGATCTTGCCGGGAGAGGGCACGAAGGTGAAGGGATCTTCGGCGTTGATACGGCATTCGATGGCGTGGCCGTGGAACTCGATGTCCCGCTGCTTGAAGCGCAGCTTCTCGCCGGCCGCGACCCGGATCTGCTCCTGGACGATGTCGATGCCGGTGATGGCCTCGGACACCGGATGCTCCACCTGGACCCGGGTGTTCATTTCGATGAAGTAGAACTCGCCGTTCTCGTACAGGAACTCGAAGGTGCCGGCGCCCCGGTAGCCAATGCGGCGGCAGGCCTCGGCGCAGCGCTCGCCGATGCGGGAGATGTGGCGGGCGGCGATGTGGGGAGCCGGCGCTTCCTCGATGATCTTCTGGTGGCGGCGCTGCATGGAGCAGTCCCTCTCGCCCAGGTAGACGGCGTTGCGGTGCTCGTCGGCGAGGACCTGGATTTCCACGTGGCGCGGGTTCTCCAGGAACTTCTCCATGTACACCATGGGGTTGCCGAAGGCGGTCTGGGCTTCCGAGCGGGTCATCTGCACGGCGTTGACAAGGGCAGCCTCGGTGTGGACCACCCGCATGCCGCGCCCGCCGCCGCCGCCGGCCGCCTTGATGATCACCGGATAGCCGACGGCCCGGGCGATCTTGATGATTTCCTTGGGATCTTCCGGCAGGGCGCCGTCGGAACCGGGCACGCAGGGCACACCGGCTTCCTTCATGGCGTTCTTGGCGGAGACCTTGTCGCCCATGAGGCGGATGGTCTCCGCCCGGGGGCCGATGAACACGAAGCCGGAGGACTCCACCCGCTCGGCGAAGTCGGCGTTCTCCGACAGGAAACCGTAGCCCGGGTGGATGGCCTGGGCGTCGGTGACTTCGGCGGCGGAGATGATGGCCGGGATGTTCAGGTAGCTTTGGGCCGAGGGTGCCGGGCCGATGCAGACCGACTCGTCGGCCAGCTTGACGTACTTGGCTTCCCGGTCGGCTTCCGAGTGGACGACGACGGTCTTGATGCCCAGTTCGCGGCAGGCCCGCTGCACCCGCAGGGCGATCTCGCCCCGGTTGGCGATGAGAATTTTCTCGAACATGACGCTATCAGCCGATAACGAACAGCGGCTCGCCGTATTCCACCGGCTCGCCGTTTTCGATCAGGATGGCCTTGACCACGCCGGAAGCGTCCGCCTCGATTTCGTTCAGGAGCTTCATGGCCTCGATGATGCACAGGGTGTCGCCCTGCTTCACGGTCTGGCCCACTTCCACGTAGGGGCTGGCGCCCGGGGAGGGGGAGCGGTAGAAGGTGCCGACCATGGGGGACTTGACCACGTGGCCTTCCGGCAGCTCGTCCTCTTCGTCCAGGTTCACCGAGCTGGGGGCCGGGGCGGCGGCCGGGGCCGTCGGCATCGGCATCATGTACTGCTGGGCCTGCATCGGGGCGGCCAGATGCTTGGCGATCCGAACCTTTTCCTCACCTTCGGTGACTTCCAGCTCCGAAATGCCCGATTCCTGGACGAGGTCGATGAGTTTCTTGAGTTTACGCAGATCCATGGATACTCCCTAGTTTTTTGCGGACGTTCGACGCGAATTGCGGAACGTTGACGACTTAATCGGTGTTGAGCTTGTTCAGCAGGTATTCGAGGGCCAGCATGTAGCCCTCGCTACCCAGGCCCGAGATGACTCCGATGGCCAAGGCTGAGAAATAGGAATGATGGCGGAAGGGTTCCCGCGCATAGACATTGGATAGATGCACTTCGACGAAGGGAATGACAACCGCCGCCAGGGCGTCCCGCATCGCGACGCTGGTATGGGTGTAGCCGGCGGGATTGATGATGATCGCCTGGACTCCCTGCTCCCGGGCGGCATGGATGCGCTCGATCAGGGCCCCTTCGTGGTTGCTCTGGAAAGTCTCCAGCTCCGCGCCGGCGGATTCGGCCCGGCGGGAAAGGCTCAGATTGATATCGGCAAGGGTCGTGCGGCCATACTGCTCCGGCTCGCGGCTGCCGAGCAGATTCAGATTGGGGCCGTGGATGACCAGGATACGGGGCTTGGAGAGTTTTCCGGAAGCGGATTTTTGCTTCTTCATCCCGGCAAGTTTGCCGTAATTCGATGCAAGTTGTCTAGCCTGGTATTACTTTAGGCTGGAGATGATTTCCTCTGCTTCGGCCTCGGACAGGCCGCCCAGCCTGACGTGGCGGACCTGGCCGCCGGCGTCGATGGCCAGGGTGAAGGGCAGGCCGTTGCGGTCGTTGCCGAGCTCGCCCATCAGGGACATGACCTGCTCGGTGCCGACGAGCAAGGGGTAGGAATAGTTGTGGGAGGCGCTGAAAGCCTGCACGTTCGGCGCAGTATCGATAGCGATGCCGATGAATTGCACGCCTTTGTGCTTCTCCTGAAGGCGCGAGAAGACCGGCATCTCGGTAAGGCAGGGCGGGCACCAGGTAGCCCAGAAATTGACCAGCAGCGGTTTGCCTTGCCAGTGGGCCAGGGTGGTCTGCTGCCCGGCGGGGTCCATGAGCGGGGCGCCGAACAGGCGCTCCACGGCGGCCTGGCGCGGCAACGGGGAAGGCGCTATGGGGGAGCGCTCGGGGCGGGACAGCAGGAGGCCGGCAGCAAAGGCGGCCAGGGCCAGGAGGGCGCCGGCGCCGATGATGGCCCAGCGCCGGCTCATTCCGCCGCTTCCTGCTCCAGCAGGGCGGCAACCGCTTCGATGCGGGCCCGTTCCCGGGTGCGGCCGTCCCGGTACTTGAAGGCGGTACGCTCCAGCTGGGGCGGGAAGATGATGAGATTGGCGTCGGCATCCTCGGTCTGCACCACCAGGACTGCCTCGGCGCGCTCGTTCCTGGGCTCCACGTGGTCGAAGTCGATGCCTCGGTTGAGGAGGAATATCTCGACTTCCTTGGCGCTGTCGGCAAAGAGCAGGATGTCGATGTTCGAGTGCTCGCCGGCGGTGCCGTCCAGGACGGAGCCGGTCAGGTAGGGCCGGAAGTCGGCCAGAAGCTCCATCAGGTCCAAGGCGGTCTGGCGCAGGCTGTGGAGGAGTTCCGCATGCTCCTCGTCCTGGTAGATGGCCCGGTAGGCGCGCAGCTCGGCTTCGACCTCGGCATTGTCGGGAAAGGCGGAGTGATCCGGCAGGCCGAGTTGGCGGGCGGCCTTGCGCTTGGCAAGGTGGAAATCGGTGATGCCGTCCTCGGCCATCAGGCGGGCGGCGGCGCTGGCGATGCTGGCGCGCGCATTGGCTGCGAGTCGCGCCCGGTCGTGGCGGGGCATGGTTTCTTGCGGCGTCGGAGTAAAATCTTCCCCATTCTAACGGGTCTTCGTTTCATGCACGTTCACATTCTCGGCATCTGCGGCACTTTCATGGGCGGCATCGCGCAACTGGCGCGGGCCGCCGGCCATCGCGTCACCGGTTGCGACGCCAACGTCTATCCGCCCATGAGCGACCAGCTGCGGGCGGCGGGCGTCGACCTCATCGAGGGCTACGACGCCGGCCAGATCGACCTCAAGCCCGACGTCTTCGTCGTCGGCAACGCCATCTCCCGGGGCAACCCCCTGTTAGAGGCGGTTCTCGACCAAGGGTTGCCCTATGTTTCCGGTCCCCAGTGGCTGGCCGAGAACGTCCTCCAGGGGCGCTGGGTGCTGGCGGTCGCCGGCACCCACGGCAAGACCACTACCAGTTCCATGCTGGCCTGGATACTGGAGGATGCGGGCATGGACCCGGGCTTCCTGATCGGCGGCGTGCCGATGAACTTCGGGGTCTCCGCCCGCCTGGGCGGCACGCCCTTCTTCGTCATCGAGGCCGACGAGTACGACACGGCGTTCTGCGACAAGCGCTCCAAGTTCGTCCATTACCGGCCACGGACGGCTGTCCTGAACAACCTCGAATTCGATCATGCTGACATATTCGCCGATCTGGCGGCCATCGAGACCCAATTCCACCACCTGGTGCGGACCGTGCCGGCGTCCGGCCTGATCGTCGCCAATGCCGCCGAGGAAAGTCTGAAGCGGGTCCTGGCCCGAGGTTGCTGGACGCCGGTGGAGTGGTTCAACGGCGCCGGCGGCTATGCCGTGAGCGGTGACGACGCCAGCGGCGCCCTGGTGCTGCACGGCCCTCAGGGCGAGATCGCCCGCACCACCTGGCAGCTCACCGGCGATCACAACCGGGCCAATGCCTGCGCTGCCATCCTGGCCGCCCGTCATGTGGGCGTGCCGCTGGACAAGGGCGTGGACGCCCTGTCCCGCTTCGAGAGCGTCAAGCGCCGGCTCGAGGTGCGGGGCACCGAGCGGGGAGTTACGGTGTACGACGATTTCGCCCACCACCCCACCGCCATCGCCACCACCCTGGCCGGGCTGCGGCGCAAGGTCGGGGCCGCACGCATCCTGGCGGTGCTGGAGCCCCGCTCCAACACCATGAAGCTCGGCGTGATGAAGAGCCAGTTGCCGGCCAGCCTGGCCGATGCCGACGCCGTCTTCTGCTACGCCGCCAATCTGGGCTGGGATGCCGCGGAGGCCCTGGCGCCCCTGGGTGCCAAGGCCACGGTGGAGGAGGACCTGGATGCCCTGGTGCGACGCATCGTCGCCGCTGCCCAGCCCGGCGACCAGGTCCTGGTCATGAGCAACGGCGGCTTCGGCGGCATCCACGGCAAGCTCCTCAGCGCCCTGGCCGGCCGGGCCGGATAGGTTGCCACCCCGCCGGGCTCCCGACGGCGGCAAAAACTTCGGTCGCTCCCCGGCCGTCAAAGAAGGACCGGCTCCGCCCGGAGCCGGAATTTCTTCTGCCAAGTTGAGAGGAGCGCACCGTGAAAAATGGATTTCCTTCGACCCCGGTCCTGCTGTTGGCCGCCGCCCTGGCCCTGCCCGCCGCCGCCGTGGCGGCCGCCAACGACTGCGGCATGAACGCGTTTCAGGTAGACACTTCGCCGCAGCACGAGAAGCGCCTCCATGACGCCCTCAACCTGACTCCCCAGCAGGAAGGCGCCTGGCAGAAATATGTCCAGTCCCTGCATCAGCAGCCGGCGGGGCAAAGCGGCAAGCGGGCCGACTGGGCCACCCTGAGCGCGCCGGAGCGGGCCCAGGCCAGCCTGGACGCGACCAAGCGCCAGGAGGAATACATGACCCAGATGGTCGGGGGCATGAAGACCTTCTACGGCACGCTCAACCCCGCCCAGCAGAAGACCTTCGACCGCTTCCACGGCGGGCAGCAGTCGGACCAGCGCTGAGGCGGACTGGGGTCAGAGCCAGTAGACGAAGACGAAGAGCACCAGCCAGACCACATCCACGAAGTGCCAGTACCAGGAGACCGCTTCGAAGCCGAAGTGGCTCTCCGGGGTGAAGTGGCCGGCGAAGACCCGGAAGGTGATCACGGTCAGCATGATGGCCCCCAGGGTCACATGCAGACCGTGGAAACCGGTGAGCATGTAGAAGGTGGCGCCGTAGATGCCGGTCTTGAGGGTGAAGGCGGCCTCCAGGTATTCATAGGCCTGCAGGCAGAGGAAGGTGAAGCCGAGGGCGACGGTGAGGATGAGCCCGAGCTTGGCCTGGTCCCGCCGGCCCCGCTTGAGGCCCCAGTGGGCCCAGGTCACCGTGGCGCCCGAGGTCAGCAGGATGAGGGTATTCAGCGCCGGGATGCCCCAGGCGTGCATCGGAGTGAACTGCTCCTTCAGCCCCGGGCCGGCGGTGGGCCATTGGGCGACGAAGCCGGGCCATAGCAGCTCGTCCGCCCCGAGGTCGGGTACGGTGAAGACGCGGGCGTAGAAGAGGGCGCCGAAGAAGCCGCCGAAGAACATGACTTCGGAAAAGATGAACCACATCATCCCCCAGCGGTAGGAGGTGTCCACCTGGCCCTCCAGCTTCCCGGCCCGGTCTTCCCGGATGACGCTGCCGAACCAGCCGACCAGCATGTAGATGAGGATCAGGGCCCCCACGCCCATGACGTAGGGGCCGGCCGCCACCTTGGCGAGCAGCAGGATGAAGCCGCTGGCCAGGGTGAGGATGCCCAGGGAGCCCACCAGGGGCCAGTGGGAGGGGGGCGGGACGTAGTAGGTTTGGGCGTGATCGGCCATGGCGATTATTCCCCCGTGGGGTTCACTTCACCTCGGGAGCGACGGTGAAGGAGTGGTAGGGCGGCGGCGAGGACAGGCTCCATTCCAGGGTTTCGGCCCCTTCCCAGGGGCGGTCGCCGGCCTTGGCGCCGCCGCGGATGCACTTCACCACCACGTACAGGAAGATGAGCTGGCTCGCCCCCAACACGAAGGAGCCCAGGCTCACCAGCCGGTTGAAGTCGGCGAACTGCAGGGCGTAGTCCGGGATGCGCCGGGGCATCCCGGCCAGTCCCAGGAAATGCATGGGGAAGAAGGTGACGTTGAAGGCGATGGCGGTGAGCCAGAAATGGATGCGGCCCAGGGTCTCGTCGTACATGTGGCCGGTCCACTTGGGCAGCCAGTAGTAGATGCCCCCCATGATGGCCATGGCCGATCCCGAGAACAGCACGTAGTGGAAGTGGGCCACCACGTAGTAGGTGTCCTGGAGCTGGATATCAACGGGCACGATGGAGACCACCAGGCCCGAGAAGCCGCCGATGGTGAACAGGCAGACGAAGGCCAGGGCGAAGAGCATGGGGGTCTCGAAGCTGATGGACCCCTTCCACAGGGTCGCCACCCAGTTGAACACCTTCACCCCGGTGGGCACCGAGATGAGCATGGTGGCGTACATGAAGTAAAGCTGCCCGGCCACCGGCATGCCGGTGGTGAACATGTGGTGGGCCCAGACCATGAAGGACAGCCCGGCGATGGCCGCCACCGCATAGACCATGGAGGTGTAGCCGAAGAGCTTCTTGCGGGCGAAGGTCGGGATGATGGTGGAAATGATGCCGAAGGCCGGCAGGATCATGATGTACACCTCCGGGTGGCCGAAGGTCCAGAAGATGTGCTGGTACATGATCGGGTCGCCGCCGCCGGCGGCATTGAAGAAGTGGGTGCCGAAATGGCGGTCGGTCAGCAGCATGGTGACGACGCTGGCCAGTACCGGCATCACCGCCACCAGCAGGAAGGCGGTGATGAGCCAGGTCCACACGAACAGGGGCATCTTCATCAGGGTCATGCCCGGCGCCCGCAGGTTCAGCACCGTGACGATGATGTTGATGGCCCCCATGATGGACGACAGGCCCATGATATGGACGGCCAGGATGGTCATGTCGTAGGAAATGCCGCCCTGGATGTAGAGGGGCGGGTACATGGTCCAGCCGCCGGCCATGGCGCCCCCGGGGACGAAGAAGGAGGTGGACAGCAGGATGGCCGCCACCGGCAGGAGCCAGAAGCTCCAGTTGTTCATGCGCGGGAAGGCCATGTCCGGGGCGCCGATCATGAGGGGTATCTGCCAGTTCGCGAAGCCCACCAGGGCCGGCATGATGGCCCCGAAGATCATGATCAGACCGTGCATGGAAGTGAGCTGGTTGAAGATCTGGGGCTGCACGATCTGGATGCCGGGCTGGAACAACTCGGCCCGGATGAGCATGGCCAGGGTGCCGGCGAAGAAGAACATGAGCAGGGAGAACCACAGGTAGAGGGAGCCGATGTCCTTGTGGTTGGTGGTGGTGAACCAGCGCATCAGGCCCGTGGGGTGGTCCTCGTGGTGGCTGTCGTGCAGGACGGCTTCCATGCTCTTTCCTTTATTTGCGTAGGGCGGCGACTTCGCGGGGCTGGACCGCGTTGCCGGTCTTGTTGTGCCAGGAATTGCGCTCGTAGGTGACGACGGCGGCGATGTCCAGATCGGAGAGCTGGGGCCCGAAGGCCTGCATGGCCGTCCCCGGGCGGCCATGGAAGACCGTCGACAGGTGCCCTTCGATGGCGCCGGTGACCACCTTGGAATTGTCCAGGGGCGGGAAGGCCGGCGGCAGGCCCTGGCCGTTGGCCTGGTGGCAGGAAACGCAATTGGTCTTGTAGACCTTCTCGCCCATGGCCACCAGTTCGGCCAGGGCGTATTCCTTGCTGGCGGCCGCTTTGGCTTCGGCCAGCTGGGTCTTCTGCTGGTCCATCCAGGCGGCGAACTTGGCGGGGGGCACGGCCTCCACCACGATGGGCATGTAACCGTGGTCCACCCCGCACAGCTCGGCGCACTGGCCGCGGTAGGTGCCGGGCTCGTCCACCTTGATCCAGGCGTCCCGGAGGAAGCCGGGAATGGCGTCCTGCTTGACGCCCAGGGCCGGCACCCACCAGGCGTGGATGACGTCGGCCGAGGTGAACACCAGGCGCACCTTCTGGCCGGTGGGTACCACCAGGGGCTTGTCGACTTCCAGCAGGTAGTGCTCCGACTTGGGGGCCTTGTTGTTCACCTGGTCCCGGGAAGTGGCCAGGGTGCTGATGTACTTCACCTCCTGGCCGAGATATTCGTACTCCCACTTCCACTGCCGGCCGGTGACCTTCACCGTCATGTCCGGCTTGCTGGTGTCCTTCATGTCCACCACCACCGCCGTGGTCGGGATGGCGATGCCGATCAGCACCAGGAAGGGCACGATGGTCCACAGGGTTTCCAGCTTGGAGTTCTCGTGGAAGTGGTGGGGCTGGTGGCCGAGGGATTTCCTGTGGTGCCACAGGGCGTAGAACATGGGGATGAAGACCACCACGAAGATGCCGGCGCAGATCCAGTTGATGACCGTGTTGAGATCGTAGATCTCCCGGCCGACGATGGTCACCGGCTTCTGGAGATTGAGGGGGAACTGGAAGTCCGCCAGGGCGGCGAGGGGAAGGAGCAGGACTATGGCCAGAAGGCTTGGGGGGCGGATTGTTCTCGGTTTTCTTAGCCTCATTGCCTTTTCTCCTGGCTAATAGTGTTTGATGTGGGCCAGCCGCAGCCTCAGTTCGTGACCGATGGCGGCCCGCTCCTCATCCGAGAGGAGGCGGCCGAAGGCCACCTCCTTGCCGTGGGAACGCAGGGTCAGGACGCTGCCGCCGCCGACGGAAGCCGGCTGCAGGGCCACCTGGACCCATTGGCTGTTGAATTCCAGATGCCGGTCTTCGTCCGGCGTATGGCTGTCGAGAATCAGTCGATTCTCGTCCAGGGTAAGTCGCTCGAAATCGCCGGCGTGCCTTTCCACCTGGTGGAAGGCCCAGGCCAGGCCGAGAAGGGGAAGGAGCATGAAGAGGGTCACCGGCCAGGCGCCCAGCTTGACGAAGACGGCACCGATGCCTCCCCACCAGGGCAGCAGGATGACCATTGCGACCCGCAGGCCGGCGCAACCGGCCACGAAGTTCGGCCGGGCGGTAACGCTGAAGTGCGCCGGGTCGCCGGCTCGTACACATTCCACCATAGGGCGCCATCAAATGAGCTTGTGACACCCCGTCCGCCCCATCCTCCCTTGGCAGTTCGGTCTGCCCGGACAGGGAATTGAGTTGCACGGAATTTGAGAATCGTCCGCCGGACGAGTTCCATTCGCCATCCCCGTATTTTGGGAGGCGGGTTTCCCCTATCGGACAGGGCTGGAATTTAATGGGAACCGGGCGATCTTATTGGGGTTGAAGCGCCGTTCTAGCGGAGACAGACGATGCGAAGGATGTACTTTCTGGTGCCCGATCTGGAGATAACCAAGAAGATCGTGGACGATCTGCTCTTGGCCCGGGTCGACGAGCGGCATATCCATGTCCTCGCCCGCCGTGGCACGCCCCTGGAGGAGTTGCCGGAAGCGAGCTTCATGCAGAAGACCGACTTCCTGCCCGCCCTCGAGCAAGGGGTGGCGGTGGGCGGCGCCACCGGTGCCCTGGCCGGGCTGGTGGCCCTGGCCCTGCCGGTGGGCGGCCTGGTGCTGGGCGGCGGCGCCGTCCTGGCGGCTTCCCTGGCGGGGGCCGGCCTCGGGGCCTGGTGGTCCAGCATGATCGGCGCCAGCGTCGGCAACCGGCGCCTCAAGGAATATGAGGAAGCCATCGAGAAAGGCCAGCTGCTCGTCATGGTCGATGTCCCCAAGGACAAGGTCCACAAGATCGAAGAGCTGGTCAAGGAGCATCACCCCGAGGCCGAGTGCAAGGGCGTCGACCCGACGATTCCCGCCTTCCCGTAGGCGGGGGTGGCCTTCCACAGCCTGAAATTTACCGCCAGCACTCCGCTCAGCAGCAGGGCGGCGCCGGCATTGTGGGCCACGGCCACGGGCAGCGGCAGGGCCAGCAGGACGTTGGCGACTCCCAGGCCGAATTGCAGGGCGACCAGTCCCAGCACCAGGGTTCCCCAATGGCGCCAGCCGGGCTGGCGGAGCAGGGCGGCGCCCAGGCCCCCGACCACCGCCGCCACCAGCACGGCGCCCAGGCGATGGCTCCAGTGGATGGCGGTGAGCGCGTCCAGGGCCAGGGGCGTGCCGCTGGCGGTCTGGCCCAGTTCCCGATGCAGGGTGAAGGCGTGGCCGAAGTCCATGGCCGGCAGCCACTGCCCCTGGCAGGCGGGGAAATCCGGGCAGGCCAGGGCGGCGTAGTTGCTGCTCACCCAGCCCCCCAGGGCGATCTGCAGGGCGACCAGGGCCAGGGCCAGGAGACCCGCCGTCCTGAGCCCGCCGGGGGCCGTCACCCCCCTCGCCGGAACTTCCCGCAGATTGAGCCAGACCAGCAGGGCGAGGGTGGTCATCCCGCCCAGGAGGTGGGCGCTCACCACCAGGGGCTTGAGGAGGAGGGTGACGGTCCACATGCCGAGGAGGGCCTGGCAGACCACGATGCCCGCCAGGGTGGTGGGCAGGACCGGAGAGAGGCGGGGTCGCTGCCGCCACGACAGCAGGCAGAGGGCGAAGATGAGCAGCCCCAGGGTGCCGGCGAAATAGCGGTGCACCATTTCCTTCCAGGCCTTGCCGACATCGGCGGCGTGCTCCGGCACCCCCATCCATTGGCCGTAGCAGCCGGGCCAGTCCGGGCAGCCCAGGCCCGCATCCGAGAGGCGCACCCAGGCCCCGAGGGCGACGACGCCGAAGGCGAGGAGGGCGGCCAGGGGCAGGAGGCGGCGGTAGAGGGCCATCATTGGAAGGCCCGGTCGGCGAAGAGGGCGGCGAACAGCAGGGTGAGGTAGAGGATGGAATAGCGGAAGGTGCGCCGGGCCAGGGCGTCGCTGTAGTTGCGCCGCAGGGCCGCGGCGAGGGCCAGGAAGCCGATGTCGATGGCGCTGACGGCGGCCAGGTAAAACCAGCCGCTCATGCCCAGGGACACCGGGATGAGGCTGGCGGCGGCCAGCATGACTGTATAGAGCAGAATGTGGTCGCAGGTGAACCGGACGCCATGGCTCACCGGCAGCATGGGCAGCCCCGCCCGGGCGTAGTCTTCCCGCCGGTAGCAGGCCAGGGCCCAGAAGTGGGGCGGAGTCCACAGGAAGATGATGAGGAAGAGGACCAGGGGTTCCGGCGCCAGATGGCCGGTCATGGCCGTCCACCCGAGGACCGGTGGCATGGCCCCGGCGGCGCCGCCGATGACGATATTCATGGGGGTGGCCGGCTTCAGCACCACCGTGTAGACCACCGCGTAGCCCAGGAAGGTGGCGAGGGTCAGCCACATGGTGAGGTCGTTGATGAAGCCGTGCAGGAGCCAGAGGCCGGCGCCCCCCAGGAGCATGGCAAGGCCCAGGGTTTCCACGGTTCCCACCTCGCCCCGGGCGGTCGGCCGCCAGCGGGTGCGCACCATGAGGGAGTCCACCGTGCGCTCCACCAGGCAATTGATGGCGGCGGCGGCGCAGGCCACCATGCCGATGCCCAGGGAAGCCACGACGAAGCGGGCCAGGGGCGGGAAGTCCGGGGTGGCGAGCAACATGCCGATCATGGCCGTGAACACGATGAGGCTGTTGACCCGGGGTTTGCAGAGGTGGAAGAAGGCGGCAAGGTGCTGCCCGAGGGTGGCGGGGCGGGTCACCGGGGGGGTGGGGCGGGCGGCAGCTAGCATGGTCCTCTCCTTGGGTGTTGTTGTTCAGGCGCTCCAGACGTACTTCAGCAGGCGCTCCAGGTCGGCCCGCAGGCCCCTGGGGTCGGCCCCCGGCGGGTAGCGCATCATGGCCAGGCCGTTGGGGTCCACCAGGACGACGCTGCCCGGGGCGAGCTTGTCGAGGCCGTGGGGCAGCATGTCGATGATGGCCAGGTCGGGCACCAGGGTCTTCAGGTCGGCGGCCTCGGAATCGATGGACTTGCCCATCCAGGCCAGGCGGGTGCGGCCCATCTGCTGGCCCAGGGAAATGCGCACCCGGCGCAGCTCATCGAGCTTCTGGGCGCAGGGGGCGCCGCAGGGGCCGTCGTGGACCAGCAGCAGCGACCACTTTCCTTCCCAGTCGCCGGGGCTGGCGAGGGTGGTCGGCGGCTTTATGAGGACGCCGTGGTTGACCGTGCCGCTCGGGCGCCAGCCGGCCAGGTAGAGTCCGGTGCCGGCCACGAAGGGCAGGGCCAGCAGCATGAAGATGAGGAACAGGGTCCAGCTGGGTTTCGGTTTCATGGGCGTCGTACCAGGAAGTAGAGCCAGATGGCCAGGCTGGCGACAGCGAAGCCGAACCACTGCATGGCGTAGCCCAGGTTGTGGTCGGCGCCCTCTTCGGGCCGGGGCCAGTCCCGCCCGTAGCCGCCCGGCGAGTCGGGATCGAGTTGGATCACCACCGGCTGCAGCGCATAGGGCACGCCGGCCCGGAAGCGCTGCAGGTCCAGGTTCTGCCAGACCGGCTCCCAGCCGGCGGCGGGGGCTGGGGCGAGGGTGAAGAAACGCTCCGCCGGGACAATGGCGACGCCGGTGATGGAGACGGGGCCGGTCGGCGGCAGCACTTCCGGTACCCGGCGGTGGTCGGCGGGGGCCTGCACCCAGCCCCGGTTGACCAGGACCCGCAGGTCGGAACCGGCGAGCTTCAGGGGTGTGACCACGTAGTAGCCGGCCTGCCCCTGCTGGACCCGGTTGTCGATGAGGATCTGGCGGGCCGGGTCGAACTCCCCTTGCAGGGCGAAGCGGCGGTGGCGCAGGGATTCCGGGCTGGCCGCTTCCATGGGCATGGCCAGGGCCGGGCCGCGGCTCAGGGCGTCCAGTTCGGCCTGGCGGGCCAGCTTGGCCTGGCCCTTGTTCCACTGCCAGAGGCCGAGGGAGATGAAGGCCGGCAGCAGGGCGAGAAGCAGCAGCCCGCCCCAGAGGGCCACCCGCCGGCGGGAGTACAGCATCGGATTCATTGCCGCGGCCGGGGCGTGGCGCGCATACTGTATTTTCCGCCGGCCCCTGGAGGATGCAGCCATGATCAAGCCCTTAGTCATTCTGATGCTGTTAGCCATCGTCGGCAGCCTCTTCTCCGGACTCTTCTTCCTCTACCGGGACCGGGGCGCCAGCGATCGCACGGTGCGGGCGCTGACCCTGCGCATCGGCCTCTCCATCGGGCTCTTCGTCATGCTGCTGGTGGCCTTCCGCTTCGGGCTCATCCCCGGCTACATCCAGTAGACGAACAGGAAGAGGAGCAGCCAGACCACATCCACGAAGTGCCAGTACCAGGCCACCCCTTCGAAGGCGAAGTGGCTCTCCGGGGTGAAATGCCCCTTCAGGCAGCGGCCCAGCACCACCGTCAGCATGATCACACCCAGGGTGACGTGGAAGCCATGGAAGCCTGTAAGCATGAAGAAGGTGGCACCGTAGGCGCCGGCCCCGAGGGTGAGGCCCAGCTCGGTGTAGGCGTGGTGGTATTCGTAGGCCTGCAGTGCGATGAAGGCGAGGCCGAGGAGGACGGTGGCCGCCATCCCCAGGTTGAGACGGGTCCGGTTGCCCTTCAGGATGCCCCAGTGGGCCCAGGTCAGGGTGGCGCCGGAGGACAGCAGGAGGGCGGTGTTGATGGCCGGGATGCCCCAGGCCCCCATGGGGGTGAAGCGCACCCCCTCGGGGCCGCCGCTGGGCCAGGAGCCCTGGAAGCCCGGCCACAGGGTCACGCCGTGGGCGGCTGCCATGTCCCCGAGGGCGGGGACGGATATCACCCGCAGGTAGAAGAGGGCGCCGAAGAAGGCGGTGAAGAAGGCCACCTCGGAGGCGATGAACCAGACCATGCCGTAGCGGAAGGACTGGTCCTCCCATTCCCGGTAGGCGCCGGCCTGGGATTCCGCCACCACCCGGCCGAACCAGCGGTAGAGGACGTACAGGATGACGGCGATACCCGCGCCCATGAACCAGCGCCCGGCGCCGAAGCCGTTGATGGCCTGGATGAACCCCAGGACCAGGAGGAACAGGCTGCCCGAGAGCAGGAAGGGGTAGAGGGTGGGCTGGGGTACGTAGTACTGCCGGCCAACGGTGGGGGTGGGGTGGTTCATCGGGCCTCCCGGCGGGGTTCTTCGATGTTGAAGAAGGCGTAGGACAAGGTGATCTGGCGGATGTCCCGGTCGATTTCCGGCTTGACGATGAAGGTCAGCGGCATCTCCCGGGATTCGCCGGGGGCCAGGGTCTGCTGGCGGAAGCAGAAGCAGTCCAGCTTGTGGAAATACTGGGCGGCTTGGCCCGGGCTGACGCTGGGGATGGCCTGGCCGACGATGGTGTGGTCCGAGGTGTTGCGCACCAGGTACTTCACCTGCTGCAGTTCGCCCGGATGGAGGTCCACGCTGGCGGTGAGGGGCCGCATGTCCCAGGGCAGGCCGGGCATCACGGTGCCGGTGAATTCCACCGTTACCGTCCGGGTCGGGTCGATGCGCGACGCGGCCTCGGCGCCGGCCAGGCCGCCGGCCTGGAAGCCCGGCGTCTTGCCGTTGAGGCCGGTGACCCGGCACAGCACGTCGTAGAAGGGGACCATGGCCCAGCCGAAGGCGAAGGCGGCGGCCACCACCAGCAGCAGCCGCACCACCAGCCGGCGGGTGGACGGCGGCTCGGGGGAAGGGGAGGCCATGGACGGGGTGGGGTTCATTTCACTTCAGGCTGGACTTCCCAGGTGTGATGGGGCGGGGGCGACGGCAGTTCCCACTCCAGCCCCTGGGCGCCTTCCCAGACCCGGGATTCCGCCCGCTGGCCGCTGCCGCGCATGCACTGGACGACGTTCCAGGCGAAGAGCAGCTGGCTCAATCCCAGGATGAAGGCGCCCACCGTGGAGATGGCGTTGAATTCGGCGAACTGCAGGGCGTAGTCGGGGATGCGGCGGGGCATGCCGGCCAGACCGAGGAAGAACTGGGGCATGAAGGTGAGGTTGAAGGAGACCACCGTCAGCCAGAAATGCCACTTGCCCAGGGTCTCGCTGTACATGCGGCCGGTCCACTTGGGCAGCCAGTAATAGACCCCGGCCATTACGCCCATGATGCCGCCGGCGAAGAGGGCGTAGTGGAAGTGGGCGACCACGAAATAGCTGTGGTGGTACTGGGCGTCGGCCGCCACGTCGGCCAGCACCAGGCCGGTGAGCCCGGCGATGCCGAAGAGGACGATGAAGCCGACGGCGAAGAGCATGGGGGTCTCGAAGCTCATGGAGCCCCGCCACATGGTGGCGATCCAGCAGAAGAACAGCACCGCCAGGGGCAGGGAGATGGACATGGTGCTGAACATGAAATAGATCAGCGCCGGCACCGGCATGCCGGCGGTGAAGAAGTGGTGGGCCCAGACGATGACCGACAGCACGCCGATGGCGACGAAGGACCAGACCTGGGCCTTGTAGCCGTAAATGGGCTTGCGGGTGAAGGCCGAGAGGATGTGGGGGATGAGGCCCCACACCGGCAGCAGCAGGATGTATACCTCCGGGTGGCCGAAGAACCAGAAGAGGTGCTGGAAGAGGATGGGGTCGCCGCCCCCGGCTGCCTTGAAGAAATGGGTGCCGAAGTGACGGTCGGTGAGCAGCATGGTGACCGCGCCGGCCAGCACCGGGATGGTGGCGATGAGGAGAAAGGCGGTGATGAGCCAGCCCCAGGCGAAGAGGGGCATCTTCATGAGGGTCATCCCCGGCGCCCGCAGGTTGAAGATGGTGGCGATGATGTTGATCGACCCCATGATCGACGAGATGCCCAGGAGGTGCACCGCGAAGATGGCGAAGTCGATGCCCATGCCCCCCTGGATGGAGAGCGGCGCGTAGAAGGTCCAGCCGGTGTCGATGGCGCCGGAGCCGACTCCGAAGAAGGCCAGCACGAAGGGCATGGTGAGGAGCAGGGCGGCCGGGGGCAGGAGCCAGAAGCCCCAGTTGTTGAGCCGGGGCAGGGCCATGTCCGGGGCGCCGATCATGAGGGGGATCATCCAGTTGGCGAACCCGGTCGCTGCCGGCATGAGGGCGGCGAAGATCATGACCAGGGCGTGCACCCCGATGAGCTGGTTGAACAGTTCGGGCCGCATGAGCTGGAGGCCGGGCTGGAAGAGCTCGGCCCGCACCGCCAGGATCATCAGGCCGCCGACGAAGAACATGACCAGGGAGAAGGACAGGTAGAGGGTGCCGATCTCCTTGTGGTTGGTGGTGGTCAGCCAGCGCAGCAGGCCCGCGGGATGGGCAGCGTGCTGCTCGGCAGGATGGCGGGTGGCGATATCCATGGGTTTCTCCTACCGTAGGGCCTTGATCTGGGCGGGCTGGATCATGTCGCCCTGCTGGTTGCCGAAGCTGTTGCGCTGGAAGGTGATGACGCCGGCCAGCTCCACGTCGTTCAGGGTGGTCTTGAAGGCCTGCATGGCGGTACCGGGCTTGCCGTTCATCACCCGGTCCACATGGCTGTCCCTGGCCGGCTTGCCGTCGGCCCCGAACAGGGCCTGATTGACCACCTTGCTGCCGGCGATGGCCGGGAAGGCGCCGGGCAGGCCCTTGCCGTCGGGCTGGTGGCAGGTGGCGCAGATCTTGTCGTAGACCTCCTTGCCCTTGGCCATGAGCTCGTCCTTGCTCCAGGTGCGGTCCCCCGCGCTGGCGGCGGCCTGCTGCATGGACTTGCGCTTCTCCACCCAGGCCAGGTAGTCGGCCTCGGGCACCGCCTCCACCACTACCGGCATGAAACCGTGGCCCTTGCCGCACAGTTCGGCGCACTGGCCCCGGTAGGTTCCCGGCTGGTCGATCTTGAGCCAGGTTTCCCGCAGGAAGCCGGGGATGGCGTCGCGCTTGACGCCGAACTGGGGCACCCACCAGGTGTGGATGACGTCGGTGGAGGTGAGCAGCACCCGCACCTTCTTGCCCACCGGCAGCACCACCGGGTTGTCCACCTCGAGGAGGTAGTTTTCCCCCTTGGGGTCGGCGTTGGCGATCTGGTCGGCGGGCGTGGTGAGGTTGCTGACGAACTTGATTTCCGAGTCCGGGTACTCGTACTGCCACTTCCACTGCATGCCGGTGACCTTGAGGACCATGTCGGCCCGGCTCTGGGTGTCCTCCATCTCCATGAGGGCATGGACCGCCGGGATGCCCATGAGGATGAAGTCGATGAAGAGCAGGATGGCGAAGGGCACCAGGACCCAGAACCACTGCAGGGCACCCCGCGGGCCGGAAAACCTGGCGGCCTGGTGCCCGCTGCTCCTGCGGTGCTTGACCATGGAATAGATCATGATCGCGAACACCACCGTGAACAGCACGGTGATGATGATCATGAATTCATTGTGGATTTTCAGTGTCTCATGGGCGACTGGAGTGACCGGTTCCGGGAAATTCCAGGTGAAGTCGGCGAAGGCGCCGGCGGACGCGGCCAGCAGGGCGATTGGCAGGGCCCGTCGCCAAACGGCGGCGGGCTTTGGAATATCTTCGGCGCAGTCGACCATGCTGTCCTCCCTTGTGACGAGCTTGTTACTGGCTAAGAATGATGAATCACTGCAATGGTTCCGGGAGTTCGTATTTGTTCCGCATTCTTTTACTTTCGCTGGTCATGATGCTGGCGGCCTGCGACCGGCAGGCCCCGGCCTTCCACAGCACCGACATCACCGGCGTGAGCTTCGGGCAGCGCCTGGATCTCACCGACCACAACGGCCGGCCGCGCCACCTGGAGGATTTCCGGGGCAAGGCGGTGGTGCTCTTCTTCGGCTACACCGCCTGCCCGGATGTCTGCCCCACCACCCTGGCCAAGTTCGCCGAGGTGATGAAGTCCCTGGGGCCGGATGCCCAGAAGGTCCAGGTCCTGTTCGTGACCCTGGACCCGGAGCGGGACACGGCGGCCCGCCTGAAGGATTTCGTGCCCTGGTTCGACCCCAGCTTCATCGGCCTCTACGGCGACCGGCCGACCACTGACGCGGTGGCCAAGGAATTCCGCATCTTCAGCGCCAAGAAGGAGGTGGGCGGCGGCATGGGCTACGTCCTGGACCACACGGCCGGGGCCTATGTCTTCGATCCGGCCGGCCGCCTGCGGCTGCTGGTGTCCGACGCCACCCCGGCGGCGGACGTCGCCGCCGACCTGAGGGTGCTGCTGGCCGGGCGCTAGGCCAAAGAAAAACGGCCGGGGAAACCGGCCGTTGGTCTATCTGGGGAGGGCAACCCTCAGGTTGCCAGGACTCCGCGCATCTTCTGCAGGGCCTTGGCCTCGATCTGGCGGATGCGCTCGGCCGAAACGGCGAATTCGTCCGCCAGCTCGTGCAGGGTGGCGGCTTCGCCGTCATGGAGCCAGCGGGCCTCGACGATCCGGCGGCTGCGCGGGTCGAGGCTGTCCAGGGCGCTCCTCAGGCCTTCGTTCTGGAGCCAGGCCCAGGCCTTGTTCTCCAGCATCCGGGTCGGCTCGTAGCGGCTGTCGGCCAGGTAGTCGATGGGGTTGTAGCTGTCCTCGCCGTCCTCCGGGCTGCCTTCCAGGGCCAGGTCGCGGCCGGTGAGGCGGGTTTCCATCTCCACCACTTCCTCGGCCTTGACACCGAGGCGCTTGGCCACTTCGGCGGCCTGGGTGCCGGACAGGCTCTCGGTGCCCTCGTAGTCGTTCTTGAGGCTGCGTAGGTTGAAGAAGAGCTTGCGCTGGGCCTTGGTGGTGGCCACCTTGACCAGGCGCCAGTTCTTCAGGATGTATTCGTGGATCTCGGCCTTGATCCAGTGGATGGCGAAGGAGACCAGGCGCACGCCCCGATCCGGGTCGAAGCGCTTGACCGCCTTCATGAGGCCGATGTTGCCTTCCTGGATGAGGTCGGCGTGGGGCAGGCCGTAGCCCAGGTAACCCCGGGCGATGGAAATGACCAGGCGAAGGTGCGACAGGACCAACTGGCGCGCCGCTTCGAGGTCGCCCTCGTCGCGGAGACGTTTCGCCAGCCGGGTCTCCTCGACTTCGGACAGCATCGGAAAACGGTTCGCCGCCTGGATATAGGCATCGATGTTGCCGACCGCCGAAGGGATGGGAAGCGCCAAGGCATGGGTCATAACGTGTTGTCCTCCTCGAATACGTCCATCATTTTCAACTAATTTTAGCACTCGTTGTCTGAGAGTGCTAAGGGCAGGAAAAGTTCTTCCTGATGGTGGGGTTTTACCCTATGGAATGCGGGCTGCCGATCCTTAGCCCTCGCGCTCCACGCGCTCCCGGCGGGCGATCTCGCGTTCGCTGGGGGAATGGAATGTTGCGTCGCCAATCTCGATCTCGCCCTCTCGCTCGTAATGGCCGACGATGACGCCGTTCGGAGAGACCCGGGACCCGGTCAGCTTGAAGGAATGCGGCGCCGAGCCGTCGGCGAACAGCTTCTTTCCGCCGCCCAGCACCACCGGCATGGTGAAGATGCTCATGGCGTCGACCAGGTCATTGGCGAGCAGCGCGTGGACCAGTTCGGTACTGCCCTGGGTGACGAGGTTGGGGCCGTCCTCCTGCCTTAGGCGCTTCACGTCGGCGATGCCGCGCAGGAGCACCGAGCCCGCCCAGTTCGTGTCGACCTCGCCGGAGCCCGAAACCACGTACTTCCGGATGCCGTTGAACAGCCTGGCGATGCCGCCATGGGGAGCGTCTTCGTCCTGGTAGGGCCAGTACGCGGCGAAAATCTCGTAGGTCTTGCGGCCGAGCAGGAGGTCGAATCTCTCCCTGAAGACACGGTCGAGCTCTTCGCCGAACACCGGATCGAAATAGGGCATCTGCCAGCCGCCGAACCTGAAGCCCCGGGTCGGGTCCTCGGTCGGCGCGCCGGGCGCCTGCATGACGCCATCCATGGAAACCATGGCGCCCACGACAATCTTCCGCATGGGGCACTCTCCTTGTCGATCCGACTCGGAAAACAGTAGGGACTAATAAAACAGTAGGGACTAATCTCTGACCGGGCGCAGCCCTTCCGTGTTTCGCGCCGTTCCGACAGGCGATGGATTGGACAGGGGTTTGCCCGCCTTACCGACAGTCAGTGCCGTAGCGGTGCGCCGCGTCCACCGCCAGGCCGGCGCCGATGCTGCCGAACAGGTCGCCTTCGACAATCCGCGCCTGGGGCAGCAGGGCGGCGATGCGGCGGCGCAGCAGGGGGATGCCGCTCGACCCGCCGGTGAAGAAGATGGTATCGATGCCGCTTGCCGGGATGCCCGCCTCGGGCAGAAGCCGGGCGACCGCCCCCTCGACCTTTTCCACCAGCATCTGCGTCGCCCCTTCGAATTCCGCCCGGGTCAGCGCTTCCCGCTCGCCCGGCGCGAAACGCTCCAGGGAAAGCAGGGCGGTGTCGCCGCTCGAGAGGGCGATCTTGGCTTCCTCCACCTGGTGCGCCAGCCAATGCCCGGCGCGCTCGTCGATCAGCGCCAGGAGACGATCCAGGCGCTCGGGCTCCATGGCGTCGAGGACGAGTTGTTGCAGTTCGGCCCAGACCTGGCGGGTGTAGGCGAAATTGATGGTGTGCCAGGTGGCGAGGTTGAAGTAGAGGCTGGCGGGCATTTCCCGCCCGCTCTTGAGAAGGCTGCGGTGGCCGAGGAGAGGCATGACCGAGGCCAGGCTCAGTTGCCTGTCGAAATCGGTGCCGCCGATATGGATGCCGCCATTGGCCAGCACGTCGCTCCAGCGTTCCGCCGCCCTGGCCCGCTGCGGCGAGAGGCGGACGATGGAGAAGTCCGAGGTGCCGCCGCCGACATCGGCAACCAGCACGATCTCCTCGCGGGCCAACCCGGTTTCATAGTGAAAGGCCGCGGCAATGGGCTCGTACTGGAAACTGACCTCGCCGAAGCCGACGGCCCGGGCGATATCGGCCAGGGTATTCTCGGCCGCCCGGTCGGCTGCCGGATCGTCGTCGACGAAATACACCGGCCGTCCCATCACCACCTGCCCGAAGGCGCGCCCCGCCTGCTCCTCGGCCCGGGCCTTCAAGGTGCCGATGAGCTGGGTCAGGAGATCCCGGAAGACGATGGCCCGCCCCTGGACCTCGGTGCGGCCGTCGATCAGGCTGCTGCCGAGGAGGCTCTTGAGGGAGCGCATGAGTCGCCCCTCGTAGCCGTCCAGATATTGCCGGAGGCCGGCCCGGCCGAAACTGACGGAATCGTCCTCGGCGTTGAAGAAGACCACCGAGGGCAGGGTCGGCTTGCCGTCCTCCAGGGGCAGCAGGGTCGGCTGGCCGGGCCTCAGCCAGCCGATGGTGGAATTGGAGGTGCCGAAATCGATGCCGCAAGCGCGGGCCGGACAATGGTGGGGCATTGGGGAGCTTTTCTGGAGGGGCGGCGATGCTACGCGGGCCCGATGCAGCTGTCCAGGATGGCAACGCCGGTATCCCCCGGGGGCCGTGGCACGTTAGACTTCGGTCCCTTCAAGGCTATTCAAGGTATTTCGGTTCCATGACTTTTGCTGCCCTGGGCCTGGTTGATCCATTGCTCCGAGCCCTCGACTCCCTGGGCTATCAGACGCCGACCCCGGTCCAGGCCCGGGCCATTCCGGCCGTCCTGGCCGGCCGCGACCTCATGGCGGCGGCCCAGACCGGCACCGGAAAGACGGCGGGCTTTGCCCTGCCGCTCCTGCAGCGCCTGGCCACGGAGGGAACGCCGGTGGCCGGCAACTGCGTCCGCGCCGTGGTGCTGGTGCCGACCCGGGAACTGGCCGAACAGGTGCACGAGAGCTTCCGCGCCTATGGACAGTTCCTGACCCTGCGGACCTGCGCGGTTTACGGCGGGGTCAGCATCAATCCCCAGATGATGAAGATGCGCAAGGGCGTGGACGTGGTGGTGGCCACCCCTGGCCGCCTGCTGGATCTGCACGGGCAGAATGCCATCCGCTTCAACCAGGTCCAGACGCTGGTCCTGGACGAGGCCGACCGGATGCTCGACCTCGGTTTCGCCCGGGAACTGAACGCCCTGTTCGCGGCCCTGCCGAAGCGCCGGCAGACCCTGCTGTTCTCCGCCACCTTCTCCGATGCCATCCGTACCCTGGCCGGCACGATCCTCCATGATCCGCTCGCCATCGAGACCAGCCCGCGCAACACCGCGGCCAAGAGCGTCAAGCAGCGGGTGATCCCGGTCGACAAGAAGACGAAACCCGAGCTGTTCCGCCACTTGCTGAAGACCCGGCGATGGGGGCAGGTGCTGGTGTTCGTGAAGACCCGCAAGGGGACGGAGCAACTGGTCGCCACCCTCCAGGCGGCGGGCGTCAGCGCCGATTCCATCCACGGGGACAAGCCCCAGCCGGCCCGACTGAAGGCCCTGGAGCGCTTCAAGGCGGGAGCGGTGCAAATCCTGGTGGCCACCGACGTGGCGGCCCGTGGGCTGGATATCGACGACTTGCCCCTGGTGGTCAATTTCGACCTGCCCATCGTCGCCGAAGACTATATCCACCGCATTGGCCGCACCGGCCGCGCCGGCGCCAGCGGCGAGGCCGTCTCCCTGGTGTGCGCCGACGAGGTCGGCCTGCTGGCGGCCATCGAAACCCTGACCCGGCAGACCTTCCAGCGCTTCGAAGAGCCGGGTTTCGAGCCGGACCACCGGGTGCCCATGACCAATGCCGCCGGGCAGCTGGTGAAGAAGCCGAAGAAACCCAAGAAGCCGAAGCCCATTGCCGGCGTGGCGCCCAAAAGCGCTCCGGGCAGCCGCGGCACGCCCGCCGCCCCCAAGGCGGGAGCGGGACGCCGGGGCCGGACCGCGCCCGGCAAGACCCGGGCCGGAAAGCCCGCCGCCAAGCCCCGTCCCCGCTGAGGGGCGGCAGCGGCCATCAGGTCTTCTGGATGTTCCTGAGGACCTGCCAGCCGAAGACGAAGTAGATGGCAAAGGCGCCGGCCCAGAGCCAGGGTCCATCGGTGCCCAGGACCATCAGCAGGAAGACGAGGGCGGTCCCGCCCAGGACGGCCAATCCGGCCAGGCGAAGCGCTGTGCCGGTCCGGGCGAATCTTCCGCTATCGGCGCCGGAGGCCGGACGGGACGGCGATTTCCCGCGTGCCCTGGCCTTGCGGCGAGCCTTCTTGGGAATCGCGGCTTCGAGCTCTTCCATCGCAAGCTTCCCCGATTCGGTGAAAGCCGAGAACTCCGCGTCCGACAGGATGGTGTCCTCATGGACGATCTTGTTTCGGACCGAGGCGATGAAGCGCAGCTTCCTCACCGCTGGCGCCGGCAGCATGCCCTCGACACTGGTCGTCTTCTCATGGAGACCCTTGCCCGTGGCTCCGGCCGCCGTCAGTGCGCTCTCCAGTCGGCGGGCGATCTCCACCGCCATCCCGGCCTGGGCCGCTTCCCTGCTCAAATTTTCCAACTCGGATCCTTCGGTGTTGCACCAGAACAGCCCGCTTAATAACACGCTTTGGCGTCTTTCGACGCCCGATCCGGTCATGGGGAAACAACCGCCCGGATATTCCGGCCCACCGCTTCGCCCGTCAGCGGCGTGAGTAGTAGCGGGCGGCGGCGTCGATTTCTTCCGAGGTCATCTGGCGGGCGACGTTGCGCATCTGGCTGTACAGGTCGTTGCCCCGGGCGCCGCTGGCGAAGGCCTTGAGCTGGGCCCGGACGTAGACTTCCGGCTCGCCGTCCAGGCGGGGGCTGCCGGGCTTGTGGTCGATGCCGCCGTGGCAGGATTCGCAGGCGGCGATATTGCGCATGGGGGCGCCGCTGGTGACGATGGCGGGGCGCTCGGGGACGGCGGCGGGAGTCTCCGGGGCCTCCCGGGGCAGGTAGGCGTAGTAGGCCGCCAGGTCCCGCATGTCCTGGTCCCCCAGGTTCTGCACGAGGGGCGCCATGACGGCGCTCCTGCGGTGCCCGGACTTGAAATCCCGCAGCTGCTTGTAGATGGCCTCCTCGTACTGCCCGGCGAGGTTGGGGGAATCGGCCCGACTCATGCCCCGGGCGCCGTGGCACATGGTGCACTGCATGGCCAGGGTGGCGCCCCGGCCGATGGACAGGCTGTCGGCCGGCTGCATCATGGTGGCGGTGACGATCACCTCGCTGGGCTGGACTACCGGTGCGGTGGGCTGCCGGGCCGGGCGCCAGGGCTGGACCAGGCCGGCGGCGCTGCAGATGGCGTTCCACAGGCCGCTGATGCGGGTATCCCGCTGGGCGCTGGGAATCCACACCAGGCCGATGAGGGCGGCGAGGAGGGCGAGGATGAGCAGCCCGCCGATGCTGGCGGCGACCCAGGGGGTGCTGCGGGCGGAGGTCTGGGCCATGGTCAGCCTCCCGTGCCGATGGGTACCGCCGGCACCGAGGTCTGCTTGAGGAACACGAGCTGGGCGATGGGGAAGCCGTAATTGACCACCGACAGCCCGATCATCAGCCCCAGCCAGAGGGCGAAGCCGTTGAGCACCGCCGGCAGCCGGCCGGTGGGGTGGGCCGGGGTGCTGAAGCGGAATTCGGGCAGGCTGACCCGTTCAGCGAGATGGCCCCGCACCAGCACCAGGAGGAAGAGGACCATGGAGGCCACCAGCATCAGGCCGCCGATGAAGCTCATGGTCACGGCCATGGCCTGGGGCGCGATGGCGGGATGGCTGTAGTCGAAGTAGGCCATGCGCCGGGGCATGCCCAGGATGCCGACCACGTGCCAGGGGAAGGTGGTGACCAGCATGCCGACGAACCATAGCCAGAGCTGGGCCCGCATCAGGGCCATGTCCTTCAGCGCCCGGCCGGTGAGGTGGGGCCACAGGTCGTAGGCGATGACGAAGTACATGATGACGATGGCGCCGCCGAAGATGAGGTGGAAGTGGCCGGTGATCCACTGGGTGTTGTGGACGCTGAAGTCGAGCTGGTAGCTCATGTTGATGATGCCGCCAGCGCCGCCGAAGCCCAGGAGCACGAAGGAGAAGGCCACTGCCAGCATCATCGGGTTGTGCCAGGGCAGGGCCCGGATCCAGCCGAAGAGCCCCTGGCCGCCGCGGAGCCGGCCGGCGATCTCGACCGAGGCGGTGATGGTGAATACGGTCAGCAGGGTGGGCACCGACACCAGGCCGGTGAAGGCGGCGTGCATGAACTTCACCCCGGCCCCCACCTGGGGGTCCTGGAAAAGGTGGTGGACCCCGATGGGCATGGAGAACACCAGGAAGAGGATGAACACCAGCCGGCCCATGGCCTCGCTGTAGAGCCGCCCGCCGATGGCCCGGGGCACCAGGGTGTAGAAGGCGATGTAGCTGGGGATGAGCCAGAAATAGACGATGGCGTGCAGGGTCCAGGAGAAGAACACCCGGGCCAGGCCGGCGTCGATGGTGGCCTTGAGCCCCAAGGCCACGGGCAGGATCTGGAACAGCAGCTCGATGGCCGCCCCCAGGGAAGTCCAGGCCCACAGGTAGGCGCCGGCGACGCTGGCGAACATGGCCAGGGGCACCGATTCCCCGGGGTGGGCCTTCCTCCAGGCGTGGAGATTGACCGACATGAGCCCCACCCAGATCCAGGAGCCCACCACCACCAGGACGATGCCGATGTAGTAGAAGGGGTTGGCGATCATGGGCGGGTAGAAGGTGTACAGCACGGAGGCCAGGCCCATGGAGACGGGCGCCATGGCCGCCACCACGCCCACCACCACCAGGATGAAGCCGGCCCAGGCCCAGCGCCGGCCGATGAGGGGCTGCTTGAGGGCGAGTTCGACGATGGCGTAGCCGAAGCCCATGGCCACCAGGGTGGGCAGGACGTAGGCCATGGCCGAACCGTGGGCGGTGACGGCCCGGTAGTAGAGTTCCGGGTCGCTGATCCAGGCACGGACCGGGCTGCGGATGTACATCTGCCACTCGCCCAGGAGGACGGCGACGGCGAAGGCCGCGAATCCCAGCCAGAAATGGGCGAGGACCAGGCGTTTGGTGTCCTCATTCAACACAGCTCAACCTCCGGGCGTTGCCGGCCTGCTGGAAGAAGGCGGCCTTGTCGATGACCTTGACCCGGGCCCACATGCCGGCGTGGCCGGCGCCGCAGAACTCGTGGCAGGGCATGACCAGGTCGGCCGGCTTCTTGAAGCGGGTCTTGAAGGTGGAGACGTAGCCGGGCTCCAGCATCACGTTCACGTTGGTCTGGGCGATGTTGAAGCCGTGCACCACGTCGGCGCTGGTGCCCCGGAAGGTCACCGGGGTGTCGGCGGGCACCAGCAGGCATTGGGGGGTGAAGGAATACTGGTTGCCCACCAGGCGCACGGTCACCGAGCCGTCGCTCTCGACGGCGCTGCCCAGGTTGTCCTCGGTGAATTCGCCGGCCAGGTGCAGGGTGGTCGGGTCCACGGTCTCCAGGCGGGCGGGGGGCATGGTCGCCCAGTGCAGGCTCATGTAGACCATCATGGCGATCAGGAAGGCGATGATGGCGAGGGTGACGGCGGCCCAGCGCAGCTCCGCCCGGATGGCGACTTGGCCGCTGTCGTGGCTGCTGGGAGTCGGCATCGCTCAGGCCCTGGGCAGGTAGACGAAGAAATAGAAGGCCAGCCAGATCAGCACCACGATGGCGGTGGCGGTGCCGGCCAGGGCGAAGGCCCCCACCGGCCCGCGGCCGAGGATGTCGTCCACGGCGCTCTGGTCGGTGGCTGAGTTCGGGGAATCGGGTTCGATCAGCATGGTTCACTCCACGGTGGCGGCCCGCAGGGCATTCACTTCCCGCGTCGTCACCGGCGCCCCCCGGTTGCCCCAGGCGGTGCGGATGTAGGTGACGACGGCGGCGATCTCCCCGTCCGACAGGAACTGGGCGAAGGGCGGCATGCCGTAAGGCATGGGATTCTTCCGGGTGCCGGGAGGGTAGCCGCCGTTCAGCACCATGCGGATGGGATTGACGGCGGAGGCCATTTCGATGGACTGGTTGTTGGCCAGGGGCGGGTAATGGGGCGGCTTGCCGCGGCCGGCGGTGCCGTGGCAATTGGAGCAGTGCTTGTCGTATACCCGCCGTCCCTCCGAGAACATCTGGTTGGTGTCGGCGGTGAGGGGGGCGTTCTCCGGCTCGGGCGGCGGGTTGTCCCGCAGGGGCAGGCTCTTCAGGTAGACGGCCATGGCCCGGATATCCTGGTCGTTCAGGTATTGCAGGCTGTTGTAGGTGACTTCGGCCATCGGGCCATAGACCGTGGCCCGATGCGAGATGCCGGTCTGCAGCAGGTCCATGATGTCCTTGATTTCCCATTCCCCGAGGCCGGCCTCGCGGTTGGAGGTGAGGGACGGCGCGTACCAGTTCTGCATGGGGATGAGCCCGCCTTCGAAGGCCGCCTCCTCCGACGAGCCGCCGAGGGCGTTGATGGGGGTGTGGCACATGGAGCAGTGGCCGAGGCCCTGCACCAGGTAGGCGCCCCGGTTCCACTCGGCCGATTTGGTGGGGTCGGGCTGGTATTCACCCTCCTTGAAATAGAGGGTGCGCCAGCCGATGAGGAGGGCCCGGTTGTTGTAGGGGAAGCGCAGGTCGTGGGGCCGGCTGGGCTGGCGCACCGGCGGTACCGATTTGAGGTAGGCGAAGATGGCGTCGCAGTCCTCCCGGGTCACCTTGGTGTAGGCGGCGAAGGGCATGGCCGGGTAGAGGAGCGCCCCGTCCCGGGAGCGGCCGCTGTGCATCATGCGGTAGAAGTCGTCGGCCGACCACTTGCCGATACCGGTGTCCGGGTCCGGCGTGATGTTGGGGGAATAGAGGGTACCGAAGGGGGTGGGCAGGGGCCGGTTGCCGGAAAAGATGGGCCGGCCCGGGATGGTGTGGCAGGCGATGCAGTCCCCCGCCTGAGCCAGGTACTTGCCGCGCTCGATCGCGTTGCCCGGGGGGGCGGCCAGGAGGGGGGTGCCGAGGAGCGCCAGGGCGAGCCCCAGGAGGGCTGAGCGGAGGAGGGCGGGGAAGGGGCGCACCGTCGATTTCCCCCTAATGGCGCTGGCTGCCGCAGTCGAGGGGAAGCTTCGCCGGCCCCGAGCGGATCGGACGGGCATTGGGCAAAGCCGGGAGGGAGGACAGCCAGGAGGCGACGGCGGTCACGTCGGCCTCGGTCAGTCGGGCGGCGATGAGCTGCATGCAATCCGGGGCGACGGCGGTGCGGGTGCCGTAGCGCCAGCCGCCGATCTGGGCGCTGATGTAGTCGGTGCGCAGGCCGAGGAGGCCGGGGATGCCGGGTTCCCGGCCGGCCAACTCGGGACCGTGGCAGGCGATGCAGGGTGGAATCTTGCGGCCGGGGTCGCCCCGGGTCACCAGCTGCTGTCCCCGGTCGAGGACGGCCTGGGACACCGTCGGGCGGGCCGGGGTGAAGGCGGGCAGGGGCTGGGCGGCGTAATACTCGGCCATCTTCTGGAGGTAGGCATCCGGTAGATAGGCGAGCAGATAATTCATGGGGGTGTATTTCCGGCGGCCGTCCCGGAAGGCCAGGAGCTGGTTGTAGAGGTAGCCCGCCGGCTTGCCGGCCAGCCGGGGGAAGTAGACGTTGCCGATGCCTTTCCCATGCTCGCCGTGGCAGCCGGCGCAGGCCTCGACCCGGGCTTCCATGGTGTCGGGCACCCGCTCCGTCGCCGAGCCGCCCGTGTCCTGGGCCACGGCCGCGGCGCCGACTGCCAGCGCGCCCCAGGCCGCTGCAATGCGTAGGCTTCGAATCATCCGTTCCCCTGGTTGGTGTTGTTCCCGGAGGCCGATCGGAACCGCTGCGCCGGCCGCACATTACCTGGAACACTAGACGCCGGGAAAAGGGATGGTTATGGGGGGGAGGGCGTACCTTGCGGGCCGGAAGGCGGTATGTGCCGGGGAGTGGGAAAGGAAGGCGGGACGGCAGCCGGCTCGGGAATCGAAGTTGCTGATCTTCCGCTTTGGCCAAGCAAAGGAGTCAGCCATGAAAGCAGTCGTATTCCACGGCATCGGCGACATCCGCCTCGAAGACGTGCGGTAACCGACCCTGGAACAGCCCACCGACGCCATCGTCCGCATCACCGCCAGCGCCATCTGCGGCACCGACCTGGGCCACGAGGCGGTGGGCGTGGTCGAACAGGTGGGGCCGGAAGTGCGCAACCTGCAGCCGGGGGATCGGGTGGTGATCCCGTCCACCATCGGCTGCGGCCCGGCGGCCCAGGCCGCCAGCCAGCAGGAGCAGCAGTGCCGGCAGGAACTCCAGAAGGTGGCGCCGGAGCAGCATCCGGACGGGGACAACTGGCACCCCGGCGACGGCCCCTCCCACGCCCAGCGTTGGGCGGTGGAGGCTCTGGCCAAGGCCGGCACCCTGTCCATCATCGGGGTCTACCCCCAGACCGACGACACCTTCGCCATCGGTCTGGCCATGAACAAGAACCTCACCATCAAGATGGGCAACTGCAACCACCGCAAGTACATCCCGCGCCTGCTGGATCTGGTGAGTTCCCGCATCTTCGACCCCCGCACCCTGATCACCCGGCAGGAGGGGCTGGTGTCGGCGGTGGATGCCTACCGGGCCTTCGACACCCGGCAGCCGGGCTGGCTCAAGGTGGAGCTGCTGCCCGGCCAGGAATTGCCGTCGTCCGGCTGAGGATCAGATGCCGTACTGGTGGACGGCCTGGCGCATGCGCTGCACCACGCCCTCCAGGTAGCCGACCATGGCGGTGGCCTGGGCCACCGCGGCGACGTTCTGCTCGGTCATGGCCGCCACCTGCTCCAGGTCCTTGCCCAGCTCGTTCATGGCGGCGGCCTGGCCGCTGGAGGCCTGGGAAATGTCGGCCACCATCTGCACCGTCGCCGCCATCTCCTCGTTGATGCGGCTGAGGGACTGCTCGGTGGCGCCGGCCAGGTTCACCCCTTCGGCCACCTGGCGGGCGCCGTCCCGCATGCCGGCCACGGCGGTGCCGGTTTCCTCCTGGATGGTGCGGATCATGAGGTCGATTTCCTGGGTGGCCTTGGCGGTGCGCTCGGCCAGCTTCCTGACCTCGTCCGCCACCACGGCGAAGCCACGGCCCGCCTCGCCGGCGCGGGCCGCCTCGATGGCGGCGTTGAGGGCCAGAAGGTTGGTCTGGTCGGCGATCTCCTTGATCACCGAGGCGATGCGGCTGATTTCCTCGGAGCGCACCCCCAGGGATTCCACATGCTCGGCCGACTGCTGGACCGTGTCGGCGAGGGCCTGGATGGTGGCACTGGCGCTCTGGGTCACCCGCACTCCTTCCTGGGAGACGGCGCCGGTGGCCTCGGCTGTTTCCCGGGTGGTCTCGGCATGGGCCGCCACCTCGCCGATGGAGACCGTCACCTCCTCGACGGCGGCGGCCGCGGCGGAGGTGGCCTGGCTCTGTTCCAGGGCGGCCTGGTGGATGCCCTTGACCTCGCCGTTGACCTGCTCGGCGGCGTACTTCACCTGCCCGGCGACGTCGCTGACCCCCTGCAGCATGGCCTGGGTCGAGGACACGAATTTGTCGGCCTTGCGGGCGATGGCACCGATGACGTCGCGCCGGGCGAGGTCGAAGCGCTGGCGCAGGTCGCCGGTGGACAGGACCCGCTCCAGCCAATCCGAGGTGGCGGCGAGGTCGCGGCTGACGCCGGGCGTGTAGATGAAGAGGAAATAGAGGGCATAGATGCCGGCCAGCACGGCTGTGGCGTTCCTGGCCTCGGCCGGCAGCGCTCGGCCGGTGAGGCTTTCCCCCAGTAGCAGGACCGCCGGCAGCAGGGCGGCCAGGCCGCCGATGACCATCTGGGCCCGCAGGGAGAGCAGGAAGTCGAGCCAGGCCGGCCGCCGCCTCACGACCCGGCCATGCTTGATGAAGATGGACTTGTCCCGCTCCCGGATGCGCTTGTAGACCGCCTCGGCCGCCGCCACCTCGTCCCGGCTCGGGCGGCTGCGCACCGACTGGTAGGCGACGATGCGGCCGTCTTCCCGGATCGGCGAGACGTGGGCCACCACCCAGTAGTAGCCGCCGTCCTTGCGCCGGTTCTTGACCACGCCGCGCCAGGGGCGGCCGGCCGCGAGGTCGCGCCAGAGATCGGCGAAGGCCTGCGGCGGCACGTCCGGGTGGCGGACGATGTTGTGGGACTTGCCGATCAGTTCCTCCCGGCTGAAGCCGCTCACCTTGACGAAGGCTTCGTTGGCGTCTTCGGTGATGCCCTTGAGGTCCGTGCGGGAGTAGATGAATTCGCCTTCCGGCAGGAGGGTTTCGACATCGGTGACGGGCAGGTTGATCTTCATCGCGACGGGGGGTGTCCGAAAAAAGACGCAACGTATGTGACACCGGCATGGAAAAATTTGATCTACATCATATTGGCAGAATATTAACGTTTCATTGAATTGCCTGGTTATTTCGGAGAAGGCCGCCCCGTGCGGCTCGGCGGCGCAGCCCCGGGGCGAAAGGGTTGGCGATTCGGGTAAAGTAAAGCGCCATGAATGCTTCCGTCGCCGCCAATCTCTCCTCTGAACCCGGGACCGCCTACCGGGGCCGCTTCGCCCCCTCGCCCACCGGGCCCCTCCACTTCGGTTCCTTGGTGGCCGCCGTCGGCAGCTGCCTGGACGCCCGCGCCCATGGCGGCGAATGGCTGGTGCGCATGGAGGACGTGGATGCCCCCCGCAACGTACCGGGGGCGGCGGAAAGCATCCTCGCCACCCTGGAGGCCTTCGGCTTCGAGTGGGACGGCGAGGTGGTCTGGCAGAGCCGGCGGCTGGACGCCTACCGGGCGGCCCTCGAGGAGCTGAAGGCCCGGGGCCTGGCCTACGGCTGTGCCTGCTCCCGCAAGGAGATCGCCGATTCCGCCCGCCATGCCGCCGTGGACGGCGGCCTCGCCTACCCGGGCACCTGCCGCGGCGGCCTGCCCCCCGGCCGCACTGCCCGGGCCTGGCGCCTGCGGGTGCCGGACGCGGAACTGGCCTTCGAGGATCGTCTGCAAGGCGTGGTCAGCCAGAACCTGGAGCGGGACGTGGGGGATTTCGTCCTGCTGCGGGCCGATGGCCAGTTCGCCTACCAGCTGGCGGTGGTGGCGGACGACGCCTTCCAGGGCATTACCGACGTGGTGCGGGGAGCCGACCTCATCGATTCGACGCCCCGCCAGGTCCACCTGCAGCATTGCCTGGGAGTGCCGACGCCGCGCTACGCCCATCTGCCAGTGGCCACCAATGCCGCCGGCGAGAAGCTCTCCAAGCAGACCCTGGCACCTGCCCTCGATGCCACCCGGGCCGGCGCCGAGCTGGTGCGGGCCCTGGCCTTCCTGGGGCAGCGGCCGCCCGCCGGGCTGGCCCGGGCCGGGCAGGCCGAGGTCTGGCAATGGGCCCGGGAACACTGGGACTTCGACGCCATTCCCCGGCGCCGCGCCCAGGTCCTCAGCGCTGGGTGACCTCGGGTTTCTCCTCGTTGGCCTGCCAGTGCTTGGGGCCGAAGCCGGCGAGGCCGACCAGGAGGCGCACCACCCCGTAGCTCAGCCAGCGCAGCAGGCGGGAGTACACGGGGATGCGGGCCAGGTCGTCGGCGCGGATTTCCTCGGCGCCCTCGGCCATGGCCTCGATCAGGCTGGTGCGCAGCTCGGTGGCGAAGCGGGCGTCCCGGACGACGATATTGCCCTCCTTGGCCAGGAGCAGGCTGAAGGGATCGATGTTGGAGGAGCCCACCGTCGCCCACACCCCGTCCACCACGGCCACCTTGGCATGGAGAAAGCTCTTGCGGTATTCGAACACCCGGATGCCGTCGTCGATGAGGGCGCCATGGAGGGCGCAGGTGGCATAGCGCAGGAGGCGATGGTCGCTCACCCCCTGCAGCAGGATGGAGATGCGCACCCCCCGCACCGCCGCGTCCCGCAGGGCATGGCGGAAGCGGAAGCCGGGCAGGAAGTAGGCATTGGCGATGAGGATTTCATCGGTGGCGGTCTGGATGGCGTCCAGGTAGGCGTTGGCGATGTCGTTGCGGTGGCGGAAGTTGTCCCGCAGCAGGAAGGCGGCGGCCTGGTCGCCCACCGGCGGGGCCTCCGCCGCCACCCAGGGCTGCAGCCGGAAGCGGCGCTTGAGGCTGGCCCAGGCGACGATCTCCCACATGCGCCGGGCCGCGGCCTGGATCTGGGCCACCACCGGGCCCTCGGCCCGCACCGCGTAGTCGTAGCGGGGGCGCAGGTCGGCGGGGGCGTTGTCGTCGTCCACGATATTGATGCCGCCGACGAAGCCGACCCGGCCGTCCACCACTACCAGCTTGCGGTGCAGGCGGCGCAGGCGGTGGCGCTGCAGGCGGAAGCTGAAGCCGGCCAGTTCCTGGCGGTAGAGCATGATGTGGACGCCGGCGGCGGTGAGGCGGGATTCGAAGTCGGCGGCGAAATTGCGGGCCCCGAAGCCGTCCACCAGCACCCGCACCTGGACGCCGCGCTGGGCCGCCTGGATCAGTTCGCCGGCGACAGCGTTGCCGATGTCGTCGGCGGCGAAGATGTAGCTCTCCAGGTGGATTTCCCGTTCCGCCGTGCGGAGGGCGGAGAGGAGGGCCGGAAAATACTCGCGGCCCGAGTTGAGCAGGGTCAGCCGGTTGCCGGGAAGCAACTCAAGCGGCATGTCTCGTCAGGTGGGCCGACAAGGCGGCGTGGTCGGAAATCATGGACCAGGGGCGGCCATGGTGGACTTCGGTGTGCTGGACGTTGAAGCCGCGCACGTAGATGCGGTCGAGGCGGAAGAGGGGCAGGGCGGCCGGGAAGCTGCGCACCGGCCGGCCGGCGGCGCCGCCGAAGACTTCGGTCAGGCCCAGGCGCGGCACCAGGTGCTCGTCCGCCCGGTTGCGCCAGTCGTTGAAGTCGCCGGCGATGATGAGGGGGGCGTTGGGGTCGGCCAGGTCATCCAGGTAGTCGGACAGGGCCTCCATCTGCCACTTGCGGGAGCGGCCGAGGAGAGAGAGATGGACGCAGACGCAGTGGGCAATGACGCCGTCCGGCAGGGCGATGCGGCAATGGAGCATGCCGCGGCGCTCGAACTGCAGGTGGGTGACGTCCTGGTTATGGCTGTCCAGGATGGGGTAGCGGGAGAGGATGGCGTTGCCGTGGTGGCCGTGGTCGTACATGACGTTGCAGCCGTAGGCGCAGTCCTGCCAGTAGGTCTCCGCCAGGAACTCGTGCTGGGGCGCCTGGGGCCAGCGCTCGTGGCGGGCCGCATGGTGGAGGTGCAGGCCCTGCACCTCCTGCAGGAAGACGATGTCCGGATCCAGATGCCGCAGCCGCTCCCGCAACTCGTGCACCATCATGTGCCGGTTGAATTGGGAGAAGCCTTTGTGGATGTTGTAGGTGGCGACGTGAAGGGTGGGCTGCGACATGCTCTCTACGAAACGGCCAGCATGCGGTCGAGGGCAAGCCTGGCCAGTTCGGCCTCGTGGGGCGGCACCGAAATCCGGTTCACCACCTTGCCGTCGGCCAGATTTTCCAGGGTCCAGGCCAGGTGCTGGGGATCGATGCGCTGCATGGTGGAACACATGCAGATGGTGGTGGCCATGAACTGCACGATCTTGTTCTGGGGCAGCACTTCCTTGGCTAGCCGGTCCACCAGGTTGAGCTCGGTGCCGACCAGGAAGCGGCTGCCTTCCGGCGCTTCCTTGATGGCCTTGACGATGTACTCGGTGGAGCCGACCCGGTCGGAATTGACGCAGACGTCGAAGCTGCATTCCGGGTGGGCGATGACGATGCCCTCCGGGTACTTGGCGCGGAAGGCGTCGATGTGGCTCTTCTGGAACATCTGGTGCACCGAGCAGTGGCCCTTCCAGAGCAGGATCCTGGCCTTGCGGATCTGGTCCGGGGTGAGGCCGCCCAGCTCCAGGTCGGGATCCCAGACCACCATTTCCTCCATGGGCAGGCCCATCTGGTAGCCGCTCCAGCGGCCCAGGTGCTGGTCGGGGAAGAAGAGGATCTTGGGACGCTGCTTGAAGGACCACTCGGCGATGGTGCGGGCGTTGGACGAGGTGCACACGATGCCGCCGTGCTGGCCGCAGAAGGCCTTGAGGTCGGCTGCCGAGTTGATGTAGGTGACCGGGGTCACTTCGGATTCCACGTCCAGCACCTCGCCCAGCTCGCGCCAGCAGCGCTCGACCTTGGCGAGGTTGGCCATGTCGGCCATGGAGCAGCCCGCCGCAAGGTCGGGCAGGATGGAAATCTGGCTGGGCTTGGACATGATGTCGGCGACCTCGGCCATGAAGTGCACGCCGCAGAAGACGATGTACTCGGCATCGGTCTGGGAGGCCAGGCGGGACAGCTTCAGGGAATCGCCGGTGAGGTCGGCGTGCTGGTACACGTCGGCCCGCTGGTAGTGGTGGCAGAGGAGGACGGCCTTCTTGCCGAGCCGGGCCCGGGCGGCGCGGATGCGCTCCTGGCAGGCCTCGTCGGCCATGGAGTTGAACTTGTCGAAGGAGATGGTCTGTTGCATATCGGTCTGAACAAGAGCGCCGGCAGCCCACGCCGGCGGCGGATGCGGGGTGGGCGGAATGGCGGTCAGCTTTGCGTCCAGGGCAGGCCGGCATGGCGCCAGCCACCCACCCGGTTGCGCTGGCCGTTGGCGTCCCGGTCGCCCTCGAAGCCTTCCAGCACATTGTAGCAGTCGGTGTAGCCTGCCTCGGTGGCCGCCCGGGCGGCCATGTCGGAACGACCGCCGCTGCGGCAGACGAACAGGGTCAGGGATTCGGGATTGACCAGCTGGCGCAGCTGGGCAAGGAAATTCTGGTTGCGGGCATTGCCCGGGTAATGGTTCCACTCCACTTCCACGGCCCCGGGAATGCGTCCCACCCAGTCCAGCTCGGCCCGGGTGCGCACATCCACCAGCTTGGCGCCGGGAGCCAGTTGAAGGACCTCGTAGGCTTCGTTCGGGGTCAGCGCGCCCTCGTAGGGAAGATTCAAGGCCTTGGCGCGTTCCTGGGCAAGACCCAGGATGTCAGACAGTTTACCCATCGTTCCTGCTGCTAAAATCGAAAGTTCGAGTATAGAACAGCCTAGACGGCTGCGCATAAGCATGGGGTCCAAACCCGCTCATTCCCACTCTCCCTCCGCTGCCGGCGGCGAACGCCTGGCTGAGACCCAGCGTGCCACCTGGGCCAGCGTCGCCGTCAACCTGGTGATGACGGTCGCCCAGATCGTCTTCGGCTGGCTGGCCCACTCCCAGTCCCTGATCGCCCACGGGCTGCATTCCTTCTCCGATCTGCTGTCGGACTTCCTGGTTCTCTACGCCAGCCGCCAGGGCGCCCATCCAGCCGACGAGCTGCATCCCTACGGCCACGCCCGCATCGAGACGGCGGCGACCCTGGTCCTCGGCGGATCATTGACGGTCATCGGCGCCGGCATCCTGTGGGAATCCGGCCTGCGGCTGCAGCATGTGGAAACCCTCCAGGCGGTGGAGTGGTCCGCCTTCTGGGTGGCGGTGGCCACCGTGCTGTCGAAGGAAGGGCTCTACCGCTACCTCATCCGGGTGGCCGAGCGGCTGCGTTCCCAACTGCTCACCGCCAACGCTCTCCATACCCGCGCCGACGCCGCTTCCGCCCTGGTGGTGGTGGTCGGCATCGGCGGCGCCCTCCTGGGCTGGCGCTTCCTGGACCTGCTGGCGGCGGCCCTGATGGGTTTCATGATCCTGCGCATGGGGGCGACCCTGGCCTGGGGAGCGCTGCGGGAATTGATCGACACCGGCCTCGACCAGAGCCAGGTGCGGGCCATCCGGGAAACTCTCCGTGGCACCCCGGGGGTGCTCGGCATCCACGACCTGCGGACCCGGCGCATGGCCCACCAGGCCCTGGTCGATGCCCATGTTCTGGTGAATCCCCGGATCAGCGTCTCGGAGGGGCACCGCATCGCCGTCGCCGCCCGGGACCGGGTCCTCAAGGCCCACCCGGAGGTGCTGGACGTCCTGGTGCATATCGACCCTGAAGAAGACCAGCCGGAATCCCGGACCGCCTCGGCCCGCATGCCGCCCCGGGAAAAGCTGCTGCAGCACCTGGAGCCCATCCTGGCGGACCTGCCCCAACCGGAGCGGGTGGTCCTCCATTACCTGGGCGGGCGGGTGGAAGCCGAAGTCTTCCTCGGCCGCGACTTTTTCGAGGACGGCGCTGCCGCCCAGTCGGCCGCCAGCAAGCTGACGGATCGCCTGCGGGGCGATCCCTATTTCACCTGCGTCTCCCTTAATTGCCGGGTTGCACCAAAATAGGGCGTTTCGTGAATGAATGCACAAGTTTGGTGCCTAAAATCTTCGTGGCTGCGGTTCATGTCCTTGTGGCAAAATAGAAAGCTTTGGTACGGCTATTGGCACGCTTTCTGCTAATGTTGCCCGTTCGTTTTTGATTGTCGCCGGCGATTCGGCACCTTTTTAGTCAGTAGGAGACATGCGCTTATGGCAACCCCGCAAGACGTGATGAAGATGGTCCAGGAGAACGACGTCAAGTTCGTCGATTTCCGTTTCACCGATACCCGTGGCAAGGAACAGCACGTCACTGTGCCGGTCTCCCATTTCGACGAAGACAAGTTCGAGAGCGGCCACGCCTTCGACGGTTCCTCCATCGCCGGATGGAAGGGCATCCAGGCTTCCGACATGCTGCTGATTCCCGATGCCGGCACCGCCTTCATCGATCCCTTCTTCGACGAGCCGACCCTGGTCCTGTCCTGCGACGTGGTCGATCCTGCCGACGGCCGCGGCTACGACCGCGACCCCCGCTCCATCGCCAAGCGTGCCGAAGCCTACCTGAAGTCCTCGGGCATCGGCGACACCGCCTACTTCGGCCCGGAACCCGAGTTCTTCATTTTCGACTCCGTCGAGTGGAAGACCGACATGTCCGGCACCTACGTCCGCATCAACTCCGAGGAGGCCGCCTGGGCCTCCGGCGAGAAGTTCGACGGCGGCAACACCGGCCACCGTCCGGGCGTCAAGGGCGGCTACTTCCCGGTTCCCCCGGTCGACAGCCTGCACGACATCCGCTCCGCCATGGTCCTGACCCTGGAATCCATCGGCGTGCCGGTCGAAGTTCACCACCACGAAGTGGCCACCGCCGGCCAGTGCGAAATCGGCACCGTCTTCTCCACCCTGGTGAAGCGCGCCGACTGGACCCAGATGATGAAGTATGTCATCCACAACGTCGCCCACCAGTACGGCAAGACGGCTACCTTCATGCCCAAGCCCATCGTCGGCGACAACGGCTCCGACATGCACGTGCACCAGTCCATCTGGAAGGACGGCAAGAACCTGTTCGCCGGTGACGGCTACGCCGGCCTGTCCGAGACCGCCCTGTTCTACATCGGCGGCATCATCAAGCATGCCAAGGCCCTGAACGCCATCACCAACCCGGGCACCAACTCCTACAAGCGTCTGGTTCCCCACTACGAAGCTCCGGTCAAGCTGGCTTACTCCGCCAAGAACCGTTCCGCTTCCATCCGCGTGCCCTTCGTTTCCTCCACCAAGGCCCGCCGGATCGAGACCCGCTTCCCGGATCCCATCGCCAATCCGTACCTGTGCTTCGCCGCCCTGCTGATGGCCGGCCTGGACGGCATCCAGAACAAGATCCACCCGGGCGATCCCGCCGACAAGAACCTGTACGACCTGCCGCCGGAAGAGGATGCCAAGATCCCGACCGTGTGCGCCAGCCTGGACGAGGCCCTGGACGCCCTCGACAAGGACCGCGAGTTCCTGACCCGCGGCGGCGTCTTCTCCAACGACTGGATCGATGCCTTCATCACCCTGAAGATGGACGAAGTGAACAAGGTTCGCATGACCACCCACCCGGTGGAATTCGAGCTCTACTACAGCTGCTAAGAAGTTCTGCGGCAATGAAAAAGGACGGGTCCGCCCGTCCTTTTTTTGTGCACCGAACGAAGGTGTTCGCGTTAAACTCAACTGGTTACAACGCTTGCTGACGACAATGAATCGTGCTTCTTTCGTCCTACTGATGCTCGCAGTCTCCCCGCTGGCGACGGCCAACACCATCTACAAGTGCACCGACGAGAACGGCAACATCCTGATCTCCAATACCAAGATGGAAAAGAACTGCCGGCCGGTGGTGAGCGGGCCCGACAGCAGCCTGCCGCCGCCCCGGGCGAAGAGCGCTCCGGCGGCCGCCAGTCCTTCTCCCGCCGGTTTCCCGCGGGTGGCCGAGGATACCCAGAAGGCGCGGGACAACGACCGCCGGCGCATCCTGGAGCAGGAACTGTCCGCCGAGCAGCGGAGCCTGGAGCTGGCCAGGAAGGACCTGGCCGACCAGGAGGCGACCCGGGTGAGCCCTGATCGCCTGCTGCCCTACCGGGACCGGGTCGGGCAGCACGAGCGCAATATCCAGGCCATCAACCGGGAACTGGCCAACCTGAAGTGACCGGCGGAGCGACCAGGCCGTCTGCTTGATGGCCCCTAGAAAGGCAGCGATGACCGAACCTTCGAACCCCTTCGCCGGCCTGGATCTCCTGGCCTCCGCCGTGCTCCTTCTGGATGACGGGCTGCGGGTGCGCTACATCAATCCGGCCGGGGAAAACGTCCTCGCCGTCAGCGCCCGGACCCTGGTGGGCAAGCCCCTGGGGGCGGTGTGCACCTGCTCCGCCACCCTGCAGTCGGCCCTGGACAACGCCATCGCCAACGACTGGAGCTACACCGGCCAGAATCTCCAGATCACCCGCAGCGATGGGCAGGTGCTTCACCTCAACTGCACGGTCACGCCGGTCCATGGCGAGGAGGCCCCGGGCGTCCAGCTCCTGGTGGAGCTGCAGCCCATCGACCAGCAGCTGGCCGCCAGCCGGGAGGAGCGCCTGATCGAGCAGCAGCAGGCCAACCGGGAGCTGATCCGCAACCTGGCCCACGAGATCAAGAATCCCCTGGGGGGCATCCGGGGCGCCGCCCAGCTCCTCGAGCACGAACTCAACAACCCATCCCTCAAGGAATACACCCAGGTCATCATCAAGGAGGCCGATCGCCTCCAGGACCTGATGCAGCGGCTCCTGACACCCCACCGGCCGATGCAGCCGTCCACCGTCAATATCCACGAGATCCTGGAGCGGGTGCGCAGCCTGCTGACCGCCGAATTCCCGGGCTCCCTCAAGATGCGCCGGGACTATGACACCAGCCTGCCGGAACTGGTGGGGGACCGGGAGCAGCTGATCCAGGCCATCCTCAACATCGCCCGCAACGCTGCCCAGGCCATGGCCGGGAGTGGCGAAATCGCCCTGCAGACCCGAGCCATCCGCCAGGTCACCCTGGCCAAGAAGCGCTACCGGCTGGCCCTCGAGCTCAAGGTCATCGACAACGGGCCCGGCATCCCAGAGGCCATCCGGGAGCGCATGTTCTATCCCCTGGTGTCGGGGCGGGAAGGGGGCAGCGGCCTGGGGCTCACCATCGCCCAGAATTTCGTTCAGCACCACCTGGGGACGGTGGAATGCACCAGCCGCCCGGGCTACACCTGCTTCTCCATCCGCCTGCCCCTGGAGCAGGCATAGCTCCTGCTTTTGATCGGTGACCTTCCCCACAGAGAGCCGACAAGAAATGAAACCCGTCTGGATTGTCGACGACGATCGTTCCATCCGCTGGGTGCTGGAAAAGACCCTGGCGCGCGAAGGCATTCCCTTCAAGAGCTTCGCCTCCGCCACCGAGGCCCTGTCCCAGCTGGAGCATGGCGCCGAGCCGCCCCAGGTGCTGCTGTCGGACATCCGCATGCCGGGCCAATCCGGGCTGGAACTGCTGCACGTCATGAAGGCCCGCTTCGCCAGCGTGCCGGTCATCATCATGACCGCCTATTCCGATCTGGAAAGCGCCGTCGCCGCCTTCCAGGGCGGCGCCTTCGAATACCTGCCCAAGCCCTTCGACGTGGACCAGGCGGTGGAACTCATCCGCCGGGCCATCGACGAGTCGATGCACCAAGCCGGTGCATCGGAGGAAGTGGCCCTGGCGCCGGAGATTCTTGGCCAGGCGCCGGCCATGCAGGAGGTCTTCCGGGCCATCGGCCGCCTCGCCCTTTCCCATGCCACGGTGCTGATCACCGGCGAGTCGGGCAGCGGCAAGGAGCTGGTGGCCCGCGCCCTGCATCGGCACAGTCCCCGGGCCGACAAGCCCTTCGTCGCCATCAACACGGCGGCCATCCCCAAGGACCTGCTGGAATCCGAGCTCTTCGGACACGAGCGGGGCGCCTTTACCGGCGCCCAGACCCAGCGCCGGGGCCGCTTCGAGCAGGCCGACGGCGGCACCCTGTTCCTGGACGAGATCGGCGACATGCCGGCCGAACTCCAGACCCGGCTGCTGCGGGTCCTGTCCGACGGTCACTTCTACCGGGTGGGCGGCCATTCCCCCATCAAGGCCAACGTCCGGGTCATCGCCGCCACCCACCAGCACCTGGAGTCCCGGGTCAAGGAGGGCCTCTTCCGGGAGGACCTCTTCCATCGCCTCAACGTCATCCGCATCCGCCTGCCGGCCCTGCGGGAGCGGCGCGAGGACATCCCCCTCCTGACCCGCCACTTCCTGGCCAAGAGCGCCAAAGAACTGGGGGTGGAGCCCAAGCGCCTGTCCGAGGCGGCCATCAAGTACCTGTCCTCCCTGGATTTCCAGGGCAACGTCCGGCAGCTGGAAAACCTCTGCCACTGGCTCACCGTCATGGCCCCGGGGCAGCAGGTGGAAGTGAACGACCTGCCGACTGAACTGCGGGAGGCCCCCGCCGCGGCCCTGGCCACCGACTGGGAGGGTGCCCTGGAAGCGGAGGTGGACCGCCTGCTCGGGCGGGGCATCGGCGAAGTGCATGAGATGCTGTCCCAGACCTTCGAGCGCATCCTGATTTCCCGCGCTCTCGCCCATACCGGCGGGCGCCGCATCGAAGCGGCCCAGGCCCTAGGCATCGGGCGCAACACCATCACCCGCAAGATTCAGGAACTGGGGATCGAAGGGGGCAGGGAAGCCGTCGGCGAGTAGATTGCCGGCGGCGCTACTCGGTGACGGGGCCGCCCCGGTGGGCGCGCTCCATGGCCTCGTCCCGGCGCCGCTCGAAGTCGATGTTGATGGCGTGCCTCTGCTCTTCCCGTGCCCTCTGCAGCTGGAGGTCGGCCATGCGGGCTTCGGCGGCGATGCGCTCCCGTTCCAGCCGGGTCCTTTCCTGTTCGGTTTGGAACTTGGCGTAGACCACCGCCAGGATGCCGATGAGGGCCACCAGCAGCAGGGTCTTGAACAAGGAGCCGGGGGCTTCCTCGATGATGGTCAGCACCTGGTTCTGCCGGGCGGCCAGGCGGGCGTCGTAGTTGCGGCGGCGCTCCGGGTCGGAGAGGGTATTGAAGGCCTCGCGCAGGGCGGTCATGCGATTGAGGGTCTCTTGGTCGGCGCCGGCGATGCCGTTGATCTTGGCGGACAGCTCGGCGTGCAGGCGCTTGTAGGTCTCGACTATTTCTTCCTGATCGGCGCATTGGTCGATCTCGAGGATATCGTAGAGTGTCGTGGACATGGTTCGCGGCGGCAATGACAGGAAATGAAAAGTGCATGGATTATGCATATGTCAAGTACTGGGCGCAATTAGGCGTTTCGGACTAGGTCCGTCTTTCCCTGGAGCCGTGCGCCTTGGTTCATAATTCGGCCATGCCCTTGATCGATCCCATACTCATCAAGCCCCTGCTCGGTTTCCAGTCCGGCCGCTTCGACGTGGACAGCCTGGAGGAGTGCGATTCCACCAGCAGCGAACTGAGCCGCCGCGCCGACCGGGGGGCCCCCGCCGGGACGGTGATCGTCGCCGACCGGCAGAGCGCCGGCCGCGGCCGCCGGGGCCGCACCTGGCTCTCCTCGGCCGAGGGCAGCCTGACCTTTTCCCTGCTCTGGCGCTTCTCCGGCCCGGCCACCCGGCTGGCTGGCCTGTCCCTGGCGGTGGGGGTGGCGGTGGCCGAAGCCCTGGAACAGCTGGGGGCCGCCCACGTGCGGCTCAAATGGCCCAACGACGTGCTCCTCGAGACGGCCGGCGGCTTCGCCAAGCTGGCCGGCATCCTGGTGGAGCTCGCCTCTGATCGGCGCGGAACCCAGGCCATCATCGGCATCGGCCTCAACCTCCAGGCGCCGGGGGGCGACCTGCCCCTGCCGGCGGCGGGGCTGGCCGACGACCTTGCCGCGCTGCCGGACCGCCACCGGCTCCTGGCCGGCCTGCTGCTGGCCCTGGCCGCTGTCCTCGACCGCTTCGAGGCCGGCGGTTTCGCCGCCCTGCAGGGCGAATGGCAGCGCCGCCATGCCTGGCAGGGCCGGATGGTGCGGGTTCTGGAGGACGGCGCCACCGAAGGCGAAGGCATCTGCCTGGGGGCGGACGCCGACGGCATCCTACTGGTGGAGACCTCGGCCGGCGTCAGGCGCTTCCTGTCCGGCGACGTTTCCCTGCGGGCCCTATGATCCTCTGCATCGACAGCGGCAACACCCGCATCAAATGGGGCCTGCGGGACGGCGATCTGTGGCTTTCCGAGGGTGCCCTCCTGCAGGCCGACATCGGCCAGTTGGGAGCACGCCTGAAGAACCTGCCGGCGCCCGAGCGGATCATGGTCGCCAATGTGGCGGGACCGCTGGCGGCCGGGGCCATCGAGCGGGCCTTCGAGCGCTGGCGCCAGCGTCTCACCTTCGTGGCCTCGGCAGCCGAGGCAGGTGGAGTCACCAACAGCTATGTCGAGCCCGGCCGCCTCGGGGTCGACCGCTGGTGCGCCCTGGTCGGCGCCCGCCACCTGGTGCAGACCGACTGCCTGGTGGTCGGCGCCGGCACCGCCACCACCATCGACACCCTGGATGGGGACGGCACCTTCCTGGGCGGCCTCATCCTTCCCGGCTTCGAATTGATGCGCCATTCCCTGGCCCGCAACACGGCCGGCCTGCCCCTGGCCGAGGGCCGGCACCAAGCCTTCCCGCGCTGCACCGACGACGCCATCTTCAGCGGCTGCCTGGAGGCCCAGCTGGGCGCCATCGAGCGGGCCTTCGGCCGCATCGCGGCACGGCCCGGCGCCCAGTGCCTGGTTTTCGGTGGGGCGGCTCCGCTCCTCATGGACCATCTCGCCCTGCCGGCCAGGCAGGTGGACACCCTGGTCCTGGACGGCCTCTTCCATCTGGCTTGAATATCCCCATGGCAAGGACTACGATGCGCCGGAGCCAAAAAAGGGGGTAGGGATGGTCGACACCATAATCAACAATTTGCTGGCCTTCGCGTCATTCTTCGCGGTGGCCATCGCCCTCCTGACGGTCTTCCTGACCGTCTACGCCGTCATCACTCCCTACAACGAACTGGTACTCATCCGCCAGGGCAACGTCGCCGCGGCGGTGAGCCTGGGGGGGGCGCTGCTCGGCATCGCCCTGCCGGTGGCCGTGGCGGTGGCGGTGAGCCATAACCTCCGCTCCATGCTGGGCTGGGGAACCCTGGCCTGCCTCATCCAGCTGGCGGTGTTCCTGGCCTGCCGGGTGATCCTGCCCCAGATCGCCGCCGACATTCCCAAGGGCCGCTTGGCCTCGGGGGTATTCATCGCCTCCCTCTCCATCGGCGTCGGCCTCATCAACGCCGCCTGCATCGTCTGATTCCCAAGGAGCCCGCCATGTCACTGATGGATTTCATCAAGAAGCAGTTCATCGACATCCTGCAATGGACCGAGGACCAGGACGGTGTGCTGGCCTGGCGCTTCCCCATGCAGGATTTCGAGATCCAGTACGGCGCCAGCCTCACAGTGCGGGATTCCCAGCTGGCCCTGTTCGTGAACGAAGGCACCGTCGCCGACGTCTTCCAGCCGGGCATGTACAGGCTCACCACCCAGACCCTGCCGGTGCTCACCTATCTGCAGAACTGGGACAAGCTCTTCGAGTCGCCCTTCAAGTCGGACGTCTATTTCTACTCCACCCGCACCCAGCTCGACCGCAAGTGGGGCACCCCCAACCCGATCACCATCCGGGACAAGGAGTTCGGCGTCGTGCGGCTGCGGGCCTTCGGCATCTACTCCTACCATGTGGTCGATCCCAAGGCTTTCTACAGCAAGATTTCCGGCACCCGGGACATCTATACCCGGGACGAGCTGGAGGGGCAGCTGAGGAACACCCTCATCGGCAGCATGACCGACCTCTTCGCCGAGTCCGGCGTGCCCTTCCTCGACATGGCCTCCAACCAGGAGGAATTCGGCGCCCGCCTGCGGGACAAGCTGGCGCCGGTGTTTGCCGACTTCGGCCTGGCCCTCGACTCCCTGGTGGTGCAGAACGTCTCCCTGCCCGAGGAGTTGCAGAAGGTCCTCGACCAGCGGATCAGCATGAACATCATCGGCGACATGGGCCGCTACACCCAGTACCAGGTCGCCAACAGCATTCCCCTGGCGGCCCAGAACGAGAGCGGCATGGCGGGGCTGGGAGCCGGCGTCGGCGCCGGGGTCGGCCTCGGCCAGGTGATGGGCCAAGCCATGGCCCAGGCCATGCAGCCCCAGACGGCACCCGCCGCGGCGGCGCCGGCCACCGTGTCGGCCGACGAGGTGGTGGCGACCATCGAGAAACTCCATGGGCTCATGGAGAAGGGCATCCTGTCCCGGGAGGAATTCGAGGCCAAGAAGGCGGAGCTGCTGAAGAAGCTCGTCTGAGCCCTGGATGGCGCAAACCGCTTCCTGCCCTTCCTGCGGCGCGGCCGTCGCCTTCAAGTCGGCGGCCTCCATCTTCGCCGTTTGCGAGCATTGCCAGAGCACCCTGGTCCGCCATGACCAGGCTCTCGAGGATATCGGCAAGATGGCCGCCCTGGCGGAGGACCGCTCGCCGCTGCAGCTGGGGGCCGAAGGCCAGTGGCAGGGCATCCATTTCGCCCTCATCGGCCGCATCCAGCTCAGGTACAGCCAGGGCCTCTGGAACGAGTGGCACGTCCTGTTCGACGACCAGCGCACCGGCTGGCTGTCGGAGGCCGGCGGCGAATATGTCGTCTCCTTCCTGCACCCGGTCCAGGAGCCGCTACCCGAGTTCGAGGCACTGAAACCGGGGCAGCGCTTCGTCATGGCCAGCCGGCCATGGACGGTGACCGACATCGAGGAAGCCGAATGCGTGGCCGGCCAGGGGGAGCTGCCCTTCAAGGTGGGGGCGGGCTACCGGGCGCCGGTGGTGGACCTGCGGGGCGGCGAGCACTTCGCCACCCTCGACTATTCTGAAGACCCGCCCCTGCTCTTCATCGGCGGCGCCGTCGATTTCGAGTCCCTCGGGATGACCGGCCTGCGGGAAGGCATGGCCATCCCCGAGTCGACGGTGGCGGCCCAGGTCTTTCGCTGCCCGAGCTGCGGCGCGCCCCTGTCCGCCCGTTCCGCCGACATCCTGGCCGTCGGTTGTGCCGGCTGCGGTGCCGTGGTGGATACCTCGGACCGCAATTACCAGCTCCTCTCCAAGGCCCTGGGGCCGAAGGACGAGAAGTACGTGCCCCGCCTGCCCATCGGCACCCAGGGCACCCTCGACGGCAGGCCGGTGGAGGTTATCGGCTTCCTGGTCAAGGAGAGCAAGTCCGACGGCGTCGCCTACGACTGGCGGGAGTACCTGCTGGCCGGGGAGCAGGGTGCCTACCGCTGGCTGACCGAATACAACGGCCACTGGAACGTGGTGGACGTCCTCTCCCGCCATCCCAACCACCGGGGCGACGAGGCGGCGGTGACCTACGAGGGCCAGGTCTACAAGCACTTCGCCACCACCTCGGCGGCCGAGGTCATCCAGGTGGCCGGCGAATTCACCTGGCGGGTGCGGCGGGGCGAGACCAACCGGGGGGCGGATTACGTGGCGCCTCCCCTCATGTTGTCCCGGGAAAGCACGGACAGGGAAATTTCCTGGTCGCGGGGCATTTATGCGGCGCCGGAATCCATCCGGGCGGCCTTCCGCCTGCCGGCGCCACTGCCGGAACCTGTCGGCATCTATGCCAACCAGCCCAACCCCTGGCAGGATACCCACCGCCGGACCCGCCGCCTGTTCTCGGCCCTGGCTCTGGCTGCCTTGGCCATCCAGGTGGCCTTCCTCTTCGCCGCCGGCGGTCAGCGCCTCCTGCGCCAGGACCTGGTGTTCTCGCCCCAGGCGGTCGAGGAGACAGCCACAACGACGGCCTTCGAGGTCAAGGGCAAGCCCCGGAAGATCACCGTCACCAACCGCACCGACCTGGACAACAACTGGGTCGGCCTCAACCTCACCCTGGTGGACAAGGAAAAGGGCGCCGCCTGGCCGGCGGTCCGGGAGGTTTCCTACTACTCCGGCACCGACAGCGACGGCAGCTGGTCCGAGGGCTCCCGGGAGGACGAGGTGGTCTTCCAGGACATTCCGCCGGGTATCTATTACGTGGCCGTCGATCCCGACCTCGCCCCCGACAAGCCGGTGCCGGTGCGGGACACCATCGAGGTCACGAGCGGCGGCGCCGGCTGGTCCAACTACGTGCTCGTCATGATCTTCCTCGCCCTTTTCCCCGTCTTCAGCCACCTGCGCCACGCTGCCTTCGAGGCCGGCCGCTGGGCGGAGAGCGACCACGCGCCGGCGGCCGATGACGATTCCGGCGACGATTCGGACGACTGATGTTCAACAAATTCAACCTCATCGCCGGCATCCTGGCCCTCCTGCTTTTCGGTTACGCCCAGTCCCGGGGCTGGAACCTGTTCGACAACGTCGCCAATTCCGGCAGCGGCTCCGGTGGCAGCGGCAGCAGCCGCGTCTACCACAAGTAAGCGGGCCGCCATGCGCCACGCCCTGCTGTTCTCGGTCTTCGTCATCGCCTCCTGCGGACTGGCCTACGAGCTCATCGCCGGGGCCCTGTCCTCCTATCTTCTGGGGGACTCGGTCACCCAGTTCTCCACGGTCATCGGCACCTACCTGTTCGCCATGGGCGTCGGCTCCTGGCTGTCGAAATTCATCACCCGGGACCTGGTCGGCCGTTTCATCCGCATCGAACTCATGGTCGGGCTCCTGGGAGGCTTCTCGGCGGCGGGCTTGTTCGTGGTATTCACCTGGCTGGCGGCACCCTTCAAGCTGGCGCTCTACCTGGTGGTATTCCTGATGGGGGTCCTGGTCGGGCTGGAAATCCCCCTGGTGATGCGCATCCTGGAGCGGGAGCTGGCCTTCAAGGACCTGGTGTCCCAGGTACTCAGCTTCGACTACCTGGGCGCCCTGGCAGTCTCGATCCTCTTTCCCCTGCTGCTGGCGCCCCATCTGGGCATGGTGCGCAGCGGGCTGTTGTTCGGGCTCCTCAACGTGGCGGTGGCCTTCTGGGCCCTGCGGCTCTTCCGCGACCAGCTGCCGGAGCGGCCCTGGCTGCTGGTCCAGTGCTGGGCGGTGTTCGGCATCCTGGCCGCCGGCTTCGCCGGGGCGGGGCAGCTTTCCTCCCTGGCCGAGGCCCACCTCTACGCCGACGAGATCGTCCATGCCGAGTCCACGCCCTACCAGCGCATCGTCCTCACCCGCTGGCGGGACGACCTGCGGCTCTTCCTCAACAACAACCTGCAGTTCTCGTCCCACGACGAGTACCGCTACCACGAAGCCCTGGTGCACCCCGGCCTCGCCAGCCTGCCCTGGGCTCGGCGGGTGCTGGTGCTGGGGGGCGGCGACGGCTTGGCGGTGAGGGAAATCCTCAAGTATCCGGGGGTGGAGCATGTGACCCTGGTGGACCTGGACCCGGCCATGACCCGGCTGTTCTCCACCGCCCCCATGCTCACGGCGCTCAACGGCGACGCCCTCAATTCCCCCAAGGTCACGGTCGTCAACGCCGACGCCCTGCAATGGCTGGAGGATAGCCGCGACATCTTCGACTTCGTGGTGGTGGATTTCCCCGACCCGGCCAATTTCGCCCTCGGCAAGCTCTACACCTCGGCCTTCTACCGACTCCTGGCGAAGCGCCTTTCCCCCCGCGGCCTGCTGGTGGTGCAATCCACTTCGCCCCTCTACGCCCGCCAGTCCTTCTGGTGCGTGGTCGGCACCCTGGAGAGCGTCGGCCTCAAGGTGGCGCCCTACCATGCCCTGGTGCCGTCCTTCGGGGAGTGGGGCTACATCCTGGCCGGCGGGGAAGATTACGTTCCGCCGGCGTCCTACCCGGTGCCGACCCGCTTCCTGACTCCCGAGACGACGGCCTCACTCTTTCATTTCCCGGCCGACATGGAGCGGGTGCCGGCGGAGGTGAACCGGCTCAACAACCAGGTCCTGGTGCGCTACTTCGAAGCCGAATGGCGGCGGGTGATGCGCTGAGGCCGACAGGCGCTGCTGCGCCGGGCCGAAAAATGGTTTAATTCAGCGGTTGTATGAAAAAGCCATAACCACAGTCTTGGACGACCCCAGGGAGGCAGGTTGAGGTCAGAGCGGCGGACAATCGATGGCGGGGCCAGGACCATCCTGGTGGTGGACGACAGCGCCTTCGACCGGGAAATCCTGATGGCGCTGCTGGAAGCCCAGGGCCATACCGTCCATCTCGCCCACAATGCCGACACCGCCTGGCTCCAGGCCCGGGTCGTGCGGCCCGACCTCATCCTCCTCGACGTCTACATGCCGGGCACCGACGGCTACGAGGTGTGCGAGGGGCTCAAGTCGGAAGCGGCGACCCGGGACATCCCGGTGATCTTCATCAGCGCTGCCGACGACGGGGCGGCCAAGGTCCAGGCCTTCAAGAGCGGCGGGGTGGACTACATCACCAAGCCCTTCTACAGCGAGGAAGTGGCGGCCCGGGTTTCCAACCACCTGGCCTTCCACGACCTCCAGCGCTGCCTGGAAGAGCGCGTCCGGGAGCGCAGCGCCGACCTGGCGGCGGCCAACCTGCGGCTGCAGAAGCTCACTACCCACCGGGAGGCGGTGCGGGAGGAGGAGAGAAAGCGCATCGCCGGGGAGCTCCACGACGAATTGGGCTCCTCACTCACCGCCCTCAAGATGGATCTCTCCCTCCTGGCGATGGAGCTGGGCTGCGCCGGCGAAGCCCAGAGGCGCCTGGCACAGATGCGTGAACTGCTGGAACACACCATCGGCACCGTGCGCCAGGTGGCGACCAGCCTGCGCCCGTCGGTCCTCAACCTGGGGCTGGTGCCGGCCCTGGAGTGGCTGGTGCAGGACTTTCAGCGCCGCACCGGCGTGGCCTGCTCCCTGGCGGCGGACAGCGAGGTGAGTCTCGAAGATGCCCTGGCCACGGCCATCTTCCGCATCGTCCAGGAATCCCTGACCAACGTCGTGCGCCATGCCGAGGCCCGCCGGGTAGATATCGTCCTCGCCTGCGACGGCGGCGTGCTGGAGCTTTCCGTCCGGGACGACGGCCGGGGCTTCGATCCGGCCGCTGTCGGGGGCAGTTCCTTCGGCCTCCTCAACATCCGGGAGCGGGTCCGCATGCTGGGCGGCGAGGCAGAGGTGGAAAGCCGGCCCGGCATGGGCTGCCGGGTCGGCATCAGGATTCCCCTGCCGGGCTAGACGTTGAACAGGAAGTTCATGACGTCGCCGTCATGGACCACGTAGTCCTTGCCTTCCGCCCGCATCTTGCCGGCTTCCTTGGCGCCGGTCTCGCCGCCGCAGGCCACGAAATCGTCGTAGGAAATGGTCTGGGCGCGGATGAAGCCGCGCTCGAAGTCGGTGTGGATGACCCCGGCCGCCTGGGGGGCGGTGTCGCCCTGGTGGATGGTCCACGCCCGCACTTCCTTGACGCCGGCGGTGAAGTAGGTGGCCAGGCCGAGGAGCTTGTAGCCGGCGCGGATGAGGCGGTCGAGGCCGGGCTCTTCCAGCCCCAGGTCTTCGAGGAAGACCTGCTTCTCGTCGTCGTCCAGGTCGGCGATCTCGGCTTCGATGGCGGCGCAGACCGCCACCACCTCGGCCTTCTCGCCCTTGGCATGGTCCCGCACCGCGTCCAGGTGGGGGTTGTCCTGGAAGCCGGTCTCGGCCACGTTGGCCACGTAGAGGACGGGCTTGGCGGTGATGAGGCAGAAGGGCTTCAGGTTGGCCTGCTCTTCCTTGGAGAGGTCGAGGGCGCGCACCGGCTTGCCCTGGTCGAGCTGGGCGAAGCACTTCTCCAGCACGGCCACCAGCAGCTTGGCTTCCTTGTCGCCGGCCTGGGCGGGCTTCCGGTAGCGGTTCAGGGCCTTCTCGACGGTGGCCAAGTCGGCCAGGGCCAGCTCGGTGTCGATGACCTCGATGTCCCGCAGGGGATCGACGTTGCCGGACACATGCACCACATTGTCGTCGGCGAAACAGCGCACCACGTGGACCACGGCATCGGTTTCCCGGATGTTGGCCAGGAACTGGTTGCCCAGGCCTTCGCCCTTGGAGGCGCCGGCCACCAGGCCGGCGATGTCGACGAATTCCACCACGGCGGGAAGGACCCGCTGGGGCTTCACGATCTCGGCCAGCTTCTTGAGGCGGTTATCCGGGACTTCAACCACGCCCACGTTGGGCTCGATGGTGCAGAAGGGGTAGTTCTCCGCTGCGATCCCGGCCTTGGTGAGGGCGTTGAACAGGGTGGATTTGCCGACGTTGGGCAGGCCGACGATGCCGCACTTGAGGCTCATGGTGGTTTCCTTAAACGACTTTACCGTGCAATTGTTGCTGGGCGCCGGCGTAGTCGCCGGCGGCGAGTTTGGGCCAGGCGAGGAGGCAGCGGGCCAGGGCCTTTTCGATGGGGGGCATTTCCTCCAGCCGGGGCGGATGGAGGACGAAATCCGCCACCTGCTGGGTGAGGCCCAGGGTCCGCGGGTGACCGATGCCTAGGCGCAGGCGCCAGAAGTCCGGGGTGCCGAGGCGGGCCTGGATGTCCTTGAGGCCGTTGTGGCCGCCGTTGCCGCCGCCCTGCTTGAGGCGGATGCCGCCGGGAGGCAGGTCGAGGTCGTCATGGATCACCAGGACCTCGGCCGGGGGGATCTTGTAGAAATTGGCCAGGGCGGCCACCGACTGGCCCGAGCGGTTCATGTAGGTGGTCGGCTCCAGGAGCCAGAGTTCGCCGCTGCGGCCGGCGCGGCCGAAAAACTTGGACTGGGGCGCCAGGCTGGCCTTGAGGTGGTCGGCCAGCTGGTCCACGAACCAGAACCCGACGTTGTGCCGGGTGGCTTCGTATTCGGGGCCCGGGTTGCCGAGGCCGACGATGAGGCGGGGAGCGGTCATAGGACAGGAAATGAAAAGACCGCCGGCGGCAATTGCCGGCGGCGGCCTTGTTCGGCGATGGTGCCGGAATTACTCGGCAGCGGCTTCGCCTTCGCCTTCGGCTTCCTGGGCGCCGCCCTTGCCGACGATGGTGACGACGATGGGGTCTTCACCGTGGACGATGGGCTTCACGCCCTTCGGCAGCTTGAGGCCGGAAACGTGGATGTTCTCGCCGACCTTGAGGGCGGACAGGTCCACTTCGACGAACTCGGGCAGGTCCTTGGCCAGGCAGGCGACATCCAGCTCGGTCAGGACGTGGTTGACCAGGCCGCCGCCCAGCTTGACGCCCGGGGCGACATCGGCGTTCACGAAGTGCAGGGGCACCTTGATGTGGAGCTCGTGGGTGGCGTCGACGCGCTGGAAGTCCACGTGCAGGACCAGGGGCTTGTAGGCGTGCACCTGGGTGTCACGGAGCAGAACCTGCTGCTTCTTGCCGTCGACCACGAGGTTCAGGACGGACGAGTGGAAGGCTTCCTTCTTGAGCTTCAGGAGCAGGTCGTTGTGGTCGACTTCGATGGCCTCGGGGGCTTCGGCGCCGCCGTAGACGATGGCGGGAACCTTGCCGGCACGGCGCAGGCGGCGGCTCGCACCCGTTCCCTGCAGCGTGCGCTGTTGCGCGATGATTTCAAATTGCATGATGACTCCAGAGTGAGTCCCCGGCCCGCGACCAGGCCGGGGGGTTGTGAAAATCAGTCGATGAAGAGGGACGACACCGAGTCGTCGTTGCTGATGCGGCGGATGGTCTCAGCCATGATCTCGGCCACCGACAGCTGGCGGATGCGCGGCGACTGGGCGGCGTCATCCCGCAGCGGAATGGTGTCGGTAACCACCAGGGCGTCGAGGTCGGAGTTGCTGACCCGCTCGACGGCCGGGCCGGACAGGACCGGGTGGGTACAGTAGGCGACCACCTTCTTGGCGCCGTGCTCCTTGAGGGCGGTGGCGGCCTTGCAAAGGGTGCCGGCGGTGTCGACCATGTCGTCCATGATGACGCAGGTGCGGCCGTCCACTTCGCCGATGATGTTCATGACTTCCGAGACGTTGGCCTTGGGACGGCGCTTGTCGATGATGGCCAGGTCGCATTCCAGGCGCTTGGCCAGGGAACGGGCGCGGACGACGCCGCCGTGGTCGGGGGAGACCACCATGGGGTTCTCGTAGGCCTGCCCCTTGATGTCATCCAGCAGGATGGGCAGGGCGTAGATGTTGTCCACAGGGATGTCGAAGAAGCCCTGGATCTGCTCGGCGTGGAGATCCATGGTCAGGACCCGGTCCACTCCCGCGGCGGCCAGCATGTTGGCGACCAGCTTGGCGGCGATGGGCACCCGGGAAGAACGGGGCCGGCGGTCCTGGCGGGCATAGCCGAAGTAGGGGATGGCGGCGGTGATGCGGCCGGCGGAGGCGCGCTTGAGGGCGTCCACCATGACCAGCAGTTCCATCAGGTTGTCGTTGGTGGGAGCGCAGGTGGATTGCATGACGAAGATGTCACGGCCCCGCACATGCTCCTGGAGTTCGACGCTGACTTCGCCGTCGGAGAAGCGGCCCACGTTGGCCCTCCCCAGATCGACATTTAGATGTTTGGCGACGGAGGCTGCCAACTTCGGGTTGGCATTGCCGGTAAAGACCATCAGGCTGTTGTAGGCCATTTCCACATCCTCATGGGGCACTATCCGAAAGAGCATTGACCCCACCAAAAGCAAACCGGGCAGACCAGAAGGCCTGCCCGGCGAATCCTGTGGCTGGGGAGGAAGGATTCGAACCTTCGCATGCCGGAATCAAAATCCGGTGCCTTAACCAGCTTGGCGACTCCCCAACTCTTTGTCTCGCACGGTTTCCCGTGCAAGCGAGGCGCGAATAATACAGAAAAATTTTCGGAAAAGCTACACCCGGGCGGCGCAATTTTTTCAAAGATCCGCCAGGGGGTGGGCCGGCAGGCCCGCCGCCGCCCAGCCCCGCATGCCGTCCGGCAGCCGGGCCACGACTTCCTCGGCCCGCTCCTCGCGGTCGAATTCGGCGAAGACGCAGGCCCCCGAGCCGGTCATCATGGCTGGGCCGAACTGCCGCAGCCAGGCGAGATGGTCGGCGACGGCCGGAAAGCGGGCGCAGGCCACCGGCTCCAGGTCGTTGTGGCCGAAACCCGGGCGCCATTCGGCCGCCGGGATGGCGGCGGTATCCCGCCGCAGGTCCGGGGCGCCGAAGATGGCCGCCGTCGGTACCTGGACCGGCGGCTCCAGGACCACGTACCAGGCGGCGGGCAGGTCCACCGGCTTGAGGGCCTCGCCGACCCCCTCGGCGAAGGCGTTGCGGCCGAAGACGAAGACCGGCACGTCGGCCCCCAGGCCCAGCCCCAGTTCCTGCAGGCGTTGGCGAGACAGGCCGAGGCCCCAGAGGTGGTTGAGGGCGAGTAGCACGGTGGCGGCGTCGGAACTGCCGCCCCCCAGGCCGCCACCCATTGGCAGGCGCTTTTCCAGGCTGATGGTGGCACCCCGGCGGCAGCCGGTGGCTTCCTGGAGCAGGCGGGCGGCGCGGACGGTGAGGTCGGTGTCCGGCGGCACACCGGGAATGGGGGTGGCGAGGACGATGTCGCCATCCTCCCGGGGCAGGAAGGCCAGGCTGTCCCCCCGGTCCACGAAGCGGAAGAGGGTCTGCAACAGATGGTAGCCGTCGGGCCGGCGGCCGACCACGTGCAGAAAGAGATTGAGCTTGGCCGGGGCCGGCCAGGCGCTGTCCCAGGCCCAGGTGCTCATGGCAGGCTCCGCCATTCTTCTATGCGCAGGCGCACTTCGAGGCTGCTGTCCCGGCGCAGGGTGAGGCGCGCGGGCAGGGCGCCGGCCGCCTCGTCGTCGTAGTCGTATTCGATCCGCCAGCCGGCATCGGCCAGGGTCTTGGGGCGGCCCCGGCCGTCGGCGACCACCTGGCCGGAGGCGGTGGGGCGGCCCAGGAGCCAGGCCGGCAGTTCGCCCAGGGGCAGGGGGTAGCCGGTGGCTTCCTGGAGCAGGGCGCCGGCATCGGCGGCCTCCCGCACCTGGCCGTCGCCGGTGCGCAGACGGGCGCCCTGGGGGCCCTGGTCAATTTCGGCGACGCCCTGGCCAAGGGGGTTGGAGACCAGGATGTGGTCGGTGCTGCCGCTATGTTCCCAGGACAGCCGGCCGCTGGCGCTTTCCGGGCCCTGGTAGGGTCGCTCCAGCCGCAGGGCGAAGCGAGCCTCGAGAGCGAAATCCCGCAGGTCTGCCCGGCCGGGCAGGCCGGAGGGCGGGGGCGCCACCGTGGCGCAGCCGGCCAGGACGAGGACGCCGGCCGCCAGGGTGGAACGCCAGGAGGAAAGCCGCATCAGGGCTGGTATTTCTTGATGGCGGCGGAGAGGACGTCGTTGTCCGGGTGCTTCTTGGCGGCTTCCCGCAGGACCCGGCGGGCGTCGTCCTTGCGGTCCAGGGACCACAGGACCTCGGACAGGTGGGCGGCGATTTCCGGGTCGGGCTTGCGCTTGTAGGCCTGTTCCAGGGTCTTCAGGGCTTCGTCGAACTTGCCTTCGCGGAAGAGCACCCAGCCCATGCTGTCCATGATGAAGGGATCGTCCGGGGCCAGGGTCATGGCGCGGGCGATGAGTTCATGGGCCTCGGGCAGGCGGACATTGCGGTCGGCCCAGGAGTAGCCGAGGGCGTTGAGCCCGTGGGCATGATCCGGCTTGATCTTGATGAGGTGCTGGAGATGGGCTTCCAGCATGTCGGTGCGGCCCAGCCGCTCGGCCATCAGGGCGGCGTCGTACAGGAGGTCGGTGTTGTCCGGATACTTGGCGAGGGCCTTCTCCAGCACCGCGTAGGATTCCTCGTAGCGCTTGGCTTCCCGCAGCAGCTGGGATTCGGCCTGCATGAGCTGGGCCTGTTCCTGGTCGGTGCGGCCCTGGGTGGAGTGGATGAAGTCCCGGGCCTCCTCGATCTTGCCCTGCTGGACCATGATCTGGGCCGCCCGGGCGCGGGCGAGGATGAACTGCTCGCCGGCCGTGACCTGGCGATAGTGGTCGAGGGCGGCATCCATGTGCTTCTGTTCCTCCTCGATCTGGCCGAGGAAGAAATGCACCGTGCCCTTGTCCGGGAAGTCGGTCTGCAGCAGCCTTTCGAGCTGGGCCTTGCCGGTCTTGATGTCGTTCTGCTGCAGGGCCAGCATCGCCACCGGGTAGATGACCTCCGGATTGTTGGGATTGTCGGCCAGGAGCCGGTCGAACTGGCGGCGGGACTCGTCGTAGCGCTTCTCGGAAATGAGTATGCGGGCCAGGGCCATGCGGGCATCCTTGGCGCCCGGGTGCTTGTCCACGAAGCGCGTCAGGTTGTCGATGGCCAGGTTGGGGGATTGGCGCACCTGCAACTGGGCCCGCAGCAGGGCGGCCATCTCCCAGTCCGGGCGCATTTTCAGCGCCTGGTCGATCTCGCTCTGGGCGCGGGCCGCTTCCCCCGCGTTGGCAGCGGCGGTGGCCAGGGCGAAGTGGGCTTCCGGGATGTTCCGGTAGGGCTCCGTCACCTTCTCCACCAGGCGCAGGACCGACTGCCGATCGGCGTGGCGGACCAGCATGCGGTTGAGGCGCATGAGGTTGTCGCCCAGGTTCTCCTTGTCCTGTTCGAGGAGGGCGCTCAGCTGGGGCGCCAGTTCATCGGTGCGGTTCAGCAGCACGAGCAGGGTGGCCAGGGTCTGGCGGGCCTTGGTGGAGCTCGGCTCCACGTCCACCCACATCTTGGCCAGATCGTAGGCGAGGTCGAACTGCCGGGCATAGCCGGCGACTTCGGTGGCGCGCTCCAGGACCCGGGGGTCCCGGGTGCGGCGGGCCAGATCGGCGTAGCTGCTGACCCCGAGCTCGATTTCGCCCCGCTGCAGGGCGAGTTCCCCTAGCAGTACCTGGAAAACGGCCCGGGCAGTGACGTCGCCGCCCTTGGATCCGGCAGGAGGCACCTTGGTTGCGGGGCCGCTGGCGGCATGGGTGAAGCCGGCAAAAATAAGGGCTACGGAGGCGGCGATGAGCTTGCGGACCATGGGGATTTGGCGAGTGGAGTAGCGCATTAGAGCGCATAGAATGGACTAAGTTTGGATGTTATTTGGCTTTTGCTGGAGGAACAAGGGATGCCTGAATTGCCGGAAGTCGAAGTCTGCCGCCGGGGGCTGTTGCCCGAGGTGGAGGGGCGCACCATTATTGACGCTGTCGTGCGCTTCCCCCGCCTGCGCCAGGAACTGCCGGCGGGACTGGCGGAAACCCTGAAGGGGCGCCGCATCGCCGCCGTCCTCCGGCGGGGCAAATACCTCCTGTTCGACTGCCGCGGCGGCGAAGGGGGCGGCTGGCTCATCCTGCATCTGGGCATGTCGGGCAATCTGCGCTTCGTCGCCCCGGGCACGCCCGCCGGCCGCCACGACCACTTCGACCTGGTGCTGCCCCAGACCGTGCTGCGCCTCTCCGATCCGCGCCGTTTCGGGGTTGTGGCCTGGTACGCCGGCGACGACCCCGGGACCCATCCCCTCCTGGCCCGCCTGGGGGTCGAGCCCCTGTCGGCCGATTTCACCGGCGACTGGCTGTATGGCGCCACCCGGCGGCGCCAGGCGCCCATCAAGAACGTCCTCATGGATGCCCACACGGTGGTAGGCGTCGGCAATATATATGCGTCGGAGAGCCTGTTCCGGGCCGGCGTCTCGCCCCTGCGGGCAGCCAGCCGGCTGGGGCGGGAGAGCTGCGGGCGGCTGGCACTGGCCGTCAAGGAAACCCTGGCCGATGCCATCGCGGCCGGCGGCAGCAGCATCCGGGACTACGTCCACAGCGACGGCGGCTCCGGCTGGTTCCAGATCAGCGCCGCCGTCTATGACCGCACCGGCCAGGCCTGCCGGCGTTGCGGCGGCAAGGTGCGCCAGATTCGCCAGGCCGGCCGCTCCACCTACTATTGCCCGGCCTGCCAGCACTGATGCCGGCGGGCTGTGGAAAGGGGCGGGTTATGCTAAATTTTCGGCTCCAACGGGAAATACGGGAGTCCGGTCATGTCGCTCGGTCAAGAATTCGCGGTCTATAGCGACTGGCGTTTGCGTCTATCAAGCTGCGTCGGCAATTTTCAGAACTGGCTGTCGGAAAACGAGCTGTCCGATGCCCAGACCGATCTGCGCTTGTCCCAGCTCCTCGACCGCCTGCGGGAGGATCGCCTCAACGTGGCCTTCGTCGCCGAGTTCTCCCGGGGCAAGTCCGAACTCATCAACGCCATTTTCTTCGCCGACTACGGCAACCGCATGCTGCCCTCGTCGGCCGGGCGGACCACCATGTGTCCGACCGAGCTTCTTTACGACCCGGAGCGGCCGCCCCGCATCGAGCTGCTGCCGATCCAGACCCGCGGGACGAACACCGGCGTCAGCGAATACAAGGGTTTCCCGGACGAGTGGCATATGGTCGCCCTCGACGTGCAATCCGCCGAGGCCATGCAGGATGCCCTCCGCCATGTCAGCGAAACCACCCGGGTCTCCCCGGAGGAGGCAGGCAAGCTGGGCTTCGAGGTCGGGCGGGGGGATGCCGATCTCTATCGCGTCGGCGCTGACGGCCTGGTGGAAATCCCCCGCTGGCGCCACGCCGTCATCAACTTTCCCCACCCCCTGCTGCAGCAGGGCCTCGTGATCCTCGATACCCCGGGTCTCAATGCCATCGGCGCCGAGCCGGAGCTGACCCTGTCGCTGCTGCCCAACGCCCATGCGGTACTGTTCATCCTGGCGGCCGACACCGGGGTGACCCAGTCCGACCTGGCCATCTGGAAGGAGCACATCGGCGAAGGCAGCGCCAACAAGCGCGGCCGGATGGTGGTCCTGAACAAGATCGACGGCCTCTGGGACGAGCTGAAGACCCCGGCCCAGGTAGAGGCCGAAATCGCCGGGCAGGTGGAATCCTGCGCCGCCATCCTCAACCTGCCCGTCGGGCAGGTCTTCCCGGTGTCGGCCCAGAAGGGCCTGGTGGCCAAGATCAACGGCGACGCCGAACTCCTGGCCAGGAGCCGCCTGCCCCAGCTGGAAGCGGCCCTGTCCGGGGAGCTGATTCCGGCCAAGCGGGACATCGTGCGGGAGAACACCGAAGCCGAATTCGGCGAAGTGAACCGGCGGGTGCGCGGCCTCCTGGAGTCCCGGCTGGCCGGGCTGCGGGAGCAACTGGCCGAACTCACCGAGTTGCGCGGCAAGAACAAGGGCGTGGTCGAGTACATGATGGGCAAGGTGCGGGCCGAGAAGGACGAGTTCGAAGCCGGGCTGCAGCGCTATTACGCCGTGCGCAGCGTCTTCTCCACCCTCACCAACAACCTCTTCGGCCACCTGGGCATCGACAGCCTGCGCCATCTCACCCAGGCCACCCGCCAGACCATGCTGGACGCGTCCTTCTCCAAGAACCTGTCGGACGCCATGGCCAATTTCTTCCAGCGCACCCGGGAGGCCCTGGACAAGTCCAATGGCGAAATCCGGGAAATCCTGGCCATGATGGAGGCGGTGTACAAGAAATTCGCCGTCGAGCACGGCCTCAAGCTGGGTGCCCCCACCACCTTCTCCCTGCGGCGCTACGAGAAGGAGATCGACCGCCTCGAGCAGTGGTGCGACACCCACCTCAACACCATGATGAATCTCCTCACCCACGAGAAGAAGAGCGTCACCCAGAAGTTCTTCGAGGAGGTGGCGGTGCAGGTGCGGCGCTCCTTCGAGCATGCCAACAAGGATGCCGAGGTGTGGCTGAAGGCCATCATGGCCCCCATGGAAACCCAGGTCCGGGAGCACCAGATCCAGCTGAAGCGCCGCCTGGAGAGCATCAAGCGCATCCACCAGGCCACCGATACCCTGGAAGACCGCATCGGCGAGCTGGAGGGCGTAGAGCAGGACCTTCTCGGTCAGATCGAGGCCCTGGAGAAGGTGGCCGGTGAAGTGAAGGGCTTGCTGGAGCCGGCGCCGGCCCTGCGGCAGGCGGCCTGACGGGCCCTTCCGGCCATGAAAAAACCCGCGCCAGGCGCGGGTTCTTTTCGGGCTGCGGGCGTGACGCCCGCCGTTCCCGGGGGCTTACGAACGCTTGTTGCCGGTCAGCTTCTCGTACTTGACCCACAGCATCTCGCTGGTTTCCACGTGGCTGGGATCCTTGGGGATGCAGTCCACCGGGCAGACCTGAACGCACTGGGGCTCGTCATAGTGGCCGACGCACTCGGTGCACTTGTTCGGGTCGATCTGGTAGATCTCCTCGCCCTGGGAAATGGCATCGTTCGGGCATTCGGGTTCGCAGACGTCGCAGTTGATGCATTCGTCGGTAATCATCAGGGCCATGGCCGCTTTTCCTCTCTAGATGAAGTGACTTAACTTGTTTGCGCCCGCAGGAGCTTTTCCACGCAGGGGTGGACAAACTTGCTCACATCGCCGCCCAGGCGCGCGATTTCGCGGACCATGGTCGCCGAGATAAACATATACTGTTCTCCCGGGGTCAAAAATACAGTTTCGACCTCAGGATAAAGGCTACGGTTCATTCCCGCCATCTGGAATTCGTACTCGAAGTCGGAAACGGCCCGCAGTCCGCGGACGATGATCTTGGCGCCCCGGTCATGGACGAAATTCATGAGCAGGCTGTTGAAGCCGACAATTTCGATATTGCCCACGTCCGCCAGCGCTTCCTTGGCCAAGTCCACCCGGGTCGCCAGGTCGAAATGGGGGCGCTTGGAGGGGCTTTCCGCAATGGCCAGCACCAAGTGTTCGAAAATGCCGGCCGCCCGGCGTGCGATGTCCTCGTGACCCCGGGTCATCGGGTCGAATGTGCCCGGGTAGATGGCCATCCGGTGATCCAGTTTCATTCTGTTTCCCGCCGTAGCAAATGAAAATGCACTTCGCCCGCCCGTCCGCTGCGCACTGTGCGCCAGTCGCCGAGGGAGTCAATTTGGTATTCGGCTTCGATGTAGATCGCTCCGTCCTCCTTCATCGCCGCCGGCAGGTGCTTTGCCAGCCGGTCGATCCAGCCCAGGTTGTAGGGCGGGTCCAGGAAGATGAGGTCGAATCTCGATCCGGTCGAAGCCAAATATTGTAGCGCATCCGCGCGCACGATCTCTACCCTCGTGCCGGCCCGCAGGAGTTCGGCATTTTCCCGCAGGGCCTTCAGCACCGGGGGCGCCTGCTCGACCAGCACCACCCGGTCGGCTCCCCGGGAGGCGGCCTCGAAGCCGAGGGCGCCGCTGCCGGCGAAGAGGTCGAGACAGGTCTGACCTTCCAGGTCCTGCCCCAGCCAGTTGAAGAGGGTTTCCCTGACCCGGTCCGGCGTGGGCCGCAGGCCCTGGCTGTCGGGAAAGCGCAGGACCCGGCGGCGCCATTCGCCGCCGACGATGCGGACCGAGTTCAAGGCTTGTCGACGGCCACCATGACGGTGACCAGGTGGTCCGTCCGGACGTGGCGGGCGAAGGCCTGGCGCACTTCTTCGGCGGTGACCGCCCGCACCCGGTCCTGGTAGCGGTCCAGGTAGTCCAGGGGGAGGCCGTAGAAGCCGATGTTGGCGACGTTCTCCAGGATCTTCTTGTTGCTGTCCAGGCGCAGGGGGAAGCTGCCGATGAGGTTGGCCTTGGCGGCTTCCAGCTCCTCGGGGCTGAGGCCTTCCTTGAGGAAACCCTCGAGGATGGAGCGGCTGACCTTGAGGGCCTCGTCGGCCTGGGAGCGCTTGGTCTGCAGGCCGATCTGGAAGGGGCCGGGCTGCTTCAGGGGGGCGAAATAGCTATAGACGCTGTAGGCGTAGCCCCGCTTGTCCCGCACTTCCTTCATCAGGCGGGAGACGAAGCCGCCGCCGCCCAGGCTGTAGTTGCCGACAATGAGGGGGAAGAAATCCGGGTCGCCCCGGCGGATGGCCGGCAGGCCGACGTAGATGTGGGACTGGGCGGCCGGGTGGGCGATGCGCCGGGTCTCCCCCTTGGGCAGCTGGGGATCGGCGGGCAGGTTGGGGGCCTCGCCCTTGGGCAGCTTGCCGACCAGGGATTCGACCACCTTCTCCGCCTCGGCCCGGGACAGGCTGCCGACCAGGGTGACCGTGGCGTTCTTGGCGTTGTAGTAGGTGCGGTAGAAATTGAGCAGGTCGTCCCGGCCGATCTTCGCCACTGTCGCCGGCTCCGACTGGCGGCCGTAGGGATGGGCGGGATAGGCGGCTTCCCAGAAGGCCTTGCCGGCGATGGTGTCGGGCCGGGTCAGGGCTTCCTTGAGGCTGGCGATGGTGCGGGTCTTCTCCCGCTGGAAGATGGCGGCGTCGAAGCGCGGCGCGGTCAGCACGCTACGCAGGATGTCGAGGGCCGGCTCCCGCTTGTCCGGGGCGGACAGGGTGCGCAGGGAGACGCTGGCCCGGTCGGTGTCGGCGCCGCCCCCGAGGTGGGCGCCGATGTCGGCCAGGCGGTCGGCGATGGCGTTCTCATCCAGGTTGCCGGCCCCGAGGTCGAGGATGCTCCGGGTCAGGGACGCGACCCCCGATTTGCCGGCCGGGTCGAACATGGAGCCGGCGGCGAAATCCACCTGGACGTCCAGGATGGGCAGGGCGCTGCTTTCGACGAAATAGACCCGGGCGCCGGAGGGCGACACCCAGTGCTGGATATTGACGCCGGCCAGGGCGACTTGGCAGGCGACCAGCGCCGCCAGGGCGAACAGGATTTTCTTCATGTCTTGCTCTCCTCAGTGGCGCGGGGCGGCGGCCGGGCGGCGCGGCTTGCCGTCCAGGGGTTGGGGGTCGAGGACGCCGACGGTCAGGGTGTCGTCGCCGAAATACTTCTTCGCCACCGCCTGCACCTGGTCGGCGGTGACCTGCTGCAGGCGCTCGATGATCGGGTCGATGTCCTTGTAGGACAGCCCGGAGGATTCCATCTGGCCGATCTCCATGGCCTGGGCGAACATGGAATCCAGCTTGTACACCTGGGCGGCCACCACCTGGGCCTTGGCCCGCTTCAGTTCGGTCTCGTTCACCCCCTCCTTCTGGATGCGGGCGATCTCGCCCCGCAGGGCGGCTTCCAGTTCGGCCACCGTCCTGCCTTCCGACGGCGTGCCCTGGAGGTAGAAGAGGCCGGGGCCGCGGGCATTTGAGTCGTAGTCCACCCCGGTGGAGACGGCGATTTTCTGCTCCCGGATGAGGCGCTTGCCGAAACGGGCGGCCTCGTGGCCGTCGAGGACGGCGGCCAGCATTTCCAGGGCGAAGGGATCGACGTCCTTGGCCACGTCCCGGATCACCGGCACCTTGTAGCCCATGGTCAGGATGGGCAGCTCGGCCGGCGCCTTCACCACCAGTCGGCGGATGCCCTCCTGGGGCGGCTCGGCGGGCGGGGTCCGGGGCGGCGAGGCGCGGCCCTCCAGGGGGCCGTAGTACTTCTCGGCCAGCTTGAAGACGGCGTCGTGGTCCACGTCGCCCACCACCACCAGGTAGGCATTGTTGGGGACGTACCAGCGGTCGTACCACTCCCGGGCGTCGGCGGCGGTCATGTGCTCCAGGTCGCTCATCCAGCCGATGATGGGGCGGCGGTAGGGGTGGGCCTCGAAGGCGATGGCGTTGGCCTGCTCGAAGAGCTTGGCCTGGGGGTTGTCGTCGGTGCGCATGCGGCGCTCCTCCATGACCACCTTGATCTCCTGGGCGAATTCCTTGGGATCGACGTTGAGGTGGCGCATGCGGTCGGCCTCCAGGGACATCATCTCCTCCAGCTTCTCCTTCGGCACCTGCTGGAAGTAGGCCGTGTAGTCCCGGCTGGTGAAGGCGTTGTCCCGCCCGCCGGCGGCCGCCACCCGCTTGTTGAACTCCCCGGGGCCGATGCTCGGGGTGCCCTTGAACATCATGTGCTCCAGCACGTGGGCGACGCCGGACTTGCCGTCCACCTCGTCCATGCTGCCGATGCGGTACCAGACCATCTGAACCGCGGTGGGGGCGCGGTGGTCTTCCTTGACGATGACCCGCAGGCCGTTCTTCAGGGTGGCCTCGAAGGGATTGGCCTGGGCGGTGGCAATCAGCCCGGGCGCGATCAGGGCGAGCAACAGGTGCCGCAAACGTAGTGTTCGCATCATGGGGAGGGGGGCTTTCTGCTAGAATTGGTGGGAATTTTGCGGCATCTTAGCGAGTTGCCGCGTCACTGTCAGCACGGCCTAAGACATATCCCCTCATGTTCGGTTTCTTCAAAAAGTCCGGCACCGAAACGCCGGCAACCCCCCAGTCCACCCCGGCGGCAGCCACGCCCTCCTGGCGTGAGCGCCTCTTCAAGGGGCTGGCCAAGACCCGCGCCCAGTGGGGCGGCAAGCTTAAGTCCATCTTCTCCCGCGGCAAGGTGGACGACGAGCTGCTGGAGGAGCTGGAAACCCTGCTCCTCACCAGCGACGTCGGCATCGAGGCCACCCAGTTCCTCCTGGACGACCTCAAGGCCCGGGCCAAGCGCGACAAGCTGGATACCCCGGAAGCCATCCAGCAGGCCCTGGCCGGCGCCCTCATGGACCTCCTCGGCCCCCTGGAGCAGTCCCTCGACGTCGAGGCCACCCGGCCCTTCGTGATCATGATCGCGGGGGTGAACGGGGCCGGCAAGACCACCTCCATCGGCAAGCTGGCCAAGTATTTCCAGTCCCAGGGCAAGAGCGTCCTGCTGGCCGCCGGCGACACCTTCCGGGCGGCGGCCCGGGAACAGCTCCAGGTCTGGGGCGAGCGCAACAACATCACCGTCATCTCCCAGGAGGGCGGTGACCCGGCGGCGGTCATCTACGACGCCATCGCCGCCGCCAAGGCCCGGGGCATCGACGTGGTCCTGGCCGACACCGCCGGGCGCCTGCCGACCCAGCTCCACCTCATGGAAGAGATCGCCAAGGTCCGCCGGGTCATCCAGAAGGTGGACATCACCGGCCCCCACGAGACCCTCCTGGTCCTCGATGCCAACATCGGCCAGAACGCCCTCCAGCAGGTGAAGGCCTTCGACAAGGCCATCAACGTCACCGGCTTGGTGGTCACCAAGCTCGACGGCACCGCCAAGGGCGGGGTGGTGGCCGCCATCGCCCGCCAGTGCCCCAAGCCCATCCGCTTCATCGGGGTCGGCGAGGGCATCGACGACCTGCGACCCTTCTCCGCCAAGGATTTCGTCGACGCCCTGTTCGAATGATCGTCGCCTCCAATCTCACCAAGCGCTACCCGGGCGGCTACGAGGCGGTCAAGGAAGTCAGCTTCGAGATCGGAGCCGGCGACATGGTCTTCATCACCGGCCACTCCGGGGCCGGCAAGACCACCCTGGTGAAACTCATCGCCTCGGTGGAGCGCCCGACCACGGGAAGCCTCGTGGTCAACGGCCAGAACCTCTCCGCCCTGCGGGCCAGCGCCATTCCCTACCTGCGCCGCAATTTCGGCCTGGTCTTCCAGGACCAGAAGCTGCTGTTCGACCGCACCGTCCTGGACAACGTCCTCCTGCCCCTGCATATCGTCGGCCTCCCCCGCCGGGAAGCCGTCCGCCGGGCCCAGGCGGCCCTCGACAAGGTCGGGCTGCTGGATCGCCAGAAGGCCAATCCCATCGCCCTTTCCGGCGGCGAGCAGCAGCGCCTGGCCATCGCCCGGGCGGTGGTGAACCGGCCCGCCGTGCTCCTGGCCGACGAGCCCACCGGCAACCTGGACGCCGAGTCGGCCACCGACATCCTGGAAATTTTCGAATCCTTCCACCAGGTGGGCGTCACCGTCGTGGTGGCCACCCACGATCCCCACTGGATCGAGCGCTACCGGCCCCATGTCCTGCGGCTGGATCACGGGAGGCTGACATGAGGGCTTGGCTGACCCAGCATGGCGCCGCCCTGGAAGGCGCCGTCCGCCGCCTGCTGGCGGCGCCCCTCAACACCTTCCTGTCGCTGCTCGTCATCGGCATCGCCCTGACCCTGCCGGCAGCCGGCTACGTCCTCCTGGACAATCTGCGGGACCTCGGGCGCAGCGCTTCCGGCGCCCAGCAGATCAGCATCTTCATGGCCACCGACGCGGACCGCCGGGCGGCGGCCGAGATCGAGGCCCGCCTCAAGCAGGCAGGGGCCGGCCGCTGGCACTTCGTCCCCAAGGAGGAAGCCCTGAAGCGCCTGCGGGGCGGCGAGGGCATGGCGGAGATCGTCGCCAGCCTGCCGCGCAACCCGCTTCCCGACGCCTTCGTCGTCGAGCCCGCCGACGCCACCCCGGACAAGCTGGAGGCCCTGCGCCAGACCATGGCCGGCTGGCCCAAGGTCGCCCATGTGCAGCTCGACTCGGCCTGGGTGAAGCGCTTCGACGCCTTCCTGCGCCTGGGCAAGCTGGCGGTCACCCTGCTCGCCGCCATCTTCGCCGCCGGCCTGGTGGCGGTCACCTTCAACACCATCCGCCTGCAGGTCATGGCCCAGGCTGCGGAAATCGAAGTGGCCCGGCTGATCGGCGCCACCGACGGTTTCATCCGCCGGCCCTTCTACTATTTCGGAGCCCTTCAGGGTGCCCTCGGCGGGTTCCTGGCCGCCGCCCTGGTGGCGACGGGGATGAAGCTCCTGGCCGGCCCGGCGGCGGAGCTGGCGGCCCTCTACGGCGGCGAGTTCGCCCTCCACGGCCCGGGGCTGCGGAATATCCTCCTGCTCGCCGGCGTCGGCGCCGTCCTCGGTTGGCTGGGCGCCCAGCTCTCGGTCAGCCTCTCCCTGCGCAAGTTTGACTAGCCGCCGGGATTTCCTCGGTACCATCGGCGCCGCCGCCCTGGCCGGCTGCGCTCCCAAGGGGCCGCCCCCCTTGCCCCCCGGCGAACTGCTCGGCATGTCCCAGGAGGCGGCCCACCGCCTGCGGGAGGGCGGTTTCCCGGAACCCGGCGAAGTCCGCCGGACGGCGGTGGCCATCGTCGGCGGCGGCATCTCCGGCCTGTCGGCGGCCTGGAAACTGGACAAGTCCGGCCTCGCCGACTTCCTGGTCCTGGAGTTGGAACGGGAGCCCGGCGGCAATTCCCGCTCCGGCCGGGGACCTTTGGTGGCTTATCCCTGGGGCGCCCACTACCTGCCCCTGCCCACCCGGGAAGCCCGAGCGGTGCGGGAACTCCTGGCGGACCTGGGCGTGCTCCAGGGCGATCCCCAGGCCGCTCGGCCGACCTACGACGAGCGCTACCTGTGCGCCACGCCCCAGGAGCGTGTCTTCCGCAACGGCCTGTGGGAGGAGGGGCTGCTGCCCCGCCTCGGGCTGCCGGCGGCGGAACGGGAACAGCAGAAGCGTTTCCACGCCCGCATGGAAGAAATGAAGCAGGCCCGGGGCCGGGACGGCCGGCGGGTCTTCGCCCTGCCCATGGAGCTCTCCAGCCGGGATCCGGCCTGGCTGGCCCTGGATCGCGTCAGCTTCAGGCAATGGTTCCTGGACGAGGGCTTCGACGCCCCCACCATCCACTGGCTCGCCCACTACGCCTGCCGGGACGACTACGGCACCGGCTACGACCAGACTTCGGCCTGGGCCGGGCTCCACTATTTCGCCTGCCGCAGCGGCGAAGCGGAGAATGCGGCTCCGGACGCCGTCCTTACCGCCCCCGAGGGCAACGGCTGGCTGGCCCGTGCCCTGGCCGCCCGGGCCGGCGACCGCATCCTGGCCGGCGCCGTGGTCTGGCGCCTGCGGGAGGAGGGCAGGGGCGCCCTGGTGGACTGCTGGCTGCCCGGGGAGGGCCGCTCCCTGCGCATCCATGCCGAGCAGGCCGTGTGGGCGGCGCCGGCCTTCGTCCTGCCCCGGGTCTGGGAGGCCATGCCGGCCGACCTGGGGGCGGCGGCCCGGGCCGGCACCTACGCCCCTTGGCTGACCGCCAACCTGCATCTGTCCGATTTTCCCGAGGAGCGCCACGGCGCCCCGCCGGCCTGGGACAACGTCCTCTACGACAGCCCCGGCCTGGGCTACGTGGTGGCGACCCACCAGCTTATCCGCCGGCGCCTGTCCGGGACCGTATTCACCTATTACCGGGCCCTCCACGACGTCGACCCGGCGGCGGGCCGGCGCCTGCTCCTGGCAACCTCCCGGGACGAGTGGGCAGGAAATATCCTCTCCGAGTTGGAGCGGGTGCACCCGGACATCCGCCGCCTGGCCACCCGCCTGGATGTCTTCCGCAACGGCCACGCCATGCGCCGCCCGCTGCCGGGCAGCCTGTGGGGCGGCGGGCGCCAGCGCCTGGCGGACTTCCGCAGCCGGCGGCTGACCCTGGCCCATGCCGACCTTTCCGGCTTTTCCCTGTTCGAGGAGGCTCAATACCGGGGCGTCCTGGCGGCGGAGAGGGTTTTACGGCAGCTGGGACTACGCTTTGCCTCGTCAATTGGCGGATAATCGCCCTTCCGCGATAGGGAGAGAGACCAAAGATGACCCCGCTGCACGTTCTGCTCGAACAAAACGAGATTCCGACCCACTGGTACAACGTTGTCGCCGACATGGCGAATCCCCCGGCGCCGCCGCTGGGGCCCGACGGCAAGCCGGTGCCGCCGGAGAAAATGGCCGCCATCTTCCCCATGCCTCTGCTGGAGCAGGAAATGTCCTCCCAGCGCTGGATTCCCATTCCGGAAGAGGTGCGCCAGATCTACGCCCTGTGGCGCCCGTCGCCCCTGTGCCGCGCCGCCCGCCTCGAGCAGGCCCTGGGCACCCCGGCCAAGATCTTCTACAAGTACGAGGGGGTCTCCCCGGCCGGCTCCCACAAGCCCAATTCCGCCGTGCCCCAGGCCTATTTCAACAAGCTGGCCGGCACCAAGAAGCTGACTACCGAGACCGGGGCGGGCCAGTGGGGCTCCTCCATCGCCTTCGCCGGCCAGATGTTCGGCCTGCCGGTGCGGGTCTTCATGGTCAAGGTGAGCTACCAGCAGAAGCCCTTCCGCCGCTCCATGATGCAGACCTGGGGAGCCGAGGTGTTCGCCAGCCCCACCGACCTCACCCAGGCCGGCCGCGCCGTCCTGGCCAAGGACCCGAACAGCGAGGGCTCCCTCGGCATCGCCATTTCGGAAGCGGTGGAAGAGGCGGCTGCCCGCCCGGACACCTGCTACACCCTGGGCTCGGTGCTGAACCACGTGCTCCTGCACCAGACCATCATCGGCCTCGAAGCCAAGAAGCAGTTCGACAAGATCGGCCTCTATCCGGATGTCGTCTTCGGCCCCTGCGGCGGCGGCTCCAGCTTCGGCGGCATTGCCTTCCCCTTCCTGGCCGACCAGGCGGCGGGCGACAAGCGGGCCGAAAGGCTGCGCTGCGTGGCGGTGGAGCCCACTTCCTGCCCGACCCTGACCAAGGGCGCCTACGCCTACGACTTCGGCGACGCCTCCGGTTACACGCCCCTCATGAAGATGTACACCCTGGGCCACGACTTCATGCCCCCGGGCATCCATGCCGGCGGCCTGCGCTACCACGGCGACAGCCCCCTGGTTTCCCAGCTCCTGCACGAAGGCCGGGTGGAAGCCCTGGCCGTGCCCCAGGTGGCGACCTTCCAGGCCGGCGTGCAGTTCGCTCGGGCCGAGGGCATCATCCCGGCGCCGGAATCCTGCCATGCCATCCGGGCCGCCATCGACGAGGCCCTGAAGTGCAAGGAAACCGGCGAGCCCAAGGTCATCCTCTTCAACCTGACCGGCCACGGCCATTTCGACATGGCTTCCTATGACCGCTTCTTCGCCGGCAAGCTGGAGGATTACGAGTACCCGGCCGAGGCCATCGCCGACTCCCTTCGGCACCTGCCGAAAGTCGAATGAAGCCTCTCGTCTTCGTCCTCGTTCTCGCCAACGTCCTGTTCTTCGCCTACGCCGAGGGCTATTTCGGCCGGCCGGAGAACCCGGACGCGGGCCGCATCGAGCAGCAGGTCCATCCGGAGCGCATCCGGGTGGTGGCCCGGGGCGAACCGCCCGCCGCTGCGGATGGGACGAAGAAGATGCCCGAGCCGCAGCCGGCGGAGAAGGAAGCCGAGCCGGTCGAGAAGGAGCCCGTGGCCGAAGCCCCCGCTCCGGCCCCGGCCCCGGCGCCGGGGCCCCAGGCCTGCCTGGTCTGGAGCGAACTGACGGCGGCCGAGGCCAACCGGCTGTCCAGCCTGGTGGAGGCGAAATTCGCCGACTTCAAGGTAGAGCGCCGCGCCACCCCGGTGGAAGGGGCGGGCTGGTGGGTCTTCATCCCGCCGCTCTCTACCAAGGTAGAAGCTGACCGCAAGGCCGGGGAACTGAAGCGCCTGGGGGTCACCGACTACTTCGTGGTCCAGGAGGCGGGCCCCAACCGCTTTGCCATTTCCCTCGGCGTCTTCTCCAACGAGAACGGCGCCAACGAACAGCTGACCAAGCTCAAGGCCAAGGGCGTGCGCAGCGCCAGGATGGGGCAGCGCATCGGCAAGGACGCCCTCCAGGCGGTCGAGGCCGCAGGGCCGGCCAGCCGTCAGGCGGCCCTGGTGGCGGCGGCCAAGGAAGCCCTGCCGGACATCCTTTCCCAGAAGTGCAGGTGAAACCGTGAGCGATTACGTCGTCGGCCTCACCGGCGGCATCGGCAGCGGCAAGTCCACAGTCGCCGACCGCTTCGCCGCCCGGGGCATCGCGGTAGTGGACACCGATGCCATCGCCCATGAGCTGACCGGCCCGGGCGGCGGCGCCATGGCGGCCCTGGCGGCGGCTTTCGGCCCCGGAGTGGTGCGCCCGGACGGCGGCCTCGACCGGGCGGCCATGCGCCAGCTGGTCTTTGCCGACCCCCAGGCCAGGGGGCGCCTCGAAGGCATCCTCCATCCCCTCATCCGCCAGGAGTCGGCCGAGCGCTGCCGGGTCGCCGCCTCGCCCTACGTCATCCTGGCGATCCCGCTGCTGGTGGAATCAGGGCCCCAGCCGGGGCGCTACGACCGGGTGTTGGTGGTGGACTGCGACGAAGCGGTGCAGGTGGCCCGGGTCATGGCCCGCAGCGGCTTGTCCGAGGCCGAGGTGCGGGCCATCATGGCGGCCCAGGCCAGCCGGGCGGCGAGACTGGCTGTTGCCGACGATGTCATCCGAAACGACAGCGGGATGGAATTTCTGGAATGCCAGGTCGCGGAATTGCACAAGCGTTATGCCGAATATTCTGTTCGGAAAGCTAAAGTTAAGTGTTGAGCTTTTGCTGCAAATGGCTCAGAATTCAGGCATTTTCCGGGGCCGGGCGATACAAATAGCGTGATTACCTACGAATATCCGTTCAACGAGCGCATTCGCACGCTGCTGCGCCTGGAGGATCTCTTTGACAAGACCCTCCATTTCGCCAAGCAGGAGGGCGAACTCGAGCACCACGTGGCCCTGTTGACCCTGTTCGAGATCCTCGAAGTGGCCGGCCGCGCCGACCTCAAGATGGACCTCATCCAGGAACTGGAGCGCCAGCGCCAGACCCTCCTTGGCTACCGCAACAATCCCGATATTTCCGAAGAGGCGCTGTCCGGCGCCCTCTATGAAATCGAGCAGGCTTCCGCCGCGCTGCTGGCCATGGCCGGCAAGATCGGCCAGTATCTGCGGGAAAACGACTGGCTCATGGGCATCAAGAGCCGGGCGGCCATCCCCGGGGGGGTCTGCGAATTCGACCTGCCTTCCTACCACTGGTGGCTGCACCGCACTATCGATTTCCGGCGCGATGCCCTGGCCGGCTGGACCCGGCCCCTGCTGCCCCTGCGCGACGCCCTGGCCATCGTCCTGCGACTGCTGCGCTCCAGCGGTTCTCCCCGCAGCTACACCGCCAACAACGGTCAGTTCCAGCTCAACCTGGGGGGCAGCACGGCCCAGATGGTGAGGGTGGTCATCAACTCCTCGGAGGCCGCCATCCCCGAGGTCAGCGCCAACAAGTACGCCCTCAACATCCGTTTCACCAATCCGCCGGCCGGCGAAGCCAAGTCCAAGATCCACGAGCAGCCGGTAGGCTTCGAACTGACCTTCTGCAATCTCTGATGGCCCGCAAAGTCCGCTGTCCCCAGTGCGGCAAGGATGCCGTCTGGTCCCCCGACAATCCCTGGCGCCCCTTCTGCTCCGAGCGCTGCAAGCTCATCGACCTGGGGGCCTGGGCGTCGGAGAGCTACCGCATCCCGTCCGAAAACAACGATCCGGAGTCCGATTCGACTCCGGAGCCCAAGGACAAGCCCCGCTCGTAGAAGCCCCTCAGGGCCAGTTGCGCAGCAGGGCAATGCCGTGGGCGCCATGGGCCTGGGCCGTAGGCAGCATCTCCATGGACAGCCCCCCCAGGGCGAATACCGGAATGGTCGAGCCGGCCACCAGGGCGGCGAAGGTTTCCCAGCCCAGGTGCGGCATGCCGGGATGACTGGCGGTGGGCAGCACCGGCCCGAGCAGGGCATAGTCGAGGCCGAGTTCGTTGGCGTGGGCCAACTCGGCGGCGTTGTGGCAGGAGGCGCCGATCCATCGACCCACCTCGGCGGCTTCCGGGCGGGACTGGCGATAGCGGCTGGCGGCCGCCGACAGGTGGACGCCGTCGGCGTGGATGCGATGGGCCAGGGCGGCGTCGTCATTGACCAGCACCAGGGCGCCGCTTCCCCGCACCATCTCGACGGCGGCCTGGGCGAACCAGGCCCGCTCGGCGCCCGGCAGGCCCTTGTCGCGGATCTGGAAAAGCCGCAGTCCCTTATCCACCGCTCCCTCCAGGCGGGACAGCTCGGCGTCCTCGCCGTTCTGCTCCATGTTGGTGATGGCCATCACCACCGGCAGGGCCAGAGCCTTGAGGATGGGGTCGTTGGCCGGCAGGATGGGGGCGACGGTGGGCTCGTCCAGGGCCTCGGCGCAGCGCAGCCAGGCGACGGCGCTGTGCTCCAGGGGCGCGGTGATGCCCATTTCCCCCTCCCAGGCGGTCACCCGCCAGAAATTGAGCCGTACCGTGGCGTGGGGGTAGGTGAATTGGCGGGTCAGCCAGGGGGTGGCGGCGGTGGCCGTGATGCCCAACTCCTCCTGCAGTTCCCGGATCAGGGCTTCCCGCACGGTTTCCCCCGGTTCCACCTTGCCGCCGGGGAATTCCCAATAGCCGGCGTAGACCTTGCCCTCGGGGCGCTGGGCCAGGAGAAATTCCTGGCCATCGTTCCGCAGGATGACGGCGGCGGCGACTTCGACCACGGCGCTCATCGGCCTTCGTCCTTACCCTGGCTGCCGGCCCAGTCCTTGGCGAACTGCCAGGCCACCCGGCCGCTGCGGGAGCCGCGGCCGAGGGCCCAGTTGAGGGCGTCCCGCTCGGCTCCGGCGATGGTCTGGTCATCGACGCCGAAGGTGCGCAGCCAGTGGGCGACGATGGCCAGGTAGTGGTCCTGGTCGAAGGGATAGAAGGAGACCCAGAGGCCGAAGCGCTCGGACAGGGAAATTTTCTCCTCGATGGCCTCGCCCGGGTGGATCTCGTCATTGACCTTGGAGGTCTCCAGGTTCTCGGAGAAATACTCTGGCATCAGGTGGCGACGGTTCGAGGTGGCATACACCAGGACATTGTCCGGCGCCGCCGCCACCGAGCCGTCGAGGACCGACTTGAGGGCCTTGTAGGCGGTTTCGTTGGCCTCGAAGGAGAGGTCGTCGCAGAAGATGATGAAACGTTCCGGCCGGCCGTCCACCAGGTCCACGATGTCCGGCAGGTCCACCAGGTCGTTCTTGTCCACCTCGATGAGGCGCAGCCCCTGGCTGGAGAATTCATTAAGGACGGCCTTCACCAGGGAGGACTTGCCGGAACCCCGGGTGCCGGTGAGCAGCGCGTTGTTGGCCGGCTGGCCGGCCACGAACTGGCGGGTGTTGGCGACGATACGGTCCTTCTGGTCATCCACGCCCTGAAGATCGGCGAGGCGGATCGGGTGGGGATGCTTGACCGGCTGCAGCCAGCCCCGGTTGTTGGTCTTGCGCCAGCGGAAGGCGACGGCGGCCTGCCAGTCGGTCGGGGGCGGGGCCGGCGGCAGGAAGGCATCGAGGCGGCCGAGGATGGCGTCGAAACGGGCGAGCAGTTGTTCCATCTGAAGGGGATCGGGCATGACGGCAGGTATACTTTGAAAACTTCGAGACTCTAGCCAAAACCATGCAAAAACTCCATGTGGCGGCCCTTCTGGCGGCATTCGTGCTGGCCGGCTGTGCCGAAATCCAGCCTGTGCCCACCACCCGACCGGCCGTGCCGCCAGCCCCGGCGACCGCCGCCTGTCCGGCGCCGGCAGCCTGCCCGGTGTGCCCGGTCTGCCCGCCGGTGACGCCGGTTCTCCCGCCCGCCAAGCCCCTGCAGCCGGCGAACTGGCAGGACCTGCCGGGCTGGAAGGACGATGACGTGCGAGCCGCCTGGCCGGTATTCCTCCAATCCTGCCGCGGAGTGGCCAGCAAGCCCCATGGCCCCGCCTGGAAGCGGGTCTGCGATATGGCAAAAAATTTAGACAGCAGCCGGGTCGCCGGGGTCCGCCGCTTCTTCGAGGACAATTTCCAGCCCTATGCCGTGGTGGCCGCCGACGGCAACGCCACCGGGCTCATCACCGGCTACTACGAGCCCCTCCTGAAGGGCAGCCGCCACCGCAGCAAGGCCTACCCGACCCCGGTGCTGGGGGTGCCCGACGACATGCTCACCATCGATCTCGGCGAGGTCTATCCGGACCTGAAGAGCCTGCGCCTGCGCGGCCGCCTGGTGGGCAACAAGGTGGTGCCCTACTACTCCCGCGGCGAGATCGTCGCCCGGGAGGAAACACTGGCGGCCCGCACCCTGTTGTGGGTGGAGGATCCGGTCGAATACTTCTTCCTCCAGGTCCAGGGCTCGGGCCGGGTCAGGCTGCCGGATGGCAGCCTGGTGCGCCTGGCCTACGCCGACCAGAACGGCCATCCCTACCAGTCCATCGGGCGGCTCCTGGTGGAGCGGGGGGAGCTGAAGCTGGAGGAAGCCTCCATGCAGGGTATCCAGGCCTGGGGGCGGGCCAATCCGGGCCGGCTCAACGATGTCCTCAACGCCAACCCAAGCTACGTCTTCTTCCGGGAAGCCCCCAACAACAACGATGGCCCGTCCGGCTCCCTCGGGGTGCCCCTGGTTGCAGAACGGAGCATGGCGGTCGATCCCCGCACCATTCCCATTGGGGCGCCGGTCTTCCTGGCCACCACCCGGCCCAATTCAGCCCAGCCCCTCAACCGTCTGATGTTCGCCCAGGATACGGGCGGCGCCATCAAGGGGGCGGTGCGGGCCGATTTCTTCTGGGGCTTCGGCAAGGAGGCCGGGGAGCAGGCCGGGCGCATGCGGCAGCCGGGCCGGCTGTGGGTCCTGCTGCCGGCCGAGGCCGTCCCCAAGTAGGGCGCGGCGCACCGACATGATGCGAAAGGCGGCCGGCTGCACCATATGGGTGCGGCCGATTGCCCAAGTATGGTGACATATCGCTGATTTTGAATGGGATTTCGCACTGGAATAGTGCTTGCTTGCCGATGCCGGTCCATCAATACGGAGGTGTCATGGAAGCGCTCAAGTCCGGTAGCGACGTTCTTTTCATTCTGCTCGGCGCCATCATGGTGCTGGCGATGCACGCGGGCTTCGCGTTTCTCGAGGTCGGTACGGTCAGGAAGAAGAACCAGGTCAATGCCCTGGTGAAAATCCTGTCCGACTTCGCCATATCGACCGTGGCATATTTCTTCATCGGCTACAGCATCGCCTATGGCGTCAATTTCTTTTCCGGCGCCGAGAGCCTGATGGCGAAGAACGGCTTCGAGCTGACCAAGTTCTTCTTCCTCCTGACCTTCGCCGCCGCCATCCCAGCCATTATCTCGGGCGGCATCGCCGAGCGCGCCAAGTTCCATCCCCAACTGGCGGCCACCTTCCTGCTGGTGGGCTTCGTCTATCCTTTCTTCGAGGGCATCGCCTGGAACCAGGCCTTCGGCATCCAGGCCTGGCTCAAGGCCACCTTCGGCGAGGAGTTCCACGACTTCGCCGGTTCCGTCGTGGTCCACGCCATGGGCGGCTGGATCGCCCTGCCGGCGGTGCTGCTCCTGGGCGCCCGCCACGGCCGCTACCACCGGGACGGCGGCATCGCCGCCCACCCGCCCTCATCCATTCCCTTCCTGGCCCTGGGCGCCTGGATCCTGACCGTGGGCTGGTTCGGCTTCAACGTCATGAGCGCCCAGACCCTGGACAAGATTTCCGGCCTGGTGGCCCTCAATTCCCTCATGGCCATGGTGGGCGGCACCCTGGTCGCCCTCATCCTGGGCAAGAACGACCCGGGCTTCGTCCACAACGGCCCCTTGGCCGGCCTAGTGGCCGTCTGCGCCGGTTCCGACCTCATGCACCCGATCGGTGCCCTGGCGGTGGGCGGCATCGCCGGCGGGCTGTTCGTCTTCATGTTCACCCTCACCCAAAACCGCTGGAAGATCGACGACGTCCTCGGCGTTTGGCCCCTGCACGGCCTGTGCGGCGCCTGGGGCGGCATCGCGGCCGGCATCTTCGGCAGCAAGGCCCTGGGCGGCCTGGGCGGCATCTCCTTCATGCCCCAGCTGATCATGACCGCCCTGGCCATTGTCATCGCTCTGGTGGGCGGCGCCGCGGTCTACGGCACCCTCAAGGCCACCCTTGGCCTGCGCCTGGACCAGGAAGAGGAGTACAACGGCGCCGACCTCTCCATCCATAAGATCACTTCGACCCCGGAGCGGGAATCCAACTGGTAACGGTCGTTGTGATGGGAAACAATAAAGTCTGTCGGGCGAGAATAAAGTCTGTCGGACATTAGAACAACAAGGCCCGGCAGTTGCCGGGCCTTCTGTTTCTGGGTCTTCCTGTATTCGGCCATTGCTGCCGGCGACGTCAGTTGAGATGGGCGACCGGTGTGGTTAACATTGCCGACGTTTGTGGGGCCAGAACAAAAAGCCATATCGGTTTGGTAGCCGGAAACAGAGCTGTGGTGACAATGTCTACTTCAAGGCAGGGAATGGCGCCGCTTGGACCCAAAGAGATTCATTCCATTCACAACCAGACGGCTCACCCAATCCAAAACACATAGCCCGCGATACTAGAGTCGACCGTGTCTTGATTAGCGACGATTACGTTTATTTTGGCGGCAGTGGCCCTTGTTTCCCGAACGATTTACGCGATTCCCGAGGGCGCAACGTATGCAAGAGCGGCATTGGCTGCTCCTGCTTTGATGACATTGAGCTAGTTGGGCGTTTTGTCCAATGGATTCGCTCGTTTGGTGTTCAGGGCTATCAAGACGCTCCTTTTGAGTGGGGCACGTTACGCTAGCTTCCAGTAAAATCCATACTTGAGTGGTGTCGCCAATAGCGATCCTCGTCGGTAATGCGCGACGATGATCGATTCGTCGTCGCTACTTTCGCAATGGTTCCGGTTCTGAAGTGCTCTGTATCCGGTACGACGCTTGATGCTTTTACCGAATCCCCACTACTGACATGAAAAACCCGATCCAAAGCGCAGCATTGTTCGTGTTCGAGGGAGCGGACGGTGCGGGGAAGACGACCTTGGTTTCAGTTCTAAAGGAATACCTCGATCGGTGCGGCATTGGATGCGTTGCGTTTGCCTTTCCTGGCAGGCAGGGGGGCTCCCTCGGCAAACACGTTCACGAACTTCACCATAATCCGCAAAAGTTTGGGATCGAGGCCATTGCGCCATCTGGTTTGCAGCTCCTCCATGTCGCAGCGCATGTGGACGCGATCGAGAGTTGCATTTTGCCCGCTTTGCGCGATGGGAAAGTGGTCCTGTTAGATCGATATTGGTGGTCCACCCAGGTCTATGGGAGTACATCAGGTGTACCAAGCGAGTTACTCCAGGCCATGATTCAGTTGGAATCGCTCGCTTGGAAGGGCGTTAAGCCAACGACCCTTTTTCTATTAGATCGGCCCCATACAAATGGCGCGTTGGCTTCTGCCTACCTTGGCCTTGCCCAAGATGAAATGGCCTTTCCTGTAGAAATCCTTAGCAATACGGGAACGATTGACTCGCTTCTTGAAAAGGTTCTTAAGATCATTCAAAGAAAAAATCCCGGCGGGAGAAGCCAGTCTCCTCGATTGTCGAAGTCTGATGTCTCCCGCACTATCGTCACTAACAGTGCTGCACCCGTCAGCCTAGATATTTATACAAAGGCAAGTCCCCCTAAGCCATCCAAGGTGTATGACACTTACTGGAAATTTGCTGCGGAGCGCCAAGAGGTCTTTTTTCGTCAGGTAGAGGGTAAATCTGGCGCTCTGAGTTGTGACCCGATACTTACAAAGCACAAGTTCACAAATGTCTATCGGGCATCGGACCGGGTTAGTCAATATCTGATCCGCAACGTAATTTACGAGAGTGAAGATCAGACCCCACAAGAAGTGTTTTTTCGCACTATTCTATTTAAGCTGTTTAATAAAATAGATACGTGGGAGTTACTCAAGAATGAGTTTGGGCAGATTCGATATTCTGAGTACAGATTCGAACACTACGATCGCGTACTGTCCCGAGCACTCAAAGCAGGGGCGCGAATTTATTCTGCGGCGTACATTATGCCTGCAGCAAGGGCGTTCGATTCTGGCCCTCGGAAGCATACTAGCCACCTCCGCCTTCTTGAGGCTATGCTGAACCAGCAGCTCCCTGAACGCTTAACTGAAGCGGCATCCATGAAGGATGCCTTCAGCCTGCTTCGCTCATTTCCTATGCTTGGCGATTTTCTAGCCTATCAGTTTGTGACGGACTTGAACTACAGCACGCTTATTAATTTCAGCGAGCAGGAATTTGTAGTACCCGGCCCTGGTGCCCGCGATGGAATCCGGAAATGCTTTTCCGATATTGGGGACTTTGATGAGGCCGATGTTATACGGTGGGTAATGGATCGCCAAAGCACAGAATTTGAGCGGCTCGGTCTAACCTTTAAGTCGCTATGGGGCCGCCACTTACAGTTAATAGACTGTCAGAACCTATTTTGCGAAACGGACAAGTACGCTCGCCTTGCACACCCGGATGTCGTAGGACTGAGCGGCCGAACTCGAATTAAACAGATGTATCGACGGACGCCTAGGACTATCACTTATTGGTATCCGCCAAAGTGGAATATCAACGAGAAAATTCATCAGGAATCACCATCCCCCGGAAATGGCCTCGCCGCCGGATTATGGGGATAGTGTGCGAGCAACGCATCCAATAATGTAAAGTCTATGGAACTAATTCGAGCCACTACCTCTGATGAAGCTTGGCAAAAGGCCTTCCGTCTTGTATTGACCGCGTCAAGGGAAAACCATAGTCAAGAAAGCCGCGTTGGCGACACTTACGAGGTTCTTCATGTCGCTATCGAAGTGGAGGACCCTCGACAGCATTGGGTGGTCTCTAGACTTCCTGCCATAAATCCGGCTTTTGGGATTGCAGAAGTTGTATGGATCTTAGCAGGCAGTAATGACGCTGAGGTTCTCAACTATTGGTTCCCACAACTACCAAAGTACGCTGGGAACGGCCCAATCTACACCGGCGCTTATGGATATCGCCTTCGACAGCATTTCGGGGTGGACCAACTAGCGCGTGCATGCGAGGTCCTGAGCGCAAATCCGAACAGTCGGCAGGCGGTCCTTCAGTATTGGGATGGCCGGGTCGATCTCCCTCTAGAAGATGGTCTCCCACGTAGTGAAGACATACCCTGCAATGTCATGTCGTTGTTGAAAGTGCGCGATGGCTGCTTAGACTGGACACAAATAATGCGGAGCAACGATGTATGCAGAGGACTTCCTTATAACCTTCTTCAATTCACCGTATTACAGGAAGTCCTCGCGGGATGGCTTGGTCTGAATCTGGGCCATTACTGCCATTGGAGCGATAGCTTGCACGCATATACAGAAGGGTTCCACGATTTTTCAATCGGAGAGCCAATCAGCCCCCTCAAAAATCTTGATGATCTACGCACTGATGCGCCCACCGGGAAACGCATCATTGACGAAATGTTTCGTCGACTTGCGACTTTAACAAGACCGGGCCTAAGTACAAACGATATTTCACAACTTGCCCTTGCCTCAAGTCTTCCGTTGTCTTACCAGAACCTGCTTGTTGTGCTCGCCGCCGATTCGGCACGGCGTAGAGGGTACTTTGATCAAGCACATTCCATAATATCTTCATGCGCCAATGAAGTGTTACGTTGGGCATGGTCATCATGGACAGCGCGCCTTGGAACCTCCAGGTCGCCGCGTGTGGAGCAGTAAAAGCCGTTCTCTCGTCACCTGGCTCTCTAATACAACGCAGATAACCGATAAGAAAGTTTAATTTTTAAGGGGGCATAATGAGTTTTTGGAGTAGTCAGCGTCTAGCGGGACAATTGGGGGGCATCGTGAACCAGCCTGGTCCCAATGCAGTGGATTGCAATGCAATCACGTTACGTATTGGTGGCGAGATTTATATTACGCCGGGTGTCGATAACCCTGCACCAAACTCGCACACGAAAAAAAATCTTGCCTCGGCTGAAGCCTTCACTATTCCTCCAGGCCAATTTGCTTTTCTTGTTACTGAGGAAAAAATTACCATACCCAAGGACGCAATGGGCTTTATCTCATTTAAAGCTCGATACAAAATGATGGGGCTGGTGAACGTTTCTGGCTTTCATGTCGACCCTGGATATAGCGGGCAGCTAACCTTCTCTGTGTTCAACGCCGGTCCTGCTCCAGTTCATCTTCAACAAGGATTGCAGCTCTTTCTTCTTTGGCTCGCCGATCTTGATGCTCCCTCCGTTCAGCACAAGACTAAACCGGGGTTGGATGGCATTTCTATGGATGTCATTAATAGCATTACTGGAAAGGTGCCATCGATTTTCGAACTGGAAAAGCGAATCGAAAACGACGTTAAGAAGTTAGCGGATGAAGACAAGTCGCTTAGCACCCGAATCCATGAGATAGAGAAGAAACAAAACAATATATCGATTTGGCTTGGTATCGTAATCACGGTGCTAATCGGGGTGCTAATCGGGGTCGCCACCGCCTACATTAAAGACCTAATTTTGCCGCACGACAAACCGGCAGCTGCCTCTACCTCCATCAATGATCGTGCGCCGCCTAGTACGTCTGGGACAACGCCCTCAGCTTCTAATCTCGGTCTGCCGGCAGACATGAAATCCCAGAAGGAGGTGAAAGCTCCGGCGGCTCTAACAGGCAATAAATCACCTCATGCTGGAGCTGTGAACACAGGGAAGTGAGACTCCAGCCATTAGTTCGAGCCAGATACGCCTATGCCTAAACAGCAGGCATTGGGCACGGACATCAAAAATAAAGCAGCCACGAACTTATTCGAACAACAATTAGAGACAAGATCTAGATCAAACTCAGCGCCCGAAAGATAAACTGTCCGAGGTCAGCAGTTACCGCGACTCCATCGTCGCAAGCAGGCTCAGGATTCGACCTTCCAGCAACTCGCGATTCGGCGTTTCGTAGTGGACAAGTTCTCGAGCGCGCGAGGGAACCGCCCGGGTCGAGTCAACTCGGAGAAGCCATAGCTCCAATACTCCTTTCGCATGTCGATCAAGCGCCAGCTCAAGTTCGTCGAAGCACCGAGGGCTGCAAGCATACTCGGCTGACCATAGGGCGATGAACACAGTTGCTGCGTATCAACGACGAGCGACCCACCAGAAATGGATAAATAATCCTCGAGAGTTCATGAAGAACAATAGACAATGCTAGAAACATGACGCGCCGAACAGAGCCAATGCGTTTTGGTCATAAGGCCACACTCACCTCATTCAGTGCTACACATCCACGGAGAGAAAAGCTTTGCGAGTCTTTGTGTCGCATACCCATGAAGAATCGGCTTTAGCCGAGATGGTAAAGAATCAGTTTAATCGGGCATTTGGCGGGATGGTTGAAGTCTTCCTTTCTGAGGAGATACGCCTAGGAAAGAATTGGCTCGACGCTATTAAGAAGGCACTCACGGAATCTGATCTCGTGCTTGTTCTATTCTCGCCGAAATCACACTCGCGGCCATGGATCAACATCGAGGCTGGCTATGGCGTCATGGCCGGGAAACAAGTAGTTCCGATATGTTGTATGGGTCTCGATAGCTCTGCCCTTTCCGAGGTATATGGACTTCAACAATCAATGGAATTGACCAATCGGGATCACGCGCTTCGTTTGCTCGATGATATTGCCTCACAAACTGAGGCAAAGCGACTCTTGCCTGATCGCGAGGACCTGGCCAACAAATGGGTATCAGCGGCTACCGCTGCTGAATCGCTGCTTCCCGCTTATGTCCCAAAAATTGACGATCCCATTCTCGTATGGTTAATCGGTTCAGTTACCGATGCCACTGATGAATTCCGGGACCGAGCCTTCAAGACAGCTGACGCGCTAACGGCTAGCCTCACATGTAGGAATTTTCGGGTTGTTCTTGGGCGTACCGAACTCCTGAACTACGTGGGCGATTGCATTGCTTACAAGTCAATTGCCCCATCGCAAGCAGAGACAGGTGAGTTACCCCAGTTGCTTGCCATGAAAGCCGCCCGTGGACCTGCCCCGGCGCTTAATCCGGTAATAATTCTCGGATCGCTTCGGACCGGCCCCGGTATCCGTCGAATGTTTGTCGACTGCATTGGACGAGTGCCTGATGTCGCCGTGATGATTGGTGGCACTACAAATGGGCGTGCGGCCCAAGAAGGCAAACTGGCCATACAGGCCGGAATTCCGTTACTACCGCTGCAGTTCACCGGCGGAGCAGCGGCGGATGCTGAAACAACGTTTCACGACTCACTAATAGAAGAGGTGTCTGAACTTCAAACTAGTAAGCGAGGGAGTGATATCGTCGGTGACCAGATTTGCAATCTAATCGCCCGCCAAGTTGAATTTATGCGGGAATCAACACCTTCGAGTGCTTAAGCGTTGGGCATCAGTAGGCTAGGCCCATGCTCCCCATCGCTTAGTGGAAACCAAATGGGCTAGCGCCACATCAGACATCGGTATCATCGGCGCCCGATCTATGTCCGGGACTGGAATGCCGACATTTCCCTTTGCAGCGTTGTAGGATCAGGTTCCCGTTTGAGATTTCAAATCAATGTAAAGAACCGCACAGACTAGATCGGGACCGCCCATTCCAGCAATATTTCGAGATATTCAGGGATGGGGTCTCAAAGTAGGTGTTGGGCATAAATCCAATTTTCCATTGGACTTCGTTCATGCTTTTGTCGCCCGGTTCGAATCCTTAGAATGCCAAGTGGTGATTGCCGGGGGCGTCAAGGCAATAGTTGCTTTGCTAACCGTTCAAACCAGGTCCGAGTTCGATGGTCGTTGTTCCAGTCCCCACCCACAAGGTCTTTGCGGAATAAATCGTTCGCAATATGTTCGCCCAGTGCCCGATACGCTTCAAACTGCGTTTCGCTGAACAGTTGCTGCAAGGTACTTTGATGGGGGAAATCGGGATAGTCGTCGCGATATTTTCGTATGAATTCAGGTTCGTTTCCTGTCATTGACGACTTTATGTAGAAGAGCAAACCCTTGTCGCCATCCGGATAGTCAATTTGCGAAAGGCCAAAATGCGCCCGTTCATGCCCATCCGGTTCAGTACGAAGATCTGAGAGATCAGGCTCAATCTTTACGCCAAGGTCAATGTAAGCCAACTGCGTCAAAGTGAGGAATCCGCCGAACACTCGCTTTGGATCCGCTTCCCCGTCGATCGCAATGATGAACTTACACTTCCGGCGAAGGAGTTCATAGATACCAAGGTTCTCTATGTGCCCCCCATCGGACAAGTTTAGATATCGTGTCTTCTCGTCCATCCTGCCGGTTAACTCGCGGACGAAGTATAGCCAGCCGGGCGGAGGCAGCTTCCGCCACCAACGAGGTTTAGTAGCGTGACAAAGCCAATATCCCAGGCGAACATTGAGCATTGCGAGCCAGAGACGATACCGCGCACTATTAAGGGTTCCCATATGTGGTGCCGCCGCCGCACCAGAGATGGCGATTGCAGTGCCGAGGTCCAAATGGCTGTCGACGGCTTCCCAGTCCCTAGTTGGGAAATAGCCAACAAGAGGGCTGCCACAGAAATGCTTACTAAATGAGAAGAAGTCTGTATTGCGGCCCCGCAGGTCCGGATTATCGGAGGCTGGGATGTTTAGTGCGGCATTGATAATGTGATAAGGCGCTTTCGCTAATGGATTCACCAAAGACAACAATTGTGGATCCACTGGCAGCAACTTATTCTCCGAGAGAATCGTTAGATAGGTCCGGGCCAGGCGATTGCGGTAATAACGATGAGGTGAAGCGAAGTTGATGTTAACGAAAACACCCGTGTAAACGAGAAGGCCAAGAGCAATCAAGCCAAAACACCAGCGCCCTTCCAATGCATCGGCGATCAAAACGCACATGGTTAGGAGCGCGACGAATAAGAGTATTGGCGCCATCATGGCCGCCAAGCCAAGCGCGAACCGCCCGCCCCGACTTTCTGGCCCTTGCCAAAGTCCGACGATCGCCGAACCGATCGCGACGGCCAAACTTCCGATGACCACGCTCACCGAATTCGGTCGGATAAATTTGATGAGGCTTGGCATGGCCTCCCATAAGAGGAGGATGGAAAAGGCGACAGCAAGCCAAATGCAAAACTGCTCCCAGCGGCAACCAATCTGGCGAGATGCGAACGTTTGGAAAGCGGGGAGGCAGGCAACTGCAATCGCAAGAACCATGGCCATGTAAACCGTAGCCTGCGAAAAGGTCGGTGACGGCAACGTCGCGAGGGATCCGTCGCTTAAGGTACTGACTATTAAAAGGGCGCCTAAAAGTAGAAACGGTGCCGCGAGCATTAGGGTAATAATCAGACCGTAGACTCCGAGAGCAACGACGGTCATCAATGTACGCGCGCCACCTTCGCTCAGATATTTGCTGTGATTCCTTAGGTGGCGAACGCCGATGTTTTCGCGCTCGCCCATCGCACCAAATGGCTGTTGCCCTGCCTCCAGACCAACATTTGCCCCTGAGCTACCTAGTATCGAAGTGATAAAAGCACCAAGATATCCTCCGCCAGAGACGGTGGATAGGTAATCAACATCACGCAAGATACCCCTGCGCGCCAAGGTTTGCACGACACCAAGAGCAAATATTGCAGAACGGATACCTCCGCCAGAAATGGCTAATCCTACGGCGTCAACGTCGCTTTCGGCATTTGCGCATCCATAGTGGAGTCGCCGAGCGCGAATGTCGCTCTTTTCTGCTGCATTGATTGCAGGAGTCGCGTTGTCGCCAGTGCCCGGCGCTGCTGACAGCCCGAATTTCACGCTCTCCCATAGCTTGTCGGAAACGTGGCATTGATCCGTTTCCGTTTCACCAACATCGGCCAACTCTGCCTCTGGGTCCTCTGCAAGGATTCCAAGCAGACGACTAAACTGGAGAAGGTGACTACGCAGTTCGTCTAATTCTATTCGGAAGGAAAATCTTACATCAGTGCTAGCAAGACGCCCTTCAACGCTAACTCGATGCCATTTCGCGGTGAATGGACGAACCCAATAATTAAGGACGCGGGTCGCGATCGATGCGAAGTGGGTACACCCATAATGGCTTTGGATCAAGGAACGCGACAGACCAAATAATTCGTAGACGCTTCTAAGAGCCGTTGCTTCGTCACCCGTGCCATAGCGCAAAGGTTGCGTCGTTATTCGCGTCCGGAGTTCCGTATAAAGCTTCCATGCTGCTTGGCGGTCTGGGTTGTCGGGCTGCCATACCAGCTCTTTGAATAGTTCTTGGTCGTTCTTGCTGACAAATAGCCCCGAAACATCATGCCTGACGATCCAGTCCCACCATGTAGCCGAGTTTTGTCCTGCGCCCTTATCTTCGGCACTGCCGTTATTCATAATGTGCTTGTAAATGGATCAAACTCGTTGCGAAAGGCGTCGCACGAGTCCGATAGATTGGATCGGTTCCAGTAGTGACAGGAGCAGCCCATCCACCCACAATGGGGCTGGCAAGGCTTCGCGACGTGCCGACTTTGACATGCTGCCGTGACTTAAATGGAATAGCAAGCTGATTGTCCGGGGCCGCTTTCCATCCCATGTGAGTGAGTTTGGAAGTCGCCATTCGTCGCGACTAGGCGGTTGCGTCATCAGTCCGCCCTAGTCGAATTGGCGTCCTAAACTGTTTCAATAACATTGCTAGAGAATGCCCATCCTATAGAGCCAAGTGGTTTATTTTTGTCTCAGGAGATATTCTGGAAGCGTTGATATTATTCGCCTACGAGGAAATTACGGCTTTGCAGAACCTGCAGAAAATGCATGCTCGCGGCCTAATGCCGCGGTCCCCGCAGCCACACCCATAGCGGACTGCGGAACTGCCCGCATGTTTACAGTTTGACAAGCGGATATTGCCAATAAGATCGAGGTTTGCTTCCGTCAAATGACTGGCGGGTATAATGCTTACTTGAGCATGCCTCCTTTGTAGTGGGAGATAAAAACCATTCTTTGGGGAAGATTCATCTTGATTCCCTTTATGCTGTTTTTCCCGTTTTTTGATCGACCCGCAGATGAGAAGCCATAAACTGACATGGATCAGCGATCACTATATTGATATGCCGACGATAATTATTGAACATGGTTTCAATTATCTGTCTTCCCTCCGGTGATGCCGAAAGGTCGGTCTTCTTGAAGTCTCTGATTCTTGTATATCCTATTGAATCCAAGTCCACGGCTACTGCCTGGCTGCCATGGTAAATAAAATAATTGGAAATAAGTACTTGATCACTGTGGCCTGTGTCTCTTTTTACATTTACTGGGTTTGGTGTGCCGTCTGGATTGCTGTGGTGTGAGTCTTCTTGAATCCAGCTGCCGTCTGGGCCTTTGTGGTATATGTTGTCACCAAGCATTTGCACTCGGCTTCCGTTACGCAAAGGCTTCTTCAATGAAAATCTGCGGTCGCTCCAGTAATTCTGAAACCCGTTCTTCTCTGTCACTTTCATTAAGAAGATACATTTTCTCTTTGCCGCTCCAAGTGATGTGCCCCCAATACCCATCACCCAATCGCCAATCCTTGCTGCTTTTCGAATATGTGGCTTGCACGTGGCTAAACTGCAGAAGCCATGGAAAGGATTCGGTGCAAATCCGAAATCTCTGGTGATTGTATATGTATATAAATAAGAATTAGGCGCTATCAACACACTACATTTCCACCGCTAATTTTTAGAGATGGCGTGCCATCTGGATTTTGGAACTGACCGTTCCCATCTAGGGCATCGATAACTGAATCTGCCCTCCACCCCACTATCGATGTGGCGTATTTCTTCAGATTTTCAGGAAGCCCCACCTTTTCCTTTAGGCCATTTTCATAAACGCCAATTATCGGTTTTCCGAGCTGATGGGCGGTCCATATTTCCCACTCCACCCACGGTCTTGCATGAGTTTCTTTTCCGATGACAACAATTACTTGACCCGCCCATCGCATTTTCATGCGCAATAAACGCTCGATGGTGCGATCACTAACTTTTTTTTGATCAAGCCGTTCTTGATTCTCTGGCTTCACTCGGATTGAACTATTCCTTAACTGATAGCCTTTTCCAGAAAGCATATCGGTAAGGCCGTCGACACTAGCGTCATCTTTATGATGATGACTTACAAAGACATTTTTTATGGTGTCAGGCATTTTCCCTCTATACGCGTTATCACAAGCTTTTATATATATTTTGGGGTGATCCTAATATACAGGCCGTGTCTTCATCATCTCTATATTTCCATATGGCATACTCCACTGCAAGCAAAACGCATGTTTTTGGCAAGTTGAACGGTGGCTAAGGCCGAGTTTCGGGAACCGCCTATACGGCAGGTTTCGAAGTGCAGCAGTCGTTTAGGTGACGGCTCTGCGGTCAAGACTTGCGGCTGCTCCTGGCCGTGAGCACGAATTCGCCGGATGAGTCAGCTGCCGTTCAGGGCCATCAAAGGCCGAATGGCAGCTCATCGATCCATTGCCGCCCGACACCGACAGGCTGACCAACGTCCGGAATGGCCGAGTAGCAGGCCCCCCGTTACATTCAGGTAGTCAGCAGCTTGATAATCAACAAGCTGCCATCACCCAGCTAGAAGTCACTTGAGACGAGCGTGTCGAATCCAGCCGCCCCTCCGCGACCCAGCCCGGAGATTCCCCTCCACCCAACCCCCATCACCTCCTCAACACCCAACCCCGCGGGTTATGCTCGAACCCCAACTTCGGGTAGTACTCGTTGGCCTTCGGCGCAGCCAGCAGCACGATCATGCATTCCTTTCCGAGCCGGCCCCGGGTCTCCCGGATCAGCCTTTCCCCGATGCCCTGCCGCTGGTACTCGGCATCGACCGCCAAATCCGCCAGATAGGCGACGTAGCTGAAGTCCGTCAGGGTGCGGGCGATGCCGACCAAGCGGTCGCCGTGCCAGGCGGTGATGGCCAGGCTGGCGTTCTCCAGCATGCCGGCGAAGATGTCGGGCCGGTCGATCGGCCGGCGTTCGCCCAGGGTCGACCGCCGGTAGAGGTCGATGGCAGCTTCGACGCTGATGGAGGCGTTGTCGCGGTAGTCGATGTGCATGGCGCAAGGGGGCATGGGGGAATGCCGGAATCATACCCGCGCCGCCTCAATACTCCAGTTCCGTCGCCTTGCCCCAGAACACCCGGTAGGCGAACACCGTGTAGCCGATGATCATGGGCAGCACGATGGCGACCCCCACCAGGATGAAGGTCATCGAGCCGGGGGCGGCGGCGGCCTGCCAGATGTCGATGCGCCCGGGCACCAGCCAGGGGAAGAGGCTGTAGGCGAGGCCGTGGAAGGCCAGGATGAAGATGCCCACCGCCAGGGCGAAGGGCAGCCAGGCCCAGCGTTCCCGGGCCGCCTGCAGCTGGGCCGGCAGGCGGCGCAGGGCCACCTCGCCGATGAGGAAAAGGAGGATGGTGGCCAGGGGAATCGGCGCCAGCAGGAAAATCTGCGGCAGCTCGAACCATTTGGAGAAGATGGCCTGGCTCATGAGGGGCGTCACCACCGAGACGGCGGCGATGCCGATGGCGGTGAGCCACAGGCTCCGGTGGGCCCAGGCCACCGCCCGCAGCTGCAGGTCCGCCTCGGATTTCATGATGAGCCAGCCGGACCCCAGCAGGCAGTAGCCCGCCGCCAGGGCGAGGCCGATGAAGGCGGCGAAGAGCACATGGGGCCCGGTGCGCTCGAAGCCCACGATCAGCAGTCCCAGCATGTAGCCCTGGGCCACGGCGGCGAGCAGGGAGCCGGCGGCGAAGGCTCGGTTCCACCAGGGCTGGTGGTGGGCCTTGGCCTTGACCCGGAAGTCGAAGGCGACGCCGCGCAGGATGAGCCCCAGGAGCATGGCCGCCACCGGCAGGTAGAGGGCCCCGAGGATGACGCCGTGGGCCCGGGGGAAGACGGTGAGCAGCACTCCCACCCCGAGCACCAGCCAGGTCTCGTTGGCGTCCCAGAAGGGGCCGATGGAGGCCACCATGCGGCTGCGGTGCTCCTCGCCGGCCAGGGCCGAGAGCATGCCCACCCCCAGGTCGTAGCCGTCCAGCACCACGTAGGCCAGGATGGCCAGGCCCATGACCACGAGGAAGACCAGGGGCAGCCAGCCGGCCGGCTGGGTGAGGTCAGGCATGGCCGCCCTCGTCCGCCAGGGCCAGGTCCAGCATCGGGTCCCGGGCGGCGTTCCCGGCGCTGGCCTTACGGGCCAGGTAGAACACCACCGAAACGAAGGACGACAGCAGCACCGCGTAGAGCGCCAGGTACATGGAGAGCGTGAGCCCGATGTTGGCCGGGGGGATGCTGGCAGCGGCGCAGCCGGTGGCGAGGACGCCCGTGACCAGCCAGGGCTGGCGGCCGATCTCGGTGACGTACCAGCCGGCCACCAGGGCCACCCAGCCGGCGAAGGTCATCAGGGCCAGGGCCAGGATGGTGCGGGGCCCGAGGGTGCCGGAGCGGCGCAACTGCCAGGCGCCGGTCCACGACACCCCGAGCATCAGGAAGGCGATGCCCACCATGAGGCGGAAGGCCCAGAACACCGGCGCCACCGGCGGATGCAGATTGGGGAATTCGTTCAGCCCCTTCACCTCGGCCTGCCAGGAATGGCCCAGGTAGAGGGAGGCCAGCTTGGGGATGGAGATTTCGTAGCGGTTCTCCCGGGCCTTGCGGTCCGGCCAGGCGAAGAGCACGGCCGGGGCGCCGCGCTGGGTCTGCCAGACCCCCTCCATGGCGGCGATCTTGGCGGGCTGGTGGTGGAAGGTGTTCACCCCGTGCAGGTCGCCGGCCAGGATCTGCAGGGGGATGAGGACGGCCGCCAGGCGGACGCTCGCCTTCAGGGCCGCCTCCACGTCCAGGCCCCGGTCGCCCCGGCGCCAGCGGTAGGCCGAGATGCCGGCCACCAGGAAGGCGACGGTGAGGCCGCAGGCCAGCATCATGTGGGTGAAGCGGTAGGGGAAGGAGGGGTTGAAGATGACCGCCAGCCAGTCGGTGGGATGGGCCTGGCCGTCCACCATCTCGAAGCCGGTCGGCGTCTGCATCCAGGAATTGAGCGCCAGGATCCAGAAGGCCGACAGGGTGGTGCCCACCGCCACCAGGACGGTGGCGGTGGTGTGCACCCGATCCGACACCCGTTTCACCCCGAACAGCATGATCCCCAGGAAGGTGGCCTCCAGGAAGAAGGCGGTCAGCACCTCGTAGGCCAGGAGCGGCCCGGCGATGTTGCCCACCGTGTTCATGAACCCCGGCCAGTTGGTGCCGAACTGGAAGCTCATGGTCACCCCGCTCACCACCCCGACCGCGAAGGAGAGGGCGAAGACCTTGACCCAGAAACGGTAGGCGTCCAGCCAGTACTCCCGGCCGGTGCGGGAGTAGCGCAGCTTGAAGTAGAGCAGCACCCAGGCCAGTCCGATGCTGATGGCCGGGAACAGGATGTGGAAGGTCATGTTGGCCGCGAACTGGAGGCGGGCGGCGAACTGGGGGTCGAGATGTTCAAAGAAGGGCATGGGGGCTCCTCCGGGGGGGCCGGCGCCGGGGCGCGTTGCCCTGGCGGGCAGCAAGCGCCGGGCCCGATGGCCGCCGCCGGGGCGGGAACGGGGCTTGCAGCATGGCTCCCACGTCCCTTTAACCTCCGTCCGCCCGCGGCGGACCGCTCCCTATGAAACTCACCGGCAAGACTGCCCTGGTGACCGGCTCGGACAGCGGCATCGGCCAGCAGATCGCCATCGCCTTCGCCCGGGAAGGGGCCGACGTCCTCGTGCATTACCACGCGGACGAAGCGGGGGCCCGCCAGACCGCCGAACAGGTGCGGCAGGCGGGCCGCCGCGCCGAGGTCCTCCAGGCCGACCTTGGCGAACCCGGCAATACCCAGGGCTTCTTCACCCGGGGCCTGGAGCTCATGGGGCGCTTCGAAATCCTGGTCAATTGCGCCGGCACCAGTTCCGACAGCCCCACCTCCATCGACACCCGCTTCGACGAATTCATGCGGGTCCTCAACGTGAACCTGGTGAGCCCCTGGGTGCTGTGCCAGGCGGCGGCCTGGCACATGATGGACCACGGCGGCGGCGTCATCATCAACGTCACCTCGGTGCACGAGGAGATTCCCCTGCCCGGCGGCGCCCCCTACGACGCCGCCAAGGCGGGGCTGCGCTCCATCACCCGCAACCTCGCCCTGGAACTGGCCGGCAAGGGCATCCGCATCAACAACATCGCCCCCGGCATGATCGCCACCCCCATGAACGCCGACACCCTCAGCGACCCCAAGGCGGTGGATACCGCCCGGCGGCGCATCCCCATGGGGCGCCCGGGGCGGCCGGAGGAGGTGGCCCAGGTGGCGGTCTTCCTGGCATCGGACGATGCGAGCTACGTCACCGGCAGCAGCTATTTCGTCGATGGCGGCCTGATGCAGAACATCGGAGGAACCTGACCATGCCCAGACAAGCAGGCAAACTGCCTTCCACCCTCGAGCGTTCGCCGGCCAAGGCCCAGCGCACCTATCTGGAAACCCTGGAGAACGCCGAGAAGCAGTACGGCAGCGGCGAGAAGGCCTCGCGCACCGCCTACGCCGCCCTCAAGCACAGTTTCGAGAAGGTGGGCGACCACTGGGAGCCCAAGAAGCACCCAGGCCCCTCCGACCCGCGCTCGGAAAAATCCACCGCCGAGAAGCGCCGGGGCAAGGGCGAGACCTTCGGCGGCGTGGACGCCAAGGGCAATAGCCGGGCCGATCTGTACGCCCGGGCCAAGGCCCTCGACATCCCCGGCCGCTCCTCCATGAGCAAGGAAGAGCTGGCCCGCGCCATCGCCAAGAAGCAGGGCTGAGGCGGTTTTCCGGCCCGTCGTGTAAAACTTTCCGACGCGTTCCATTTGTGCCTTGCGGCCGCCGGCCCGGTCTGCCGCCGGGGTAGGGATTTCCCGGCGCCGGACTCCGGCCGGACCGGCCTCCCAGGCCGCCGAGGGCCGGTTTTGACGCCGCCCCGGGGGCTTTCCCCACCCTTTCCCCATCTTTTGCCGGCAGGCGCCGGCCGCCGGCCAGTGGCATGGAAACTGCTGAAATGAGGCACTCGGCCTGCGGGCCGTAAAAGTGAGGAAACAACATGACCTGTTCGGTGTATTGCCTCGTCCGTCGCCCCGAACAACTCGATCCCCTGGTGGACCGGCTGCAGGATGCCGGCGTCGGCACGGAAGATATCGCCGTCGTGCTGCGCAAGGGCACCGAGATGTTTTCCTACAACTTCACCGAAGCGTCCCGCTTCGTCCAGGCTTTCTGGGACCTCTCCGTCAATTCCGCCGCCGCCCTCTGGTGGCCCCTCGTCATGTTCGGCTGGACCGCCCGCGGCCAGGATGCCAGCGACCACGCCGTGATCCCCCTCGATCTCTACCGGGCCAAGGCCCGGACAAAAGAATAGCGGCAGTCCGTCCTCGGACTGCCGCCATCGCCTGACCCGGGGCCGGAAGACGGGCCCCGCCTCGGGGGCGGGACCGCATCGTCTCCGGGCGCGGTCAGCGGCTCTTGCTGCTGCTGCCGCTGGGGCTGCTGCCGCGTTTGCCGGCCTGCTCTTCCGAACCCGCGTGCTGCTGCTTGCCCTTGGCGCCCTCCTGCTCTTCCTGCCGGGAGCCGTGGCCGCCGGCGGCCTGCTGTCCTTCCTGCTGCTGGCCGTGGGCCTCCATGCCCATCTGCTGGCGGCCGCCGCCCTGCTGCTGGCTGGAGCCGCGCTGCTGCCCCTGCTGCTGCCCTTCCTGCTGGGCCTGCTGCTGTTCCTCCATGCCCTGGCGCACGGTCTGGCGCATCTGCTCGCCGCCTTCCCGCATGCCTTCCCGGGCCGTCTCGCCCAGGCTCTCGGCCGCCTGCATGGCCTGCTCGGTCTGCTGGCGGGCGAATTCACGCAGCTGGTAGAGGTTCTCCTCGGCCTGGGCCTCCAGTTCCTGGAGCCCCTGCTGGAAGTTCTCGGCCGCGTTGACCGTCTGGTATTCCATCATGCGGCCCATTTCCCGCTGCACTTCCTGCAGGGTCTGGGTGGCCTGCTCGGCGGTCTGCAGCAACTGCTCGGCGCTGCTGGAAAAGACGCGCTTGGCCCGGTCGTCGGCGACCCGGAAGAGGTCGGAGTAGTCAGGCAGGCCGAAGGCGCTGGCCGCCCGGGCCTGGGTCTGCATCATCAGGCGGGCGGCTGCCGCCTGCATGTCGTAGAGCTGGCCGAAACCGCGCATGGCGATGGCCGACAGGTTGAAGGCATTGGGGAAGTTACGCTGCTGGCCCCGGCCGCCCATGCTGTACTGCTGCTCCTGGCGTATGCCCTGGCCGTTGCCGCCCTGGGAGTACTGGATGTCCCAGCCGCCTCGGGCCGACTGGCCGCCCTGCTGGCCCTGCCCGCCGCCGCCTTGGGAATACTGCATCTCCCAGCCGCCTTGGCCCTGCTGGCCGCCCTGCTGACCGCCTTGCTGGCCGAACTGCTGCTCCCGGCCGCCGCCCTGGGTCTGCTGCTCTCGGCTGCCGCCTTGGGAAGATTGCTGTTGTTGGCGAATATCCTCGCCCGTTCGTTGTCCTTGAGCCATTTCCAAAAACTCCTAGAAGTAGGTGAATCAATGCGCTCCCTCGGAATTGCGAGGGTTTATGTTGCACAGCAACATGAATTCCCGGGGGCGCAAATGGCCGCCCTGGGGGCGGCGCAGGAAGGAAAAGGGGGAAACCGATGCCCCCTGGCGGCCATGGCTCGGCCGCCATCCTTCACCATCGGGCACTACCGTCGGCCGCTCAGGCGGCTCCGGCCCCGATCTGCTGGATTAGTCTGAGCAGATCGTCGGCGTGTTCCTCCTCGACAGCGAGAATTTCTTCGAACAGGCGCCGGGTGGTCGGATCGGCGGCGCCGAGGTAGAGGGCGACTTCCCGGTAGCTCTCGATGGCGATGCGCTCCGCCACCAGGTCTTCCTTGATCATGTCGACGATGGTGTCGCCCTCGATGTACTCGGCGTGGCTGCGCTCGGCCAGGCCGTGGGGCGAGAAGTCCGGCTCGCCACCCAGCTGGCTGATGCGCTCGGCCAGCATGTCGGCGTGCTGCTCCTCCTGCTGGGCGTGCTCCAGGAACTCCTGGGCGACGCTGATGGAGGCCAGGCCCTTGGCCGAGAAGTAATGGCGCTTGTAGCGCAGCATGCAGACGATCTCCGTGGCCAGGGCCTCGTTCAGGAGGCGCAGCACCGTGGTCTTGTCGGCCCCGTAGTTGTCGGTGACGGCGCCTTCCTCGATGTGCTGGCGGGCGCGGCTGCGCAGGGTCTGGATGTCGGAAAGGGTGGCTTGGTCAGGCATGGCTTGCTCCTTGTGGGGTACAGGATCGGAAGCCTTGCGAGCAATGGCCATGCCCCGGCAACGGACGGCTACGGCCGCCCCGGACAGGGCGCGGCCGTGTACTTTCGACACGGCCTTGTAAAGCGTGCACCGCGCCGGGGGGCGGCGCAACGCCCCGGGCCTTCCGCCGGCGAGGGGGAGGACACCTTCCCTCGACTGCTCTGCGCGGCCAGGGCGGGCGCCGGGGATTCCGATGCACATTGCCATAGCATCGGATGGCCTCAATGTGTCATCACCGGAGATGCGGCGACCCCAGGAGGTGTCCTCGTCCTCGATGCAGCAAACCGCGTACCCGCCTGCGGCCCTCACCCCAGCTTCACCCCGTTCCTCGCCAGCCTTTCCCCGATGTCGAAATTGAGTTCGCTGACCAGGGCCTCCCGCTCCCCCACCAGGTCCACGTTCCAGGCCAGCAGCTCGAAATGGAGGGCGCCGTTGTCCCGGTAGGCCAGCAGGTGCACCCGGGGCGGCGGTGCCGGCAGGACGTGGGGATTGGCCGCCGCCGCCTCCAGCAGGAGCCGGCGCACCAGCCCGGCGTCGGCGCCGGCGGGCACGGTGATATCCACATGGACCCGCACCCGCACCTCGTCCCGGTAGCGCAGGTTGGCGACGTTCTCGGTGATGAAGCGCTGGTTGGGGACGATGAAGCTGACGTTGTCCCGGGTCAGCACCGTGGTGCGGCGGGCGCCGATCTCGGTGACTTCCCCCTCGATGGCGCCGATGACGATCTGGTCCCCGACCTTGATGAGGCCCTCGAACATGATGATCAGCCCGCTGACGAAATTGCTGACGATGTTCTGGAGCCCGAAGCCGACCCCGACCCCGAGGGCGCCGGCCAGGACGTTGAGGGAGGTGAGGTTGATGCCCAGGGTCTGGAGGATGGCCAGGAAGCCCATGAGCAGGAGGAGATAGCGCACCACGGCGGCGACCGTCAGGCGGGCCGCCATCTCCAGGTGGGTGCGGGCCAGCACCCGGCTCAGCATCCAGCGGTCGATGCGGGCGGTGAAATGGAAGAGCAGGGCCAGGAGCAGGGCGAACTTGAAGAGCCCGACCACCGTGATGTCGGTGTTGCCCAGGCGGAAAAGGAGAAGATCGAAGTCCCGCAGTTCGGACAGGAGGCGGCGCAGGTCGTCCATGGGGCGGCCGGGGCGGGCGGGGGCCTCAGTCGGCGGCCGGCGGGTGCCCCGGGGCGGGGATTTCCTTCAGGATCTCCCGCTTGCCGTGGGGATCGTAGTCCTGCCAGCCGTCCTCCCCCCAGGTGCCCTCGGCCCGCTCGATCTCCCAGGCGCCGCAGCGGCTGAGGATGAGGATGGCCGCCGCCTCGGTCCCCGGGCGGTCCACGCGGACCGCCACCATGGGCCCGTCGTCCGCCTCGCCGACGGTGCCGAAGAGATCGAAGAGGCCGAGGCCGGGCCGGCGCAGGTAGGCGGCGTACTCGTTGGCCGCGAAGTCCCGGCGGGCCAGTTCGTCCACGGCCGCACGGGCCTGGTCCAGGTCCTCGAAGTGGCCGGCGATGATGGTGGCCATGGCTCCCTCCGGCCGCCTACAGCCGGGTCGGCGGCTGGGTCGGGTGGGTCGCCACCCGGCGCAGCTCGACGCTCGGCACCCGCATCAGGGTGCGGTACTTGGTCACCGTGCGGCGGGCCAGCCGCAGGCCCTGCTCGGCCAGCATGCGGGCGAGCTGGGCGTCGGACAGGGGCGCCTGGGGATTCTCGGCGGCGATCAGCTCCTTGAGGAGCGCCCGGATGGCCATGGCCGAGCACGCCCCGCCGTCCTCCGTCGCCAGCTGGCGGGAGAAGAAGTACTTGAATTCGTACAGGCCCCGGGGCGTCGCCATGTATTTGCCGTTGGTGACCCGGCAGACGGTGGATTCATGGAGCCCCAGTTCGCTGGCGATGTCCTTCAGGGCCAGGGGCTTCATGGCCGCCTCGCCGTAGTTGAAGAACACCTTCTGGCGCGCCACGATGGCGTCGGCCACCCGCTGGATGGTCTTGAAGCGCTGCTCGACATTCCGCAGCAGCCAGCGGGCCTCCTGCAACTGGCGGGTGAAGCCGGCGTCGCAGCTGCCCCGGCAGGAGGCGATCTCGGCGTAGGCCCGGTTGATGCGCACCTGGGGCTGGACGGCCGGGTTGAGGCTTGCAACCCACTGGCCGCGGACCTTCGAGACGATGATGTCCGGCACCACGTAGCGGGTGTCGTCGGGGGCGAAGCGCCGGCCTGGCCGGGGGTCGAGGGTGCGGATGAGGGCCCGGGCGGTGTGCAGGGCGGTTTCGTCGCAGCTCAGGATCTGCTGCAGGTGGATGAATTCCCGCCGGGCCAGGAGATCGAAGTGGTCCTTCACCACCTTGAGGGCGATGGCCCGGCCGGCGGCGTCCTCCGCCACCTCGCCGAGCTGGAGCAGCAGGCATTCCTGCAGGCTGCGGGCGCCGATGCCCGGCGGATCGAGGCGCTGCACCAGCTTGAGGGCGGCGGCCAGCTCCTGGGCCTCGACGTTGTCCTCGGGGGCGAGGAGGGCGGCCAGCTCCTCCAGGGGGGTCTCCAGGTAGCCGGCGTCGGTCAGCTCGTCGATGATGATGTGGGCCAGGGCCCGGTCCCGGTCGCCCATGGGCCACAGCATGAGCTGGCCCCGCAGGTTCTCCCGCATGCTCACCGGCGCCTTGGACCATTCCGTCCAGTCGCTTTCCTCGTCTCCGGAGGGGCCGCTGCGGTAGCCGTCCAGGGCGGGGACGGAATACCCCCCGTCCTCGGCTTCCACCTCGGCCTCGGCCTCGCCGGCCGGGGCGCTCCAGCTGTCGTCCCCGTCTCCGTCCGCCGGTTCGGCGGGGGCGGATTCGGGGATGTCGGTCTTCAGCTCCCGGGGCAGGGCTTCCCCGTCGGCGGACAGGGGGCGGGAACTGGGCAGGTCGGTGATTTCTTCCAGAAAGGGGTTGGTCGCGACGGCCTGCTCGACTTCCTGCTGAAATTCCAGGGAAGAGAGCTGCAATAGGCGCAGGGCCTGCTGAAGTTGGGGAGTGACCGCCAGGTGTTGCCGCAGTCGAAGTTCCATTCCAAAACTCATGTGAGAAGCCTCCTGGGCGTACCGATTGCAGGGAGAAGCGGCTCCGGCGCGGCGGAGCGCTCCGTGGGGACCGGGCAAGAGCCGTGCCACGCGCCGATCCCTGTCAAAAGTCTTTCGAATCAGAGGCTGAAGCGGCCGAAAAGCTGCCGGGCGGGGAAAGATTTACAACCCGGGAGTAAGAATTGCGTACACCGCCCCTCCGGCCCGCCCCGGGAGGGCCAAGGCTTCGGGCACGGGGAGTGCACCGTGCGTACCCCGAGGAACCGGATATGCCTCCGGAACCTTTCGTGGCCGCAGCGCAGGCAATTCGCCTCCCGGCCGGAAATGTCCATTTCTTCGCGGACACGATCGCTTTCAAGAAACGAAACAACGTGCTCCCAACATTCCCGTAGGAGGTCTCATGAAAAATCTTCGACTCCCGACCCTGCTCGTCGCCATCGCCCTGTCCCTGGGCGCAGCGGCCTGCAAGAAGGCCGACCAGGACACGAGCAAGTCCACCACCACCCCGCCTCCCACCTCGACGGCGCCGAGCACTCCGCCGCCGAGCACCACCACTCCCGCCCCCGGCACCACCCCGCCGGGCGCTTCGACCGCTCCCGATACGGGCACGTCGACCACTCCGGGCGCCGCCACCACGCCGCCTGGCGGCACCAGCGGCAGCGAATCCGGCACGGCGCCGGGCGGCGGCACGGGCGGCGGCAGCACGGGCGGAACCGCCCGCTAGAGCCGAGTCCCTCAACCCTCGATCGGAGGAGTTCCCATGGCTACTTCCCAGCTGAAAACCCTCTGCGCGGTCCTCGGCCTGGCCCTGGCCGCGGCGGCCTGCAACCGGCAGCACAGCGTCCCGACCCCACCCAAGTCCATGGCCAGCAGCCAGGGGACCACCAACCCGCAGGTGGCGGAATCCGAAAAGGCCCCGCCTTCCGGCCTCCCCGGCGCTTCTCCCAGGGCCGACACGGCGCCCTCCGCCGACCGGGGCATGGCCGGCGTCCCCGGCTCCTCGGCCGCGGCCGCGGCGGCGGGTCCCGTCGCCGGTTCCGACCGCGCCTTCGTGTCGGAAGCCGCCAACAACAGCCTGGCAGAAGTGGAAGCGGCCCGCCTGGTGGAGGGGCGCACCGACAACGCCACCATCAAGTCCCTGGCCCAGCAGGTCGAGCGGGACCACGCTGCGGTGGGCGACGACCTCAAGCGCCTGGCCTCCCAGAAGGGCATCGAGCTGCCGACCACCGTCGGCGGCGAGCCCCGGGGCCAGCTGAGCCGCCTCACCACCCTCTCCAAGCCGGAGGTGGACAGCGCCTTCGTCCGGGACTTCGGGGTCGGCGCCCACGAGAAGGCCATCGCCCTCTTCGAGCGCCAGGCCCGGGAGGGCCAGGATGCCGACTTGAAGGCCTTCGCCGAACGCACCCTGCCCAAGCTGCGGGAGCACCTCGCCATCGCCCGCCAGCAGATGCAGGGCCAGCAGTCCGGCCAGGCCGGGCCCAGCGGCGCCTCCCGCTGAACCGGCCGCGGAATGCGGGTTGCTAGTTAAGTCTCGCCAAGTCTGCCCTTCCCCAGCGCCTTCGGGAGCCGGCGGCGGGCCTTTGAGAAATGAAAGGATCGGCCATGCAACTTGAAATCAGCGACACATCGACCACCGGTGTCCATCGCATGCCCCTCAGCGCCATCCGCTGGACCGCCATCCTCGCCGGCCTGGTGGTGGGCATCGCCACCCATCTCCTCCTCATGCTGCTCGGTACCTCCATCGGGCTGGCGGCGGTGGACGTGGGCGAGGATGTGGGCGGCGCCACCATCCCCATCGCCGCCGGCGTCTGGAACACCGTCTCCATGGTCATCGCCGCCTTCGTGGGGGCCTACGTGGCGGCCCGCTCGGCGGGCATGCGGCGGTCTTCCGACGGCATCCTGCACGGCGTCGTCTCCTGGGGCCTGACCATGCTCCTCACCGCCTTCCTGGCCACCACGGCGCTCGGGGCCATCATGGGCACCTTCTTCAGTTCGCCCACGGCCCGCAACGCCGCCGCCCAGAACGCCCCGGCCGCGGCCCAGGCCGCCCGCAGCATCAGCGAGGGCGACCGGGCGGAAGCCGTCAGCTCCCTGCAGTCCCGCCTCGGCATCTCGAACGAGCAGGCCGGCAAGCTGGTGGACCAGGCCCTGATCCTCTCCGGCCGGGAAGAGAACGCCTCACCCGCCGGCCGGGAAACCGCCCAGAACACCCTGCGCACCGGCGCCATGGCCAGCGGCTGGCTCACCGCCGCCATCCTGCTGTCCCTGCTGGCGGCCATCTTCGGCGGCTGGCTGGGCGCCAAGGGGACCCATCGGGTAGTGCGGGCGGTCGCCCGGCCCGTCGGCCCCGGCCCGACCGACACGGCCACCCTGGCCCACTGAGCGGCAAGAACCTCACCTCTCCTCCTTCTGGCGGAGCGCAAGCTCCGCCTTTTTTTGCCTGTGACTGGCGTGGGAAGGGGCTCGGCGGCGCTGTCGGGCAGCCTCTCAGGCCGGCCCGGCGGCGGTCCCCAGGTGCCGGCGGAACCAGTCGGCGGCCAGCTCGGCGACCTTCTCCAGGGTGCCCGGCTCCTCGAAGAGATGGGTGGCGCCGGGGACGATGGACAGGTGCTTGGTGCAGGTGAGGAGGCCGTGGGCCGCCTCGTTCAGCTCGATCACCCCGTCGTCCCGGCCGCCGACGATGAGGAGGGTGGGGGCCCGCACCCCGGCCAGGGCCTCGGGCCCGGCCAGGTCGGGACGCCCGCCCCGGGAGACCACGGCCGCCACCCGCTCGGGCTCGGTGGCCGCCAGGCGCAGGGCCGCCGCGGCGCCGGTGCTGGCGCCGAAGAGGCCCACCGGCAGCCCGGCGGTGGCCGAGTCGCCGTCCACGAAGCCGATGCAGTCGGCCAGGCGGGTGGCCAGCAGGTCGATGTCGAAGCGCTGGGCGTAGTCCCGGTCCTCCTCGGGGGTGAGGAGGTCGGCCAGGAGGGTGCCGAAGCCGGCGTTCCGCAGTTCCCCGGCGACGAAGTTGTTGCGGGGGGAGTGGCGGCCGGAGCCGCTGCCGTGGGCGAAGAGCACCATGCCCCGGGGTTCGGCGGGGAGATGGAGGATGCCTTCGATATGGTCTTTGCCGACGTCGATGCTGACCAGGCGGCGTGAATCCTGTTGGTTCATCGCCAGTACTCCATGGTTGAGGGGCTATACACCCAGGGTAGCGCCCCGCTGCAGCAGGTCCACCACCTCTTCGTCCGTGACCTGGGTGAAATCCCGGTAATAGAAGCCCACCGAATGGAAATCCGGAGGCAGCAGCAGGCAGGCCCCGTCGTCGGCCTCGGCCGACAGGTTGCGCCAGGCTTCCGGCGGCGCCACCGGTATCGCCAGCACCGTGCTCTCGACCCCGGCCCGGGCCAGGGCCCGCAGCCCGGCCCGCAGGGTGCCGCCGGTGGCGATGCCGTCGTCGGTGACGATGACCGTGCGCCCGGCGATGGGCAGGGCCGGACGGCTGCCCCGGTAGAGGGCCTTGCGTTCCTCGATGAGGGCCAGCTGGCGGCGCTTTTCCGCCTCGATGTAGTCGGGGGAGACTTGCAGGCTGCGGATGATGTGGTCGTTGAGGATCACCTGGGGATCGGGGCCATCGACCACGGCGCCCAGGCCCAGTTCGGGGAAGCCGGGGGCGCCCAGCTTGCGCACGAAGAGCACGTCGAGGGGGGCGTCGAGAGCCTGGGCGAGCTGGAAACCCACCGGCACGCCGCCCCGGGGCAGGGCCAGCACCACCGGCCGCCGCTCCTTGTAGCGGGCGAGGGCCTTGGCCAGGCGCCGGCCGGCGTCTTCCCGGCTGGCGAAGTCGTCGTGGTAGTCGGTGGCGTTGCCGTTCAGTTCCATGCCGGGGGGCGTGCAAGCGCCGTTCCCACAGGCCGGCGGGAATGGCGTTTGCCCCGAAGCCAGGGCCAGAACCCTAGGAGTTTGACCATGAAGCACCTCTTCAACCTGATCGGCGCCCTGGCCCTGGGCGCCGGGGCCATGTACTACCTCGATCCCCAGCAGGGCCGCCGGCGCCGCGCCCTGGTGGGCGACAAGGTGGACCACTTCTCCCACGACGCCCGGGACTACCTGGACAGCCGGCGCAAGCACGCTTCCGACCGGGTGCGGGGGATGCTGGCCCGGGTCCGCGGCCGCTTCCTGGGCGGCAATGCGCCCTCCGACCAGCAGCTCTACGGCCACGTCCGTTCCCGGCTGGGGCGGGCGGTGTGCTATCCCCACGCCGTGGACATCGACGTCCAGCAGGGCCGGGTGCTCCTCAAGGGCGACATCCTGGAGGATGACTTCAACACCCTGATGGCGGAAATCTGGTCCATCCGGGGGGTGAAGTCCATCGACAGCCAGCTCGCCCTCCACGCCGAGCCGGGCAACGTGCCCTCCCTCCAGGGCCGGCCGCGCCGTACCCGGCGGGCCCGGAACCGCTATTTCGCCCGCAACGGCATGACCCTGCTGGCCATCGCCGGCGGCGTGGCGGCCATCATGCGGGCCCTGCGGGCGGAAGGCCCGGCCACCGGCCTGCTCACGGTGGCGACGGCCCTGCTGGCCGTGGGCATGGGGGACGGGGCCCAGCGCATCGCCCGCCGCCGGCGCGGCCGGATCAGCAACCAGCGGGCGCAGCCGGCCGAGGCCGGGCATGAGGCCGAGCACGGCGCCGAACGCCAGATGCCCATCCGGGCCGACGAAGCCACGCCGGCGCTGCTCAATCCCAGGGCCGCCTTCCACTAGGCGGACGGGCCGCGGGCGGGGCCAGGGCCCCGCCCGTCAGATGGTGGTGGTGCCGCCGAAGTAGGCGATGGTGCGGCGCAGGCCGTCCTCCAGCCCGACCCGGGGCTCCCAGCCGAGGGCCGAAGCGGCCAGGCCGATGTCGGGCCGGCGCCGTACCGGGTCGTTCTCAGGCAGGGGCTGCTGCACCACCTGGGAGCGGGAGCCGGTGAGGGCGATGACCTTGTCGGCCAGCTCCCGCACGGTGAATTCCCGGGGATTGCCCAGGTTCACCGGGCCGCAGAAGTCGTCCGGGGTGCGCATGAGGCGGATCAGGGCCTCCACCAGGTCGTCCACGTAGCAGAAGGAACGGGTCTGGCTGCCGTCGCCGTAGATGGTGACCGGCTGGTGGTTGATGGCCTGGACGATGAAATTGGACACCACCCGGCCGTCGTCCGGCCGCATGCGGGGGCCGTAGGTGTTGAAGATGCGGGCCACCTTGACCCGCACGCCGTGCTGGCGCCGGTAATCGAAGAAGAGGGTCTCGGCGCAGCGCTTGCCTTCGTCGTAGCAGGCCCGGGGGCCGGTGGGATTGACGTGGCCCCAGTAGTCCTCCTTCTGGGGATGCTCCGCCGGGTCGCCGTACACCTCGCTGGTGGAGGCCTGGAGGATCCTGGCCTTCACCCTTTTCGCCAGCCCCAGCATGTTGATCGCCCCGTGCACGCTGGTCTTCACCGTCTGCACCGGGTCGTTCTGGTAATGGATGGGGGAGGCCGGGCAGGCCAGGTTGTAGATTTCGTCCACCTCGACGTAGAGGGGGAAGGTGATGTCGTGGCGCAGCACCTCGAAATTGGGGTGGGGCAGGAGGTGGGCGATGTTGGTGCGGGTGCCGGTGTAGAAATTGTCCACGCACAGCACCTCCTGGCCGGCGGCCACCAGGCGGTCGCAGAGGTGGGAGCCGAGGAAGCCGGCCCCGCCGGTGACCATGACCCGCCGGGGGATGGGGGTGGCGACACGGATGGTCATCTCGCCACCTCGTCGAATACTTTCAGCCAGTCGTCCACGAAGCGGCCGATGTTGAAGCGCTGCTTCGCCACCCGCCGGGCCCCGAGGCCCAGCTCGAAGGCTTCGTCCGGATTGGCGATCAGCCGCCCCATGTGGGCGGCCAGGCGGTCCACGTCGGTGTCGATGAAGCCCGACTCGCCGTTCCTGATCACCGTGGCCAGCTCGGTGGTGGCCAGCCCGACCACCGGCAGTCCCACCATCATGGCCTCCAGCACCGAGAGGCCGAGGCTGGTCCAGCGGATGGGATGGAAGTAGAAGCGGTAGCGGGCGATGAAGCCGGGCAGCTCCAGGTTGGGGATCTCGCCCAGGCCGCCGCTCCTCTCGGCCTCCATGCCGATGAGGTCGAGGGGCACCTGCTGCCGGGCCGCCTCGAAGACGTCCGCCCCCAGGCGCCGGCCCCGGCGGGCCAGGTGATTGACGATGGCGATGCCCCGGGGCAGGGAGCCGTCGTAGGCGATGCCCTCCGGCACCATGACCCCGTGCTCCACCACCCGGGTCGGGCAGCGGCCGCTGTCCCACATGAGCTGGTTGAAGGGGGTGCAGTGCACCAGCATCACGTCGGGATCGTCCACCCAGTGGCGGGTGTTGGTGGGGTGCTCCTGGGGCGGGTCGTGCTCCAGGTACACCCGGGGCAGCCCGAGCTGGGCCTTGGACAGGATGCGGTGCTGGTCGGTCTCCCAGGCGCTGCGGGACTGGTAGAGGATGCAGTCGAGCTCGGTGTCCCGCACCCGCTCCACCGGCAGGTCCACCACGTTGTCCCCCCAGGGCAGGCGGCCGGAGCGGCCGGCGTAGCCGGGGGAGCGGGCGGCGTCCGAGAGGACGTAGAAGGTGTGGGGCACCTGGGTCAGGTAATAGAGGTAATTGCCGTGCACATGCCAGGTGAGGATGCGCAGCTTAGGGGGCGACATGGCGTTTCTCCGGGCTGGCGGAAAGGAGCTGGCGGGCTGCCAGGACGACGGCCTCGGCCTCGACCCCGGCGGCGCACTCGTGGCCGGTGGGGCAGTGCTCGAAGCCGCAGGGGCGGCAGGCCATCGGGTGCCAGAGCACCCGGTGGCGGGCCTGGTCCAGGGGGCGCCAGCGTTCGGGGTCGGAGCCGCAGGCCACCACCACGCTGGGGGTGCCGACGGCGGCGGCGACGTGGGACATGCCGGTGTCGTTGCATACCACCAGCCTGGCTTCCGCCACCAGGGCGGCCAGGGTGCCGAGGCTGGTGTGGCCGGCCAGGTCGATGGCCGGGGCCGCCATGGCCTCCCGCACCGCCGACAGGATGGGGGCCTCGTCCCGGGTGCCGGTGAGGACGATGGAAAAGCCGTCCGCCGCCAGGCCGTCGGCCACCCGGGCGAAGCGCTCCGGTGACCAGCGCCGGGAGGCCAGCCGGGCGCCGGGGTGGATGCAGACATAGCCCTTGGCACCGACGGGCAGCTGGTGGCGCAACTCGGCGAAGTCGTCCTGCTCCTCAGGATAGAGGGGCAGCTCGCTGTGCTCGCCCCGGGCCGGGGCCCCGAGGAATTCCGCCAGGGCGAGGAGCCGCCGGGCCTCCGGCAGGTCCTCGGGCCAGGGGATGAAGAGGTCCGGGTCCGGGCACCAGGCGCCGGGGATGAAGAAGCCGGCCATGTGCTCGGCCTCCAGGCGGGCCACCAGGGGATTGGTGAGGCCGCCGCTGCCGTGCATCTGGATGGCCAGGTCGAAGTGCCGTTCCCGGGTGGCGGCGAAGAAGTCCGGCAGGCCCAGGAGGTCGGGCTCCCGCTCCGGCATGCCGGGAAAGCCGGGGAATTCGATGAAGTCGTCCACGTAGCCGATGCGGCGGGCGAAATCCCGGGCCCAGGGCAGGCCGATGAGGGTGATATGGCCGGTGGGCAGGGCGTGGCGCAGGGCCCGCAGGGCCGGCACGGCGCACAGCAGGTCGCCGAGCTGGAGGGCGCGGAAGACGGCGACGCGGGGATAGGCCTCGCCCCTTTCCCAGCCCGAGGAGGCCGGGGCCGGGGAGCGGGCGGGGGTGTGGTCGGTATGGTCGGCTCGCATCAGAAGGTCCCGTTGTAGATGCCGCAGCCGCGGCAGATCTCCGGCGGCTGGCCGGAAGCCAGGGCCGCCCGGAATTCCCTGTACTGGCGGCCGTTCCAGACGGTGACGACGCTCTCCTTCGCCATGTCGCCGAGCTTCATGCGGTCCGGGGTGCTGACCATGCAGCAGGGCATGGCCTCGCCCTTGTAGCTCAGGTAGGCGCCCCGGTGGGGCCAGTCGCAGCCCAGGGGATTGGGCTTCCTGGGGCCCTGGCGGATGAGGGGCGGCAGGCGCAGGTCCACCCCCAGCTCGGCGGCCAGGCCCTGGGCTGCCCCGAAGACCCCGGCCAGGCGCTCGGGGGCCTCGTTCTCCAGGCTCTCGGCGGCGATGAAGTCCCGCATGGCGTGGTAGTGGGCGGGCAGGGTGCCCTCCCGGTAGTCGTGGCAGAGGTGCTGGACGAAGACCGTATCGACGCCGTGTTCCCGGGCCAGCTTCACGATGGCGGGCAGCTCCTCCAGGTTGCGGCGCATGGCCACGGCGACCATGCGGACATGGGGCGTGGCGCTGCCGGCGGCGGCCCGGGCGGCCACGAGGCGGTCCAGGTTGGCGATCACCTTGCGGAAATTGCCGTCCCGGCGGATGTACTCGTAGGTCTCGGCGGTGGCCCCGTCGATGGAGGCGTGCAGGGTGTCGAGGCCGCTCTCCACGCATTCCCTGGCTCGGCGGGTGGTGAGGAGGGTGAGGTTGGTGTTGGTGGACACCTTGATGCCCTTCTTCACGGCGTAGCGCACCAGGTCGAAGAAGGCCGGGTGCATGAAGGGCTCGCCCAGGCCCTGGAGGTGAAGCTCTTCCAGGTCGTCGAACTGGTCGAGGAGGCGCCTGAACAGGGCGGGGTCCATGAAGGCCGGCGGGCCCCAGGGCGGACCGTCCTGGCGGAAGGCGATGGGGCACATGCGGCAGCGGAGGTTGCACTGGCCCACCGGCTCGATCTGGAGGAAACGGGGGAGAGGGAGGAGGGAGAGGTGGGGGTCGGTTTGGAGCTTCATGGTTTTTGGGTCTCCTCAGGCGCTGGTTTCCGCCGTTGACCGGCGTGTAACTTTCTTTTGCTTCGCCAAAAGAAAGTCACCAAAGAAAAGGCGACCCCTGGTTGCGCGCCCGGGCGTTGCCCGGGTTCCCTGCGCTACTCGGGCGGCCGGGCGGCTCGCTAAACTCG
>DATFAA010000006.1:0-146295 GCA_035255045.1 Rhodocyclaceae bacterium | reverse complement strand
ACGGCCACGGTAGTAGCATGCATTTCGGACTCCTCTCGTCGACGACCGATCCCCATCCCCATGAGCACCGGCAACGCCCATTGGGCGCTGAAAAGACGGGGGAGTCCATCCCATCAGTCAACCGGACCGCCGAACACCCGCTTTTAGGCTGCATCAATCCGCCCCGCGCAGCGTCCGGTTACTTTCATCGTTGAACGTCCGTTTCTCTGAGGCGGCAAGTTCCGGTTAGGGTCGAACCCGGGCATTTCTCCAAGATCGTGAGCAGACATTGATTCCTGGTCAGCGACAGCGCTGATGGTCAGTCGTAACCGGATAGCTGGTCGACGGAGACCAGCATCAGCAACACGAGTGCATCCCTTGCAGAGCCCCGGATAGCTGCCCATACTTACCCGCCTCGCTACCAGGACAACATCACATGATTAGCGGCCCCTTTCGGATTGACAGCATTGCCCGTACCCCCGTAGGGCTAATCATAGAAGCCAAAGTCAATCTCGGAACGCATAGCGGCTACGTTTCGTTGTATGGCGACGAATTCGGTGGAGGTGTCTTGTGCGCCAATCCCGAGCAAGTGGTGCTCACCGGCCACCAGTTCAGGCCCCAGCCCAGCGATAGCATCCCGGAGATCGTAGCCAAATTCTCTCGGGCTATGATTGAGGCGGGATATGGCCCGATGTTCGACATGGAAAACAATGTGTGCGCCCGGACGGCAGCTGATGTTGCTAACGTGCAGTTCTTCCCGCGTGGCCACGTTGGCCCATACCGCTAGAGGTGTAGTGAACCACTACAATCTCACGACGCGATGAAGCAGCCCAAAAGAAGTGTCCGGTTGCACCTCCGGTGCAGTCAGCTCACCATTTGAGCAAGTTGCTGGAATCGGCCATGAAATCTTACGCTCTCAAGGTCAAACAGAAGGACAGGGGGCTCGCAGTCAAGCGCATGCGTCAGGATCAATCGCGTAGTCTGGTCTGGACTGGCAGGCGTTCGCAAGAGCGCATGTTTTTCATCGCTCCCGCACTGGTTAGAGCAGCACAGGTGAAGCAGCGCGCCCTCGACCTGAACTTTGGCTGAGTGCTGTACTTCCGTGCAGTAAGAGTTTCTCAACGTGGAAATTGTCCGGGCTATGGATTGGCAGTCCGTTGCTCCACCATCCTGCGCATAGCAACTACCGGAGGTGTAGTGGTTCACTACACCATCCGTTTCCGAAAGACGAATGGCCCCAAGTAGGGCCATTCCAATATGTTGAACCCGCGTAGTCGCAGCCTCTCGTTAGCTCGCCGTGCGGCGGGGTCCGAGCACCAGGGAACTTATCCCAGCCTCTACTTCAGACCTGTCGGTTTGGTCTGCTGCCCTGAAGCGCGAAGGCCGGCGCTACCGACTATGCCCTCGCCTCATGCTCTTGCAGGGGTTCAACCAAATTAGTGTAGTCGTCAGTGCGACGGATTAACAGTCCGGCGCTCTAGCCTGGTTGCGCATAGCAACTACCGGAGGTGTAGTGGTTCACTACACCTCACCTGTCGCTAAAAGACGAACGGCCCCAGGTGGGGCCATTCCAAGACGTTGAACCCGCGTAGTCGCAGCCTCTCGCTAGCTCGCCATGCGGCGGGTTACGAGCACTAGGAGCGTTAGCCCTTGCCACTACATCAGATCAGCCGGCGTGATCTGCTGCCCAGAGGTGCGAAGGCCTGTGCTGCCAGCGATACCCTTTACCCATGCTCTTGCAGAGCTTCAACGAAGCTAGGTAGACGCGGATGCGACCAAAGAAGATCTGTGGGAATGCCGTAGGTAGAAAAGACAAGGGGCGCTAAAAAGCGCCCCGATCACAGTGCCGACAGGCTTGTCATCGCCGAGTGTCGGTACTGGCTTCCAACTCGTGGAAGTCTCACAAGCCCCCGAAGGGAACACTCCAATTATTGGCGATATCGGGGCCAATAGCAAATTTTTTGGGTGGGAGCATAGAGGGGAATAGCGGGGAAAAAACCCCCATTTCCCGTCCCTATGCTGTCGTGGAGGCAATGTGAGAGAGGCCAAGGGCAGCGATTACGCCGTGGCGGATTGCCTGGAAATCGGCCTCGCTAATGACCGGAACAACGTAGTTCCTCGTTCCGTGGATCCGATAGCGGTCAAGGCGCTGCAGGGACACGGTTGCCACCATGTCGCACTTTGCCCAGCAGGTGATATGCGGCTTGTCGGGCAAGGGGTTCTTGCTCAGCTCGTGGTGGTGGTCCTCGAGAACGGTGGGCACAGTCGTACTTAGCGGGACAACCGTCACGAGCTGGGGGTTGCGTTTATGTTTGGCAATGACGACCACCGGCCGAGTTTTTACCATCTCCGGCACGACGAACCCGGAGAAGTCGCACATCACCACGCTTTTGGCTTTGGGCTGGAATGATAGAGGCATGGGTCCATTTTACTCGCCGCCAATAGCGTTATCCGAAGGGGTGCCAGACTTTTCATCTGGCACTCCACCTGGCCGCAGCTGCGCATAGCAACTACCCGTGCCGAGCGTAGCCCGACGACGGGATCATAGGCCGGAAAAGGGGAGGGGAGTTTTCCCCTCCGGTAGTTCTTATGCGCAAAGCTACGCGGAACCGCCGAGGGCGATAGTCCCGAGGATCCGCGTCACATCTTTGACCTCAGAGACAGTCGATAGCAGGTCTGCTGGCTTGGCACCGCCGAGTGCCAAGTTTGGTGCGTTAAGCCAGGCTTCGGCCCGGGTTGGATCACCGAAAGTATCCACGGCAAATCCATGGACGCTCGCTTGCATCTCGTCAGTGGCCAGGTCTGTCTCGTCGTAGGGAGGCATGAGGGAATTATGCTTGATCTGATTTTTGACTGCACCTTTGGCGAGCTGAGACAGCTCAATGGTAAGAGTCAATATTGTGTCAGAGTTTTATTGATATTAGTTCTGCTCTTTGGTTATATGGCACTCGTTAATTCATGTTTTCTGCCAAAGCCAACAATTGAGCAGGCGGTTAGTGATGCGGTAGTGGTGGAAAATCAAACTACACAACATATCGCGTCATGCACTGTATCAAATAACTTGAGTATCGTTATCGGCAGCATCGATGAAGGATTTATATACAGGGCTGTCGCACCGTTCTCGGATGATTCATTCTTCTACCGGAATCCGACCCATAGCGAGCTTGAAAAGCTCAATCGAGTAATACGGACGAGCAGTAATAACTGCCGAGCTTATACAGCAGAAGATATTACATCCGCGGAAAGATCAGCTTGGTGGTACAAATGGCTTTTGTAATGTCGATCCGTTTATTGATAACGACGACAGGTCGATGAAAGCAGGGGAGAGTCAAAGACTCTCCCCTCCTGGTGCCCCCCGACAAACTCAAACAGCTGGTCGCGTTTTGAGTCAACTTCTGAAAGTTGGCGTTTCAGCATGCCGTACTTCTGCTCAGGGGCGAACTGGGACGGTCGGGACGCTAGTTGTCCTTATTCATAGATATGCCTAGGCAAATCCTTCCTGCTTTATTGGTTCCGAGAAGTTAATCCGACAATTATTGAATTCAACAGGGTCGCTCTTCATATCATCAACCAATAGGATCTTGCTGGCCTTTCGCAGTTGGGCTGGGTTCCAGCCTTCCATTGTGTCATCTCGAACGATTCGTCCATCGCCGCGTCGCTGGACGTAGGGAATTCTCTCTCGATTGAGGGCGGCTGTTAGATTGTCGGCGATCCCAGGACGAGCGCACCACCAGACTAGTTTGGTGAACCGCCCAGCCCGACGGGCGGATTCCCGTTCCTGGAGTTGGAAGAACAGCCGCTCGGTGTACTTAGGCGATAGTTCGACCTCGTGCCACTCAACCTTTCCCCGAACGCGGAAGATGAAATCAGGAACAGCTTCCTTCGTCGACTGCTTGCGAAGCACTCGCTCGGCAATGATCTGGCCGTATCGCTGATTAAACTGTGCCAGGGCGATCAGTTGAACCTGATGGCTATGCGAGCCATATGCGGAGAAAGGAATCGCTGTCCTCGGGTATGGGTAATCAATCAAAAAGCCATGCGTTTTTTCAAATCGCTCCAGGGCTTTCGGCAGCCAGGCACTGCCAACGATATATGCAGTCAGGTGCCCTGGGGGAGGCGTGATCTGCTGGAGCACACCTCTGCGCACCAGATCACGACATGGCCGCCGCTTTACTCCTAGTAGCGCCTGGATAACGGGTTCTGTGGTCCAACCCCAGGCGTATGTCCACGCCGCGACTCTGGCTGCATTTTCTGCCCCAACTTGTCTTCCTGTACCCTGGTATCCGGCCAGAGCCTCTGGTGTTCCACTCCGATTCATACTCCGTTCCTCTCTCGGTTAAGTCACGTACGGAGTTGTATACGCAAGGGCCTATAGAAAAAATTGGCGGTTTCATTTCTCCGCCACTGGGTCGCTGCGCTCCTTGCCGTGGCTGCGCGTGCCGTTGGCACTTGCCCTCCGCCTTGCTGCAGCAAGGCTCCGCGCCCTGGGTCGCTGCGCTCCTTGTCGGGCTTAGCAGGGGGGCTCGCAGTCCTCCCTCCTTTCAGGAGGGAGCCCACGCCTTGCGCTTCGCTCCACGCGTGGGCTCCCTCCTGCCGGGGGCGCTTTGCGCACCCGCCAGTCAGTCGGCCTGCGGCGCCCCCCGGGGCTTCGCCCCCCGCTCGGACGCGGCCCCCCAACTCGCCGGCGACAACGCCTGGCCAACTCGGCCGCAAGCGGTCTCGCAGATGGCCAGTCTTATGTCTTGGCTCGCAGATGGGGGGCCTTGCCGGCGGCTCCCCCCGCAAGGCTGCCGCCCTGCACCCGGGGTCCGGCGATAAATCCGCCTTCCCCCCAACCTGGCCCAACTCGCTAACGCTCGCAGATGGGCCTGGTCGGCTCCCCCTGGCCGGTCCTGCTAGCGCTGGCCGGCCCCGCGTTTATGCGCTAACCAATGCCGCTCTCCGCAAATGTTTTGTGATCTCGCTTTGGTTTTGCTGTGTAATCTGGAGTGATAACCATTTCCGCTGGAGTCAGCTGACCACAACGCGGCAATCCTGCTGGCGCTATCTGCTTTCTGGCGGGCGCGATGAAAGAGCAGTTTCGTCTCAGTTCGGCCATGACCGGCCATTGAGGCTTTGTCCCGGTAGCGGACATCTCTGCCTCCTTCCTGGCGTCCGTGTTATTGGAGTTGTTATACGGACGCAGCCGCGGCTATTTCCTTGCCCCACAGGCAATCCCGGCGACATAATGGGTGCATGGATATCAATTCATATACGGACCCAGACGGCCCGTTTAATATCTGTTAGAACTCATGGTCCCATCTGAACGCATTCAAGACGCAGGCGAGTATGTGGAATGGTTACGACTCGCCGTCCACGAGAAACCTCTTCCGGCTAGCAATCGAACGCGGGCCGCGGGATCGTGCTTCGCCATCGCTCAAGACCATCACCATGCAATTGTCGTACTTATCGAGCACCGTCTGTTTGCTTCAAGTTTTTCACTCATTCGAAGCCAGTTTGAAGCTTATATTCGTGGTCAATGGCTCGCGCATTGCGCATCCGATGCAGAGATCGATAAATACCTCCGTGGCGAGGAGCCGCCACGAATTAACGAACTCCTCTCCGCCGTCGAGAAAACGCCAGGCTTTTCGGAAAAAGCGCTTTCGCGGATAAAAGCGAAGGGCTGGGATTCAATGTGCGCCTACACCCACACAGGCGGGCTTCACGTTCAACGTTGGAACACGAGCGATGGTATCGAACCGAATTACTCTCTGGACGAAGTTCTTGAAGTTCTCGCTTTTGCTGAGTTCGTCGGAGTCATGTCCGTCTTCGGAATTGCCGAACTAGCGAACGACGAAGACCTGTCTATTCGTCTTCTGGCCAAAGTAAAGGAGCGTGCCGGGAATGAGTTCTAACCCTGCGGACAAGCGGACCTGCCGAACACCCACCTTGGTTTTCCTGTTCCGCCCCGCGCGGCAGTCCGCTTACCTCCCACGTTATGCGCCATGACACATCGGAGAAGGAAGCCCTATGCCTGAACAGACCCCATTCATTTGGCACGAACTGGTTACCCCCGATCAGAAGAGCAGCGGTACTTTTTTCAGCAAACTGTTCGGGTGGACACGCAAGGAAGTTGATGCAGGCCCATTCGGTATCTACACCCTATTTCAGAAGAATGGCCAAGATGTTGCCGGAATGATGAATCCGACAACTGACACCCCGGGCAAAGGGGCTTATTGGCACTCCTATATTGCGGTCGAGGATATTGATGAATGTGCCAAGCAAGCCTCCTTACTCGGAGGAAGTGTCGTTGTGCCCCCGCATGACGTACCGGATGTTGGTCGCATCTGTGCCGTGGCAGACCCTACCGGGGCCATCGCGCACTTAATGCAGCCAATGAAACAATGACGCATAGCAACGCCATCAACGCGGGCAGTGAAAACCGGCGCGCCTTCGTCGCCCTGCTTCTTGCTGCCGGCTATGGCGAACGTTGGGCCGCAAGACCAGCATGGAGATAATCAGGGATGGATTCTGCTGAAGCATATGAAGTTAGAGCGCAGGAATTCTTACGAGGCCGGGACGCATCACCAATCGGCTCCGAGGTGGTGGATCAATGGGCTCGCTCTCTCAGCCGGGGCGCGACGGTCATCGAGTTGGCATGTGGCGGTGGCTATCCAATAACGCGCGTTCTCGATGCAGTGGGGCTGCAACTTTGGGCTGTTGATAGCTCGCCAACCTTGGTCGCCGAATTCCGGTCACGCTTCCCCTGTATTCCGGTTCAATGTTCAAGAGTACAAGAGAGTGACTTCTTTGGTCGGAGGTACGATGGCGCTATCGCGATAGGTCTCCTCTTCTTGCTATCGGATTCTGACCAGGCTGCCTTGATTTCCCGTGTCGCCGGAATACTGATACCGAAAGGCCGGTTCTTGTTCACGGCCCCTATCCGGATCGGCACCTGGAACGACCTGAATACCGGGCTTGAGTGCTCATCCCTTGGGCAAGAGCGTTATGTTGAATTGCTCCGGGATGCAGGTTTTCGCGTTATCGCTACGTCTACGGACAAGGGCGAAAACAATTACTACGACGCGGAAAAGATCGGGTGAGCAGGGCGAATGCGGCCCAACCCATCATTTCACCGGACTTGCGCACAAAACTGTGCAAGGCCGATGAATTCCGACGGTCTTGACCGTCCGCTTTCCCAACTCGGCAATTTCCGCTTGGGGTCCAGGCTGTGCAAAAACGCCGTGGACACGTGCTTGCTGGCAGGCGAATGCCGGAAAGCCGTTCGCTGCCAGCCCAAGGAATCAGCCGAGGGTGGCGCAGCTGAAATGAGGCAATAAGGCCCTACCGGGCCTGCAGAGCTCCCATGAGGCCCCCGACTCCCAAGATTTTCATCATTCGCTTCAGATTGTAGGCGAGCACATGCAGGCTCATTGTAAGCGCCCGGCGAACCTTTGAATTACCCACAATTTGAGCCCCCAGGGCGAATCCCAATTCGATGTCAGTGAGCCGGTTCATGCCGCGCCAAATAACGGCATTGCCAGGGGGTGGGTCGTGGGTACGGGCCAGGTACCCACCGAGGCGGGCTAGCCGGATGACATAGGAGGATAGAGGACGCTGGTGGTGACCTGGTGCCGGCCGGTCGTGGATCAGGCGATCGAGCAGCTGGATTTCCAAGGGGGTAAAGGCCAGCGCAGGCGTTGCCGTCGGCGCCGAACGGATGGCCTACGCAAACAATTCGGTCTAAGCGGACGGTGAAGCTGCATTCCATGAAGGACCACTGTGCAGCGCTTGCTGTCTGTAGCCGGTGGCGAGCTGATTCACGCTGCTTGGTACAAGGCAGTAATTGAACCCGGCGACCTGCATTGATCCGTATGCCAAAGTCGTACCCAAATCGCATCGGAGTCTGCATTGGAACTCTTACGCCTCAGCTTCTTGTTTGCCTTGGCCGCCCTGGCCGAAATCATTGGGTGTTACCTGCCTTGGCTTGTCCTCAGACAGGGCAGGCCTCTGTATCTGCTGATCCCCTCGGCCATTTCGCTAGCCCTGTTTGCCTGGCTCCTGACGTTACACCCATCTGCCGCTGGCAGAACGTACGCGGCCTATGGCGGCATGTATATCGCCGTTGCGTTGCTCTGGCTCAGGTTTGTGGATGGCGTTCCCTTGACTCAATGGGACATCTCAGGGGCGGCCATTGCCCTCGCTGGCATGGCCATCATCGCACTCCAACCTTCAACCGCCTGATGGTCGGAAGGGGCGCGCTGAGCAGGCTCGCCGCTGCCAGCCCCTCCTTTCGACTCAGATGGCCACTTCCATCTCTCGAAAACACTCATCTGCCGCCATTTTTACGGCCTTTTTACAGTTCCACCCCGCTCTTTTTTGAATATTTTGATAGCCGAATTCCTAGCATGATCGTGTGGCATTACCTACACGGAGCTTGCTTATGGATTTCGTCTTTCTCGCCGCCATCGGTCTCTTCTTCGCCCTGATGGCGGGCCTTGCCGCCGGCTGTGCCCGGCTGGGAGGCCCCAAATGACCTGGCTTCACATTCTCAGCGCCATCGTTGCCATCGGACTGCTGGTCTATCTGGTGGCGGCCTTGCTCAACCCGGAGGACTTCTCATGACCTCCCATGCCTGGATTCTTCTCTCTCTCTTCCTGAGCATCCTCCTGCTCACGGTCAAGCCCCTGGGGAGCTATATCGCCGACGTGATGGAGGGACGCCTGCACCTTTGCGGAAGCGTCGAGCGTCCCCTTTACCGCCTGTGCGGCATCCGCCAGGATGAGGAGATGGGCTGGCTGAAGTACGCCTTGGCCATCCTGCTCTTCAACTTCCTTGGCGTCCTGGCCGTCTATGGGCTGCAGCGCCTGCAGGCTTGGCTGCCGTTGAATCCCCAGTCCTTGCCCAACGTCAACCCGGATTCCGCCTTCAACACGGCGCTCTCCTTCGTCACCAACACCAACTGGCAGGGTTACGGCGGCGAGTCGACCATGAGCTACCTGACCCAGATGCTGGCGCTGGCGGTTCAGAACTTCCTGTCCGCCGCCACCGGCATCGCCGTGGTCATCGCCCTCATCCGCGGCTTTGCCCGCCACACGGCCAAGACCGTCGGCAACGCCTGGGTGGACCTCACCCGCGTCACCCTCTGGGTACTGCTGCCCATCTCCATCGTCTACGCCGTTTTCCTGGTCGGCCAGGGCTCCATACAGAACTTCGACGCCTACAAGGACGTGACCACCCTGGAGATCACCCAGTACGACAACCCCAAGCGGGATGAAGCCGGCCAGCCGGTGAAGGACGACAAGGGCAACGCGGTTACCGAACCGGCCCAAACCCAGATCCAGACGCTTCCCATGGGGCCGGTCGCTTCCCAGGAGGCCATCAAGACGCTGGGTACCAACGGCGGCGGTTTCATGAACGCCAACTCGGCCCATCCCTACGAGAACCCGACGCCCCTGTCCAACTTCGTCCAGATGCTATCCATCTTCCTGATCCCAGGGGCGCTCTGCTATGCCTTCGGGCGCATGGTGGGGGATACCCGTCAGGGCTGGGCGGTGCTGGCCGCCATGACCCTCCTGTTCGTCGTCCTCGCCGTGTCCGCCATGCACTTCGAGCAGCAGGGCAATCCCCTCCTGACCCAGCTGGGCGTCGATCCGGCTGCGGGCAACATGGAAGGGAAGGAAACCCGCTTCGGCATCGCCGAATCCGGCCTCTTCGCCGCCATCACCACCGCCGCCTCCTGCGGCGCAGTGAATGCCATGCACGACTCCTTCACGCCCCTGGGCGGCCTGGTACCCCTCATTGGCATGCAGTTGGGCGAAGTGGTCTTCGGCGGCGTCGGTTCCGGCCTCTACGGCATGCTGGTCTTTGCCATCATGGCCGTGTTCATCGCCGGCCTGATGATCGGCCGCACCCCGGAATACTTGGGCAAGAAGATCGAGGCCTACGAGATGAAGATGACCTCCATCGCCATCCTGGTGACGCCGCTCCTGGTCCTGATGGGCACCGCCATCGCCGTGATGGCCGAGCCCGGCCGGGCCGGCATCGCCAACCCGGGCGCCCACGGCTTCTCGGAAATCCTCTACGCCTTCAGCTCCGCCGCCAACAACAACGGCAGCGCCTTCGCCGGGCTGTCCGCTAACACACCCTTCTACAACACCCTGCTGGGCATCGCCGTCTGGTTCGGCCGCTTTGGCGTCATCGTGCCGGTGCTGGCCATGGCCGGGTCCCTGGCCGCCAAAAAGCGCGTTTCCGTCGGCGCCGGCACCCTGCCCACCCACGGCCCCCTGTTCGTCGTCTTAGTGATGGGGGTCGTGCTCCTGGTGGGCCTCCTGAACTATGTCCCGGCGCTGGCCCTGGGTCCCGTCATCGAGCACCTGGCGCTCTGGGCCGGTCAGTGAAGCGGGGGAGACAGTCATGACTGAAAAAACCATTTCCATTGATCAGCGGTCCGCCGCCCAATCCGGCCACGCTCCGGAAACCCACTTGAAGCGCAGGAGCTTCACCTTGTTCGACCCGAGCCTCGCCCTGCCTGCCATCCGCGAGGCCTTCCTGAAGCTCAACCCGTCGGTGCAGTGGCGCAACCCGGTCATGTTCGTGGTGTATGTGGGCAGTATCCTGACCACCCTCCTCTGGATTCAAGCCCTCCAGGGCCAGGGCGAGGCGCCGGCCGGGTTCATTCTGATGGTGGCGCTCTGGCTGTGGTTCACCGTCCTCTTCGCCAATTTCGCGGAAGCCCTGGCGGAAGGCCGCAGCAAGGCCCAGGCCGCCGCCCTCAAGGGCCTCAAGAAGGAAACCTGGGCGAAGAAGCTCTACGAGCCCCACTACGGCGCCAAGTGGCAGATGGCCCAAGCCACCGACCTCGGGAAGGGCGACGTGGTCCTGGTGCAGGCCCATGAGGTGATTCCTGCCGACGGCGAGGTGATTGAAGGCGTGGCCTCAGTGGACGAGTCGGCCATCACCGGTGAATCGGCGCCGGTCATCCGGGAATCCGGCGGCGATTTTTCCGCCGTCACCGGCGGCACCCGGGTCCTGTCCGACTGGATCGTTGTGCGGGTGACGGTCAATCCCGGCGAGACCTTCGTGGACCGCATGATTTCCATGGTGGAAAACGCCAAGCGCCAGAAAACGCCCAACGAGATCGCCCTGACCATCCTCCTGGTGGCGCTCACCATCGTCTTCCTGGGGGTGATCGTCACCCTGCTGCCGTACTCCATGTTCAGCGTCGAGGTGGCCAAGGCCGGCACCCCCATCACCATCACGGTGCTCCTCGCCCTGCTGGTCTGCCTCATCCCCACTACCATCGCCGGGCTGCTCTCTGCCATCGGCGTGGCCGGCATGAGCCGCATGATGCAGGCCAACGTCATTGCCACCTCCGGGCGGGCGGTGGAGGCGGCCGGTGACGTGGATGTGCTGCTCCTGGACAAGACCGGCACCATCACCCTGGGCAACCGCCAGGCATCCGCCTTCCTGCCCGCCGATGGGGTGACCGAGTCCGAACTGGCCGACGCCGCCCAGTTGGCGTCCCTCGCCGACGAGACGCCGGAGGGCCGCTCCATCGTCATCCTGGCCAAGCAGCGCTTCCAGTTGCGGGAGCGGGACATCCACGCCCTCGACGCCCACTTCGTGCATTTCTCGGCCCAGACCCGCATGAGCGGCGTCGATATGACCGGCCGGGAAATCCGCAAGGGCGCCGCCGACGCCATCAGGAAGCACGTGGAGGCCCTGGGCGGCATGTTCCCGCCCTCCGTGGCCGGCAGGGTGGAAGAGGTGGCCCGCCGGGGCAGCACGCCTCTGGTGGTCTGCGACGGCACCCGCGTCCTGGGGGTCATCGAACTCAAGGACATCGTCAAGGGTGGCATCAAGGAGCGCTTCGCCGAACTCCGGAAGATGGGCATCAAGACGGTCATGGTCACCGGCGACAACCGGGTCACCGCCGCTGCCATCGCGGCCGAGGCCGGGGTGGACGACTTCCTGCCGGAAGCGACGCCCGAAGCTAAGCTCGCCCTCATCCGCCAATACCAGGCCGAAGGCCGGCTGGTGGCCATGACCGGCGACGGCACTAACGACGCGCCGGCGCTCGCCCAGGCCGACGTGGCGGTGGCCATGAACACTGGCACCCAGGCGGCCAAGGAGGCCGGCAACATGGTGGACCTGGACTCCAACCCCACCAAGCTCATCGAGGTGGTGGAAACCGGTAAGCAGATGCTCATGACCCGCGGGTCGCTGACCACCTTCTCCATCGCCAACGACATTGCCAAGTACTTCGCGATCATTCCGGCGGCTTTCGTCAGCACCTACCCGCAGCTGGAAGCGCTAAACGTGATGGACCTGGCGAGCCCGTCCTCGGCCATCCTGTCGGCGGTGATCTTCAACGCCCTCATCATCATCTTCCTCATCCCCCTGGCCCTGAAGGGGGTGAAATACCGGCCTCTGGGCGCGGCCACCCTGCTGCGCCAGAACCTGGCCATCTACGGCCTGGGCGGCATCGTCGTGCCCTTCATCGGCATCAAGGTCATCGACCTGCTGATCGCCGCCGTCGGGCTGGCCTGAGAAAGGAGACTCACCATGAAAACCCTGATACGTCCCGCCGTTTCCCTCTTCGTCCTGCTCTCCGCCGTCACCGGCGTCGCCTATCCCCTGGTGGTTACGGGCGTGGCCAAGGCGGCTTTCCCGGAGCAGGCAGGCGGCAGCCTCATCGTCAAGGAAGGGAAGCCCGTGGGGTCGTCCCTGATCGGGCAGAACTTCACCGATCTCAAGCACTTCTGGGGCCGTCCATCCCCCACTTCGCCCCAGCCCTATAACGGGGCGGCCTCCTCCGGTTCCAACCAGGGGCCCCTCAATCCGGCCCTGGCCGATGCAGTGAAGGGCCGGGTCGAAGCCCTGAGGGCGGCCGAACCGGGCAATACCCGGCCGGTTCCCGCCGACCTGGTCACCGCTTCGGCCAGCGGCCTCGATCCCCACATCAGCCCGGACGCGGCCGAGTACCAGCTTCCCCGGGTCGCCCGGGAACGCCATATGGCGGAGGCGGACCTCCGGACCCTGGTCCGGCAACACACGGAAGACCGCCAATGGGGCGTCTTCGGCGAGCCCCGGGTCAATGTGCTCAAGCTCAACCTTGCTCTCGACGGACTGAAGTGAGCTTGGCTGCCAAGAGAAGCGGGGTGAGGCTGGCCATGGGGACCGCGTCCCGTGCCGGCTCCAGCCAGCCGTGCTTGCCCGAGAATATCCGATTGCGGCCGCTCCGGGTCGGCGATTGCCTGGAGCAGATAACCGGCATGTTGCACCGTGCCTTCGCCAGGCTTCTGGACATGGGAATTGCCTGTACATGCGCCAACCAGACGTCTGAAACAACGCGCCGTCGGGTCGGCGGCGGCGTTTGCTTCGTCGCCGTGGCGGGGGACTGCATCGTCGGCACGATCACCCTGTCTGCGCCGGACGCCGCCTCCGACAGCCGGCACTACCGCCAGGCCGGCGTCGCCAGCGTCCGGCAGTTGGCGGTCGATCCCCGTTTCCAGGCCCAGGGCATCGGAAAGGCGCTGCTGCACGTGGCAGCCTGCCTAGCCCGCGATCTCGGCTACGGCAGCCTGGCCCTGAATACGCCGGAAGCGGCAGCCCATCTGATCGGCTACTACCGAAGCCAAGGCTTCCGGCTGGTCGAACAGCTGCAGTTCTCGGGGCGACCCTACTGCAGTGCGGTCCTTTCCAAAACGGTGCTCCAAGCGGCGATTCGGGACCATCGGCCCCTGCGTCCATTCCCCGGCTCTTCACGTTGCGGCCCAGGGTCCGGTTGCGTCCTCAGGCTTTTCCGCCGTCCGTCGAAAGCCGCCGCTGAACGCTGAATAGCTGTCGCGTTTCACTTTCCCTTGCCAATAACACCATGATGATGGAGAGAAGTACATGAAGAAATATCCGCTATCGGCCCCTGCATTCGCTGCCATGGCCCTGGCCTCCGCTCTTTCGGCCTCGGCCTTCGCCCAGGATGCGGCGCCGGCAAGCGAACATACCTTTACCGGCAACGTCGGCCTGGTCAGCAGCTACCGTTTCCGCGGCATCGACCAGACTTTCAGCCGGCCGGCGCTGCAGGGCGGCTTCGACTATAGCCATTCCAGCGGTTTCTACGCCGGCAACTGGAATTCGAACGTGAACGAGGGGGCCGGCTATCCCCAGGGCAATCTGGAGATGGACTTCTACGGCGGCTACAAGACTAGCTTCGGCGCTTTCGGCTTGGATGTCGGTGGGCTGTATTACTACTATCCGGGTTCCGAGTTCAGCAATGCCACCCTGAACGCAAAGCACCCCGGCAAGACCGCCAACGGCGTTGTAAAGAACGGCGAACTCTACGTGGCCGGCAGCTGGAAATTCGTCACCCTGAAGTATTCCTATGCCGTCACCGACTACTTCAAGCTGCCTGAGACCCAGGGTACCGGCTACCTGGAACTGTCTGCGAACTACGATCTGGGCGATGGCTGGGGCATCAACGGCCATGTCGGTCACCTGTTCATGAAGGACTTCCGGTACATCAATGCCGATGGCTCGTCCTACAACGGCAGTTATACCGACTGGAAGATCGGCGCGACCAAGGACATCAACGGTTGGGTGGTCGGCGCCTCCTACGTTGGGACCGATGCCGAGGGCAAGTGCAGCAACACTGAGTTCTACTGTTTCAGCAACAGCATTACCAACGCGGGAACCTGGAACGGAACCAAGACCAGGGATGCCGGACGGAATATCGCCGTATTGTCCCTATCCAAGACTTTCTGATCGGGAAGGAAGGCAGTCCCTACTCCTTCCGCGGAAGGGCGGGTAGGGGCGCCCCGATCCGTTGCCGCCGGAAGCATGCCGGCGGTCCAATTGCTTCAAGGAGGATAGTGAAGTGAACACCATCGCCGACCTGCTCACCCCGGACGATATCGTCCTCGACCTCGACGTGGCGACCAAAAGCCAGCTCTTCGATGCCGTCGGCCGGCACATGGAGTGCCAGCGAGGTCTTTCCCGGGAGTGGGTGGTGAACTGCCTGGACCGGCGGGAACAGATCGGTTCCACCGGCCTGGGTCAGGGCGTCGCCATTCCCCATGCCAGGGTCCATAGCCTCAACCAGATCGTGGTGGCCTACCTGCGCCTGAAGTCGCCGATTCCCTTCGGCTCCCCGGACGGCGAGCCGGTCACCGACATCGTGGTACTCCTTGTCCCCAAGCCCGCCACCGACGACCATCTCCGGATTCTGGCCGATGCCACCCGCCTGTTCTCGGATGGGCAGTTTCGGAAGGAATTGCATGACTGCGGCACCCGCTTGGCGGTCAAAAAACTGTTCGCCCGCCAGGTTTCGGCATGATGGCATCGCCGGACTGGCCATGGGTGGAAGCGGTCTCGATATTTACGAAATTTTTACCGTCGATGCCCCTTATTTTGTCGAAATCTTGAAACCGTCTTGCCTAACATTGGTAGCGTGGTTGGTCCCGTGAGACGGCAAAGACCATGGACGTACTGAATTTCCTCCTAGCCATCGCCGTCATTGCCGTTCCCATCGGGATGGCCTGGTTTCTGGTCAATCGAAAGGAAAGGAAACATGAACACGTACCTATGCATCGGCATCGCTTCGAGAAATGACGCGCTGGAAATGGCGGCCCGGGAATCCGGACAACCCGCCATCCTGCTGAGTTTCCCGGCAACCGGCATGGGGGTCGAGGCCATCAAGGTGTTCCTTGCCGATTACGATGGCCAGACGGTCCGACTGGCGGTGACCGGGACAGCCGCCGTCAGCCTCGCCCTAGCGCTGGGCAACGTGCCCGGCCGGGAAACCTTCGTGGTTTCCCGCGGCATCGCCGACCAGCCAGCCGCCCTGGCCCGCTATGCCGAGCGCACAGTCTGAGGCCGCCATGTTCCTGCATGTTTGCCCGGTCTGCGGTACGCTTCACGAGGTCCACCCGGTGCTGCATGGCCTTGTCTGCGGCCGACAGCTGACCTGTTCTCCCCGTTGCAAGGCGACCTTCCCGCGGCTGGTCCGGGCCCGTGTCCTGGCCCAGATGGCGGAGCGGCGACTGGTGATCAAGGCCCCCGTTGGACCTCCTGGAAGCCTTGTCCAACCAGCGGCTCGGCCTTCGCACCAAGCTCAGGCTGCTGAGGCAAGTCTTCCTTAAATCGAGATGAGCATGTCCAACCTTCCCGACAGCGACCGCCCTGATCCCGACCAGCTCCTGGCCCGCATCCAGGAGGAGGAGTCCCGCGCCCTGCGCGGCAAGCTGAAGATCTTCTTCGGCGCCTCCGCCGGCGTCGGCAAGACCTACGCCATGCTGGGCGCCGCCCGGCAGCAGGTGCTCCAGGACGTGGATGTGGTCATCGGCATCGTCGAGACCCACGGCCGCATGGAAACTGAGGTCATGGCCGACGGGATCGAACGGCTGCCGATGAAGGAAATCCCCTACCGGGACCGCATTCTCGAGGAATTCGATCTGGACGGAGCGCTGGCCAGGAAGCCGGCCCTCATCCTGGTGGATGAGCTGGCCCATTCCAATGTACCGGGCTCCCGCCACGCCAAGCGCTGGCAGGACGTGGAGGAACTGCTCGCCGCCGGCATCGACGTCTACTCCACCGTCAATGTCCAGCACCTGGAAAGCCTCAATGATGTGGTCAGCGGCATTACCGGCATCCGGGTCTGGGAGACCGTCCCGGACAAGGCTTTCGACGCCGCCGACGAGGTGGTGCTGGTTGATCTCCCCCCCGACGAACTGCTGCAACGCCTCAAGGACGGCAAGGTTTATTTGCCGAACCAGGCGGAGCGCGCGATCCGCAATTTCTTCCGCAAGGGCAACCTGATTGCCTTGCGGGAGCTGGCCCTGCGCCGCACCGCCGACCGGGTGGATGACCAGATGCTCCAGTACCGGCGGGAGCAATTCGTGGCTCCGGTCTGGCAGACCCGGGATTCACTCCTGGCCTGCGTTGGCCCGGGGGAAGGCTCCGAGCGGATCGTGCGCACAGCCGCCCGCATCGCCGGCCGGCTGGAGGTGCCCTGGCACGCCATCTACGTGGAGACACCGGAACTCCAGCGCCTGCCGGACGCCAAGCGCCACGGCATTCTCCGCAACCTCAAACTGGCCCAGGAATTGGGGGCGCAGACTGCCTCCCTGTCGGGGGCCGATGCCATCGAGACCGCCGTCAAGTACGCCCGGACCCACAACCTTGGGAAGATCATCGTCGGCCGGGACCACCTGCGTCCCTGGCGGCCCTGGTACCGCTCCTTTGCCGACCGGGTCGGGCACGCTGCGCCGGATCTCGACGTGATCCAGGTCGCCCGCACCGAAGGGGAGACGGGGCCCCAACTGCACGCCGAAGATGTGGTCGAGAGCGTCGCCAGGGATTGGCAGGCCTACGTCTGGACGGCAGGGGTGTGTGGCCTGGCGGGGGCCATCGCCGCCCCCCTTTACCAGGTATTCGACCTGGCCAACATCGTCATGCTCTTCCTGCTGGCGGTCCTCCTTGTCGCCGTGCGCTTCGGGCGTGGGCCGGCGGTCCTGGCCTCTTTCCTGTCTGTGCTCATTTTCGACCTCTTCTACGTTCAGCCGCGCTTCTCCTTTGCCGTCAGCGACGTGCAGTACCTGATGACCTTCGCGGTCATGCTGGCGGTGGGTCTCATCACTGGCCAGCTCATGGCCGGCTTCAAGTACCAGGCCCAGGTGGCGACCCGGCGGGAGGAGCGGGTGCGGGCCCTTTATGAGATGTCCCGCAGCCTGTCCGCCGCCCTCATGCCGGAACAGATTGCCGAAATCGGCGAACACTTCCTCGAAGCGGAACTGGGGGGCAAGGCGGCCTTCCTCCTTGCCGGTGAGGACGACGACAAGCTGGCCCCGCCCCTGGCTTCCACCAAGGGATTGGCCGCGGTGGACATGGGCATCGCCCAATGGGCCTTCGACCATGGCGAGGCGGCGGGGCTGGGCACCGACACCCTGGCCGGCAGCCCGGTACTTTACCTGCCCCTCAAGGCCCCCATGCGCCTGCGGGGCGTCTTGGCCCTGGAGCCCAGCAATGCCGACCGCCTGATGGCGCCGGAGCAGCGCCGCCTCCTGGACACCTTCGCCTCCCTCATCGCCATCGCCCTGGAGCGGGTCCATTACGTGGATGTGGCCCAGAGCACCACGGTCCAGATGGAGTCCGAGCGCCTGCGCAATTCCCTCCTGGCGGCCCTTTCCCACGACCTGCGCACCCCCATCAGCGTGGTGGTCGGCCTGGCGGATTCCATGTTCTTGACCCAGCCGCCCCCCACCGACGCCCAGGCGGACATTGCCTGTTCCTTGAGGGAGGAGGCTCTGCGCATCAGCTCCCAGGTGGACAACCTGCTGGACATGGCCCGCCTGCAGGCCGGCCGGGTAGAGCTTAACCGCCAGTGGCAGCCCCTGGACGAGGTGGTCGGCAGCGCCCTGAAGACCATGGACCGCGCCCTGGCCGATCACCGGGTGAAGGTGTCCCTGGACGACGACTTGCCCCTGGTGGAAATCGATTCTGTGCTGATGGAACGGGTCTTCTGCAACCTGCTGGAAAATGCCGCCAAATACACGCCCGGCGGCAGTCAGGTGGAAATCATGGCGAGCGCAACGGACAAGACCGTCCAGGTCCGGGTGGAAGACAACGGCCCAGGTCTGCCCTCCGGCAAGGAGGAGATCATTTTCAAGAAATTCGAGCGGGGCCAGACGGAAAGCGCCACGCCGGGGGTCGGGCTGGGGCTGGCCATTTGCCGCGCCATCGTGGAAGCCCATGGCGGCGAGATTCGAGCGGAGAACCGCTCCCAGGGCGGCGCCCGATTCGTCTTCTCCCTTCCCAAAGGCGTGCCGCCCGAGATCGGGAAGGAGGAACTTCTGGAAGCCGGGGAGCAACAGCCGTGACCACCTCAAGCCCTGTCGTCATCATTATCGAAGACGAAGCCAAGCTCCGCCGCTTCGTCAAACTGGCCCTGGAGGCCGAGGTGTGCGAAGTATTCGAGGCGGATTCGGTCAAGCGCGGCCTCATCGAGGCGGGCACCCGCCAGCCCGACCTAGTGCTGCTCGACCTGGGCCTGCCCGATGGTGACGGGATCGATTTCATCCGAGACCTTCGCGCCTGGTCGGAAATCCCCATCATTGTGCTGTCGGCCCGCTCCGCCGAGGCGGACAAGGTAGCCGCCCTGGATGCCGGCGCCGACGACTATCTGACCAAGCCGTTCGGGGCTGCCGAATTGCTGGCCCGGGTGCGGGCCCATCTCCGCCGGCGGTTCCGAGCCGGGGCGACCGGGTCGGCGCTCTTCGAGTTCGGCCGGATCAAAGTGGATTTGGGTAAGCGGCTGGTGGAACGGGACGGGCAGCCGATTCACCTGACGCCCATCGAGTTCAGGCTCCTGGCCTACCTGATCGCCAACCCGGATTCCGTGCTGACCCACCGCCAGCTCTTGAAGGCCGTGTGGGGACCGTCCCATACCGAGGACAGCCATTACGTCCGGGTCTATATGGGGCATCTGCGCAGAAAGATCGAGGATGACCCGACCCGGCCAGAACATATCCTGACGGAGTCCGGGGTGGGATACCGATTCCTGAGCTGATTTCCACGTTTTCCATGTCGGCGATCTGCTGTTATCACGACGGTGAGGAAACGGCGGCTACAAGATCCAAGAGCGGACGTGACATCTGCCATTGGCATAAGACCGTTTAGGGTCGGGTTGCGTCAGTACCCTCTTCAAATTCATAGCCGGAGAGCGGCCAGTCAAATTCCGATTCCCTGAAGCAACCAGTCGTCACTGCGTAATAACGACCCTAAGCGGACTGTCAGGATGCTGAAAGCTTTAGGCCAACGATGCCGATAAAGATGAGAAGAAGGCTCAGCAGTCTCATTGTGGTCGCCGACTCTCCAAACAAGACCATTCCCATCACCGCGGTTCCGATAGCGCCAATACCAACCCAAACCGCATAGGCCGTACCGACCGGCAGCGACTTCATCGCAACACCGAGCAAGCCAACGCTTAAAAGCATGGACATAACTGTCCACACCGTAGTCCACAGCTTGGTTAAACCCTCGGTATATTTGAGACCAATCGCCCAACCGACTTCCAGTAGCCCAGCGGCGAGAAGAATTACCCAGTTCATAAATTGCTCCTCTAAAAAGAGGGGCCGTCCCCGCATGAACTGGAGAGGTGAGGTCGTCCTCACTTCCTACAAGCAATAGAGATACTACCACGGCTCTTCTTTTGGCCGCATTCAGCCAGTGCCACTGCCAATTTGCTCGCCGAAAACCAGCCATTGAGCGGAGAGAGGCGACACCCAGATTATTCATATCGGATGGCAACCTTGACCGGCGCCTCCTGGCCGATTGGGTGAGGTCACCAACGGCGGCTTTGTAGGACTCCACTTCGCGGAAACCTCCTTTGGCTGAATGGCCGCTCAGGAGAAGGCTGAGTGGCCGGTTGGGGTCGGGTGCTGTCCTTCGTTCTAGTAACCAAGCCGAGTCAGGAAGCTGTTGGCTAGTCCCTAGCTGGCGCCTATGCCAATCAACTGGTGTATCGGTAAAGTCTAGCCAAAGGGTTTGGGAAAGGATTTTCCAAACCCTTTGGCTACCTCGAGAACCTGGTTTCGTTTGCAGCCGGCGCGACTAAATTGGCCCGCTAACCACACTTGGCATTGCGTTGAAGTTCGACACCGTTTGACGTGATTGCATAGTTATAGCACCAAGCGGTTCTTTCTAGGTCTGCTAACCCGGGAAGGGACCAAGCACGCCTGAAATCTTTATCATTAGCCCAGTCAGCTAAGTCTGCCAGGGATCGGCTGTAAACCATATACCCATCAGGTGGTCGATTGCCGAAAGCAAAATGTGCGCTTGCGTGAAATTTGGCGAAGCTATACCGGCCGTAGACTAAAGACAGTGTTCCTGGACTTGTGAAGTCCTGATCGGCCTTAAAGAAACATTTATCATCAGTAAGAGCTTGTTTGGCGGCTGGGGTTAAGCGATAGACCAAGTCTGTCTTTGTCTTTGTCGGAGGGTATGCTAGACCCAGACGTACCAAATGATCCCAAGCGATTCGATCGTCATCGGCCTGATATCCATTGATATTTATCTTTCGCTCGTAACGTTTGACATCCAATCCTGAGAGGGGAAGGCAAAGAGTTGTAAACCAAGGCCGCTCTTTGTCGCGCTTCAATATTTCTTGCCCTATCGCCTCTTGGTCTTCAATTGGCGTTGTGGTGAAGCCTGGGTCGGACAAAGCCCTGCGAGTCGAGTACCAAAAGGGATCTGCGATTGCACATGACGATATGGCAATGATGAACGGTGTAAGAAGCCACCGATGAATCTTTGCCATTCTTATGCCCTTTCAGCAGCAAGGGCCTTTTCAATCTTTTTGTCCGTCTTGTACTGGCCAAGCGCATAGACGGCCCAGATGGCTGCGGGAAGCCAGCCAATCAAGGTGAGTTGAAGAACTAGGCAGAAAATTCCTGCGAATGGGCGCCCGATAGTGAAGAAGGACAGGAACGGCAAGAAAATCGCAAGGATGAGGCGCATTTTTTCCCTTTATTGGTGTTGGAATTTGACCGCAACAAGCCCCGTGAAAGGGCGACCATGTTGCAGACATATATATTCCAGGGAGATGCATACCTAGTCAATTGGCATCGAATGGCTGTTCGCGAAAGCTGTGTCAGCCAAGCTTCTTGGCAAGATCCTCTGCACGAGGGTGGTAGTAGCGCATCAGCATCCGCGGTGATTTGTGGCCCGTCACTTTGCCGAGTTCATGCATCTCCAAACGTTCTGCAAGCCGACTGGTTGCTTCGTGGCGTAAGTCATGGAAACGCAGGTCCACAATTTGGGCTCGTTTCACTGCACGTTCAAAGCCCTCTGTGATGGCAGTTGGACTGGTCTTGAATACCAAGCCACCGCTAAGCGGACGAGGCAAGGATTCAAGGATTCTTGCTGCTTGCGAGGACAGCGGCACAGAGCGAGAATCACCGTTCTTGGTCTCTTGTAGTACCGCGATCCGGCGTTTTAGGTCGATGTGCTCCCAGCGAAGCGAAATAATCTCTCCTCTGCGCATGGCCGTCTCAAGGGCGAGGATAACGATGCTCTTCAGATGCTTGCTGCGGCTATTGTCTAGCGCCTCCATCAAGAGCTTTTCTTCTCCTTCTTCCAGTCGGCGATCACGTTCGTTCTTAATGGACGGCATTCGAACGCTAGCAACGGGGTTGCCGAGAGGCAGGGGAATACCGAAATCGCGGCCAGCTGCCTTGTAGAGTCGATTCAGGACGGCAAGGTAGTGCTGAACAGTCTGCGGTGCTTTGTCAGCAGATAATTCGTCACGCCATTCGGCAACCATGGCCGGCGTGATGGCAGACAAGTGGTAGCTACCAAATTTTGCTTCAACACCTTTTAGTCGGGTGTCCTCTTGGCGCTGACCACGTTGTTTCGGCAACAACTCCTCACGGTAACGCTTGGCCAGGTCTTTGATAGTGGTTCTCGCCGCCTCGTCGCGGGGAATAAAGCTTCCCGTATCCATTTCGCGCTCTATCATTCGCACCCATGCTTCGGCATCCTTACGCGTGTCAAACGTCTTGCTCTGGGCTGGGTACCCTTTGCGCCTGACTTGGGCTTGCCATTGATAGTCTCCGCGTTTTCTAATTGTGCCCATTCGATGCTCCCTGATTCTTAATGCGCTGTGACAAGGCTGTGACACATATTAGCAAAATCCGCGAAAAGCTTGATCTTTACGAGAGGTTAATGCGGCTCGACAAGCCCATCGGCATCCTGCTGCTCCTCTGGCCCACCTTCTGGGCCCTCTGGCTGTCCTCCGACGGCCGGCCGAACTGGATGGTGGTTTGGGTGTTCACCCTCGGCACCGTGCTCATGCGCTCCGCCGGCTGCGTCATCAACGACTACGCCGACCGGGACTTCGACCGCCACGTCGAGCGCACCAAGGACCGCCCCCTCACCGCCGGCAAGGTGACGGAAAAGGAGGCCCTCGCCGTCTTCGCCCTCCTTTCCCTGTGCTCCTTCGTGCTGGTCCTGCTGCTGGGCAGCAAGCTGGTCGTCCTGCTGTCGGTGCCGGCCCTGTTCCTCGCCGCCAGCTACCCGTTCACCAAGCGCTTCTTCGCCATTCCCCAGGCCTACCTCGGCATCGCCTTCGGCTTCGGCATCCCCATGGCCTATGCCGCGCAACTGGATACCGTGCCGGCGGAGGCGTGGTGGATGCTGCTGGCCAACATCTTCTGGGCCGTCGCCTACGACACCGAGTACGCCATGGTGGACCGGCCCGACGACCTCAAGATCGGCATCAAGACCTCGGCCATCACCTTCGGCCGCTTCGACGTGGCGGCGGTGATGCTGTGCTATGCCATCACCCTCGCCATGCTGGCCGTCCTCGGCTGGCACCGCCACCTGCATTGGCCCTTCTACGTCGGGCTGGCGGCGGCGGCGGGCATCATGGGCTGGCACTTCCTGCTCATCCGCAACCGGGAGCGGGGACCGTGCTTCAAGGCCTTCCTCAACAACAACTACGTCGGCGCCGTCATTTTCGCGGGCATCGCCCTCAATTACCTGATCGCCTGATCCGGGTCTCGGCAGCCCCGAATCCGCCCATGACGGCGGCCTGATTCCACCCCCTCGCCGGGGCGGCTGTCGATTTTCTTTACATTCCAATTTGGGTGCCCGCGCAAGCCATTGTTCTATCAGCGGAAAAATTCTGGCCCGGCGTTTGCTATTACGGTGTCAAGTCTCCCTGCCCCGGGAGGCTGTCCCTTCAATCACCAGTGAGGTTGCAAATGAAAGCGCTCAAACTGCTCGCCGCCGGTCTTTTCTTCCTGTGCGCTCAAGCCATGGCCGTGCCCTATACCTGGACGGACACCTACGATCCCAGCCCGGACATTCAGGTACCGCCGAGCCATTCCTTCACTTTCGACATCACTGACGGACCCAACGGCTTCCGCCCGGGGCAGGACTACATCGGCAACTACGGGGTGGACGTGAATCTCTACTCCAGCCCTTCGGAGCAAATCCGCATCTGCTTCGGCAGCCTGTGCACCCCCGTGTTCGACAAGCCGGTCATCGCCCTGGTGAACCTGCCGGGGATCATGGGCGACCGGGTCTTCTTCGACCTCTCCGGGCAGGAGAACGGCGGCTGGTCCGTGGCCGGCTGGCTGCAGCTCAACCTCGCCGGCACCCTGGACATGACCATCAGCTCCCTCCTGGGCAGTTTCTACTTCGGCGACGCCACCCTCACCGCCGAAGGCGAGCGGGCGGTTTCCGAGCCGGGCACCCTGCTGCTGCTGGGCATCAGCCTCCTGGCCGTGGTCGGAGCCGGACGCCGGCGGCTGGCCTGAAGGATTCTCCGCTGGTGGAAGAAGCCGGGTTCGCCCGGCTTTTTCTTTGGCGTCGGCGGCGGGGCAACGCCGGCCCGTGCGGGCTGCCAAAGGACAGGAGAACTCTCGCCATGCCCCAGCACCACGACGCCCTCACCGCCGCCTACGGCTTCGGCCTCTTCCCCTTGCCCGCCTATCGGCCGGCCCGGCGGGGAGACTGGCGCGTCGCCACCCATCTGCCCAGCATCGGCGACGGCTACGTCTCCACGGCCGCCGTCGAAGCCCGGGCCGTCCTCAGCCGGGGCCGGGAGGTGTGGATGTCCACCGGACTGCTGGAGCAGGAAAGCCATGCCTGGCACGTCCACTGCGCCCGGGGCGTGGTGGTCACCGCCGGGCTCGGCCTGGGCATGTACGCCTACGCCGCGGCCATGAAGCCGGAGGTGGATCTGGTCGTCGCCGCCGACATCTCCACCGACGTCATCGCCCTCATGGCGGAGGCCGCCGGCTTCGGGCACTGGCCCTGCCGGGACAAGATGCGGATCGTCGAGGCCGACGCCCTCGGCCCCGCCTTCCCGGCGGCGGTGGCGGAGGCGACCGGCGGCCGGCCCGTCGACTACTTCTACGCCGACATCTGGCCCGCCTTCCCGGCCGCCGAAGCCCCGGCCCAGACGGCGGAAATGGTCTGCGCCCTCGGTCCCCGGGCGGCCGGATGGTGGGGGCAGGAGCTGTCCTTCGCCGAGCATTGCCGCGCCAGGCACCGGCCGGCCGACGAGGACGGCCTGCGCGCCTACTTCACGGAAACCGGCGTCCCGGCGCCTCCCTTCACCGCCGGCTACGCCGCCTTCTGTCGGGATGCCATGGCGGCTTACGGCCTGGGAGAAGGGCGGCCCTTCTGGCGGCGCCTGAGGCAGCTGTTGAACCGGTGTTGAGACGGCGCGGGCCGGGGCACCTGGCAAGCCGCCCTAAGACAGGCTGCTGATGGCCGTATGCACGATGGTCAGCAGGATGGCGAGAAAGGCCGCGAGCAGAAAAATGGCGACAGCGAACACGTGGGCGGGGCGGAAGGCCCTCATGTCGGCGTCGGCCCCGGTGCTGCTGCGGATTCCGAACAGGCTCCACAGGACCATCTTGAATATTTGCAGTAGATTCATTGCCTCAACCTTGTCTTACCCTTGCCGGATGGTGCATCCGGCTCGCTTTCGACAGATCGGCGGGAGGCGAGTTCTTGGCTCGGCGGCCCAGCCCCTATAATGCGGCCTTTCCCTTTTCGGCCTTCCCCATGCGTTACCACGACCTGCGCGACTTCCTGTCGCAACTGGAAAAGCTCGGCCAACTGAAACGGGTCGGCATCGAGGTGGATCCCCGCCTCGAAATGACCGAAATCTGCGACCGGGTGCTGCGCGCCGGCGGGCCGGCGGTCCTCTTCGAGAAGCCCAGGGGGCACGCCATGCCGGTGCTCGCCAACCTCTTCGGCACGCCCCAGCGGGTGGCCCTGGGCATGGGGGAGGAGGGGAACTGGCAGCAGGCCCTGCGGGAAGTGGGCAAGCTCCTCGCCTATCTTAAGGAGCCCGAGCCCCCCAAGGGCCTGAAGGACGCCTGGGACAAGCTGCCGGTGCTGAAGCAGGTCCTCAACATGGCCCCCAAGGTGGTGTCCTCGGCCCCCTGCCAGGAAGTGGTGTGGGAGGGCAAGGACGTGGACCTCGCAAAGCTGCCCATCCAGCACTGCTGGCCCGGCGACGTGGCGCCCCTCATCACCTGGGGTCTCACCGTCACCCGCGGCCCCCACAAGAACCGCCAGAACCTGGGCATCTACCGCCAGCAGGTCATCGGCCGCAACAAGGTCATCATGCGCTGGCTCGCCCACCGGGGCGGCGCCCTGGATTTCCGCGACCATCAGCTCGCCAACCCGGGCAAGCCCTTCCCGGTGGCGGTGGTGATCGGCTGCGATCCGGCCACCATCCTGGGGGCCGTCACCCCGGTGCCGGATACCTTGTCCGAATACCAGTTCGCCGGGCTGCTCCGCGGCGGCAAGACCGAGCTCACCAAGTGCCTGGGTTCCGACCTGCAGGTGCCGGCCTCCGCAGAAATCGTCCTGGAAGGCGTCATCCATCCCGGCGAGACCGCCCTGGAAGGGCCCTACGGCGACCACACCGGCTACTACAACGAGCAGGCCGAATTCCCGGTGTTCACCATCGAACGCATCACCACCCGCAGGAACCCCATCTACCACAGCACCTACACCGGCAAGCCGCCCGACGAGCCCGCCGTGCTCGGGGTGGCGCTGAACGAGGTGTTCGTGCCGCTGCTGCAGAAGCAGTACCCGGAGATCGTCGATTTCTACCTGCCCCCCGAGGGCTGCTCCTACCGGCTGGCCTGCGTTTCCATCAAGAAGCAGTACCCGGGCCACGCCAAGCGCATCATGTTCGGCATCTGGAGCTTCCTGCGCCAGTTCATGTACACCAAGTTCATCGTGGTGGTGGACGACGACGTGAACATCCGGGACTGGAAGGAAGTGATCTGGGCCCTCACCACCCGCATGGACGCCAGCCGGGACACGACGCTGGTGGACAACACCCCCATCGACTACCTGGACTTCGCTTCGCCGGTGGCCGGCCTCGGCTCCAAGATGGGCCTCGACGCCACCAACAAGTGGCCCGGCGAGACCAGCCGGGAGTGGGGCCGCCCCATCGTCATGGACGCCGAGGTGAAGAAGCGGGTGGACGACATGTGGGGCCGCCTCGGCCTCTGATTCATGCTTCTGCCTGAGCTGTTCGAAGGGCGCCTGATCGAGCGCCGCAACCGCTTCGTGGCGGTGGTGGACCTGGCCGGCCAGGTGGTCGAGGCCCATTGCCCCAACACCGGCTCGATGACGGGCTGCAAGGCGCCGGGCAGCCGCGTCTGGCTGTCCCGGGCCGCAAACCCCAACCGCAAGCTGGCCTGGACCTGGGAAATGGTCGAGGCCGACGGCGTCCTGGTGGGCATCCACACCGGCCGCCCCAACGCCCTGGTCGAGGAGGCCTTCCTGGCCGGCCGCCTGCCGGAGCTGGCGGCCTACCCGGTGCTGCGCCGGGAGGTGCGCTACGGCATCGAGAACAGCCGCATCGACCTCCTCTTCGAGGGCGCCGGCCTGCCGCCCTGCTACGTCGAGGTGAAGAACGTCACCGCCCAGGTGGCCGGCACCATCGGCTTCTTCCCCGACGCCGTCACCGCCCGGGGCGCCAAGCACCTGCGGGAAATGATCGAGGTGGTCCGCTCGGGCGGCCGGGCCATGGTGGTGTTCTGCGTCCAGCGGGGCGATGTCGCCGAAATCCGCCCGGCCGAGGAAATCGACCCGGTCTACGCCCGGGGGCTGCGGCAGGCCCTGGCGGCGGGGGTGGAGGTGGTGGCCCTGCAGGCCGCCGTCACCCCCAGCGAGATCACCTTGGTGAGGCGCCTGCCAGTGGTGGCGTGAATCCCCGGTCCGCCACCCACTGCAGCAGGGCGTCGATGGCGGCCTGCCCCTCCCGGGCGCGGGGATGGTTGATGAGGAAAGTGACGGCGTAGCGCCGGCCCCGGACGTCCTGGATGTAGCCGGCGGCGGTCTTGACCCCTTCCAGGGTGCCGGTCTTGATATGGCCGCGGCCCCGGGCATCCGAATCCACCAGACGCTTCTTCATGGTGCCGTCGATGCCGACCACCGGCAGGCTGGCCATGAACTCGGCCATGACCGGGCTGTACCAGGCATCCACCAGGAGACGGTTGAGGCTGTCGGCGCTGATCCGCTCGGTGCGGGAGAGGCCGGAGCCGTTCTCCATCTCCAGCTCCCGGAAGGCCAGCTTGCGCTGCTCCAGCCAGGCGTGGACCCGCTGCTTCGCCCGTTCCGGCGTGGCCGCGCCATCGCCGTTGCCGAGGGCGAGGAAGAGCTGCCGGGCCATGACGTTGTTGGAAAACTTGTTGATGTCCCGCACCAGGTCGGCGAGGGCCGGGGATTCCTGCTCCGCCGCCAGGCGGGCGCCGGCGGGGACGGCGCCGGCCCGCAGCCGGCCCCCCAGGGTGCCGCCCATCTCCTTCCACAGGGCCGCGAACAGGCTTCCCACCTGGGCATCCGCCGGCAGGGGTGAAAGGTTGAGGACCTTCTCGCCGCAGCGCTCGGCGTAGCTGCCGGTGAATTCGAGGCCGCCGCTCTCCGGCAGGACGCGGACGGCGATGCGGTCCTTCCAGTCATCCCGGCAGTCGCCCCGGGCGAGCTGCAGGCGGTTGTCCACCGGCAGGCCGTCGCTGGGAGTGTCCACCAGGAGCCGCACCCGGTCGGCGGCGGGCATGAGGACGAAGCGCAGGGCGCGGAAATTGACCAGCAGGGCGTCGGGCCCGACGTTGTAGGGGCGCATGGGCTTGTCGTCGAAGTCGCCGTTGGCGGGCGGTACCTCGAAGGCGGTGCGATCCAGGACCACGTCGCCGGCGATGTGGGAGATGCCCCGCACCCGCAACTGCCGCAGCAGGGCCCAGAAATGCTCGAGGGCGAACTTGGGGTCGCCGCTGCCCTTGATGTAGAGATTGCCCGGCAGCTTGCCGTCCACCGGCTCGGCATCGACATAGGCGCCGGTCTTCCAGGTGTGGGCGGGACCCAGGAGGTCGAGGGCGGCGTAGGTGGTGACCAGCTTCATCACCGAGGCCGGGTTCATGGGCCGGCTGGCGTTGAAGTAGACCAGCGGGGCGGCGGCGTCCACGGGCTGGACGACGACGGCGACGCTGGGCAGGGAGATGCCCGAGGCCTTGAGGTTCTGGACGACGGCGGGGGGAAGGTCCTCGGCCCGCAGGGGCAGGGCGAGGAGGAGAAGGAGGGCGACGAGGAGCTGCTTCATGGCCCTCCGATGATACCCGGCCCTAGCGCCGCTTGTGCAGCTCGAAGCCCTTGAGCAGGGTGTCGAGCTGGCGGGCGGTGGCCAACAGCTCGCCCACCGCCCGGCTGGCCTCGTGGGCCGACTCGGTGTTGTGCTCGATGAGGTCGGTGATGCGCTGCATGCTGGCCGCCACTTCCTCGCTGGCGATGCCCTGCTGGCGTGCAGCGTCGGAGATGTTGCCGGCCATGTCGGTGACCTTGCGGCTGGACTGGGTGATGCCCTCCAGGCCGGCGACGCTGTCCCGCAGCTTGCCGATGCCGTTCTCCACTTCCCGGGCGGCGGTCTCCATGCTGTTCACCGCCTGCTGGGTGACCGTCTGGATCTCGTTCACCGTGGTGGAGATGTCGGCGGTGGAGGTGGAGGTCCGCTCGGCCAGCTTCCTGACCTCGTCGGCCACCACCGCGAAGCCCCGGCCCTGCTCGCCGGCCCGGGCCGCCTCGATGGCGGCGTTCAGGGCTAGGAGGTTGGTCTGGCCGGCGATGTCGGCGATGACCTTGGTGATGTCGCCGATCTTCCGGATGGAGCGGCTGAGCTGTTCGATGGTGGCGTTGGAGGCCTGGACCGCGGCCACCACCCGGTTGGTGGCGGTCATGCTCTCGCCGATGTGGGCGTTGCTGTCGGCCAGCAGGGACTGGGATTCCTTGGCGGCGTCGGCGGTGTCCTTGGCGTTGGCCGCCACTTCCTGGACCGACTGGCTGAACTGCTCGCTGGCGGCCGCCACGCTCTCGACGCTCGACTGCTGCTGCATGGACTGTTCGGCCACGTGCCGCATCTGGGCTTCCAGCTGGGCGCAGCGCTCGTCGATGGAGCGGGCCGCCGTGCCGATGTCGTCCAGCATGGACTTCACCGACGCCTGCATGATGGCCAGGTTGCAGAGCAGGAGGCCGGGCTCGTCGCGCCGGGAAATGTCGATCTCGTCGGTCAGGTTGCCCTCGGCGATGCGCTCGAAGTGGCCGATGGCCCGCCGGATGGGGCGGACGATGGCGGCCACCAGCAGGCCGCCGCCGATGGCGGCGACCAGGATGGCGATCAGGGTGCTGGCGATGGAGAGGTTGCGGACCCATTGGTAGCGGTCGGTGGCTTCCCGGTGGGCCTGCTCGGCGCTGGTGGTGAATTCCTTGATGAGGGCCTCGCCGTCGGCCCGCATCTCCCGGTAGAGGGGATTGATCTTGGTCAGCAGCACCTCGTTGGCCCGGGTGTACTCGGCCTTCTGCAGCAGGTCGCGGGCGACGCTGACCCCCTCCTTGGAGAAGCGCTCCCGGGTCTCGGCGAACTTGGCGAGCAAGGCCTTCTCCTTGTCCGAGAGGGAAAGCTTCGCCAGCTCATCCAGGTGGGCATTGATCTCCTCCCGGTTCTTGAGGGTGGCGTCGATATGCATGCTCAAGGGGTGGTCGTGGAGCTTGGCGTTCGGGTTGCCGGGGTCGTGCTGAAGGCTCAGCATGACCTGGGAGCGGTTGTCACCCAGGAGGAACATGATCCGGTTGGTCAGGTTGGAAGGAATCAGCTCCTGGCGGTACATGGTTTCCATGCGGACGTTGCTGTCTCCCAGCCCGGAGAGGTTGATGCCGGCCACCGCCATCATCACCGCCACCATCAGGCCCATGGCCCCCCACAGGCGGGTGCGCAGGGAGAGGCGGGAAAACAGCCCGGTCCCGGCCGTCGCCAGCGCCTGGCCGCTCTGGCGCAGGCCGGCGTATCGGGCCTCGGCGGCCTGGATCTGTTCCCGGGTGGGCGGGGTGCGGACCGACATGTAGCCGGTGACGGTGCCCTTCTTCTTGACCGGCACCACCAGGGCATCGACCCAGTAGTGGTCGCCGTTCTTGCAGCGGTTCTTGATGACGCCGCGCCAGGGCAGGCCGGCCGCCAGGGTCCGCCACAGGTCGGCGAAGGCCTGGGGCGGCATGTCCGGGTGGCGGACGATGTTGTGGCTGGCGCCCACCAGTTCCTCCCGGGAAAAGCCGCTGATCTCGACGAAGGCGTCGTTGGCCTGGGTGATGACTCCCTTCAGGTCGGTCTTCGATACGAGGTATCGGTTGGCAGGGAAAGGCACTTCCCTTTGGGATACCGGCTGGTTGTTTTTCATGGTGTCACCCTGCTTTTCACGCTGCTCATAAATCAACGATAGATCATTCTGGTCAATTCGCAGGGACGCGTCGGGCCGGCGGCGGAGTTGGAGGCTCCGTGGAACTTGCAGGCGTTTCGGCGCTCCCTGCTGAGGTAGACGGCGTGGCGGGAAAACCGTGCCGCTGATGCCGCATCATCCCTTCCTTTGGCAACCATGGCAGAAGGTAAAAACAAGTTTCCACCCTCGCCGCAGACCGACTGGGCTTACTTTCTGGACATGGACGGCACCCTGATCGAGATTGCCGACACCCCCGAAGGCATCGTCATCGACGACTCCCTCCTCGGGCTCATCTGGCGTCTGCACGCCGCCTGCGGCGGCGCCGTCGCCCTGGTGAGCGGCCGCACCCTGGCCGACCTGGACCGCCGGGTGAACCGCCGGAGCCGCGATGTTGCCCTGCCCATGGCCGGCCAGCACGGCCTGGAGCGGCGCAGCGGCGCCGGCCAGGTGCTGACCCGGGCCGCCCCCTCCGCCGCCAAGGACGTCATCGCCCGGCATTTCGCCTCGGTGGTGGCCCGCCACCCGGGGCTGCGCCTGGAGGACAAGGGCCTCACCGTCGCCATCCACTACCGCCAGGCGCCCCGCCTGGCGGGCTATGTGCACCGCACCCTGCAGGGCCTGGTCAAGGGCGACCAGGGCCTCTACCTGCAGAAGGGCAAGCGGGTGGTGGAGGTGAAGCCGGCCGGCTTCGACAAGGGCACGGCCATCGAGGAATACATGAAGGAGGAGCCCTTCCGGGGGCGGCGGCCGGTGTTCATCGGCGACGACGTCACCGACGAGCACGGCTTCGCCGTGGTCGAGCGGCTCCAGGGCCTGTCCGTCAAGGTCGGGCCGGGGAAGACCGGCGCCCGCTACCGCCTGCCCGGCGTGGCGGCGGTGCGGGCATGGCTGGGCAAGGCGATAGGAGAGCAGCATGAACACTCTTGATCTGGCATTGATCGGCAACTGCACCATCGGCGCCCTGGTGGACGCCAAGGCGGAGATCGTCTGGGCCTGCTTCCCCCGCTTCGACGCCGACCCGGTCTTCTGCGGCCTGCTGCGGGAGAAGAAGGGCATCGACGACTTCGGCTTCTTCACCATCGAGCTTTCGGACTTCGAGCGCTCCGAGCAGCAGTACCTGGCCAACACCGCCATCCTCCAGACCCGGCTCTACGACCGCAACGGCGGCTGCGTCGAGATCACCGACTTCGCCCCCCGCTTCGGCCAGTACGGCCGCATGTTCCGGCCCATGACCCTGGTGCGCCGGGTGCACCGCATTTCCGGCAGCCCCCGCCTCACCGTCCGGCTGCGCCCCGCCTTCGACTACGGCGCCGCCCGCCCGTCCATGACCTGGGGCAGCCACCACATCCGCTACGTCATGCCGAGCCTGACCCTGCGGCTCACCACCAACGCCTCCATCACCGCCATCCTCCAGGAGCGGCCCTTCTTCCTGGAGGACGAGATCTGCCTCATCCTGGGGCCGGACGAGACGGTGCCCGACGCCGCCACCGAAGTCGGCCGCCAGTTCTTCGAGGAGACCGCCCAGTACTGGCGGGAGTGGGTGCGGGTGCTGTCCATCCCCTTCGAATGGCAGCAGGAGGTGATCCGGGCCGCCATCACCCTGAAGCTCAACGCCTACGACGACACCGGCGCCATCATCGCCGCCATGACCACCTCCATCCCCGAGGCGGCGGGCAGCGAGCGCAACTGGGACTACCGCTTCTGCTGGCTGCGGGACGGCTACTTCGTGGTCAATGTCCTCAACCGCCTGGGGGCCACCCGCACCATGGAGCGTTACCTGTCCTACATCATCAACGTCTCCGCCGACACCGCCGGCAACCCCCTGCAGCCGGTCTACGGCATCGACGGCCGGGCCATGCTGGACGAGTGGGTGGTGCCGACCCTGCCGGGCTACCGGGACACCGGGCCGGTGCGGGTGGGCAACCAGGCCTACCAGCAGATCCAGCACGACGTGTACGGCTCGGCGGTGCTGGCGGCGACCCACATCTTCTTCGACGAGCGCCTCACCCGTCAGGGGGACGAGGCCCTCTTCCGCCGCCTGGAAGTCCTGGGGGAAATGGCGGTGCGCTACGGCGACCAGCCCGACGCCGGCATCTGGGAGCTACGGGGAACCACCAAGGTGCACACCTTCTCCTCGGTCATGTGCTGGACCGCCTGCGACCGCCTGGCCCGCATTGCCCGCCGGTTGGGCTTCTTCGGCCGGGCCGACTACTGGCAGCACCATGCCGACGCCCTCCACCGGCTGATCTGCGAGCGGGCCTGGAACCCCCGCCGCAACGCCTTCGTCGCCACCTTCGACGGCGAGACCATGGACGCCAGCCTCCTGCTGCTCCACGAACTGGGATTCGTGGATCCCCTGGACCCGCGCTTCGTGGGCACCGTCGAGGCCGTCGCCCACGACCTCCAGGTGGGCGACTACATTTTCCGCTACGTGGACAAGGACGACTTCGGCGAGCCGGAGAACGCCTTCCTGATCTGCACCTTCTGGTACGTGAACGCCCTGGCCGCCATGGATCGGCGGGAGGAGGCCCGCGTCCTGTTCGAGAAGCTCCTGGCCTGCCGAAACCGCCACGGCCTGCTGGCCGAGCATATCGATCCCCGCACCGGGGAGCTGTGGGGCAACTTCGTCCAGACCTACAGCATGGTGGGGCTGATCAACTCGGCCATCCGTCTGTCGATCCGCTGGGATCAGGCCTTCTGACCGGCTCCTGCATGGCCTTTTCGTGGATGCGGCGGGCCGCCGCCCTGATCTCCTGGGGCGCCATGGTTTCCAGGGGCAAGGCCAGGAAGACCTTGATGCGGCGCTCCAGCTGGCCGTAGGCGACCTCGAAGGCGGCCCGGCGGGCAGCCAGGGGCTCGACGTGGGCCGGGTCCAGGATGCCCCACTGGGCGGTGGCGGGGCGGCCCGGCCATAGCGGGCAGGTTTCCCGGGCGGCGTTGTCGCAGACGGTGACGATGAAGTCCAGGGGCGGCGCCCCGGCCTTGCCGAATTCGTTCCACGACTTGCTGCGGGCCGCCGGCGGCGGCACGCCGTGCTTCGCCAGGGTTTCCAGGGCCACCGGGTTCACGTAGCCGGCGGGCCGGCTGCCGGCCGAGAAGGCCAGGATGCGGCCGTTCCCCAGATGGTTGAAGAGGGCTTCCCCGAGGATCGAGCGGGCCGAGTTGCCGGTGCATACCACCAGAATGTGGAAGGGGCGGCGGGGGGCGACGGGCTGGATCATTCGGCTTCCTTCACAGGCCCCGGGCCCAGGCCGGGCGCAGGGAGGCCAACCCGGGGGCGGCGATGGCCTGGCGCACCTGGGCCAGGAGCCGGGCCTTGTCGGCCCCCAGGGTGCCCTTCAGGACCAGCCAGTTGGAGGCGTGGTCGCTGCGGAAGACCGTGCGCTCCAGCTCCAGGGCCGACAGGAAGGCTTCCATCTCCTCGAACAGGCCGCCCGGGGGCAGCGTCTCCCAGTCCGGGAAATCGGCCCGGAAGCGGGCTTCCCCCTTGGGAAAACTGACCACCAGGGTGGACAGGTACTCGGGCTGGGTGGCGTTCATGAGCCGGGCCGAATTCTCGGCGTGCCGGCGGGAGAGTTTCGGCCCGCCGAGGCCGTTGAGGATCATCACCGAGCGGCCGATGCCGGCCTGCCCCAGCTTGTCCAGGGCTTCCCGGGTGGAGTCGAAGGTTTCCCCCTTGTGCACCCGGGCCAGCACCTCGTCGTCCCCGGACTCGGCCCCGACATACACCAGCTTGAGTCCGGCCGCCGCCAGCTCCTGCACTTCGGCCACCGATTTCTTCCGCAGGTTGCGGGGCAGGCAGTAGGCCGAGACCCGGTGCACCGTGGGCAGGTGCTCCCGGATGGCAGCCAGGATGGCGAGGAGGCGCCGGGTCGGCAGGGCCAGGGCATCGCCGTCCGCCAGGAAGACCCGGCGCACCTCGCCCCCGAACTGCTCGCCGCAGCGCCGGATGGTGTCCAGCACCTCGTCCTCGTCCCGGGCCCGGAAGCGCTTCTGGGGGGCGGTGTACATCTCGCAGAAGGTGCATTGGTTCCAGGAGCAGCCGTCGGTCACGGGCAGGATCAGGGAGTCGGCCTCGCTGGGCGGGCGATAGACCGGTTCGACATAACGGACGGGGAAGGCCGGGTACATGGATGTGAGCGGGGATCAGGAGGGCACATTCTGCCTGATCCAGGCCACCAGCGCCTCCGCCGGCATGGCGCCGGAGGTGCGGGCGACTTCCCGGCCGCCCTTGAAGACCACCATGGTGGGGATGGAACGGATGCCGTAGCGGGCCGCCAGCTGCTGCTCCTCCTCGGTGTTGACCTTGGCCAGGCGGTAATGGGGCTCCAGCCGGCGGGCGGCTTCGGCGAAGTGCGGCGCCATGGAGCGGCAGGGGCCGCACCAGGGAGCCCAGAAGTCCACCACCAGGGGCAGGTCGGAATGGTCCGCGTGCTGGGCGAAGCTGCCCTGGTCCAGCTCGGTGACGGTGCCCGGGAAGAGGGGCTCCTTGCAGCGGCCGCAGGTGCCGCCGTCGGCCAGGCGTTCCGGGGGCAGGCGGTTGGTGGCGTGGCAGTGGGGGCAGACGACGTGGATGGGGGAAGGCATGGCGGGCTCCGTGGGATCAGAAAAGTCTAATATTTGGTGCCATCCCGGAATATCAAGTTCAGAAGAGGCTTCGTCCGGCCGCCGGGGAAAATGAAGGTGGCGTGAAACTTGCATCCATTCTGCCTATCGGCAGCCCGGCTGCATTGCCTCCTTCTCCGAATCCGACCGATGGTCCGCATACCATTTCGATTGATCCTCCTGGCCGCCCTGGCGTTCCTGGCGACCCTCGCCCTGGGGAGCTATCTGGTGTACCTGAAGGAGCGCACCCAGGTCATGCAGCACCAGAAGGCCGCCATGGACGTGGCCACCGTCCATGCCCACCTGCTGCAGGAACAGGTCGGGCGCTCCCTGTCGGCCACCTATGCCCTGGCCGCGGTGGTGCGCCAGGGCAAGGGGGATGTGGACAACTTCGAGGGCCTGGCCGGCGAGATGCTCCATCTCTACGGCGGCACCAGCGCCCTGCAGCTCGCCCCCAAGGGCATCATCTCCCGCATCGTGCCCTTGGCCGGCAACGAGGCCGCCCTCGGCCACGCCCTGCTTCAGGACCCTTCCCGCAACAAGGAGGCCTTCGCCGCCGTCGAGACCAGGAAGCTGACCCTGGCCGGTCCCTTCGTCCTGCGCCAGGGCGGCGTCGCCGTGGTTGGCCGCCTGCCCGTCTTCCTGCCGGACGGGGAAGGGGGCGACCGCTTCTGGGGCTTCGCCACCGCCCTCATCCGCATCCCCGACCTGCTGGCGGCGGCCAAGCTCACCGACAACGGCCTTTCCGGCTACGACTACGAACTGTCGCGCATCCATCCGGACACCCATGTCCGGGACATCTTCGCCGCCTCCTCGCCGGCCGGCCTGGTCGATCCCGTCTCCTTCCGGATCGAGGTGCCCAACGGCACCTGGACACTGAGCGTCGCCCCCGTCGGCGGCTGGCATTCCCCGGCCGCCATGCTGGCGGGGGAGGGGGCCATGGTGCTCCTGGTCGGCGTGCTGGCGGCCCTGCTCGCCTTCAACGTCCTCAAGCAGCCCCTGGTGCTGGGCCGGGAGGTGGAGCTGCGCACCCGGGACCTGCAGGCGGCCAACGGCGAACTCGAGTCCGAGATGCAGAAGCGCTACCAGGCGGAGGCCAGCCTGCGGGAGCGGGTGTCCGAGATCGAGGTGGTCCTGGCGGCCCTGTCCGACGGCGTCATCGCCCTCGACCGCCTGGGCCGGGTGCGCCATGCCAACAGCGCCGCCCGTTCCCTGCTGGCGGTGTCCCGGGAGCGCCTCGAAGGCTGCCCCCTGGACCGCTTCCTGACCGTCATCGACGAGGATTCCGGCGAGGAGGTCAAGGGCATCTGCCGGTCGGTGATCAAGGACGGGGTTTCCGTCCACCTGCGGGGCAATATCCGGGTCCGGACCACCGAAGGGCGGGAGTTCGACGCCCGCATCAGCGCCGTGCCCGCCCCCCAGTCGGGGGCGGTGGCCATGATCCTGGTGTTCACCGACATCTCGGCGGAAATCAGCAAGGAGCGGCACATCGAATTCCAGGCCTACCACGATCCCCTCACCCAGCTGGGAAACCGGGCCCTGCTGGCCCGGGACCTGGCCCAGGGCATCGAGGAAGCGGGCCGCGACGGCCAGCGCATCGCCCTCCTGTGCCTGGACCTGGACAATTTCAAGAACATCAACGACGCCCTCGGCCACGCCGTCGGCGACCTCCTGCTCCAGCAGCTCGCCCAGCGCTTGCGCGGGGTGGTGGCGGCGCCGGGCTGGGTGACCCGCCATGGCGGCGACGAGTTCATCATCGTCATGCCCCGGCTGCCGGCGCCCGAGGCGGCGGCCGGCCTGGCGCAGGACCTCATGGCCGCCATCGCCCAGCCCTTCCGCATCGGCGAAAAGGAGCTGCGGGTGACCTCCTCCGTCGGCATCAGCCTCTATCCGGACCACGGCGCCACCCTCGCCGAACTGGTGAGCAATGCCGACCTCGCCATGTTCGAGGCCAAGGGCGCGGGGCGGAATGCCTGGCGCTTCTACGAATCGGCCCAGCTGCGGCGCTCGGCCGAGCGCCTGCGGCTCGAGAACGGCCTGCGCATCGCCCTGGCGGAAAACGAATTCTCCCTGGTATTCCAGCCCAAGGTGCGCATCGCCGACGGCGCCACCGATTCGGTGGAAGCCCTGCTGCGCTGGAACAGCCGGCACAACGGCGCCGTCCCGCCGGCCACCTTCATCCCGGTGGCCGAGGACATGGGGCTCATCATCGACATCGGCGAGTGGGTCCTGCATCAGGCCGTCGCCGCTTCCCGCCGCCTGCGCCGGGAGCTGGGGCGGGATATCGCCGTGGCGGTCAATGTCTCGCCGCTGCAGTTCCGCAGCGAGCGCTTCATCGCGGCCCTGCGCGAGCTGGCGGCGGAGGAGCCGGACCTTCCCCTGCTGCTGGAGGTGGAACTCACCGAACAGGCCCTGGCCGGGGACATCGGGGACATCACGGCCAATCTGCGGGCCATCAAGGACCTGGGCATCCGGGTCGCCCTCGACGACTTCGGCACCGGCTACTCGTCCCTGGCCTACCTCAAGAACTTCCCCATCGACATCCTCAAGATCGACCGGGCCTTCATCCGCGATCTCCATGTCGGCCACCAGGACAAGGCCATCGTCGGCTCCGTCGTCAGCCTGGGCAAGAGCCTGGGCTGCGCCATCGTCGCCGAGGGGGTCGAGGAAGCCTGCCATGTCGATGTCCTCGCCCAGCTCGGCTGCGACTACGCCCAGGGCTTCTGGTTCTCCCGGCCGGTGCCGGAAGAGGACCTGGTCTCACGCCTGCGGGCGGCCTGAGGTCCCGGCCGCCGTCCCATTCCTGAGAATGGGAAGGAAATGGAGCGGGAATTTCTCGGAATCGGGGTTTTTTCGGCTTGATCGGGAACGTCCTCCCGGCGCTGCCCCGCTCTTCTCAAGGGCCTGAATTCTCGGCCAAATTTTCTTCCGGAAATCCATACGTAGAAACCTGTACTTCCCGCGTGGATATTGGCCTGCTTCTTGCGGAGGGACCGGTGAGCAATTCCTGTTTGATCGGAGATCGAAATGAAAAACGCCAAGTTCGCCTGCCTGCCGATGGTCCTCGCCTTCGGCCTGTCCGTCCTGCCGGGCCAGTCCTTCGCCCAGGTCGATGACGCCGCCGTCAAGTCCCTGCTGAAACGCAACGACTGCACCAAGTGCCACGCCATCGACAAGACCAAGAAGGGTCCCGCCTACAAGAAGGTGGCCGAGAAGCTGCGCAGCAAGCCCCGCGCCGAGGCCGAGAAGATCGTCATCGACAACATCACCAAGTCGCCCAAGGTGAAGCTCGAGGACGGCACCGAGGAAGAGCACAAGGTCATCGACACCAAGGATCCGAAGGATTTCAAGATGTTGGTGGATTGGCTGCTGGCCCTGTAAGGGGCAATGCATCGGGCCCGGGGGCCCGACGCGAGAATCTAGGGGGTAAGAATATGAAGTTGCATCAATGGATCCTGGCCACCGGGGTGGCGCTGGGAGTGGCCCTGGGCACCGGGGCCGTAGCGGCGGAAACCGCCAAGCCGGCCAAGCCGGCGCCGAAGGACCTCATCCTCAAGGGCGACGCCAAGTGTACCGGCTGCCACGACGAGAGCGACGAGCCGACACAGTCCATGCTCGACCTGCATCCGTCCGTCCTGGCCATCGGCAAGACCCGCCACGGCACCCAGGCCGACGGCCGCACGCCGACCTGTACCGACTGCCACGGCGAGAGCGAGAAGCACCTGAACCACAAGGGCAGCGACAAGCCGCCCAAGCCGGACCGCTGGTTCAGCGCCAAGACCAAGACGCCGGTGGAACAGCGCAACGCCGCCTGCCTGAGCTGCCACGAGGATGCCAAGCGCGGCAACTGGAAGAGCAGCCGGCACGCCAGCGAGGATGTCGCCTGCACCTCCTGCCACCAGGTCCACGCCGCCAAGGACAAGGTCCGCGACAAGCGCACCCAGCCCCAGGTCTGCTTCACCTGCCACAAGGAGCAGCGCTCCCAGTCCGAAAAGCCGTCCCACCATCCGATCCCGGAAGGCAAGATGACCTGTTCCGACTGCCACAATCCCCATGGCTCCACAGGTCCGAAGATGCTGGTCAAGGACAGCACCAACGCCACCTGCTACACCTGCCATGCCGAGAAGCGCGGGCCCTTCGTGCATAACCATCCGGCGGTCTCCGAGGATTGCGCCAACTGCCACAACCCCCACGGCACCGTCGCCGACTCCCTGCTGAAGGCCCGTCCGCCCTTCCTGTGCCTGCAGTGCCACGACACCGCCAGCCATCCGGGCAACGTCCCCGGCATCGCGCCCACGGTCAATACCGGCAGGACCATCGCAGGGGTCAATCTGGCAAATGGCGTCAATACGACGCCTACCAACAACTACAACGCCAACAATTCCGTCGGCAACACCCAGGGGCGTGCCTGCCTCAATTGCCACACGGAAATCCACGGCAGCAACAGCCCGGCCAATGCCACCCGGGCGATGCGGTTCTGGCGCTGAGTTAGGGGAGTACGAAAATGGAACACATCAGGACTTTCGAGCGGGCTGCACTTGCTGTCGCCATCTCCCTGGCCTTCCCCGCCGCTGGCGCCTGGGCCGAAGATGACGTGGCCGAACTGATCAACCCGAATACCAGGGAAGCGTCCCTGAAGCTGCAGAACGTGGACAAGGTGAATCCCTTGTACCGCCAGTACTACGGCCTCAATCACCAGGGGGTGAACGGCTCCCTCGATCTCGATTTCATCGACCGCTCCGAAGGCGGGCGCTGGATTCGGGTGGAAGCCCGCGACCTCGGCCTGGAAACCCAGGAGTTCAAGGCTTCGGTGGACCAGCAGGGCGATTGGGCGGTCAAGCTGGGCTACGACCAGATTCCGCGCTATGCGCCCTTCAAGGTCAATTCCGCCGTCCAGGGCGTGGGCAGCAACAGCCTCACCCTGCCGGGGGCGGCCTTCGGCACCGGGGCCAGCTTCTCGACCTACGACCTGAAGACCGAGCGCACGGCCACCTCCCTGTCGGCGAGCAAGTTCATCGCCAACGGCCTGCAGATGAATTTCGGCTTCAAGACCGAGGACAAGAAGGGAATCCGCATGTCGGGTTCCAACGGGAACAACTTCACGGCCCAGGCGGATCCCCTCTTCCCCGGGGTCAACAAGACCTACTCCGCCCAGCTCTTCAGCCCCGAGCCGATCAATTCCACCCATCAGCAGATGGAGGCTTCCCTCGACTACTACAGCAAGAAGTTCCAGATCTCGGGCGGCTATTACGGCAGCTTCTACAAGAACAACGCCGGCAACGCGCTGTTCGTGAACACGGCCCCCGGCGGCGTCATCAGCAGCAGCGTCAATCCCCTGTCCCTGCCGCCCGACAACCACGCCCAGCAGCTCTATGTGTCCGGCGGCTACAACTGGACGGACGACACCCGCGGCACCCTCAAGGTGAGCAAGACCCTGGCGATCCAGAACGACGATTTCATCGCCCGCTCGCTGCTCACCGGCGGCGCCGCTCCGGTGACCACCCGCACCAACCTGGGCGGCAAGGTGGATACGACCAATGTCGCCGCCGCCGTCTCGTCGCGCCTGACCAAGGAGCTGAACGTGCTCGCGTCGTGGGCCTACGAGGACCGCCATGACATGACGCCGAGGGATATCTACATCTCCAACGGCACCCCGGCCGGCACCTTCACCAACAACCCGGAGTCCTTGAAGACCAATCGCGGCAAGCTGGAAGCCGGCTACCGCCTGCCCCGGAACTACAAGGTCACCGTCGGCTACGACTACGACGAGAAGCAGTACGTCGGCATGGCGGACGACGGCTATCGGGACAGGATGAAGGAAGGCACCTACCGGCTCGAACTGCGCAAGGCCCTGAACGAGGTCATCAACGGCAGCGTCCAGGTCGCCCACGCCGACCGCACCGGCTCCGCCTGGGGCAGCACCCCGAACGCCTTCGGTGACCACTGGGTGGCGCCGCTGCAGTTCTCGGACCGCAAGCGGGACAAGGCCAAGCTCATGCTCGACTGGGCGCCGGCTGATGCCCTCAATCTCCAGTTCGCCTTCGAGACCAGCCGTGACGACTACGAGTCCCGCATGAACAACATGGGCCTCGACAAGGGCAGCACCGACCTCTACTCGCTGGATGCCTCCTACCGCTTCACCGAGGACTGGAAGGCCAACCTCTGGTACTCCCTGGCCTTCAACAAGATGAAGCAGAACGAGCGCCAGAATCCCCGTGCCGTGAATGGCGCCGGCGACAACATCCAGAGCTGCAGCGGCGCCACGGCGGGCCTCACTTGCAACCTGTGGACGGCGAACCTCGATCTCAAGAGCGAAGCCGCCGGCGCCGGGGTCCAGGGCAAGGTGCTGGGCAAGGTCAATGTCGGCGCCCAGTACCTGTATTCCCGGGACGTCAACAAGTACAACATCGCGGTCGGCCCGGTGGTGGCGGGCAACAACGCCAACTCCCAGGTCCTCCAGGGGGCGGGCATCCTGCCGGACACCGTCTATAGCCTCAATACCCTGCGGCTGTTCGGCGCCTACCCGGTGTCCAAGGCCACCACCGTCCGCCTCGACTACGTGTACGACATCCGCAAGATGGACAACTACACCTGGTCCGGCTGGCGCTATTCCGACGGCACCACGGTGTACGTGAAGCCGGAGCAGACGACCCAGTTGCTGGGGCTGACCCTGATCCAGGCCTTCTGACCGTTGCCGGATGGCGCCGGGCCCCGCGGCCCGGCGCAGTTCGCGGCCCGGCCGATGTGCCGGGCGGCGGTGGGGGGCCCTGCGGAGCCCCCTTGTCGTTCGCGGATGGCGGCCTTCGGTGCCGCCATCAGCATGAAAGAATTATTGGGAGCAGTTCATGAGAATTCGTAACCTACCAGCCTGGCTGCGGGTCGGCGTTCTGCCGGCCCTGGCTCTGGCGCTGGGCCTGTCGGCCGCGACTGCGGCGGAGGGCCAAGGCAAGCTCGACGACGCCACCTGCATCACCTGCCACGACGGCAAGAAGGGCAAGATCGAGGTCGCCGGCAAGGGCGGCGAGAAGCACGCCCTGGCGCCGGTGGACAAGGCCGGGATCGACCAGGGCGTGCACGCCAAGGTCCAGTGCGTCGCCTGCCACGCCGACATCGTCGACAGCCAGGCCAACCACCGCAAGGCAGCCGGCGTCGCCAAGCCCGACTGCGCCACCTGCCACGAAAAGCTGTGGGCCCAGGCCAAGCAGCGTCCCCAGCCCGACAAGCGCCTGGAGACCGTGGTCCGCAACGTCGAGGCCTACAAGAAGTCCTTCCACGCCCGTCCCGACCGGGACAATCCCGACCGGGCCAAGGCCGTGTGCAGCGACTGCCACGCCACCCACGACTTCAAGGTGCCCAAGGAAGGCACGCCGGAGCGCGACAAGTGGCGCCTCACCATTCCCAAGACCTGCGGCGAGAAGTGCCACGACGAGCAGCTCGAGGACTACCAGGAATCCGCCCACGGCGCCCTGACCATGGGCAAGGACGATCCCAAGGGAGCGGTGTGCACCGACTGCCACACCACCCACGAGATCACCAGCGCCTCGGCCGACGTCTTCAAGCTCAAGAACGTGCAGGCCTGCGGCGGCTGCCACAAGGAAGAGCTCAACAGCTACCGAGACACCTACCACGGCCAGGTGAACCGGCTGGGCTACACCTATACCGCCAAGTGCGCCGACTGCCACGGCAGCCACGGGATCAAGAAGTCCGACGACCCGGAATCCAAGGTCAATGCCAAGAACCGGCTGAAGACCTGCCAGCAGTGCCACAACGAGAAGAAGCCGGGCATGGTCCTGGCGACGGCGGGCTTCACCACCTTCGGCCCCCACGCCAACGGCCATGACTTCCAGAAGTATCCCCAGATGTGGGTCGCTTCCAAGTTCATGGAAGCGCTCCTCATCGGCGTCTTCGCCTTCTTCTGGTTGCACTGCGGCCTCTGGTACTACCGGGAGTGGAAGGATCGCCAGGCCGGCAAGGCCGTGCCCCACGTCAAGACCGAAGGGCTCGACCTCGGCGGCAAGCACATCCGCCGCTTCGCCTGGGGCTGGCGCATCGCCCACCTGGTCTTCGCCCTGGTCACCATGACCCTGGTGCTGACCGGCACCTCGGCCCTCTACGCCGACAGCGCCTGGGCGCCGAAGGTGGCGGCCGCGGTCGGCGGGCCCCGCATCCTGGGCATCATCCACCGCACCGCCGCCTTCCTCTTCGTCGGCATCTTCATGATCCACTTCGTCTATGTGATGCAGAAGCTGCTGCGGAGCAGGACCTTCCGCTGGTTCGGCCCGGATTCCCTGATCCCGAACTGGAAGGACCTCACCGACTGCTGGGCCATGTTCAAGTGGTTCCTGGGCAAGGGTCCGCGCCCCAACTTCGAGCGCTGGGCCTACTTCGAGAAGTTCGACTACTGGGCGGTGTTCTGGGGTGTGAACATCATCGGCTGGAGCGGCCTGATGCTGGCCTTCCCCCATGTCACGGCGACCTACCTGCCGGGCTGGGTGTTCAACGTCGGCACCCTGGTCCACGGCGAAGAAGCCTTCCTGGCGGCGGTGTTCCTGTTCACGGTGCATTTCTTCAACAACCACTTCCGGCCGGACAAGCTGCCGCCGCCGGACGTGGTGATGTTCACCGGCTCCCTGCCCCTGGAGGAGTTCAAGCGCGACCATCCGGCCCACTACGAGCGCCTGGTCAAGTCCGGCGAACTGGAGAAGCACCTGGTGGATGCGCCGTCCCGGCCCATGCGTGCCGGCTCGGTCGCCCTCGGCCTGTTCCTCATCGCCCTGGGCTTCACCCTGCTCGCCCTGGTCGCCACCGGCTTCTTCGGCAAGCTCTGAGCGCGGCCTGACGGCCCATGAAACTGCCCGCGGCACAGGCTCCGGCCTGGCCCGCGGGCAGTTCCTTTTTGCGGTCTTGAAATTCTGCGCGGCGAGACTTAACTAGGGGCTGTGGCCCGCGGGCCGGTTGCCGGCCCCGGGTGAATCCAACCCCTAAGGAGGATCAAATGATGTTTCGATCGATGTTTCCTCGCGACGTCTTTGCCGAACTGGACCGCCTGCAGCAGGACATGCAGCAGGCTTTCGACAACAGTCCCAGCATCCGCGGCTTCGGCCGGGGCGGCTATCCGGCCCTGAACGTGGGCGGCACCCCCCAGTCGGTGGAGATCTACGCCTTCGCTCCCGGCCTCGACCCGGCCGCCATTGAGGTAAACCTGGAGCGCGGCGTCCTCACCCTCTCCGGTGAGCGCGCCCCCGACCTGCCGGCCCAGGACGAGAAGGCCGCCGTCCACATCAACGAGCGCTTCGCCGGCCGCTTCCGCCGGGTCATCAGCCTGCCGGACGACGCCGACCCCAATGCCGTCACCGCCGAATACCGGGACGGCGTCCTGCACGTCAGCGTCAAGCGCCGGGAATCGGCCCAGCCGCGCCGCATCAACGTCCAGTAAGCGAGGAGGAAGACCATGAGCGACAACACCCAAGTCACCAAGCAAGAGACCGGCAGCCGCCGCGAGGCCGCCCTCCTGCCGCCGGTGGACGTCATCGAGGACGCCTCCGGCATCATCCTCTACGCCGACCTGCCCGGAGTGCCCAAGGAGAAGCTGAACCTGCAGGTCGAGGCCGACAGCCTCGTCATCGAAGGCGAGGTGGCGCTGAACGTGCCCGAAGGCATGGCGGCCAGCCATGCCGAGGTCTCCCTGCCGCGCTACCGGCGGGTCTTCACTCTGTCCAAGGAACTGGACAGCGAGAAGGTCACCGCCGAGTTCAAGCACGGCGTGCTGAAGCTGCGGATCCCCAAGGCCGAGCATGCCCAGCCCCGCAAGATTGAGATCAAGGTGGCCTGATCCCGGGCCTGCCCGCCCCGCCGAAATGTGAAACCCGGCGGGGCGAATCCGACACTCAGCCATAGCGGTCGCGTGGAATCCGTGGGCCATGGCAGAGCAAGAGATTCATCCCCAGCAGTTCGGCAGCATCGAGATGGACGGCGAGACCGCCGGCGCCATGCTGTGCCTGGACACCGACCGCCCGGCCGAGGCCGTCCTCCACTGGTGGGGCGAGCGCACCCCGCCCGGGGCCCTGCTGGCCCGCTGCCGCCGCGCCGACGACGGCACCCTGGAGCTGGAGCCGGCCACCATCTACCACGCCAATCCCAACGGCGGCTTCGGCCTGCGCGCCGCCGGGCCGGACAGCGCCCCGCAACTGGAGGGCTTCCGCGCCACCCTGCGCCCCCAGGACGACGGCCTGGCCGGGGAATGGCGCAGCGGCGCCGGCAAGGGCGGGCGCATCGGCCTCGCCAGGACCATCGGCACGGGCGAGGTGGTGCCGGAGAAATGCGCCGACTGGGCCGGGTTCAAGGCCTGGGCCACCCGCAGCCGGGAGGAGGGGGACGCCGTCGCCTACCGGGGCCACGGCAACAGCCGCTTCCGCCTGCGCACCAGCCTGCACCGGGCCGGCCGCCATCGCCTGGAGAGATATTGCCTGGAAACATTGCTGCAATTCCGCGACCACGCCGAAGCGGTTTCCGGCATGCGCTTCGACCTGGACGACGAGAACGACTACTCCATCCTCCTCGGCCTCGCCCAGCACCACGGCCTGCCCACGCCCCTCCTGGACTGGACCAGCTCGCCCTACATCGCCGCCTTCTTCGCCTTCTCCGACGCCCTCGAATTCGCCGAAATGCGGCCGGACGCATCCCACGTGCGCATCTACGGGCTGACCCGGGGATTCGTCAAGGCCAGTTCCTCGCCGGTGGTGGAGTTGCCCCGGGTCCGGCCCTACGTCGCTTCCCTCTCCATCTCCCCCCGCAACAACCCGCGGCTCTATGCCCAGCAGGGGCTCTTCCTGATCACCAACGTCGCCGAAGTGGAAAGCTTCGTCTGCCGGCTGGAGCAGGAGAGCGGCCGCCATGCCCTGATCGCCGCCGACGTCCCCGTGGCCAGCGCCAGCGAGGCCCTGGAGGACCTGGCCTTCATGGGCCTCACCGCCGCCACCCTCTATCCGGGCCTGGACGGCGTCTGCCGCATGATGCGCCACGCCATGCTGTTCAAGCGCGGCGCCGTCCTGCCCCCGGGCAAGGCCTCCGGCGGCCAGGCCTGAGGCCGGTTCTCCAGCTGACGCAACTGTAATTGCCCCGTCACCTTCCCGTCGGGGGCGGTTTCCTAAGATGGGATCACGGTAGGACGAAACGCAGAAGTCCGAACCAGACAAAGTGATTACTCTAGGAGAACACCATGAAAGCCAAATTCGCAACCCTCACCCTGATCGCTCTCTTCGCCGCCGGTACCGCCGGCGTCGCCGTCGCCCATGAGGACTACTCCGAGGCCGGCAGCCTGCACTGGCTGGCCCACGTCAGCCAGCAGGCCTCCACGCCGGAAACCCTGAAGGCGGAACGGGAGCACCAGAAGAACTGGGACCGGGACGTCGCCAATCACAGCGAGGGTGTCGGCGGCCACGGCCTCTACGAGCTGCAGAAGATGAAGCCTGCCAGCCCGGACCAGCTGGCCATGCAGCGGCAGGCCGACAAGGCCCTGGATCGGGGCCTGAACAACCACGAGGAAGGGCTCGGCGGCCACGGCCTCTACGAGGCGCGCAAGGGGATGTAAGACCGCCAGCGCCCGGACGGAGCGGCTCCTGCGGGAGCCGTTGCCGTTTCGGGCCCGCCACGGCCCCTGAGCCGGACGCCTCTGGCACTGCCGCCGCCGTCGAATTACGATCCGGGGATGGAACGACCCAACCCGACGGCATGACCTCAGACATCCCCCCCGCTCCCCGATTTTCCTTCCTCGACATCCTCCTCATCTTCCTGCGCCTCGGACTCACCAGTTTCGGCGGTCCGGTGGCCCACCTGGGCTATTTCCGGGAGGAGTTCGTCAAGCGCCGGCAGTGGCTGGACGACCATGCCTATGCCGACCTGGTGGCCCTCTGCCAGTTCCTGCCGGGACCGGCCAGCAGCCAGGTGGGCATCGCCCTGGGGCTCCTCCGGGGCGGCTTGCGGGGGGCGCTTGCCGCCTGGCTGGGCTTCACCTTGCCCTCCGCCATCGCCCTGGTGCTCTTCGCCCTGGCCTTCACCGGCCTGGGCGGCGCCGCCGGCCCCTGGCTCCATGGCCTCAAGGTCGTCGCAGTGGCGGTGGTCGCCCAGGCCCTCTGGGGCATGGGCAAGAGCCTGTGCCCGGACCGGCTGCGGGCCACCGTGGCGGTGGCGGCGGCCGCCTTCGTCACCTGGATTCCCGGCGCGGCGGGGCAGGTCGCCGTCATCGTGGCGGGCGGCCTGGCCGGCTGGCTGTGGCTTTCCCCCGCCGGCACGCTGCCCCACAGCCCGCTTTCCGTCCGCCTCGGCAAAGGGACCGGCATTGCCTCCCTCCTGGCCTGGGCGGCACTGCTGGTCCTCCTGCCGGCGCTGGCCAGCCATGGCGGCGGCTACGCCCTGCAGCTGTTCGACAGCTTCTACCGGGCCGGTGCCCTGGTCTTCGGGGGCGGGCACGTGGTCCTGCCGCTGCTCCAGGCCGAGGTGGTGCCCGCCGGCTGGGTGTCCAACGACGCCTTCCTCGCCGGCTACGGCGCCGCCCAGGCGGTCCCCGGCCCCCTGTTCACCTTCGCCGCCTACCTGGGCGCCGTTTCCACCCAGAGCCCGAACGGCTGGGCGGGGGCGGCCATCGCCCTGGCCGGCATCTTCCTGCCCGGCTTCCTGCTGGTGATCGGGGCCCTGCCCCTTTGGGAAGGCGTGCGCCGCCATCCCGCCGTGCAGCGGGCCATGCTGGGAGTCAATGCCGCCGTGGTCGGCCTCCTGCTGGCGGCCCTCTACCACCCGGTGTGGACCAGCGCCATCCTGTCGGCGGCGGACTTCGTCCTGGCGGCGGCCGCCTTCCTGCTCCTGGCCTTCTGGCGGGTGCCGCCCTGGGCGGTGGTCGTGCTCTGCGCCGCGGCGGCCGGCGTGGGGTGGCGCTGAGCGCTACTCCTCGCCCCGCAGCCGCAGGGCGTTGCCCACCACGCTCACCGACGAGAAGCTCATGGCCAGGGCGGCGATGAGGGGCGACAGCACCAGGCCGAAGACGGGATAGAGGACGCCGGCGGCGATGGGTACCCCAAGGGCGTTGTAGAGGAAGGCGAAGCCCAGGTTCTGGCGCATGTTGCGCACCGTCGCCGCCGACAGCAGGCGGGCCCGGGCGATGCCCCGCAGGTCGCCCTTGACCAGGGTGACCTGGGCGCTGCTCATGGCCACGTCGGTGCCGGTGCCCATGGCGATGCCGACGTCGGCCTTGGCCAGGGCCGGGGCATCGTTGATGCCGTCGCCGGCCATGGCCACCACCCGGCCTTCCCGCTGCAGCCGGTCCACCAGGGCGAGCTTGTCGGCCGGCTTGACCTCGCCGTGCACCTCGTCGATCCCCAGGCGCTTGCCCACCGCCCGGGCGGTGGTGAGGCCGTCCCCGGTCGCCATCACCACCCGCAGGCCGGCCTGGCGCAGGGTGGCCAGGGCCTCGGGGGTGCTGGCCTTGACCGGGTCGGAGACGGCCAGCAGGCCGAGGAGCCGGCCGCCGGCGGCCAGGTGGATGATGCTGGCGCCCTCCTGGCGCAGGGCTTCCGCTTCCGGCGCCAGGGCGTCCACGGCGACGCCTTCCTGGGCCATCAGGGCGGCATTTCCCAGGGCGAGGCGGACGCCCCCCACCGTGCCGCGCACGCCGATGCCGCTGGATGATTCGAAATCCTCGGCCTTGTCCAGGGCGAGGCCGCGCTCCCGGGCCGCCTTCACGATGGCTTCCGCCAGGGGGTGCTCGCTGCCCTGGTCGAGGCTGGCGGCCAGGCGCAGGACCTCGTCGGGATCGGCCCCGGCGGCCGGCACCACCCGCTCGAAGCCGGGCCGGCCCTCGGTCAGGGTGCCGGTCTTGTCCACGATCAGGGTGTCCACCCGGCGCAGGTGCTCGATGGCCGCCGCGTCCCGGAACAGCACCCCCTGGGTGGCGGCCCGGCCGGTGGCCACCATGATGGACATGGGGGTGGCGAGGCCGAGGGCGCAGGGGCAGGCGATGATGAGGACCGAGACGCCGTTGATGAGCCCGAAGACCCAGCCCTGCTCGCCGCCGAACAGGCCCCAGGCCAGGAAGGAGAGGAGGGCGACGGTGGCGACGGTGAGGACGAAGTAGCCCGACACCACGTCCGCCATGCGCTGCATCGGCGCCTTGGAGCGCTGGGCCTGGGCCACCATCTGGACGATCTGGGACAGCATGGTCTGGGCCCCCACCTTCTCGGAGCGCATCACCAGGCTGCCGGAGGTGTTGAGGGTGGCGCCGATGACCTTGTCCCCGGGGCGCTTGGTGACGGGGATCGGCTCCCCGGTCAGCATGGACTCGTCCACCGCGCTGGTGCCCTCGGCCACCTCGCCGTCCACCGGGACCTTCTCGCCGGGGCGCACCCGCAGGGTGTCGCCGACATGGACGTGGTTGAGGGGAACGTCCTCCTCGCTGCCGTCCGGGTTGATGCGCCGGGCGGTCTTGGGCGCCAGGCCGAGGAGGGCCTTGATGGCCGCCGAGGTCTGGGAGCGGGCCCGCAGTTCCAGCATCTGGCCGAGGAGGGTGAGGGAGATGATGACCGCCGCCGCCTCGTAATAGACCCCGATGCGGCCGTGGGCATAGAAGGAGGGCGGGAAGAGGCCCGGGGCGATGGTGGCCACCACGCTGTAGACGAAGGCGGCGCCGGTGCCGAGGCCGATCAGGGTCCACATGTTGGGGCTGCGGTTGACCACCGATTGCCAGCCCCGCACGAAGAAGGGCTGGCCGGCCCAGAGGATGACCGGCAGGCTGAGGGCGAACTCGCCCCAGGTGCGCGCCGCCGGCGGCAGCCAGGACAGGTAATGGCCGGCCATGGCCAGGGCGACCACCACCAGGGTGAGGGGCAGGCTCAGCCAGAAGCGGCGGCGGAAATCCCGATATTCGCTGTCGTCCTCCTCCGCCTCCAGGTCGGGCAGCACCGGCTCCAGGGCCATGCCGCACTTGGGGCAGGTGCCGGGGCCGATCTGGCGCACCTCCGGGTGCATCGGGCAGGTGTACTCCGTGCCCGGCGGGGCCTCTTCCGGCGTCGGCGGAGCCGGGGCCAGGTAGCGCCCGGGGTCGGCGACGAACTTGTCCTTGCACTTGCCGCTGCAGAAACGGTAGCGCTGCCCCTGGTACTCCGTCTCGTGGGGCGATTCGGGCTTCACCGTCATGCCGCAGACCGGGTCAATGAAGGTGTCTGGTCCGGTTTCCTTGGCGAGGTGGTGAGAATGCTGCAACTCAGTCATGGCGTTTTCCTTACCAGTTTGCCCAGATCCGGGATAAATGCAGGCGTGTGCTGCTGGTAATCGCGGTAGGCGTCCCCAAAAATCTCCAGAACCTCCCGTTCCTCATTTTTGGCCAGGCGGGTATAGACGGCGACGAGGATGGGAAACATCACCAAAGTCGGCAAGGTGGGCCATTGCAGCAGGAAACCGAACATGATCAGGACAAAGGCGGCATATTGGGGATGGCGCACATGGACATAGGGGCCGGTGACCGCCAATCTCCTCTCGCGTTGGGCGCGATAAAGCACGTTCCAGGCGCGGGCCAGCAACCAGAAGCCGCCAAGGATGAACACTTGGCTCAGGAGGTGGAAGGGGCCGAAATGGGGATTGGCCTTCCAACCGAACAGCATTTCCAGCAGATGGCCCGCGTCGTGGGACAGGAAATCGATGCCGGGGTAGTGCTTGGCCAGCCAGCCGGAAAGCAGATAGATGGTGAGCGGGAACCCGTACATCTCGGTAAAGAGCGCCACGATGAAGGCCGAGTACAGGCCGAAAGTGCGCCAGTCCCGCCGGGTCCGGGGCCGGTAGAAGCTGAAGGCGAAAGCGATGAAGAACAGCGAATTCACCAACACCAGCGACCACAGGCCGTAATCGGACGAGCCATCCGTCACTTGGACTCTCCCTTACCGTCAGTGCGATCGGTGGGCGGGAGATTGCTGTGCTCGTGCCGATGCCCGTGATGCATGAACAAATGCATCAGCGGGCAGGACAGCAACAGGACGAACGGCAGGATGCCCAGCAGATGTGCCCGGTGCTCGGTCCACAGATAGAAGGCCGCGAGGATGGCAAACACCATCCAGGCAATCGTTGCCCGTTTGGCTTGGCGTTCCATAAGACGATGATCGGTGGCCATGGCGCTTCCTTTCTCTACGTCTCTTGCTCACAACCAATCTAGGCCCCGGGCGCCGACAGGGGCATGGCTGGCGGATTACATTTCGGTAAGGTTCGGCTGCACACACTGGAGGGCCGCCATCTCCCGCAGAGGGCCCTCTTCCGCGAGGAAGGCCTCTACCGCAACCGGATCGAACTGGATTCCGGACATTCGGGAAATCTCGGTTTTCGCCGTGTCAAAATCGAGCCCTTGTCGGTAGGGGCGATTGGAGGTCATGGCGTCCAAGGTGTCGATCACTGCGAACAGGCGGGCAACCAGGGGGATTCCATCGCCTTGCAGGCCGCGGGGATAGCCCGAGCCATCGAAGCGCTCCTCGTGGCAGAGCACGATTTCGGCGGCGATCGAGAGGTGCGGCACTTTGGCCAGAATCTCGTACCCGGTGGCCGGGTGCCGACGCATGATGGCCCACTCGTCTTCGGTGAGCCGCCCGGACTTCAGTAGGATGGCGTCGGGTACGCCAATCTTGCCGATGTCGTGCAGCAGGCTGCCCCAGTACACCTGCCGCAGAATGGTCGGATCAGCGTAGAAGCGTCTCGCGAGCACCAGGGTATGGCAGGCGACGCGCTTCGAGTGCTGGCCGGTCTGGTGTTCCCGCAGGTCGAGTGCTGCCGCCAGGGCTTCCGCCAGCAGCTCATAGGGATCATCGCCCATACAGGCCGCCTGCTTGCAGTGGGCCAATAGGCATTCCTCGCAAGTGCAGCCGGCGGCAAGGCGAGCGTACAGGCGATCGGTGGCGTGTGTGCCGCAATGGATGCAGGAGAGGGCATTTTCCACGGCTTATCTCAATTGGTCGTGCTGGCAGGGCCGTTCATCTTGGTGCGTAGCGACTTCTGCAGGGCGTCGTTGCTCAGCATGATGACTTCGATTTCTTCTGTGATTTCCTCCTGGCGCAGCAAGTTGCAGCGGCGCTGCAGGTCATCCGACTTCTCTTCCATGCGTTGCATCGCACCTTCGAGGTGCTGGAGGCGGCGACGGTTTTCTGCCATCAGCGAGCCGTAGAACACGTCGTGCATCTGGGCCCAAAGGTAGTGGCGGGCCAACTCAGCGAAAAATGCCTGAGGCGCCACATTCAGCAAGGGCGGACAAGGATGTCGCGGGGCGGCCCGTCCGGGATGCGGAGCGGGCAGGATGGAGCGGGCGCTCACCTCGCTTTCCCCTTCGCGATGGACGAAGACCGAGATGGCCAGGGGGTGGGCGGCCCGGGCCTGAAGATCGCTCAAGGTTTCCATGACCCGCTGCAGGACCGGCTGGACCTCCTCGGAGACACTGGGGCCATCGAAGGCGGCGGCGATATTCGGGTCGCGGTTCAATTTGGTGGCGAGACGGCGACCGACCACCACCACCCGGGATCTTTCGTCGCCCAGCTGCTGGCGGTGCCGGCGGACCGCCTGGGCGAGGGACTCGTTGAAGTCGCCGCAGAACCCCCTTTGAGAGCCGATGGCGACCACGATGCCGGAAGGGGAAGGGGCCGCAGGCGGGGCCATCGCCGGATAGTGTCCCAGGAAATCCGCCGCCGCCACCTCGATGCCGGCCAGGACCCGGTGCTGGTAGGCGAGAAAGCGGGCCAGCTTGTGGGTCTCGATCAGGGCGATGTTCTTCATCGCCCCCATGATGCCGCCGATCTCCTCCAGCACACGGAGATGCTTCTGGATTTGCAGGCGTTTGCTCATGGCACCGCCACCTCCTGCATCCACCCGCTGACGGCCTGCTGCCAGTCGACCCTCTTATCCTCCAAGCTCAGCGGGCTATGAGCCACCCGTTCGGCCAGATGGCTGAGGCATTGGGGAATGGCGCGGGTAGCCAAGGCATCGAACAGCCCTTCGTTATAGGCCACCATCCAGGCCAGCTGGAACTCGATGGCCATGGGCGCCAGCCGCTCCTGGCGGAAAATCTCCCGCAGCACCCGGCCGCGCCGGATCTTGGCTTCCATGGAAGCCTCCAGCTGGGAGCCGAAGCGGGTGAACACCTCCAGTTCCAGGAACTGCAGGTAGTCCAGCTTCATGCGCCCGGCCTCCTCCTTGATGCGGGGATGCTGGGCCTGGCCGCCGATGCGGGACACCGAGCGGGTGACGTCGATGGCCGGCAGGAAGCCGGCGGCGAAGAGGTTCTGGTCCAGGTAGACCTGGCCGTCGGTGATGGAGACCAGGTTGGTGGGGATGTAGGCGGCGATTTCCCCCTGCTCGGTTTCCACCAGGGGCAGGGCGGTCATGCTGCCACCGCCGTGCACCGGGGCCAGGCGGGTGGAGCGCTCGAGCAGGCGGGAGTGCAGGTAGAAGATGTCCCCGGGGTAGGCCTCCCGGCCCGGCGGCCGGCGCAGCAGCAGGGACAACTCCCGGTAGGTGCGGGCGTGGGTGGTGAGATCGTCGTAGACCACCAGGGTATCCTTGCCCTGCCACATCCAGCCCTCGGCCACGGCGCAGCCGGCGAAGGGGGCCAGGTACTTGAGCCCCGGCATGGCGGTCGCTTCCGCCACCACCACGGTGGTATTCGCCAGGGCTCCCGATTCCCCCAGCAGTTCGATGATGTTGATGACGCTGGAGCGCTTCTGGCCGATGGCGACGTAGACGCAATGGACGGCCTTCCCCTTCTGGTTGATGACCGCATCGAGGGCCAGGGAGGTCTTGCCGACGCCGTTGTCGCCGACGATGAGCTGGCGCTGCCCCTTGCCCATGGGAATGATGGTGTCGATGATCTTGTTGCCGGTGTAGAGGGGCTGGTCCACGAAATCCCGGGCCAGGATGGGGGGGGAGGGCACGTCCAGTTCGCGGCGGGCCGTGGCTTCCGGCGCCTCGCCGCCGTCCAGGGGCATGCCGAGCGGGTCGACCACCCGACCCAGCAGGCCGTCCCCGACCCCGATGCTCAGGCGCTCTCCCGAGCGATGCACAAGCGTCCCTGCACTGAGGGCCGGACTCTGCCGCAGGAGAATGGCCCCCAGCAGTTCCTCCTCCAGGTGGAAGACCAGGGCCTGGCTGCCGTCTTCCAAGGTGAGCACCTCGTCCATGGCCGCGGAGGGCAGGCCGCGGATCCAGACGATGCCGTCGCCGATGGCGACCACCCGCCCCTGCTCGCCGAGGCGTGGCCCGAAGCGGTAGGCGCCCAGCCAGTCGGCGCCGGGATCAGCCGCCTTCACGGTGGGCCTCGGCAAAGAGTTTCAGCTCGTCGGCCAGGTTGGCGGCGAGCATGCGGGAGCCCAGGCTGATGCGCAGGCCGGCCACGAGGTCCGGGTCCTCCCCGAACCGGCAGGCCACCGGCCGGCCCGCCAGGCTGCCCAGGGTTTCCGCGAGGCCGGCGCGCAGGGCCTCGTCCAGGGGCCAGGCGCTGGTGACCCGGGCCTCCCCCGCCTCGCCGGCCGCCGCCAAGGCCTGGAGCTGGTCGGCGGGCAGCTGGGGCAGGTCGGCCAGGAGCAGGCGGCAGATGCTCTGCTCCAGCTCCCGGCTGGCGAGGCGGGAAAGGAGGCGGGCGGCGAAGCGGGCGCCCTCGTCCCGGGCCCGGGACGCCAGGCGCCGGCCCTCGTCCTGGGCCCGGCGCTGCTCTAGGACGGCGGCCCGGGCCCGCTCCTCCTCCAGGTCGGCCTGGAGGGCGGCCAGGCGCCGGGTCCGCTCGCCTTCCAGTTCCTCGCCGAGCTGGCGGCGGGCCTGGGTCTTTTCCGCCTCCCAGTCGGCCATGCGGCGGTCGAACTGGGCCTTGAGGGCATCGGCCTCGGCCCGCACCGCCCGGGCGTCGGCCAGGATCTTCTCGATGCCCGCCTGGCGCCGGGCGATGACCTCGGTGACCGGCTTGTACAGGAGGCGCTGCAGGAGCCACACCAGGACCAGGAAATTGATGATTTCCAGGACGAAGGTCGTGCCGTCGATTTCCATGGCTTCCCCTACTTGAGGAGGTATTCGAGCAGGGGGTTGCGGAAGAGGATGATGAGCACCACCACCAGCACGTAGATGGCCAGGGATTCGATCATGGCCAGGCCGATGAAGAGGGTCCGGGTGATGGCCTTTTCCGCCTCCGGCTGCCGGGCCAGGGCGTCGAGGGCCTGGCTGATGGCCCGGCCCATGGCCTGGGCCGGGAAGAAGACGCCGAAGGCCACCGCCAGGGCGGCGGCGACGGTGGATGCGATGGCAAACCAGCTCAAGTCGTTCATGGCTTATTCCCTTTCCTGACGATGTCTCGAATCCTGGGACTGGATGGCACCGGCCAGGTAGATCAGGGCCAGCATGCCGAAAATGTAGGCCTGTACCACCGCCTCGATGATGTGCAGCACCAGGAGGGGCACCGGGGCCAGGAAGCCCGCCACCAGCAGCACCAGCAGGGCGGCCATCTGGAGGCTGAACATGTTGCCGAAGAGGCGCACCGCCAGGGCCAGGGTGCGGGTCACCTCGCCGATCAGGTGGAAGGGCAGGAGGATGGGGCTGGGCTCCAGGTAGTGGCGCAGGTAGCTCCTGAGGCCGTGGCTGCGGATGCCGTACCAGTGGACGGCGAGGAAGACCAGGACCGCCAGGGCCGCCGTCAGGGAGAGGTCGCCGGTGGGCGAATGGACTCCGGGGATCAGGCTCGCCAGGTTGGCGGCGAGGATGAAGATCCACAGGGTGGCGATGAAGGGCATGATCCGCCGGTGGCGCTCGGGCAGGACGGCGCGGATGGCCTCCTCGATGGCGCCGACAGCCCCCTCCGCCACCACCTGCCAGCGCCCGGGGCTTGACCGCAGATGCCGGCGGGTGGCCCAGGCGACGGCCGCCAGGAGGGCCATGATGACCCAGGTTGTCACCACCGTGCTGGTGATCGCCAGGGGGCCGATGCGGAAGACCTCGGTGACGAAGGTGCTGGCGGCGGCCATGGCGGTGTCCTCCTAGTCCCGTTCCCGGATCAGGTGATACACGTTGAAGGCGCCGATGACGATGCCGAGGAACATGAGGCTCAGGGTCCAGCGCATGGAGTAGCCCTCGAACTGGCTGTCGATCCAGCGCCCCAGATAGGCGCCGCCGATGACCGGCAGCACGAAGCTCAGGCCAAGGACGCCGATGTAGGCGGTCTGGGCCAGCAGGGTGGGGCGCTCCTCCTCGGCCCGGGCCAGGCGCCGGGCATCCTTCTCGACTTCCTTGGCGAGCTTTGCCCGTTCCTCGCTCATGGTGCTCCTCCCGCTTCCCGCTGCAGGGACCAAAGGCGCTTCAGCATCTCGTCCTCCAGGCGGTTGAGGCTGTCGCTGACGGCCCGCAGCCGGTCCTCCTCGGCCAGCAGTTCTTCCTGCCAGGCGGCGCTGATCCGCCGGTAATCGGGGTCGTGCAGGTAGCGCCGGGTATTGACGTAGAGCTGGTCGTCCACGAAATAGAGAACCGCCCCGGGCAGGGCCAGGTAGCGCCAGGCTCCGTCGGCGGTGCGGAAGCGGGCCAGTCCCATGGCCAGGCAGGTCACCAGGCGGGCGTGGCCGGCCAGGATGCCGAAGCTGCCGGAGTCGTCGGCGGCGACGAAGCTCACCGTGTCGTCGATGCGTTCGTACTGGGTGCCGCTCTGCAGGTGGAGGGTGAAGGTGTTCATGGCCTCTCCTGCATGCTGCCCCGCATGTAGCAGCGGTCCTCCGGCAGGTCGTCGTAGTCGCCCCGCAGGAAGGCTTCGCAGTCGTCCAGGGTGACCGCCAGGGGCACGCTGACGCCGGCGATGCCGGTGTGCTGGGAGACGACGTGGAAGGGCTGGGTGAGGTAGCGCTGCAGCTTGCGGGCCCGCAGGACGATGGTGCGGTCGGCCTCGGAAAGCTCCTCCATGCCCAGCATCATGATGATGTCCTCGAGTTCCCGGTAGCGGGCGAGGTGGGCCCGTACCCCCTCGGCCACGGCGTAGTGGCGGTCCCCCAGGAAGTGGCGGTCCATCATCTTGCTGGTGGAGGCCAGCGGGTCCACCGCCGGGTAGATGCCCTTGCCGGCCTGGGCCCGGGACAGGATGACGCTGGTGTCGAGGTGGCCGAGGATTGCGCTCACCGCCGGGTCGGTCATGTCGTCGGCGGGGACGTAGATGGCCTGGACGGCGGTGATGTCGCCGGCGGTGGTGGAGATGATGCGGTCCTGGAGCTCCGCCACCTCGGTCATCAGGGTCGGCTGGTAGCCCACCGTCGCCGGCATGCGCCCGAGCAGGCCCGAAATCTCGCTGCCGGCCTGGACGAAGCGAAAGACGTTGTCCATGAGCAGCAGGACTTCCTTGTGCAGGGTATCCCGCAGGTACTCGGCGTAGGTGAGGGCGGTCATGCCGACCCGGAAGCGCACCCCCGGGGACTCGTCCATCTGGCCGAAGACCATCAGGGTCTGGGGCATGACCCCGGCGTCCTGCATGGCGTGCCAGAGCTCATGGCCCTCCCGGATGCGCTCCCCGACGCCGGCGAAGACCGAGACGCCCTGGTGCAGGGCGACGATGGCGTGCATGAATTCCATGATGAGGACGGTTTTCCCCACCCCGGCGCCGCCGAAGAGCCCGGTCTTGCCCCCCTTGATGAAGGGGGCCAGGAGATCGACCACCTTGATGCCGGTCTCCAGGATGCCCCGGGCGTTCACCGTCTCGTGGAGGGGGGCGGGCCTGGCCAGGATGCCCCGGGATTCGGTGGCCGGCAGGGGCGCGCCGCCGTCCAGGGGCTGGCCGAAGACATTGAGGAGGCGCCCCAGGCACTGGGTGGACGTGGGCACCTGCAGGGCCGAGCCGGTATCGAACACCGGCATGCCCCGCTGCAGGCCGCTGGTCCGGTGCAGGGTGATGGCCCGCAGCCGCCTTTCGTCCAGGTGCTGGTGGGCCTCGAAGGCGTAGACCTCGTGGTCGATGCGGGCGAAGAGCGCCTGATGCAGGGGCGGCAGGCGCTCGCAGACGATGTCCACCACCGGCCCGTGGACCTCGCCGATGGTGCCGATGGGAATGCCGCTCCCGGTCAGCCGGGCAAGGGACTCCATCTTGGCCGCGAACTGGTTGCGGCAGTCGGCGGAGCAGAAGTAGTAGACCTTCCCGCCTTCCTCCAGGGAGCCCGCCGCGCTGTCCTCATTCACGCTCATGCCGCAAATCGGATCGATGGCCATGGGGGCTCCCCGGTTGAAAAAAGTGGCGCTACGTCTCCAGGCCGCGCCCCAGCCGCCACTGCTTGACCAGGGCGTAGATGGCGGGAATCACCGCCAGGGTCAGGACGGTGGACGAGATCATGCCGCCCACCATGGGCGCCGCGATGCGGCTCATGACCTCGGAGCCGGTGCCGGTGCCCCACATGATGGGCAGGAGGCCGGCCATGATGGCGACCACGGTCATCATCTTGGGCCGCACCCGCTCCACGGCGCCTTCCATCACCGCGTCGTAGAGGTCGGACAGGCGGGGCCGGCCGCCGGTTTCCCGGCAGCGGGCCTTGGCTGCCTCCCAGGCGTGGTCGAGGTAGATGAGCATGACCACGCCGGTCTCCGCCGCCACCCCGGCCAGGGCGATGAAGCCCACGGCCACCGCCACCGACAGGTTGTAGCCCAGCAGCCACATGAGCCAGACCCCGCCCACCAGGGCGAAGGGCACCGACAGCATGACGATGAGGGTCTCGGTGAGGCGTTTGAAATTGAGGTAGAGGAGCAGGAAGATGATGAGCAGGGTCACCGGCACGACGATCTTCATCTTGGCGATGGCCCGCTCCATGGACTCGAACTGGCCGCTCCAGGTGGCGTAGTAGCCGGGGGGGAACTTCACCTGCTCGGCCACGGCCTTCCGGGCGTCGGCCACGTAGCCGCCGATGTCCCGGTCGCGGATGTCCACGAAGATGTAGGCCGACAGCAGGGCGTTCTCGGTGCGGATGCCGGGGGTGCCCTTGGCCACCTCGACCCGGGCCAGCTGGCCGAGGGGGATCATGGCGCCGCCCATGGTCGGCACCAGCACCTGGCGGGCGATCTGCTGCGGGTCGGAGCGCAGTTCCCGGGGGTAGCGCACGGTGACGCCGAAGCGCTCCCGGCCCTCGACGGTGGTGGTCACCATCTCGCCCCCCAGGGCCTGGCCGATCACCTCCTGGAGGTCGCCGACGGCGAGGCCGTAGCGGGCCAGCTGGGTGCGGTCCGGCTCGATGTTGAGGTAGTATCCGCCGGTGATGCGCTCGGCGAAGGCCGAGGTGGTGCCGGGCACCGCCTTGACCACGGTCTCGATCTCCCGGGCCAGGCGCTCCATCTCGGTCAGGTCCTTGCCGAAGACCTTGATGCCGATGGGGGTGCGGATGCCGGTGGACAGCATGTCGATGCGGGCCTTGATGGGCATGGTCCAGGCGTTGGAGACGCCGGGGAACTGCAGGGCCTTGTCCATCTCGGCGATGAGCTTGTCGACGGTCATGCCGGGGCGCCATTCGGACTCGGGCTTGAGGTTGATGACCGTCTCGAACATCTCGGTGGGGGCCGGGTCGGTGGCGGTGTTGGCGCGGCCGGCCTTGCCATACACCGAGGCCACCTCGGGGAAGCTCTTGATGATCTTGTCCTGGGTCTGGAGGAGTTCCGCCGCCTTGGTGATGGACATGCCGGGCAGGGAGGCGGGCATGTAGAAGAGGGTGCCCTCGTTCAGGGTCGGCATGAATTCCGAGCCCAGCCGGCTGGCCGGGATGACGGAGATGCCGAGGACCACCAGGGCGGCCAGGATGGTGACCTTCTTCCAGCGCATCACCCAGGCGATGATGGGCCGGTAGATCCAGATGAGGAAGCGGTTAACCGGGTTCTTCGCCTCCGGCATGATCCTGCCCCGGATGAACAGCATCATCAGCACCGGCACCAGGGTCACCGAGAGGAGGGCCGCCCCGGCCATGGCGAAGGTCTTGGTGTAGGCCAGAGGCGAGAACAGCCGTCCCTCCTGGGCCTCCAGGGTGAATACCGGCAGGAAGGAGACGGTGATGATGAGGAGCGAGAAGAAGAGGGCCGGCCCCACCTCCTTGCAGGCGGCGATCATGGCTTCCATGCGCTCGCCGTGGCTGTGTTCCGCCGGCAGGCGCTCGATGTGCTTGTGGGCGTTCTCGATCATGACGATGGCCGCGTCGATCATGGCGCCGATGGCGATGGCGATGCCCCCCAGGCTCATCAGGTTGGAATTCATGCCCAGGAGGCGCATGGCGATGAAGGCGATCAGCACCCCCACCGGCAGCATGAGGATGGCCACCAGGGCGGAACGCATGTGGAGCAGGAAGACGATGCAGACCAGGGCGACGATGAGGCTTTCCTCGGCCAGGGTGCGCTTCAAGGTGTCGATGGCCCGGTGGATGAGTTCGGAGCGGTCATAGACCGTCTCGATGGTCACCCCCTCGGGCAGGCCGGCGGAAATCTCGGAAATCTTGTCCTTGAGGTTGTGGATGACCTCCAGGGCGTTCTGGCCGTAGCGGGCCATGGCGATGCCGGACACCACCTCGCCCTCGCCGTTCAGCTCGGTGAGGCCCCGTCGCTCGTCTGGCGCCAGCTCGACCCGGGCGATGTCGCGGACGAGGACCGGCGTGCCCCCCTCGCTCTTCACCACCAGGTTCTCGAGGTCGCCGGTGCCGCGGAGATAGCCCTTGCCGCGCACCATGTACTCGGTCTCGGCCATCTCCACCACCCGGCCGCCCACGTCCCGGTTGGAATCCCGGATCACCTGGGAGACCTTGGCCAGCGGGATGCCGTAGGCCCGCAGCTTCACCGGGTCCACGGTGACCTGGTAGGTCTGGACGAAGCCGCCGATGGAGGCCACCTCGGCAACGCCGTGGGCCTTGGTGAGCTGGTAGCGCAGGTACCAGTCCTGGAGGGTGCGCAGTTCCGCCAGGGTCTTGTCCTTGGCCAGGACCGCGTACTGGTACACCCAGCCGACGCCGGTGGCGTCCGGGCCGATCTGGGGGATCACCCCCTTGGGCATGCGGCCGGAGGCGAAATTGAGGTACTCCAGGACCCGGGAGCGGGCCCAGTAGATGTCGGTGCCGTCCTCGAAGATGATGTAGACGAAGGAGGCGCCGAAGAAGGAGAAGCCCCGCACCACCTTGGACTTGGGCACCGACAGCATGGCGGTGGTGAGGGGATAGGTGACCTGGTCCTCCACCACCTGGGGCGCCTGGCCCGGGTACTCGGTGTAGACGATGACCTGGACGTCCGAGAGGTCGGGCAGGGCATCCAGGGGCGTGCGCATGACCGCCACGACGCCGGCGACGATGACGAACAGGGTGGCCAGCAGCACCAGGAAGCGGTTGCGCCCCGACCATTCGATTATTTTCGCCAGCATGGCGTGGTTCTCCCTTTTTGTTCTTGTCCCGTCAGTGGCCGGCGTGGGGATTGGCCGGGGCGGCGGCCTTGGCCGGCGTCACCGCGGTGATGACCCATTCCCCCTGGCCCCGCTCCACGAACTCGAAGGCGACGGCGGCGCCGGGCGTGAGCTGCTTGAGGAGGGCGTCGTTGGCCACCTTGAACTCCATGGTCATGGCCGGCCACTTGAGGCTTTCCACCGGACCATGGCTGATGCTGGCGGTGCCCGCCTTGGTATCCACCTCCTCGACCTTGCCTTCCGCCTTGTGGCCGACGCCGCCGGCGGCCGGCTTGGCGGCGCCCTCGGGCGCGGCGGCGCCGTGGCCGGCGTGGCCGAAGCCGCCGACCGCCGCCTTGAGGTTGCTCTCGGCGTCGATCAGGAAGTTGGCGGCCACCACCACCGGCTCGCCTTCCCTGACGCCCTCGGCGACCTCCACGTAGTTGTCGCCCCGGGCCCCGAGCTTCACTTCCCGGGGTTCGAAGCGACCTTCGCCGCGCTGGACGAGGACGATCTGGCGGGTGCCGCTGTCGATGACGGCTGAGGTGGGGACGGTGACCACCGGGCCGCGGGCGGCGGTCGGCAGCTCCACCTGGGCGAACATGCCGGGCTTCAGGAGGGCGCCCGGGTTGGACATCTCGACCCGGACCGGGATGGTGCGGGTCTCGGCGGTGAGGGTGGGATAGACATAGGCGATGGTGCCCTGGAAGGTCTTGTCGGGGTAGGCGTTGATCCGGACCCGGGCCTTGGCCCCCGGCTTCAACAGGCCGATGTCCTGCTCGAAGACGTCGGCCACCACCCAGACGGAGGAGAGATCCGCCACCTGGTAGAGGGCCTCGCCGGGCATGAAGCGCATGCCCTGCAGCGCCTTCTTCTCGGTGACGATGCCGTTCACCGGGGAGCGGAAGGTGAGGGTGCGCTTGGTTTCCCCCGACTTGGCCAGGGCCTTCACCTGGGCTTCCGGGATGTCCCAGTTGCGCAGGCGCAGGAGGCTCGATTCGGCCAGCTGCCTCATGCTCGCCTGGGCCTGGCCGCCGGCCTCGCCGAGGGCTTCGACCCCCTGGGCGGCGATGGCGTATTCCCGCTGGGCGGAGACCAGCTCCGGGCTGTAGACCTCGAACAGGGCCTGGCCCTTGCTTACCGGCTGGCCGGTGACATTGACGAAGAGGCGCTCGACGTAGCCCTCGAACTTGGGGGTGATGGCGTAGGTGCGGCGCTCGTCGGGCTCGACGCGGCCGGAGGCCCGCACCACCCGGTCGAGGCTGCGGACCTGGGCGGCCTCGGTGCGCACCCCCAGTTTCTGGACCTTGTCGGTGCTGATGCGGATCTGGTTGGACGCAGCCGGTTCGCCTTCGTCCTCGCCCTCGTAGACCGGGATGTAGTCCATGCCCATGGGATCCTTCTTGGGCACCGGCGAGGTGTCGGGCAGGCCCATGGGGTTGCGGTAGTAGAGGATCTTGCGTTCCTTCTTGGCCCCGGCGGCGGGGGCGCCGGTGACTGCGGCGCTTTCCCCGGGGACGGCGGCGTTCCGGTGTCCCAGCCAGTAGCCGCCACCGGCGGCCGCGACGACGGCGACGAGGCCGGCGGCGATTTTTGCGGCGACTCCTGCTCCCCGCTTCATAGGTCTTCTCCCAAAATTCGTTCGATGTCGGCCAGGCGCGCCTGGGCCTCGGCCTGGGCCTTGATCTGGTTCTGCCTGGCCTGCCGGATCTGGCGCTGGGCGTCGAGCAGGGTGGCGAAATCCACCTTGCCGGTCTCGTAGCCGGCCAGGGCCGACTGGAAGGTGGCTTCGGCCTGGGGCAGGAGGCTGTGGGTGGTGAGCAGCTCGGTGCGCCGGGCGGCCTCGATGCCGGCCAGGTTCTCGGCCAGGTCGGCCATCACCTGGTTGGAGGTGGCTTCCCGGCGGGCCCGGGCGGCGGCCAGCATGGCCTCCGATTCCCGCTCCTGGGCGCGGCGCGAGCCCTGCTGCAGGGGAATGTTCATTTCCACCATGAGCTCCCATTCCTTGACGGTGTTCTGGTACTGGATGGGGGAAACGCCCAGGGTGAAGTCCGGGTAGCGGTTCTTGTAGGTCAGCTCCCGGCTCTTCTCGGCGGCCTTGAGGCGGGCGTCGTCGGCGAAGAGCTGGGGATTGCGGGCCCGGGCGCGCTCGGCCAGGGCGGCATAGTCGAGCTTGGCGGGGGCGGGCAGGGGCCGCAGGCCGGCGGGCGTCGCCAGGGGGCTGCTCGGCGGCCGGGCCAGGAGGGCGTTGAGGCGGGCCGAGACGTGGTGGTGCTCGGTCTCCAGGGCGACCAGCTCGGTCCGCATGCTGGTCTGCTCCACCTGGGCGCGGATGACGTCCTGCTGGGCGGCGAGGCCGCCGGCGTAGCGGACCTGGGCGACCTTCTCCAGGCGCTCCATGAGATCGAGGATCTCCCGGGTCAGGACCAGGTTGCGGTGCAGGTAGTAGTACTCGGCGTAGGCCGCCTTGATGCGGGTCGAGAGGTCGGCCCAGGTGCCCTGGCTGCGGCCGTTGGCGCCTTCGGCTTCCAGTTCGGCGATCTCCCGCTTCAGGTCCCGCTTGCCGAACCAGGGCAGGTCCTGCATGAGGAGATAGCGGGTGCTGCCGGCCCGGCTGGGGGACAGGGTGGCGCTCTGTTCTCCCATGCGGGTGATGTCCCGCAGCTCGGTCCGGAACTTGGGGTCCGCCAGGGCGCCCGCCGGGGCGACCCGTTCCCTGGCCGCGTCCGCCTCGTAGCGCATGGCGGCGTATTCGGGATTGCGCTCCCGGGCGTAGGCCAGGAGGGAGTCGACGTTCTGCCCCGGGGCCTCGCCCTGGGCGTGGGCCAGGACGCCCCAGGCGCCGAGGAGGGCGGCGATCAGTACCTGTCTCATTGCTCCCTCCCTTTCTCGTCAGTGGTGGGCGAAAACCCGGGTGCTGCCGTCCTTCTGGACCAGCAGGACGTCATAGGGGGCGGGAGTGGCGGTCTCCATGCCGGGGGAGCCCTGGGGCATGCCGGGGGCGGCGAGGCCCAGGGCCTTGGGCTTGTCCTTGAGGAGCTTCTGGATGTCGGCGGCCGGGACATGGCCTTCCACCACGTAGCCGCCGACCTTGGCGGTGTGGCAGGAGCCCAGCTTGTCGGGCATCCCCAGCTGCTTGCGGGCGGCGGGCACGTCGTTGACGTCGTGGGTCTTGACCTCGAAGCCGCTCTTGCGCAGGTGCTGGACCCAGCCCTCGCAGCAGCCGCAGTAGGGGCTCTTGAAGACTTCGACCAGCTCGGCGGCCTGGGCCAGGACGGAAGCCAGCATGAGGGGCAGGAGGAGGGCGTAGCGGCGGCGGGACATGGTCAAACCTCGGTGATTCGGATGGCGCCAGTTTGCCGGGGATGCCCCAACGGCAAGCTGACCCGAAGATTACATTTGTGTAATTTGCCGCCCCGGAGGGCGGCCCTCAGTGGCGGTGGCTGTGCCCGGCGTGGTCATGGTGCGGCTTGGCGGCCCCTGCCGGCGCGGCGGGGTGGGCATGGTCCATGCCGCCGTGGCTGTGCCCCTCGCTGCTGGCCACCAGGCTCCGGTACTGCTGCGGCGCCAGGGTGGGCAGCTGGCGCAGGAAGGCGACCAGGTCCCAGATGTCACCGTCCGCCATGCCGCCCTTGGACCAGGCGGGCATGCCCGAGGCCTTGATGCCGTGCTTGATGATCCAGAACTGGCGGGCGAGGACCTCCCTGTCGTTGTGGCCGGCCCGGTCGGCGGCGGCGAGGTCGGGCGGCGCCGGGTAGAGGCCGCGGCGGATTTCGGAATTGTCCATGCCGGGCGCCAGGTGGCAGCCGGCGCACATGGCGTCGTAGTTGCCGGCGCCCCGGCGCACCCGTTCGCCGTCGGCCAGGTCCGGCGGCAGCGCGATGTCCCGGGCGGCCCGGGCGACGGCCTGCTCCCGGGCCAGTTCGATGATTTCGACGACGGCCGGGCGGTGGGGGCTGTCCGCCGCCACATCGACCAGACCGCCGTAGATGGCGGCAGCCCCCGCCGCCGCGCCCAGCCCCAGGATGCCCAGGGCGCCGATCAGTATTCCCTTCATGGTTCCTCCCTTGCGGATTTCGCCAGACTACCCGAACCAAGCGCCAAGATAGGTGTCTGGCCGGATTGGGGAAGGGGTGCAGGCCTGCAAATGGCAGGCGGCGGGAAACGGTTTCTTTCGGAGGCCGAATACGGTGCCATCGCCTCCCCGGTGGCCGGGTGCCGGCGACAAATTTTTTCCGCACTCTTGAAAAGCCGGGGATGCATCCATATTATTAGCACTCGCCAGCGTTGAGTGCTAACAGAGCCGCTCACGCTTTCCGGGGTGGCCCGGCCAATTTCAAACTCAGTGAACTTCATTGATAAGGAGTGATTTACATGAAAATCCGTCCCCTGCACGACCGCGTCATCGTCAAGCGCATTGAAGCCGAGCGCACCACCGCTTCCGGCATCGTCATTCCCGATTCCGCCGGCGAGAAGCCGGATCAGGGCGAAGTCCTGGCCGTGGGCCCGGGCAAGCGCGACGACAGCGGCAAGCAGATCGCTCCGGACGTGAAGGTCGGCGACCGCGTGCTGTTCGGCAAGTACGCCGGCCAGACCGTCAAGGTCGATGGCCAGGAAGTCCTGGTCATGCGCGAAGAAGACATCATGGGCGTGCTCGAAGCCTGAGCCCTTCCACCATCAAAGAATTCGTAACAGGAGATTTAAATGGCTGCTAAAGAAGTCAAGTTCGGTGATTCCGCCCGTGCCCGCATGGTTGAGGGCGTCAACATCCTGGCCGACGCCGTCAAGGTGACCCTGGGCCCCAAGGGCCGCAATGTCGTGCTCGAGCGTTCCTTCGGTGGTCCGACCGTGACCAAGGACGGCGTTTCCGTCGCCAAGGAAATCGAACTGAAGGACAAGTTCTCCAACATGGGCGCCCAGATGGTCAAGGAAGTCGCTTCCAAGACCTCCGACGTCGCCGGTGACGGCACCACTACCGCCACCGTGCTGGCCCAGTCCATCGTCCGCGAAGGCATGAAGTTCGTCGCCGCCGGCATGACCCCGATGGACCTGAAGCGCGGCATCGACAAGGCTGTCGCCGCCACCCTGGACCAGCTGAAGGCCATTTCCAAGCCCTGCACCACCTCCAAGGAAATCGCCCAGGTCGGCTCCATTTCCGCCAACTCCGATGCCAACATCGGCGAAATCATCGCCAATGCCATGGAGAAGGTCGGCAAGGAAGGCGTCATCACCGTCGAGGACGGCAAGTCCCTGGACAACGAGCTGGACGTCGTCGAAGGCATGCAGTTCGACCGCGGCTACCTGTCCCCGTACTTCATCAACAACGGCGACAAGCAGATGGCCCTGATGGAGAACCCCTTCGTCCTGCTGTTCGACAAGAAGATCTCCAACATCCGCGACCTCCTGCCGGTGCTGGAGCAGGTCGCCAAGGCCGGCCGCCCGCTGCTGATCATCGCTGAAGACGTGGATGGCGAAGCCCTGGCTACCCTGGTGGTGAACAACATCCGCGGCATCCTCAAGACCGTTGCCGTCAAGGCCCCGGGCTTCGGCGACCGCCGCAAGGCCATGCTGGAAGACATCGCCATCCTGACCGGCGGCACCGTCATCTCCGAAGAGACCGGTCTGACCCTGGAAAAGGCCACCCTGAAGGATCTGGGCCAGGCCAAGCGCGTCGAAGTCGCCAAGGAAAACACCACCATCATCGACGGCGCCGGCGAAGCTGCCGCCATCGAAGCCCGCGTCAAGCAGATCCGCGTCCAGATCGAGGAAGCCACCTCCGACTACGACCGCGAGAAGCTGCAGGAGCGTGTTGCCAAGCTGGCCGGCGGCGTGGCCGTCATCAAGGTCGGTGCCGCTACCGAAGTCGAAATGAAGGAAAAGAAGGCCCGCGTCGAGGACGCCCTGCACGCCACCCGCGCTGCCGTTGAAGAAGGCATCGTGGCCGGCGGCGGCGTCGCCCTCATCCGTGCCCGCGCCTCCATCAAGGACCTCAAGGGCGACAACCACGACCAGGACGCCGGCATCAAGATCGTCCTGCGCGCCATGGAACAGCCCCTGCGCGAGATCGTCGCCAACGCCGGCGACGAGCCCTCCGTGGTGGTGGACAAGGTCCAGGGCGGTTCAGGCAACTTCGGCTACAACGCTTCCACCGGCCAGTACGGCGACATGGTGGAAATGGGCGTCCTGGATCCGACCAAGGTCACCCGCACCGCGCTGCAGAACGCTGCTTCCGTCGCCGGCCTGATGCTGACCACCGAGTGCATGGTGGGTGAGCTGGCCGAAGAGAAGCCGGCCATGGGCGGCATGCCCGGCGGCATGGGCGGCATGGGCGGCATGGACATGGGCATGTAATTCCAGCCCTTTCCGGTGCTACAAAAGAACCCGCGGTCTCCGCGGGTTTTTTCTTTTGTACTGGGGTTTTTGCTTTATGTGTAACCTGTGTAACAGTCTGTAAGCTGCACGTAAGAACAGCTCCCTAGTTTACGTACTGCAGCAATGCTTCAATAACCAAATACGTGCTGAGGAGCAAATCAATGCAAGACATAGCCTCTCGGATTAGCGCTAATCCGAAATTCCTGGAGTTCGTTGCCAAGCGCAACAACTACTCCATCCTGATGACCATCGTGGGGGCGGTCGCCTACTACGGCTTCATCCTGCTGGTCGCCTTCGACAAGAGCCTGCTGGCCACCAAGATGGGTCCCGGCATGACCACCAGCGTTGGCGTTCCCATCGGCGTCGGCGTCATCGTTTTCACCATCATCCTGACCTGGATCTACGTCCGTCGCGCCAACAGCGAGTTCGACGAGACCAACGAAGCCATCATCCGGGAGGCTCAGAAGTAATATGAAGACCAAGCACATCCTTACGGGCCTCGCGGCCCTCGGCATCATCGGCGGCGCCATGGCGGCCGGTCCGGACCTCGGCCAGGTCCAGAAGCAGGCCACAAACTGGACGGCGATCACCATGTTCGCCCTCTTCGTGATCATGACCCTGTTCATCACCAAGTGGGCAGCGGCCAAGACCAAGTCGGCGGCCGACTTCTACACCGCCGGCGGCGGCATCACCGGCTTCCAGAACGGCCTCGCCATCGCCGGCGACTACATGTCCGCCGCCTCCTTCCTGGGGATTTCCGGCCTCGTGTTCGGCAGCGGCTTCGACGGCCTGATCTTCTCCATCGGCTGGCTGGTCGGCTGGCCCGTCATCACCTTCCTGATGGCGGAGCGCCTGCGCAACCTCGGCAAGTTCACCTTCGCCGACGTGGCCTCCTACCGCTTCTCCCAGACCCCGATGCGGACCTTCGCCGCCATCGGCTCCCTGGTGGTCGTGGCCTTCTACATGATTGCCCAGATGGTCGGTGCCGGCCAGCTCATCAAGGTGCTCTTCGGCATGGACTACATCTACGCCGAAGTCCTGGTGGGTTCCATCATGATGATGTACGTGCTCTTCGGCGGCATGACCGCCACCACCTGGGTGCAGATCATCAAGGCCTGCATGCTGCTCTTCGGTGCCACCTTCATGGCCGTGTCCGTGCTGCTCCAGTTCGGTTTCTCGCCGGAAGCGCTCTTCACCAAGGCGGTTGAAGTGCACTCCAAGCACGACGCCATCATGGCTCCGGGCGCCCTCATCAAGGATCCCATCTCCGCCATCTCCGTCGGTATGGCCCTGATGTTCGGTACCGCCGGCCTGCCCCACATCCTGATGCGCTTCTTCACCGTGCCGAACGCCAAGGAAGCCCGCAAGTCCGTTGCCTGGGCCACCACCTGGATCGGCTACTTCTACATCCTGACCTTCATCATCGGCTTCGGCGCCATCACCAACCTGGTCCAGAATCCGGAAGCCTTCTACGTCGGCGGCGACATCGCCAAGGGCCTGCGTGGCGGCGGCAACATGGCTGCCGTGCATCTGGCCGAAGCCGTGGGCGGCGACATGTTCCTCGGCTTCATCTCCGCCGTGGCCTTCGCCACCATCCTGGCCGTGGTTGCCGGTCTGACCCTGTCCGGCGCCTCCGCCGTGTCCCACGACCTGTACGCCTCCGTCTTCAAGAAGGGCCAGGCCTCTTCCGACGACGAACTGCGCGTCTCCAAGATGACCACCGTCGCTCTCGGAATCGTGGCCGTGGTGCTGGGCATCGCCTTCGAGAAGGAAAACGTCGCCTACATGGTGATGCTGGCCTTCGCGATCGCCTGCTCCGGCAACTTCCCGGTCCTGTTCATGTCCGTGCTGTGGAAGAACTGCACCACCAAGGGTGCGGTGACCGGCGGCTTCGTCGGCCTGGCCATGGCGCTGATCCTGACCATCGGTTCCGACGCGGTTTGGGTGGCCGTGCTCCACAACCCGAAGGGCTCCGCCTGGTTCCCGTACAACTCCCCGGCCATCTTCTCGATGACCGCGGCCTTCGTGACCATCTGGCTGGTGTCCATCCTCGACAACTCCGAGCAGGCCAAGAAGGAACGTGCCCTGTACCCGGCCCAGCAGCTCCGCTCCGAAACCGGTGTCGGCGCCGCCGCAGCCTCGGCTCACTAAGATTTAGCAGCAGACTGACCCACCCTTCAGAACCCGGGCTTCGGCCCGGGTTTTTTTTCGTCCACGGCGCCGCATGAATGCGCCATGGCGGCACGCTGCGGCAAGCGCAGGGCGGCGAATTTGCTAAACTTCGGGAAATTTGGGAAAAAGGGCCAGGGGGCGATCCAGTGCAGGATCGGATGCCCCCTGAGTCGCGGCAGTCGCCCCGACTCCAAAGACCATAAAAGGAGAACAGCAGGGTGGAGAATAGGGCCGCAGACTTACAAAATTCTTACGGTTTCTTAGATACTTAACCCAGGGCATTCGAGCCATGCGTATTCTGATCGCGGAAGACGACACCATCATCGCCGACGGCATTTCCCGTTCCCTGCGGCGCAGCGGATACGCCGTGGACTGCGCCTACACCGGCCTCGACGCCGATACCGCCCTGATGACGGGGAGCTACGACCTCCTCATCCTGGACCTGGGCCTGCCCAAGCTGCCCGGCCTGGAGGTCCTGAAGCGCCTGCGGTCCCGCAAGTCCCAGGTACCGGTGCTCATCCTCACCGCCCTGGACGGCACCAGCGACCGGGTCAAGGGCCTCGACCTGGGGGCCGACGACTACATGGCCAAGCCCTTCGAACTGGCCGAGCTGGAGGCGCGGGTGCGAGCCTTGACCCGGCGCTCCGCCGGCACCACGCCCCTTATCGAACTCGGCCAGCTCAGCTACGACCAGGTGGGCCGGGTCGCCCTCATCAACGGCCAGCCCCTCGACCTGTCGGCCCGGGAGTTGGGGCTCCTGGAATTCCTCCTGACCCGGGCCGGCCGCCTGGTGAGCAAGGACCAGCTGGTGGACCATCTCTGCGGCTGGGGCGAGGAAGTCAGTCACAACGCCATCGAAGTCTATGTCCATCGCCTGCGCAAGAAGCTGGAGCCGGGCGGGGTGCGCATCGTGACGGTCCGCGGCCTCGGTTACTGCCTTGAAAAGCCCCAAGACGAGCACGCCCGGGTCTGACGGCGAACGCTCGCTATTCGGCGAGATTCTCGATTGGATGCTGGCGCCACTGCTGTTCGTGTGGCCCCTCAGCATCGCCGTCACCCATTATTTCGCCAGCAACGTGGCGAGCTTCCCCTACGACCAGGCCCTGCGGGAACACGTCATGGCGGTGGCGCGGCAGGTGAAGATCGTCGGCGGCAAGCCGGTGATCAACCTGCCGGGATCGGCCCGCGCCTTCTTGCGGGCCGACGAGACGGACAACGTCTATTTCCATGTGGTCAGCCGGGACGGCAAATTCCTGGTGGGGGACCGGGAACTGCCCCTGCCCGAAACCCTGGACGACGACCCGGACGACCCGGGGGAAATCTATTTCCGCGAGGCCGACTACAAGGGCCAGGACCTGCGGATCGCCTACACCTACCTGAGCGACGCCAGGCTGCCCAAGGACAAGTGGATCCTGGTCGAGGTGGGGGAGACCCTGGAGAAGCGCACCCAGCTCAGCAACAAGATCGTCGCCAGCGTCATCCTGCCCCAGTTCGTCATCATCCCGCTGGCGGTCGTGCTGGTCTGGTTCGGCCTCTCCCGGGGCCTGCGGCCCCTGACCCGGCTGCGCCAGACCATCGAGACCCGGGAGCCGGCCGACCTCTCGCCCATCGCCACCCACCGGGTGCCGGAGGAACTGGAGCCGCTGGTGGAGGCCTTCAACGCCATGCTCGACCGCATGAAGCGCAACGTCGATGCCCAGCAACGCTTCGTGGCCGACGCCGCCCACCAGATGCGCACCCCCCTCACCGGCCTCAAGACCCAGGCCCAGTTCGCCATGCGGGAAACCGACCCGGAGGCGCTGCGCCACGCCCTGCGCCAGATCGCCACCGGCGTGGACCGGGCCGGCCGCCTCATCAACCAGCTCCTCACCCTGGCCCGTACCGAAGCGGGGGAGGCGGCCCAGCAGGACAAGGAGCCCATCGACATGGCCCTGCTGCTGCGGGAAACCGTGGAGGACTGGGTGATGCGGGCCATGGAGCGGAACATCGACCTCGGTTTCGAGGGCGGCGTTCCCGCCATGGTCCTGGGCAACGCCTTCCTGCTACGGGAAATGCTCAAGAACCTCATCGACAACGCTCTGCGCTATACCCCGCCGGGCGGCCATGTGACAGGTCGCGCACTGGTCCACGGCGATTTCGTCATCGTCGAGATCGAGGACAGCGGCATCGGCATCAGCGAGGAGCACGCCGAGCTGGTGTTCGAGCGCTTCTACCGGGTGGACGACGCCACCACCGAGGGCAGCGGCCTGGGGCTCGCCATCGTCCGGGAAATCGCCAACCAGTACGGTGCCTCGGCCTCCCTCCATCCCAACGCCAACGGCAAGGGGGCGGTGGCCCGGGTGGTGTTCCCCATTTGGCGGCCGCCGCCACCGCCGCCGGAACTGCCGGAGGACTTCTCCGAGCTCTATCGCCAATCGCCCCCCATCGGTACCTAATTTTTATGGAAACGGCTTGCTAGGCAGGGGCGACGTGGCTATAATGCGCGCTCCTTTCGGCCAGTTAGCTCAGTTGGTAGAGCAGCGGATTGAAAATCCGCGTGTCCGTGGTTCGATTCCGCGACTGGCCACCACAAGATTCGAACAAAAAGCCCAGGTTAAAAGCCTGGGCTTTTTGCTGTCGGCGGCCAACTCGGCCGCCGGAAGAAAAGGCGGTTCATCCATGCCCCCGGGCGCCAGCTTCATCCCTTCCGTGCGGGCCCTGCTCCTTTGCTGCCTGCTCCCCCTCTTCTGCTCGGGTTGTGCCGTGGTCACGGTAGCCGGAGCCGCCGTGTCCGTGGCTGCGACGACGGTCAAGGTCGGCGCTACGGTCGTGGAGACTACCGTCGACGTCGCCGCCGCCGGCGTCAAGGCCGTGGCCGGCAGTTCGGACGACAAGCAGTAGGCGCAAAGGGTCGGAACGACCCGCCCTAATGGCGCCGCCTTTCCTCCCGGGCGTCGTGCCAGATCATCAGCGCGATGAGCAGCACCAGTCCCAAGGGATAGAGGATCAGGGTCAGCCAGAGAGATGCCATCGGGTGCTCCTCCCCAGGGTGGTTTGGCACTTCTTCACCATAGGCCATCGTCAGGACAACGGAATAGGGGCTCGCCCGTATTAGCGCTTGCCGGACGGCTTGGTATCTTGAGGCCGTTGTCCCGCGGCCAACGGCCCGAAGACGCCTGGCAGGGCGGTTCCGCGGTTTTCTGTTGTCATGAAAACGAGCAATCCAAGGGAGGCTTACATGCGTTCGATACTCTTGTTCCTGTGTTCTCTTGCTTTTTCCACCGGCCTGTTGGCGGAGCCCGCGCCGGCAACCCGGGACGATGCCCAGGCCCTGGTGAAGGAGGCGGTCAAGTTCGCCAAGGAGAACGGCCGGGAGAAGTTCTTCAATGAAGTGAGAAGCCCCAGCGGCAAGTTCCATTTCAAGGAAGGCACCAAGAAGGACCTCTACATCTTCGTCTATGACGAAAAGGGCGTGGTATTGGCCCACGGCGTGCGCCTCGAGCTGACCGGCAAGAACCGCTGGGACGACAAGGACCCGGACGGCAAGTACTGGATTCGCGACTGGACCGACCTGGTCCACAAGAGCGGCAGCGGCTGGATCGACTACAAGGAGTTCAATCCTGCCGACAAGAACAAAGTCATGGGCAAGTCGTCCTTCGTGGAACTGGTGGATGGCATGATCATCGGCGCCGGCATCTACCGCTGACGCCCCCGCCATCGCTCCACGGCCGCCGGCCGGGCGAGGTTCCGGCCGGCGACACAAAACCGCTGCATCACTCTGCCTGGAGAGCGTGCCATGAGTGTCCTCGGTCAAAAGATAAGAAACAGCATCCTCGCCACTCCCCTTGCCCTGACGGTCATCCTCGTGTCGGTATCCCTGGTGGCCATCAACACCATGGGGAAGGACTCCCTGGGGGAGAAGGGCTCCAGTCTCGCCGTCATCACCGCCGAGACGGTCAAGGCCGGGGTCCAGTACGGCGTTTTCGAAGATGTCGACAAGCTCCTCGACCAGCTTGTATCCAGCGACGCCGACGTCAGCCTGGCGGCGGTGCTGGTGCAGCAACCCAAGGGCAAGATCGCCGAGAAGTCCCGCAAGGCCGCCAAAGGCTATGAGGCGGTGGATCTGAACCGGATTCTCGATGCCCTGGCCGCCGCGCCGCCGGCCAAGAAGGGGGATGTCGTCTTCCTGGGCGATGGCGAGCCCCGCTTCCTGGCGGCGAAGATCGACCTGGTGGCCAACGACTCCCTCCAGAACGGCTACCTGCTGCTGGCCATGAACAGCACCCGCATTTCGTCGGAGATCAAGAAGACCGCCACCGTCCTGGCGGTGGCAGGCATCCTGGCCCTGGTGCTGGCGGCGGCCAGTTCGGTGTTCATCACCCGCACCATCATGGGCGGCATCGGCGGCGAGCCGTCCTATGCCACCGACGTCACCCGGCGGATCGCCGACGGCGACCTGACCTTCCCGATCCAGACCCGGCCGGGCGACCAGTCCAGCCTGCTGGCCACCATGAAGGTCATGCAGTCTTCCCTGAAGACCATGATCGCCCAGACCCGGGATGCGGCCTCCCTGCTGGCCGACCACGCCCGCTCCCTGGCCGAGACCTCGAACCGGGTGGCCGAGAAGTCGGCCCAACAGAGCGAGGCCGCCACGTCCATGGCGGCCTCGGTCCAGGAGATGAACGACAGGCTCACCCAGGTGGCCGACCACGCCGACCGGGCCCGGGCCATGACCGACGAGGCCAGCACCCTGTCCGTCGAGGGCGCCACCCTGGTCCAGGGCACCGTGGCCAACATCAACCACATCGCCGACTCGGTGTCCCAGTCCTCCGGCGTCATCCAGGACCTGGGCAGCCAGTCCGAGAGGATTTCGGGCATCGTCAATGTCATCAAGGATATCGCCGACCAGACCAATCTGCTGGCGCTGAACGCCGCCATCGAAGCGGCCCGGGCCGGCGAGCAGGGGCGCGGCTTCGCCGTGGTCGCCGACGAGGTGCGCAAGCTGGCGGAACGGACGACGGTGTCCACCACGGAAATCGCCGCCATGATCGATTCCATCCAGAAGAGCACCCAGAGCGCCGTCGTCGGCATGACGGCAGGGGGCGACCAGGTGCGCCAGGGGGTGGAGATGGCGGCCCGGACCGGGGAATCCATGACCCGCATCGACGCCAGCACCCGGGAGGTCAGCGCCGTGGTCGAGAACATCTCCCTCAGCCTCAAGGAGCAGAGCGCGGCGAGCAGCAGCCTTGCCCGGACCGTCGACAGCATCGCCGAGATGATCGAGCACAACAGCGCGGCGGTGCGGGACGTTTCCCAGTCCGCCGTCAGCCTGGAGCAGCTGGCCGAAACCCTCAAGGAAGGCGTGGACAAGTTCAAGGTGTAGGCCGTAGCCGTGCTGCAACAACTGAGGCAGCCTTCCTTCCTGATCCAGTGGGTGATCCTCGCCCTCGGGCTGGCGACCCTGGGGGGTGCGACGGGCTTCAACCTCTATGTGGAACGGGGCCGCACCGAAGAGCGGGAGGAGGTCCGGCTCCTGGGCCAGGCCCGGGTGATCCAGGAAAATCTTGAGCACAACCTGTCGTCGGTGAGCTGGGTGCTGGCCGACCTGCGCCGGGATCTGCCCCTGCTCAAGACCAACGGCAACCTGACCCGGCGCCTGAAAATGCTGTCCGACGCCATGCCCGGGGTCCGCACCCTGGCGCTGCTGGACGGCGGGGGCACCGTCCTGGCGTCCAGCCGGGCGGAGCTGCTGGGGCAGAATTTCGCCCTCCGGGAGTATTTCATGACGCCCCGGGGCCATCCCGATCCGGACAGGATCTACGTCTCCCAGCCCTTCCAGACCTCCCTCGGCATCTATGTGGTCAACATCTCCCTGGTCATTCCGGGACCCCGGGGCGAGTTTGCCGGCATCGTCGTCGCCACCCTGGACCCCGCCTATTTCGTGACCCTGATGGCCTCGGTGCTCTACGCTCCGGACATGTGGACCGCCATCGCCCACGGCGACGGCATCCAGTTCCTCATGGTCCCCGAGCGGGAAGGGCAGCCCGGCAAGAACCTGGCCCAGCCGGGATCCTTCTTCAGCCGCCACCGGGACAGCGGCAGCGCAAGCAATGTCCTGACCGGGACGGTGTACGCCACAGGCGAGCACAGGATGATGGCCATGCGCACCGTGCGGCCCAAAGCGGTGAGGATGGACAAGTCCCTGGTCATCGCAGTGGCCCGCGACCTGGACGCCATATTCGCGGGCTGGCGCCGGGACCTGGAGATCCAGGGCGGGCTCTTCGGTCTCATATTCATCGGTTCCATCCTCGGCCTCTACGCCGGCCAGCGCCGGCAGCGGGAATCCGCCCGCCGGGAGAGCGAGGCCGCCGCCGCCCTGGCGGCCAGCGAACGCTTCATGAAGACGGTGACCGACAACATTCCCGGCATGGTCGCCTACTGGACCGACGACCTGCGCTGCCGCTTCGCCAACCACGCCTACCTGGAATGGTTCGGCCGGACGCCGGAGCAGATGCGCGGCATCCGCATACAGGAGCTCATGGGCGACGAGTTGTTCCGCAAGAACGAGCCCTACATCCGCGCCGCCCTGACAGGAGAACGCCAGCAATTCGAGCGCACCCTGGTCAAGGCGGATGGCAGCATCGGCTACACCTGGGCCCACTACATCCCTGACCAGGACGGTGATCGGGTGCGAGGCTTCTTCGTCCTGGTCTCCGACATCACCGAACTCAAGCGGGCCCAGATTTCCCTGGCGGAAAGCGAATCGAAGCTCAAGGCCATCATCGAGGCCGAGCCGGAATGCGTGAAGATCCTGGCCCCGGACGGCACCCTCCTGCAGATCAACCGCGCCGGCCTCGACATCCTGGAGGCCGAGTCCGACGCCCAGGTCATCGGAAGCCGGCTGGTGGACGTGGTGACCGCGCCGTACCGGGAAGCCTTTGACGAACTGACCAGGAAGGTCTGCCGGGGCGAGTCCGGCAGCCTGGAATTCGAGATGGTCGGACTCAAGGGGCAGCACCGCTGGCTGGATACCCATGCCGTACCCATGCGCGACGCCAGCGGCGGCATCACGGGGCTGCTCGGCGTCACCCGGGACATGACCGCTCGCCGGCAGGTGGAGCAGGAACTGGCGCGGCTGGCCCAGACTGATCCCCTCACCGGCCTCGCCAACCGCCGCCATTTCATGGCCCAGGCGGAGGAGGAACTGTCCCGCAGCCACCGCTACGGCGGCCCCCTGTCGGTGCTCATGGTGGACATCGACCATTTCAAGCGGGTCAACGACACCTACGGCCACAAGACCGGGGATCTCGTCCTGCGGAGGTTCGCGGAGGTGAGCCGGCACATGCTGCGGGACATCGATACCATCGGCCGCATCGGCGGCGAGGAGTTCGCCATCCTCCTGCCCGAGACGGACGGCCGCCGCGCCCGGGAAGTGGCCGAACGCCTGCGCGGTGCCCTGGCCGAGGCCGAGGTGCCGGTGGAGCAGGGGCTGCCCCTGCGCTTCACGGCTTCCATCGGCATCGCCTCCCTGGCCGGGCCGCGGGTCAATATCGACACCCTCCTCAACCAGGCCGACCAAGCCCTCTACGAGGCCAAGCACGCGGGGCGCAACAAGGTCCGTGCCTACGAGGGCGGCGGGGCCCCCGCCATGGGGGGCGCCGGACACGCCTAGGCGCCGGGGCAGGCCGGTCAGAAGCGCTCGAACTCCGGCTTCGCCTTCGGCAAAGGCGCCGGGACCACCAGGGGAGTCCGGGCCAGCCGTGGCGCGGCGGTGGGCGTGACGCTGGCCTGATTGAGCCGGAAGAAGGCCATGATCTCCTGCAACTGAGCCACCTGGGCCTCCATCTCCTCGGCGGTGGAGGCCAGTTCCTCGGAGGCCGAGGCGTTCTGCTGGGTGGTCCGGTTGAGCTGGCCCATGGCCCCGTTGATCTGCTCGACGCCGGATGACTGCTCCTGGCTGGCGGAAGCGATTTCCTGCACCAGGTCCGAGGTCTTGCGGATGGCGGGCACGATCTTCTTGAGGAGGCTCCCCGCCTCTTCCGCCTGCTGGACCGAGGAGGAGGCCAGGTCGCCGATCTCCTGGGCCGCCACCTGGCTGCGCTCGGCCAGCTTCCTCACTTCGGCGGCAACCACGGCGAAGCCCTTGCCGTGCTCGCCGGCCCGGGCCGCCTCAATGGCGGCGTTGAGGGCGAGGAGGTTGGTCTGGTAGGCGATGTCGTCGATGATGCCGATCTTGTCGGCGATGCTGTTCATGGCCGCCACCGTCCGGGTCACCGCCTCGCCGCCTTCCGCCGCCTCGGCGGCGGCCTTCGCCGCCATGCTGTCCGTGACCCGGGCGTTGTCGGTGTTCTGGGTGATGGAACTGGTGATCTCCTCCAGGGAGCCGGTGGTCTCCTCAACGCTGGCCGCCTGCTCCGATGAGGACTGGGACAGGGACTGGGAGGTGGCCGAGATCTGGCCCGAGGCATTGATGAGATTGTCGGTGGCGGTGCGCACCTCGGTGATGACGGAAGACAGCTTGCGAACCATCTGGGCCATGGATTGCATCAACTGGCCGATCTCGTCGCGGCTGGTCGACGCCACCTCCACCGTCAGGTCGCCGCCGGCGAGGGCATCCGCCGCCGCCATGGCCGAGGCCAGGGGTCGGGTCAGGCTGCGGGTCAGCAGCCAGCCGGCGAGGGCGACCAGGACGATGGCCACCAGCCCGATGGCGGCCATCAGGGTCCGCCCGGCGGCCGCCGCCGCCTCGGCTTCGTGCTTCACGGCCTCGCCGCTGCGGGTATGGGCCTCGATCAAGGCGCCGAAGGCCTTCACCGTCCCGGCCCCGGACTTGAGGATGGTGCGCGCCCGGAACTCCGCGGCCTCCTCGGTCTTGCCGGCTTCCATGAGGGCGAACCACTGGGGACGGTCCCGCTTGTAGTCCCCATAGACCTGCTGCAGCGCGGCCAAGAGGGGGCGAACCTGGTCCCCGGTGGCCACCTTCTCATAGGCCGCCATGGCCTGGTCGAAGGCCTGGAACTGACTTGGGGCGCTGTCGATGATCTTCCTGCGGGATTCCGGCGTCGGCACCGCCAGGTATTGGGCGACGCCGTAGCGCAGCTCCCAGAGCGCGTTCTGGGCTTCCGCCAGATGCTTGTTACCGATGGCGACCCGCCCGTAGACCAGGTCGACCCGCTCGGTCAGGAGGCTGCCATTGCGGAAGGCCACCGCCAGGACCACGGCCAGGGCGAGGAGCACGAATCCGAAGCCGACGCCGAGGCGGGTGCCGATCTTGAGATTGCTGAACATGGGGATATCCCTCCGTTGTTGAGGTTGAATCGCAGCGAATTTCAGATGCCTGTGCGCTTTCAGGCCCGATCGGAAAGCATCGGGTGCAGCAATGGGGCGGCCGGCTGTCTTGCCGTTCTTCTGCCGAGGCCGTTGGCGACGGGGAGCCAGGCCAGGGGTGCCCATCGTTCCATAGACCATGGGCATATGGGCGCCAATTCTGTGCTGTCCGGCAGCCGGCCGCCTTGATGCTTGTCATCTCCGCCCCGAGCTTCTACGATTGCCGGTCCAACAAGCCCGAGCCGGGTTGCCGATCCCCCCGGCACCACGGCCGGGCGAGGGAGTGCGAATGAACCTTCTTTTCGGCCTGCGGGGCCGGGTGTGGCTCCTGGTGGCTTTGCTCACCGTGCCTCTTTTCCTCTATTCCCTCCTGGTCTACCGGGACCACCGGGCCCAGGCCATGGCGAGGGTGGAGCAGGATTTCCAGCAATTGCTGCGCTCGGCGCTGGTCGGGGAAACCTATCTGGTCAAGCACACGCATGATGTGCTGCGCATCATGGCCAACGCCAACGACATGAAGGCGCTGAGCGGGCCCGAATGCGCCGGGTTGGCCCGGCGCCTGCTGCAAAGCCAGCGGGATTACCAGGACTTCGGCGCCGTCCTGCCGGATGGCACCCTTTTGTGCAGCGGCCTGTCACCGGCCGGGCCGGCCGCCTTCGCCGACGCGCCCTGGTTCCGGGAAGCCATGGAGCGCAAGGACTTTTCCCTCGGCCATTATGTTCCCGGCCCGGTTACCGAGGCGCCTGGCATCGTCTTCGCCTACCCGCTCCTGGACGCCGCCGGCCGGGTGCGGGCGGTGGCGTTCGCCAGCGTCGGCCTCGGCTGGCTGGCCAATCTGCCCTTCGGCGACCGCCTGCCGCCGGGCTGGGAGGCGGCCGTGGTCGTCCCCGGGGGCAGGCTGATCTCCCGGCAGCCGATGGGCAGCCAAGGCCTGGCGGATGACGGCGAGCTGGCCGCCCTGCTGCGCAACGGCAAGGCCACGGGCATGCATGAACTGGCCGGGCCGGAAGGGCGGCCGTATCTCTATGGAATCGCCGCCCTGGCGTCCACCGGCGGCCAGGTCCGGGTGCTCATCGGCGCCCCGAAGAGCACGGTGCTGATGCCCGTGGAGCAGGATTTCCGCAACCACATGATCCTGCTCATGCTCCTCGGCATCGCCTCGGTGCTCCTGGGCCAGCAGGCCATCTACCGTTTCTTCGTGGGCTGGGCGGAACGGCTCCATGGGGACATCGGCCGCATCGGCGCCGGCGCCCGCCAGCTCGGGGCGCCGAAGCGAAGCTCGATCCGGGAACTGCGTGAGATCGACGCCGCCCTGCGGGCCATGGTGGACAACGTCAATGCCGGCGAGGCGGCCCTCAAGGCCAGCCAGGAAAGCCTCGGCCTGGCTCTGGAAGGGGCAGCCCTCGGGGCCTGGGACTGGCGGCTGTCGGTGGGCATGACGAGCTGCAATGCGCGCATGGCCCAGATGCTGGGCTATCCCCCCGACGAGTTGCTGGTTACCCCCGAGACCTGGGCCCACATGAGCCATCCCGACGACCGGGCCGGTGCCCTGGCGGCCGCCGACCGCCACCTGCGCGGCGATACTCCCATCTACGAGTGCGAATTCCGCATGCGCCACCAGGAGGGCCACTGGATCTGGCTGCTGGTCCACGGCCGGGTGGTGGAGCGGGACGCCGCCGGTCAGCCGCTGCGGCTGGCCGGCACCGCCCTCGACATCACAGCCCGCAAGGCGACGGAACAGCAGCTGCGCCAGCGCACCGAGGAACTGGTCGCCCTGGTTGAAGCCATGCCGGCCCTGGTGTGGATCGCCCGGGATCCGGAGTGCCGGGAGATGGCGGGCAACCATGCCGCCAACCAGCTGGAGGGCTGGCGGGAGGCCGTGAACGGCTCCGCCGACGTTCCCGGCGCCGAGTCCCGGCCAAGGACACGGTTTTACGGCCAGGACGGGCGGGAATACGCGGTGGAGGAACTGCCCATGCAGCGGGCTGCGGCCGAAGGCCGGCCGGTGCAGGGGGCCCAGATCGAGGTGCGGCTGCCGGATGGGCGCAACCTCTGGCTGTTCGGCAATGCCGCTCCCCTCTTCGACGACCAGGGCAGCGTGCGGGGCGCCCTCGGCGCCTTCGTGGACATCACCCAGTTCAAGGCCTCGGAGGCCGACCTGCGGCGCCACCGGGACGAGCTGGAGAGCCTGGTGGCCGAGCGCACCTACGAGCTGGCGGTGGCCAAGGAGTCGGCCGAGCGGGCCAACCGCACCAAGTCCCAGTTCCTCGCCAACATTTCCCACGAACTCCGCACCCCCCTCAACAGCCTCATGCTCCTGGCCCGGGTCCTGTCGGACAACAGCTGGGACAACCTGACTCCCCAGCAGATCGAATACGCCCGGATGATCGAGCTCTCCGGCAACGACCTGGTCCACCTCATCGACGAGCTGCTGGACCTGACCCGCATCGAGACCGGGCGTCTGGACATCCGGGTCAAGCCGATCCCCTTCCCGGACCTCATGCAGAGCCTGCGGCGGACCCACCGCCATGTGGCCGAGCACAAGGGCCTGGATTTCAAGATGGAAATCGACGCCGACGTGCCGGCGACCATGGTGACGGACCCGATGCGCTTGCAGCAGCTTCTGCGCAACCTGCTCTCCAACGCCATCAAGTTCACCACCCAGGGGGGCGTCACCCTGCGCATCCGGCGGGCCGTCTCGGGGTGGCGCTACAACAATCCGGCCCTGGCCGGCGCCGAGGCGGTGATCGCCTTCGACGTCATCGACACCGGCATCGGCATCGAACCGGCGGAGCAGGAACGCATCCTCGAAGCCCTCGGCCTGATCCGCACCCAGGCCGCCAGGGAGCTGAACGGCACCGGCCTGGGGCTGGCCATCTCCCGGGAAATCGCCACCCTGCTGGGGGGCGAACTGGGCCTGGTAAGCATCCCCGGCCAGGGCAGCACCTTCAGCGTCTATCTGCCCCTGGTGTACGCCGGTCCGACGGTGCAGGTGGCCGGGGAGCGGGTCGCCGTGGCCGCCCCCGGCGGGGAGAAGGATCCCCTCCTGGCAGGCAGGACGGTGCTGGTGGTGGACGACGACCACTTCAGCCGCTATGCGGTCAGCGCCATCCTGGAAAAGCAGGGCATGCGGGTGGTGGAGGCCGCCAGCGGCGCCGAAGCCCTCGAGGCCCTGTCCCGGGAGGCGGCGGTGGATGCGGTGCTGATGGACATCATCATGCCCACCATGGACGGCTACCAGACCACCGGCGTCATCCGGGCCAGCCTGGGGCGGCGGGCGCTGCCCATCATCGCCCTCACTGCCAATGCCTCGGCGGGGAGCCGGGAGGCCAGCCTGGCGGCCGGCTGCTCCGACCACCTGTGCAAGCCGGTGAGCAAGGCCGACCTGCTGGCCTGCCTGCACCGCTGGCTGGAGCCCGTCCCGGTCGAGGCCTGACCGGCGCGGCCGGCGCCGGCCGGTCCCGCCCTACCGGGCCGCCGGCGGGTTGCCTTCCCCGGGCGTGCCGGCAGCGCCCACCGACTCGTCGCTGGCGATGACCGGGGCGGCCGGTTGGGGCTTGTCCCCCTGCCAGAGCAGGGAAAGCACGCGGGAAATGAATTCCTTGTGTTCCTGGGGGGCGTTCTGGTACCAGTGGTTCAGGTACTGGTCCAGGCTGGCCCGGGCGTCGCCGGGATTGAGGTTGAGGTAGGTGAGGGAATCCCAGTTCTCCGGGCTGGTCTCGAACAGGGGCAGCAGCAGGTTGGCCACCACCTCGTTCTTCTGCCGCAGGTAAGGATCCTCCTTCAGGGCCTCTTCGTTGTCATGGAGCCAAGCCGCCAGGGGGGAGTGGGGCGGCAGCTTGCGGTGGCCTTCGTTGATCAGCAGGTCGTAGAAGCGGCGCAGCCGCCACGCCTCGGCCGACCATCCCGGTGCCGGCGGGGACTTCTCCCAGGTGTTGGCCAGATTCTTCAGGGTGTAGAGGGAAGCCGTTTCGCATAGGGTTTCCTCGAACCACTGGTTGTACTTGGTGGTGTCGGCCCCGATGTTTTCCTCGTAGTTGGAGAGGATGTGGCACAGCTCGTGGGCAAATTCGTAAACGTAGAACTGCCAGTCGTCCCCCTTGGCATGGAGGTGGACCAGGTATTCCCCCTCCGTGCCCCGCTCGTACAGGGCGATGGGATTGGTGTCCGTATGGGTGACGACGATGGGGGCCGACAGCTTCTTCGGTAGCCGCGCCATGAGTTCGTCCGCGACGGAGTACAGGACAGTTTCGATGGACTCCTTTTTCACGCCCCAGCCGCCGCCCTCGACCCGGATGGTGAGGCCCTGCTTGCGGCCATTGAAGGAGGGCTTCTTGGCCACTGCCGGCGATGTGGCGGGGACGGCATAGCCCGCATTGACGTAGGTCAGGGAGCAGATCACCGAAGCGATGGCTACCGGCAGCCGCAACTTGTACATCAGCCAGTCCGACGCCCGCCGGCGGGGGACGGCATTCCAGGGCAACTTCGACTGATCCGTTTTCCTTGCCTCCATTTTCAAGAACCTTTTAACGCCACCAAACCAGCAGGAAGCTGAGGATACCAGCCGCCACGATCAGCAGCGAGAACCAGGCGATCACGCCGCTCAGGGTGATCATGTTGGCCACGTAGCGGGCCTTCTTGTCGTCTTCGATGCCGAGCAGGGGGCGCACCCCGTGGCGAATGAGGGCGACCGAGCCGATCCAGGCCAGGACCAGGATCACCATGTTGGCTCCCAGGCTGGGGATGAACAGGGCCAGGGCCGCCAGCCACAGGGGTACGGGGGCGATGGCCGCCAGGGCGTAGGCATTCTCGTGGGGAACCCGATAGTCCTGGCCGTCGGCGATCTGCCGGATGACCATGGCCATGAAGGCCACCATGGCCAGTTCGACCGCGAAGAAGACGACGCCGTTGACCAGCAGGCTGGCCGCGCTCGGCTCCGGCCGGGAGAGGGCGAAGATCCGTCCGGGATACGCCAGCTGGGCGAAGGCGTACATGAGGGGCGGGATGAGGGACATGGGGACGACCAGGGAGCGGAACAGCTTCCGCACCGAGGGGTGGGTGCGGCTGATGTCGGACCAGCCTTCACGTTCGGAAACGAGCATCCGGGGGAAACTTGCAGGAGACATGATCAACCTCCCGTTAGGGCCATAGAACTTCCAGTCTTGCCGAGGCAAATACCCAATCGATCTGATTGCACTCGGTTTGACCTTGCCGATCCCGATAGTTCAAACCCGACCTCCGGGGGCGCCAAGGCGTAGTTCTCAGGTATGAAAAGCGACTGATCACTTTGAACGTTCAGGTGGATACCCTAGCTCACCTCCTTGCCCTGCGGCACCTGAATCTTGTCTGTAAGCCTATGAAACTAAAGCCGATACCCGGCTGGCACGGCCCTTGCAAATGTCCTCCAAAAATCCACCGTGAGTGGGCATTCAGTCAACCGAGAACAGGAAGCCGATCCGCTCGGCTACACACAGAGGGGAAAGACATGGCGAATACCAGTTTGATCAAGCTGGAGCACGACACCCGGATCGACGCCGCCGCCGAGCGGTTGTCCATGAGCCGGCGCGAGTTCCTGCAATTCTGCGCGGCTCTGGCGACCACCCTCGGCTTGCCCCAGGGCGCCGATGCGGCCGTGGCGGAGGCGGTGGCGGCCAAGAGGCGCCCCAGCGTCATCTGGCTCCACTTCCAGGAATGCACCGGCTGCTCCGAGTCCATGCTGCGGGCCGAGCATCCGACCCTGGAGAAGCTCATCCTCGACGTCATCTCCCTGGACTACCACGAGACCCTGTTCGCCGCCGCCGGTCACCAGGTCGAGGCCGCCCGCCTCGACGCCATGAAGGCCAACAAGGGCCAGTACGTGCTGGTGGTGGAAGGGGCCATCCCGACCAAGGACAACGGCGTGTACTGCAAAATCGGCGGCAAGACCGCCATCGAGCTGGTCAAGGAATGCGCGGCGGACGCGGCGGCGGTGATCGCCATCGGCTCCTGCGCCTCCTGGGGCGGCATGCCTTCCACCGATCCCAACCCGACCGGCGCCTCCGGCGTCGCCAAGGTCCTGGGCAAGCCGGTGGTCACCATCCCGGGGTGCCCGCCCAACCCCTACAACTTCCTGTCCACCGTCGTCCATTTCCTGACCTTCGGCAAGCTGCCCGAGGTGGATCAGCTGGGCCGGCCCAAGTTCGCCTACTCCCGCCTCATCCACGAGAACTGCGAGCGCCGCGCCCACTTCGACGCCGGCCGCTTCGCCATGGAATTCGGCGACGAGGGCCACAGGAAGGGCTACTGCCTCTACAAGCTGGGCTGCAAGGGCCCCGAGACCTACGCCAACTGCTCGGTGCTCCTCTTCGGCGACGCCGGCGCCGGCACCTGGCCGGTGGCCTGCGGCCATCCCTGCATCGGCTGCACGGAGCAGGGCGTTGGTTTCCAGAAGCCCATCCACACCGTCGCCAAGCTCAAGAACATCGAGCCCAACATCCAGTTCCCCCACATCGCCGAGGAGAAGGGCATCGGCGCCAACCTCGGCTCCGCCGCGGTCCTGGCGGCGGTGGCCGGCGCAGCGGCGGGCGGGGCGGCCATGGTCGCCAGGAACCTGGGCCTCTCCCACAAGGCGGAGCAGATGGAGGAAGCCAGGAAGGACGAGCAACCGGCCAAGAAGTCGGCGGAGGCCTGACATGACCACACGGCGCAATTTCCTCAAAGGCTGCCTGGCTGGCGGCGCCGCGGCGGCCGCCGCGGCGGTGCCCGAGGCGGCATCGGCCCGGGAAACCCACCAGCGTCCGCCGGAAGCCCTCGGCCTCCTCTACGACGCCACCCTCTGCGTCGGCTGCAAGGCCTGCGTGGCGGCCTGCAAGCAGGCCAACGACAACCCGGCGGAATTCTCGACGGTGGACAAGCTCTGGGACACTCCCCTGGACACCAGCGGCTACACCTTCAATCTCATCAAGATGTACCGCAACGGCACGTCGGAAACGAAGGACGCCGAGGAAAACGGCTACGCCTTCATGAAGACCTCGTGCATGCACTGCGCCGACCCGTCCTGCGTGTCGGCCTGCCCGGTGTCGGCCATGACCAAGGACCCGAAGACCGGCATCGTGGCCTACGACCCGGAGGCTTGCATCGGCTGCCGCTACTGCGTCGCCGCCTGCCCCTTCGGCATCCCCAAGTACCAGTACGACTCGCCCACCGGCCAGATCGGCAAGTGCCAGCTCTGCCGCCACCGCTACAAGGACGGCCACTACTCGGCCTGCGCCGAGGTCTGCCCGACCGGCGCCACCCTCTACGGCAAGACCAGCGACCTGCTGGCCGAGGCCAAGCGGCGCCTGGCCCTGAAGCCCGGCACCTGGACCAAGTATCCCCGCGGCCGTATCGACGGCCCTGACCAGAGCTACGAAGGCCAGGTGGGCACCTACGTCCAGCACGTGTACGGCGAGACCGAGTACGGCGGCACCCAGGTGCTGAAACTGTCGGCGGTGAATTTCGAGAAGGTCGGCATGCCCAGCCTGCCGCCCGAATCCGCCGCCGCCACGTCGGAAACCATCCAGCACAGCCTGTACGGCGGGCTCATCATGCCCATCGCCGTGCTCGGCGCGCTGACCTTCGTCGCCAAGCGCAACGTGGCGCCCGGCGAAGAAGACAAACAGGGAGGCGAGTAATCATGGCCGGCCATCAGCACGCAGCCCCGGCTCCGGTCGGCGGCGGGCTTCTCAACACCACCACCTTCGTCTGCGGCGTCCTCATCGCCGTCATGTTGTCCATCCTGCTCGTCCGCTTCCTGTTCGGGCTGGGGGCGGTCACCAACCTCAACGACGGCTACCCCTGGGGCCTGTGGATCGTGGCCGACGTGGTCGTCGGCTCGGCCTTCGCCTGCGGCGGCTTCTCGGTCGCCCTGCTGGTGTACATCTTCAACCGGGGCGAATACCACCCCCTGGTGCGGCCGGCGCTTCTGGCGAGCCTCTTCGGCTACACCCTGGCCGGTGTCGGCGTCATCTTCGACCTCGGCCGCTGGTGGAATTTCTGGCACATCTTCTGGCCGGGCTATTCCAACCCCAACTCGGTGATGTTCGAGGTGGCCCTCTGCATCTCGACCTACATCGTGGTCATGTGGCTGGAGTTCTCGCCCACCTTCTTCGAGAAGTTCGGCATGAAGGACGCCAAGCGGAAGCTCAACAAGGTGCTCTTCTTCCTGGTCGCCCTGGGCACCGTCCTGCCCATGATGCACCAGTCCTCCCTCGGCACCCTGCTGGTGGTCATGGGAAGCCAGATCAATCCTCTGTGGCAGACCCCGGCCGTGCCCCTCCTCTACCTGCTGACCGCCATCACCGTCGGCTACGGCGTGGTGCTGTTCGAGTCCTGCGTGGCTTCCTCGGCCTACCGCCGGGAAATCGAGATGCACCTCCTGAAGCCCATGGCCAAGGTCATGCTGGGCATGCTGGCGGCCTACCTGGTGGTCCGCTTCGGCGACCTGGTGGTGCGGGGGGCTCTGGGCAACGCCTTCAAGGCCAACCTGGAAGCCTTCGTGTTCTGGGTCGAGATGATCCTCTTCGTCCTGCCCTTCGTCCTCATCGGCTCCGCCGAGTCCCGAGAGAATCCCGCCAGGCTTTTCCTGGCCGGCCTTTCCATCATGCTGGGTGCCATCTTCCTCCGGCTCAACGGCTTCCTCATCGGCTACGACACCGGGGCGGGCTGGCACTACTTCCCGTCCGTCGCCGAAATGCTCGTCACCGCCGGCATGTTCGCCATCGAGGTGCTCGGCTACATCCTCATTACCCGCCGCTTCCCGGTCCTGCCCCGGGCAGAAGCGACGGCAGCCTACTGAATTCCAGGGATAGGAGATACAAATGTCCAAAAGAGTGACCATCGACCCGATCACCCGCATCGAGGGCCATCTGCGCGTCGACGTCGAAGTGGATGGCGGCCGGGTCAAGAAGGCCTGGGCCTCCGGCCAGATGTGGCGCGGTGTCGAGAACATCCTGGTGGGCCGCGACCCGCGGGACGCCTGGGCCATCACCCAGCGCATCTGCGGCGTGTGCACCACGGTCCATGCCATCACCTCGGTGCGGGCGGTGGAGAACGCCCTCCAGTTGGAAGTGCCGGTCAATGCCCAGTACATCCGCAACATGATCATGCTGGCCCACGCCATCCATGACCATATCGTCCATTTCTACCATCTCTCCGCCCTCGACTGGGTGGACGTGGTTTCCGCCCTCAAGGCCGATCCCAAGAAGGCCGCCTCCCTGGCCCAGAGCCTGTCCAGCTGGAACAACAACAGCGAGTCCGAGTTCAGGAAGGTCCAGGAGAAGCTGAAGGGCTTCGTCGGCACTGGCCAGCTCGGCATCTTCACCAACGGCTACTGGGGCCACCCGGCCATGAAGCTGACCCCGGAGGTGAACCTCTTGGCCGTGGTCCACTACCTCCAGGCCCTGGAAGTCCAGCGCTACGCCAACAAGATCGTCGCCATCCTCGGCTCCAAGTCCCCCCACGTCCAGAACCTGGCGGTGGGCGGCGTCGCCAACCCCCTGTCGGTGGATTCCCAGTCGGTGCTCACCGTCGAGCGCCTGCTGGCGGTGAAGGAGTGGATCGACAAGCTCGACGACTTCGTCAAGAACGTCTACTTGGTGGACGTGGCCGCCATCGGCGCCTTCTACGCCGACTGGACCAAGGTCGGCCGCGGCATCACCGACTACCTGTGCGTGCCGGACGTACCCCTCGACAGCAAGGGCACCCAGTTCGCCCTGCCCGGCGGCTACATCGAGGGCGGCAAGCTGGAAAACTACAAGCCCATCAAGACCTTCGGCGACAAGTACTTCACCGACGGCGTGTCGGAGGCGGTCAAGCACTCCTGGTACGAGTACAGCAGCGGCGACGAGAAGTCCCTGCACCCCTACCAGGGCGAGACCAAGCCCAAGTACACCGACTTCCAGGACAACGGCAAGTACTCCTGGCTGAAGTCCCCGACCTTCTACGGCAAGCCCATGCAGGTGGGCCCACTGGCCCGGGTCCTCAACATGCTGGCGGCCGGCCACGAGCCCACCAAGAAGTACGCCACCGGCGCCCTCGACCTGGTGTCCCAGATCGCCGGCACCAAGGTCGGCCTCGACGCCATGCACTCCACCATCGGCCGCCACGCCGCCCGGGCGGTGGGCTGCGCGGTCCAGATGGACGAACTGAAGACCCAATGGGATCTGCTCCTGGCCAACATGGCCAAGGGCGACCTCAAGACCTTCAATAAGCCGGTCTTCCCCAAGGGCGAGCAGATGGGTGTCGGCTTCCACGAGGCGCCCCGGGGCGTGCTGTCCCACTGGGTGGTCATCGACTCCGGCAAGATCAAGAACTACCAGTGCGTCGTGCCTACCACCTGGAACGCCGCGCCCCGCAACGAGAAGGATGTGCCTGGCGCCTACGAGGCCTGCCTCCTGGACAATCCGGTGGCCGATCCCGAGAAGCCCCTGGAGGTCCTGCGCACGGTGCACTCCTTCGATCCCTGCCTGGCCTGCGCGGTGCACGTGGTGGACAAGGAGGACAATCCGGTGGTCACGGTGAAGGCCGTTTGATCCAAAGCAACGAGTCTCTTCCTTTTGAGCGCGACACTGCTCGCGCTTTTTTTTGCCTGGAGTTTTCATGAAGGTCGTCGTACTCGGCATCGGCAATATCCTGCTCTCCGACGAAGGCGTCGGCGTGCGGGTGGTGGAACGCCTGGAAGGCGCCTATGACCTGCCGCCTGCGGTGGAAGTCATCGACGGCGGCACCTGCGGCATGGAAATGCTGGATCAGCTGGAAGGGCTCGACGCCCTCGTCGTGGTGGACTGCGTCCGCCACGGCCAGGCGCCGGGTACGCCGATCCTCCTGAAGGGCGACGCCGTGCCGGTGTTCTTCAAGACCAAGCTGTCGCCCCACCAGGTCAGCCTGTCCGATGTCCTGGCCAGCCTCGAGTTCGAGGGCAGGGCGCCGAAATACGCGTCCATCGTCGGCATCGAGCCCGCCTCCCTGGAGACGGGCATGGAGCTGACGCCGGGAATCGAGGCCCGGGTCCCCGAACTGGTGGCGATGACGGTGGCCGAGCTGCGCGGCCTCGGCCTCGAGGTGAAGGAGAAGCTCTGATGTGCCTGTCCATACCGAAGCAGGTGGTGGCCTGGGAAGGCGAGGAGGGGGATTTCGCCTGGGTGGAGCGGGCCGGCCAGCGGGAGCGCATCAACATGATGCTCATCGGTCCCCAGCCGGTGGGCACCTGGGTACTGACCTCCCTCGGGCTGGCCAAGGAAACCGTGGGGGACGAGGAGCGGGCGCTGATCGAGGACGCCCTGGGCGCCCTGGCGGCTTCCCTCGAGGACGACTATGATCCGTCCCTGCATTTCCGCGACCTCGATTCCAGAGCCCATGACTGACCGCATCCGCAAGCCCGCCCTGGCGCCCCCGCCCATCCGTCCCGCCGTCCCCCGGGAAGAGGATCCGACGGAATTCCTGGAGGCCCACTACCGGCAGGTCTGGCAGACCCGCATGCAGGACCTGCCCTTCGTGAATCCGGCCCTGGGCGTTTCCGCCGTGGGTTTCCGCCGCTACCGTGGGGACTGGGTGGGGGTCATGGTCACCCCCTGGTTCCTCAATCTCTTCCTGGTCTCCGGCGGCGGCGAGTTGTGGGGGGATATCCCGGCCGGCGAGCGGCGCTATCTGGAACTGCCCTGCGGCACCCTGCAGTTCATCGCCGACGATGACCCGGACCTCGGCCCTTACCAGTATTGCCCTCTGATCGCCCCGGTCACCAATCTGCCCGACATGGCGTCGGCCCTGGCCGCGGCCGGGGATGCCCTGCGCACGGCCTTTGCGCCGCCGCCTCCGCCGCCGGCTCCGCCCGAGCCGGAGGGAGCGAAACCCGAGCCGACCCAGGCCAAGGGCGAACCGGCTCCGTCCCGGCGGGCATTCTTCCGGCGCCTGGCCGGAAAGTCCTGAAGGAATCTCCGGCCCGGGGCTGGGCCGGACGGTTCTCCCGTCTTATTGCTTGGTTTTTTCGTCCGGCTTGCCGGCGGTGCCTTCCCTGGCGGCGGGTGCCTCGGGATTGGGCGCGTCCGCAGGCTGCAGTTCAGGCGGCACCGGCTGCCCCAGCAGGCCGGGATGGACCTTGAGGGCTCCGCTCTGGTCAACAGCCTTGGTCGGTGCATTCGGCGCCGAGGCGCAGGCCGCCAACAGGAGGGACAGCAGGGCTGCAATCGGGAAGGAGTGACGCATGTCTTTGTTTTTCCGGGGCTGGACGGAGGCGAGATGATAGCTTCTTGAGCGCTCCCAGGCCAGAGGCGGCGGCATTGCGCTTATTTCGATAGGTGATAACCAAATTATTAAATAGTCTTTGGGGTTATATCGTCGTCCTATAAAGTCGCAATTCTCCAGATTGAGGGCTTGCCATGAAGAAGATTTCCAAACTGTTCGCCGGCCTGCTGGTGGCGCTGGCCGCCGCCTCCGCCCAAGCCGATGCCGTCCTCCTCAACGTTTCCTACGATGTGGCCCGGGACGTGTTCAAGGATTACAACCCCCTGTTCCAGAAGCACTGGAAGCAGAAGACCGGGGAAAATGTCGAGATCAAGCAGTCCCACGGCGGCTCCAGCAAGCAGGTGCGGGCCGTGGCCGACGGCCTGGAGGGCGACGTGGTGACCATGAACCAGGCCAACGACGTGGAATTCCTGGCCGACAAGGGCCTGGTGGCCAAGGACTGGCCGAAGAAATTCCCCAACAACGCCTCCCCCTACACCTCGACCATGATCTTCATCGTCAGGAAGGGCAACCCCAAGGGCATCAAGGACTGGAGCGACCTGGCCAAGCTGGGCGTGCAGATCATCATGCCCCACCCCAAGAACACCGGCAACGGCCGCAACAGCTACCTGTCGGCCTGGGCCTGGGCCCTGAAGCAGCCGGGCGGCAACGACAAGACCGCCCAGGAGTTCGTCGGCAAGATGCTGAAGAACGCCCCCCTGTTCGCCGCCGGCGGCCGCGACGCCACCACCACCTTCATGCAGCGCCGCATGGGGGACGTCCTCATCTCCTTCGAGTGCGAGGCTGAGCTCATCGCCCGGGAATTCGGCAAGGGCGGCTTCGACCTGGTGTACCCGAGCCTGACCATGCAGACCGAGTTCCCGGTGGCCATCGTGGACAAGGTGGTGGACAAGAAGAACACCCGCAAGCAGGCCCAGGCCTACCTGGAGTACCTGTGGTCCAAGGACGGCCAGGAGAACGCCGCCCAGAACTACCTGCGGCCCCGGGACCCGGAGGTGCTGAAGAAGCACGCCGACCAGTTCCCGACCGTCAAGACCTTCACGGTGGACGAGGTGTTCGGCGGCGCCGCCAAGGCCTTCGCCGCCCACTTCAAGGACGGCGGCAGCTTCGACCAGATCTACCAGCAGAAGTAGCCGATGGCTTCCCGACGCGTGCTGCCAGGCTTCGGCCTGGCGCTGGGCTATACCCTGGTCTACCTGTCCCTGCTCATCCTCCTGCCCCTGGGGGGCATGGTGGTGAAGGCCGGCGACCTGGGTTTCGCCCAGGTCATCGACATCGCCACCGGCGACCGGGCCCTGGCCTCCTTCCGGGTCACCTTCGGCGCCTCCCTCCTGGCGGCGTCGATCAATGGCCTCTTCGGCCTCATCGTCGCCTGGGTCCTGGTGCGCTATCCCTTCCCCGGCAAGCGCTTTGTGGATGCCCTAGTGGACCTGCCCTTCGCCCTGCCGACGGCGGTGGCGGGCATCACCCTCGCCACCCTCTACGCCGGCAACGGCTGGCTGGGCAGCCACCTGGAGCCCCTCGGGATCACGGTGGCCTACACCCCCCTGGGCATTGTCGTGGCCCTGACCTTCATCACCCTGCCGTTCGTGGTCCGCACCCTGCAGCCGGTGATCGAGGACATAGAGGCCGAGGTGGAGGAGGCGGCGGCCTCCCTCGGGGCTTCCCGCTGGCAGACCTTCGCCAAGGTAATCTTCCCGGCCCTGTTCCCGGCGCTGCTCACCGGCTTCGCCCTGGCCTTCGCCCGGGCCATCGGGGAGTACGGCTCGGTCATCTTCATCGCCGGCAACATGCCCCTGGTGTCCGAAATCACGCCCCTGCTCATCATCTCCAAGCTGGATCAGTACGACGTCCTGGGGGCCACCGCCCTGGCCGTGGTCATGCTCGCCATCTCCTTCGTCATGCTCCTCGGCATCAACCTGCTGCAGTGGTGGGCCGCCAACCGGCACAGCAACGTCGAGCCTCTCGAGATCACGGCCGGCAAGGCCTCCGTGGCGGAGGCGGCATGAAGCACCGCCGCGCCACCGAGGAACCCGCCTGGGTCCGCTACACGCTGCTGGCCGTCGGCCTCGGCTTCCTCTTCTTCTTCCTCGGGCTGCCCCTCTTCGCCGTCTTCGTCGAGGCCCTGGCCCAGGGCTGGCCGGCCTACCTGGAGGCCCTGAAGGAGCCGGAAACCCGATCGGCGATTCTTCTCACCATCGCCATCGCCCTGGCGGTGCTGCCCTTCAACGTGGTCTTCGGAGTGGCGGCAGCCTGGGCCATCGCCAAGTTCGACTTCCGGGGCAAGAGCCTGCTCCTCACCCTCATCGACCTGCCCTTCGCGGTGAGCCCGGTGGTGGCCGGCCTCGTCTTCATCCTCATCTTCGGTGCCCAGGGTACCTTCGGCCCCTGGCTGTCGGCCCACGAGATCAAGATCATCTTCGCGGTGCCGGGCATGATCATCGCCACCCTGTTCATCACCTTCCCCTTCATCGCCCGGGAACTCATCCCCCTCATGCAGGCCCAGGGCAAGGACGAGGAGGAGGCGGCGGTGTCCCTGGGGGCGAGCGGCTGGCAGATGTTCTGGCGGGTGACCCTGCCCAACATCAAGTGGGGCCTCCTGTACGGGGTCATCCTGGCCAATGCCCGGGCCATGGGGGAATTCGGGGCGGTGAGCGTGGTCTCCGGCCACATCCGGGGCGAGACCAACACCTTGCCGCTCCACGTCGAGATCCTCTACAACGAGTACAACCAGATCGGCGCCTTCGCCGCCGCTTCGGTCCTGGCCCTGCTGGCCCTGGTGACCCTGGTAGCCAAGACCATCGTCGAATGGCGCATGAAGAAAGAGACGGAAATGCTGAGCACCGTGCTGGTGCCGGAGAAAACCCAATGAGCATCGGAATCCGCAATATCAGCAAGCGCTTCGGCAATTTCGTGGCGCTGGACGGCATCAACCTCGACATCCCCACCGGCGAGCTGGTGGCCCTCCTGGGTCCCTCGGGCTGCGGCAAGACCACCCTGCTGCGCATCATCGCCGGCATGGAGACGCCGGACACCGGCGACGTCCTCTTCTCCGGTGCCGAGGCCACCCACCTCCACGCCCGGGAGCGCCAGGTCGGCTTCGTCTTCCAGCACTACGCCCTGTTCCGCCACATGACGGTGTTCGAAAACGTCGCCTTCGGCCTGCGGGTCAAGCCCCGCCGGGAGCGGCCCGCCGAAAGGGATATCAAGCGCCGGGTCATGGAGCTCCTCGGCCTGGTCCAGCTCGACTGGCTGGCCGACCGCTACCCCTCCCAGCTCTCCGGCGGCCAGCGCCAGCGCATCGCCCTGGCCCGGGCCCTGGCGGTGGAGCCCAAGGTGCTGCTCCTGGACGAGCCCTTCGGCGCCCTCGACACCAAGGTGCGCAAGGAGCTGCGCCGCTGGCTGCGCCGCCTGCACGACGAGATGCACATTTCCAGCGTCTTCGTCACCCACGACCAGGAAGAGGCCCTGGAGGTGGCCGACCGGGTGGTGGTGATGAACCACGGCCGGATCGAGCAGATCGGCTCCCCGGACGAGGTCTATTCCAACCCGGCTTCGCCCTTCGTCTACCAGTTCCTGGGCAACGTCAATGTCTTCCACAGCCGCCTCCATGGCGGTTTCGCAGAGATCGAGCGGCACCAGGCCGGCGCCACCGCCTTCGTGCGGCCCCACGACATCGACCTCTCCCGGCACCACGCCGACGGCGCCATGGAAGCTCTGGTCCAGCACGTGCACCCGATCGGGCCCGTGGTGCGGGTGGAGTTGCTGCACGACAGCGAGGTCATCGAGGTCGAGCTTTCCCGGGAAAAGCACGAGGCCCTGGCCCTGCAGAACGGCCAATCCATCTGGTTCCGGCCGCGCAATCTCAAGGTTTTCGGCAGCGACGGGCGGGAGGCGCCGGCCGCAGCCCCGGAAAAGGAACCTTTTCTGTTCTGACGATTTGAAAGGGCGCAATAGGGTGAATGCTATAATCCGCTGAGTTCTTGCTTGCTTAGCGTTAGCAACCGGTGATCTTTACCCTCGGCATCAATCATCACTCCGCCCCCCTCGCCATCCGCGAGCGGGTAGCCTTCCACGCCGAGAGCCTGCCCCAGGCTCTGTCGCATCTGGTCGATGCGAAGCCGGTCAAGGAAGCGGCCATCCTGTCCACCTGCAACCGGATGGAGCTTTACTGCGCCACCGACACCCCCGAGGCGGCGGCCGAATGGCTGGCGGAGTACCACCAGGTGGAACGCGCCCAGATCCAGCCCTACCTCTACACCTATCCCCAGCCGGAAGCCGTGCGCCATGCCTTCCGGGTGGCCAGCGGCCTCGACTCCATGGTCATCGGCGAGCCCCAGATCCTGGGCCAGATGAAGGACGCGGTGCGGGTGGCAGAGGAAGCAGGAACCCTGGGCACCATGCTGCACAAGATGTTCCAGCGCTCCTTCGCGGTGGCCAAGGAAGTGCGCAGCACCACCGCCATCGGCGCCAACATCGTCTCCATGGCGGCGGCCGGCGTGCATCTGGCGGAGCGCATCTTCGAGTCCATCGCGGACCAGCGCATCCTGTTCATCGGCGCCGGCGAGATGATCGAGCTGTGCGCCGCCCACTTCTGCGCCCAGAAGCCCAAGCAGGTCACCGTCGCCAACCGCACCCTCGAGCGCGGCCAGGCCCTGGCCGAGCGCTACGGCGGCCGGGCCATCCGCCTGGACGAGCTGGGCGACCAGCTGGCCGAGAACGACATCATCGTTTCCTGTACCGCCAGCCCTCTGCCCATCATCGGCCTCGGCATGGTGGAGCGCGCCGTCAAGGCCCGCCGCCACCGCCCCATGTTCATGGTGGACCTGGCCGTCCCCCGGGATATCGAAATCGAAGTTGGGGAGCTGGACGACGTCTTCCTCTACACCGTGGACGACCTCGCCCAGGTGGTGGAAAGCGGCCTGGAATCCCGCCAGGCGGCGGTGGTGCAGGCCGAGGCCATCATTGCCGCCCGGGTGGAGAATTTCCTCAACTGGCTGGATTCCCGCAACTCGGTCCCGGTTATCCGCTCCCTGCGGGATGCCGCCGAGCGCATGCGCCGCCACGAGATCGAGCACGCCATGAAGCTCATGGCCAAGGGCGAACCGCCGGAAAAGGTGCTGGAGCACCTGTCCCACCGCCTCACCAACAAGTTCCTCCATTCCCCGACCCAGGCCCTCAATCTGGCCGAAGGCGCCGACCGCAGCCAGCTCCAGGCAGCGGCCTCCCGCCTCTTCCATCTCCACTCGGGGGAGTAACGTTCCTTACTGGGCCGGCAGTTCCGCCGCCGCGGTGACGATGCGGTTGCGGCCGCTGCGCTTGGCTTCCAGCAGGGCGTCGTCGGCCGCCTGGATGAGGGCGGTCGGGCCCCCCCGGTAGGGCACGGCGGCGATGCCGCAGCTGAAGCTGGCCCGCAGGGTGCCGTGGGCATGGACGTGGGGCAGGGTGGAGAAGTCCTCCCGGATGCGCTCCAGGATGCGGGCGGCCCGCTCGATGCCGGCCCCGGGCAGGGCCACCAGGAACTCCTCGCCGCCGTAGCGGCCGATCAGGTCGGTGCCCCGCAGCCGGCCCCGCAGCAGCCAGGCCAGGCTGCGGATCACTTGGTCCCCCACCGGATGGCCGTAATTGTCGTTGATGGACTTGAAGCGGTCGATGTCGATCATGGCCACCGACAGCTGGCCGGTCGGTCCGGTGGCCCGGAACAGTTCGTCCAGGCGGGTCTTGGCGGCAGTGTGGTTGAGGAGCCCGGTGAGGCTGTCGTGGCGGCCGGAGTAGAGCATGTCCCGGTAGCGCTCGATCTTGGTCTTGACCACGGTGGCCAGGATGACCGGGTTCACCGGCTTGGTCAGGAACTGGTCGCCCCCCAGGCGCAGGGCCTCCACCTGCTGGGCGATGTCCGTCTCGCTGGACAGGTACACCACCGGCAGGGCCTGGTATTCCGGCAGCTGGCGCAGGGCCCGGGTGACCTCGACGCCGGTGCAGAAGGGCATGTACATGTCCATCAGGATGATGTCCGGCCGGTAGCCGGCGGCCGCTTCCAGGAGGTGGCGGGGGTCGCTGATGGCGCGGCTGTCGATGCCATGCTGGGAAAGGGAGCGGCGGATATGGGCCACCGCCGTCGGGGAGTCCTCCACCACCAGCACCCGGGGCATGTCCTGCTCCTTGGCTTCCACCAGGTCGAGGATGCGGGACAGCACGTCGCTGATCTTGTCCCCGGCCGGTACGCAGGCGTCGGCCCCGGCCCGCTGCAGGAGGACGATGGTGTCCAGGGCGGCGGGCACCGACAGGCAGTAGAAATGGCTGAGGGTGAATTCGGCCCGCAGCAGCCGGATGGTGGCGATGGCTTCCGGCGGGTAGGCGGTGCCTTCCCGGTCCGGCACGAAGATCACGGCCAGGGGCGCCTCGTCCTCCCGGGGCGTGTCCTCCCAGCGCATCTGCCGGGGCCGGAAGCCGAAGAATTCCAGCTGTTCGGAGAGGGAGGCCGTCCACGGGTGGCCTGGGCGGGAAACCATGAGGACATTGCGCGGCCGGTTCCACTGCTTGTCGTCCAGGGGGTCCGAGGCGTCCACCTGGCGCCGGCTGGCGACGGCCGGGGTCTCGTGCCGGCGCAGCTCCCGCAGGATGCCGGCGAGGTGGCGCTCGATGCCGTCCGCCGCGTCTGGCGCGATGGGGTGGGTGGACGGGTCGCCGTAGAGGGCGAGGGCGGCGCCCTCCAGGGCCTGGCTTTCCCGCAGCAGGCCCGAGAGCTGCAGCTGGTCCAGGCGCTCGGTGAGGCTGTTGAGGGAGAGGGTGAATTCCACGAACGCATCGAAACTGCCGCTGTCGAGATAATGCTTCCAGCGCAATTCCAGGGACTCGGCCAGGGCGATGACGGCGTGGGGGATGGTGGACATGGCGGGGGCGGAGGGAATGCATCATTATCGTGTATGTGCCGACCCCGGGCAATGCCACGGGAGTACTAACCGCCGCCGGTTCTCGGGTACCATAGCGGCCTTCTGAAGTGGTCCCCATGAAACCGAGTATCCGAGAAAAACTGGAGCGCCTTGCCGACCGCCTGGAGGGCATCGACGCCATGCTCTCCGCCGAGAACGCCGCCAGGGACATCGACCAGTTCCGCAGGCTGTCCCGCGAACGGGCCGACCTGGAAGCCGTGGTCGCCCAATACGGCCTCTACCGCCAGGTGGAGAAGGACATCGCCGAGGCCGAGGCCATGCTGGCCGACCCGGAGATGCGCGACTTCGCCGAGGAGGAGCTGGCCGCGGCCAAGATCCGCATCCCCGAACTGGAGCTGGAATTGCAGAAGCTCCTGCTGCCCCGGGACCCCAACGACGACAAGAACATCCTCCTGGAAATCCGCGCCGGCACCGGCGGCGACGAGTCGGCCCTGTTCGCCGGCGACCTGTTCCGCATGTATTCCCGCTACGCCGAGCGCCAGCGCTGGCAGGTGGAGGTCATCTCGACCAGCGAATCGGATCTGGGCGGCTACAAGGAAGTCATCTGCCGCATCGCCGGCAACGGCGCCTACTCCCGCCTCAAGTTCGAGTCCGGCGGCCACCGCGTCCAGCGGGTGCCGGAAACCGAGACCCAGGGCCGCATCCACACCTCGGCCTGCACCGTGGCGGTGATGCCGGAAGCGGACGAGATCGGCGACGTGGACCTCAACCCGGCCGATCTGCGCATCGACACCTTCCGGGCCTCCGGCGCCGGTGGCCAGCACATCAACAAGACCGACTCGGCGGTGCGCATCACCCACCTGCCCACCGGCATCGTCGCCGAGTGCCAGGATGGCCGCTCCCAGCATTCCAACAAGGCCTCGGCCATGCGGGTCCTGGCGGCGCGCATCAAGGACGTGCAGGTGCGGGCCCAGCAGAGCGCCATCGCCAGCACCCGCAAGAGCCTCATCGGCTCCGGCGACCGTTCCGAGCGTATCCGCACCTACAACTTCCCCCAGGGGCGGGTGACCGACCACCGCATCAACCTCACCCTCTACAAGATCGCCGCCATCATGGACGGCGACCTGGACGAACTGCTGGGCGCCCTGGCCACCGAGCACCAGGCCGAGCAGCTGGCGGCCCTGGCGGAGCAGGAATGACCAGCGTCGCGTCGGGCCGGCCCTGCAACAACCGCGCCCAGGTGGCCCGATGAACTCCATCGGAGCGGCCTGGCTGGCGGCCCAGCAGCGCATCGACCGCCTCGATGCCCGGCTGCTGGTGCAGCACGTGGCCGGCTGCAGCCACGCCGACCTCATCGCCCGACCGGAGCGGCCCTTGAACCTGGAGCAGCTGGCCTGGCTGGAATCCCTGGTCAGCCGCCGGGCCGGGGGCGAGCCCCTGGCCTACTTGGTCGGCAGCGCCGAGTTCTACGGCCGCAGCTTCGCCGTGTCGCCGGCGGTCCTGATCCCGCGGCCGGAAACCGAGGAGCTGGTGGAGATGGCCCTGGAGCGCCTGAGGGACATCGAGGCTCCCCGCGTCCTCGACCTCGGTACCGGCTCCGGCATCATCGCCGTGATCCTGGCCCTCGAGAAGCCCGGCGCCCGAGTGACGGCGGTGGATGTCTCCCCCGAGGCCCTCGACATCGCCCGGAGCAATGCCGAGCGCCTGGGCGCTACGGTGGATTTCCGCCCGGGCAGCTGGTTCGAGCCGGTGGCGGAGGAGCGCTTCGACCTCATCGTCTCCAATCCGCCCTATGTGGCCCTGGGCGACCCCCACCTGGAACTCAACGGGCTGCCCTTCGAGCCCCAGGTCGCCCTCACCGACGGCATCGCCGAGGGCGACGGCCTGGCCTGCATCCGCGCCATCGTGGCCGGGGCGCCCGCCCATCTGGCGGCGGGCGGGTGGCTCCTGTTCGAGCACGGCTACGACCAGGGGCAAGGAAGCAGGAACTTATTGCACCAGATGCGGTTCAAATGCATCCTTACTCAACCTGACCTGGCCGGTATCGATCGCATCAGCGGCGGCCAGATTTAACTCTCTAGGGAAGACACATGGCCGACGCAACCCAGCAGCGCATCCACGAAACAGTCACCGGCAACCCGGTTGTCCTTTACATGAAGGGCACGCCCCAGTTTCCCCAGTGCGGTTTTTCCGCCACTGCCGTCCAGATCCTGAAGGCTTCCGGGCTGACCAGCTTCGTCAGCGTCAATGTGCTGGAAGACGCGGAAATCCGCCAGGGCATCAAGGACTACGCCAACTGGCCGACCATTCCGCAGCTCTACATCAAGGGCGAGTTCGTGGGCGGCTGCGACATCATGCGCGAAATGTACCAGGCCGGCGAACTCCAGAAGATGCTGGAAGGCATCGAGGCCTGATCCGGCTCCGGGGCTCCATGTCGATAGCCCGCATGAACAAGAAAACGGCCACCTTCCTGGTGGCTGTTTTGCTTCTGGGGGGTTGCGCCTCCTACGACGGCCGCGGCCTCCAGCCCGGCCAGTCCCAGGTGAGCGAAGTGGAGCAGCGCATGGGGACGCCGGCCATGCGCTGGAAGGAGCCCGACGGCGGCGAACTCCTGGCGTATCCCCGGGGTCCTGCCGGCTATCACACCTACATGGCCCGGATCGGGCCGGACGGCCGCTTGCAGAGCCTCGACAACGTCCTCGAGCCCAAGCACTTCGCCCTCATCCGGGAGGGCATGGGCCAGGACGACGTGCTGCGGGTCCTGGGGCCTCCCTATCCGGGCTGGACCATCTATTTCAAGGCCCGGGACGAACTGGCCTGGGAATGGCGCTACTGCGACGACTGGGGCGAGCCGGCCCGCTTCAACGTCTTCTTCGACGGCACCTCCGGCAAGGTCAGGAGCACCGGCAGCCTGACCGAGCGGCAGCGCTTCGCCGGTTTCGCCGGCGGCTGGCGCCAGTGGTGCAGCCGCTGACCGCCTGAGGCCGCCAGGGCCTCTTCCATCCTCCCTACCGGCTTCACCCTATCGCTGCTCCAGAGACGAGCAGAATATAGGGATATGCTACTATTTACCCCTTAAGTGCGAGGGTTATACGGCGATGCCGCAAGGGGTTGTCCGGGCAGCGCGCCGAGGCTGGCTGTCCGTTCTACTGTCGTTCCTGATCGCTCTCCCGGCCGTCGCTGCCGGGGGAGAAAGCCTGCGGCTGGGCATCATGCCCTTCAACAGCCCCCTGGCCCTGCTGCGGGTCCACCAGCCCCTGCGGGAACACCTCCAGGCCAGGCTGGGCCAGCCAGTGGATATCGTCACCAGCCCCGACTTCCCCCGCTACGTGGACGACGTGCGCAACGGCCGCTTCGACGTCGTCATCCTGGCTCCCCATTTCGCTGTCCTGGCCTACCAGGAAAGGGGTTTCCGCCCCCTTCTCCATTACCGCAACCTGCTGGAGCCCCTGCTGGTGGTGCGTCGGGACTCCAATATCCAGCAGCCTGCCGACATCCGCGGCAAGGCCGTGGCTGTGGCCAGCAAGCTGGCCCTGGTCACCATCGTCGGCCTGCAGCGCTTCCGCCAGGACGGCATCGCCTATCCCCGGGATGTGCGGCTGGAGGAGCGGGGCACCCACGGCGCTGCCATCGCCGCGGTGGCGGTGGGGGAGGTGGATGCCGCCCTGACCGTGGACACCACCCTGCGCCAGGTGCCCGGCGACGTGCAGGCCAGGCTGCGGACCATCCCCCTGGGGGTGTCCCTGCCGCACCTGGTGACCATGGCCAACCCGGCCCTCGGCGAGCCCCTGATCGAGAAGATCCGGGCCGCCCTGGCGAGCTTTCCCGACACCGACGGCGGACGCCGCTTCTTTGCCGAAACCGGCTACGGCGGCTACGACATCCTGGACCGCCAGGATATCCGGCAACTCACTCCCTACGCCGACATCGCCCGCCAGCTTCTCAACGAGGCCAAGACGCCATGAAGCTCCGTCCCTGGCCCCTTTCCCTGCGCGGCCGCCTGGTGCTGCTGGCGATCCTGGTGGAAATGACCATGCTCGCCCTCATTGTCGGCAACAGCCTGCGCATACTGGAAAACCACCTGGAGGAACAGGCGGTGCAGCGGCTGGCGGCCATCCAGCAGGCCTATTCGGCGGCGGTGGCGGGCCCCCTGGCGGCCCGGGACTACGCCACCCTCCGGGACATCCTCGACGCCTGGCGCCGGGCCGAGGACATCAGCTACCTCGCCGTCTCCGACAAGGGCGGGCGCCTGCTGGTGGCTTCCGGCTGGAGGCAGGAGGAGGCCTTGCCCGCCCCCTCGTCGGACATCAATGCCCTGGGCGACACCCATGTCCGCTTTCCGGTGGAATTCCTGGGCCAGCCCCTGGGCTGGGTGCAGTACGGCATCTCCACCCGCTACATCGACCTCGCCCGCCACGAGCTCTTCCTCCAGGGCGGGCTGCTTGCCTTCCTCGCCATCCTCGCCAGCACGGGGCTCCTGTGGCTGGCTGGCTACTGGCTGACCCGCCGCCTGGTGGCCCTCACCCGGGCCAGCGCCCGCATCGCCAGCGGCGAGCACGGCGCCCGCTTCCCGGCCGAGGGGGAGGACGAGGTCGGCGTCCTCGGCCGCAATTTCAACGCCATGGCGGCGGCGGTGGAGTCCCGCATCGCCGATCTCCGGCAGGAGCGGGAACGCTTCCAGGCCATCGCCGACTACACCTATGCCTGGGAGAGCTGGTTCGACCCCGAGGGCAGGCTGGTGTGGGTGAGCCCGGCGGTGCAACGGGTGACCGGCTACACCCCATCGGAATGCGGCCACATGCCCCAGTTTCCCCTGCCCATCGTCCACGCCGACGACCGGCCGCTGATCTCTCGCCAGCACGCCGAGGCCCTGGCCGGGCATACCGGCAAGGACCTGGAATTCCGCGTCACCCGCAAGGACGGGCAGATGGTCTGGGTGGCCATGTCCTGGCAGCCCATCTTCGACGCCCGGGGGGCTTCCCTCGGCTACCGCTCCAGCGTCCGGGACGTCACCATCCAGCACCAGGCGGTGGAGGAGCTGGCCTTCCGGGCCACCCACGACCCCCTCACCGGCCTCTACAACCGCCTGGCCTTCGAGGATTACCTGCGCAAGGCCCTGGTCGAATCCAAGGCGGTGTCCATCCTCTACATCGACCTCGACCAGTTCAAGGTGGTGAACGACGCCTGCGGCCACGCCGCCGGGGATTTCCTGCTGCAGCGTCTGGCCCAGGTGCTGCAGGCCCGCTTCTCGGACGGCTTCCTGGCTCGCCTGGGGGGCGACGAGTTCGGCTTCGTCATGCGGGACTGCGAAGTGCCGGAAGCCACCCGGCGGGCCCAGCTGCTGGTGGACGAAATCCGCCACCTGCCCTTCGTCTGGGACGGGCGCTCCTTCCGGCTCGGGGCCAGCGTCGGGGTGGCCCGCTCCTCCCCCGAACTGGCCACCGTCGCCACCCTGCTGGTGGCTGCCGACACGGCCTGCTACGCCGCCAAGGAGCGGGGCCGCAACCGGGTCGAGGTCTATTCCAGCGAGGACAGCTACTTCCGCCAGCGCACCGCCGAGATCGTCTCCTTCTCCGAAGTCTCGGAGGCCCTCGGGGCCGGCTCCTTCGTCCTCTACTGGCAGCGCATGCAGACCCTGCGGCCCGGGCTGCCGGAGCATGCCGAGATCCTGGTGCGCATGGTCGCCGCCGACGGCAGCCACGTGCCCCCCGCCAAGTTCATCCCCGCCGCCGAGCGCTACGGCCTCATGCCCATCCTCGACCGCTGGATCATCGAGCAGGCCTTCCGCCAGATCGCCCGCATCCCGGACCCGAACCGGGTCTACGCCATCAACCTCTCCGGCGGCACCCTGGGGGACCGGGGACTGGTGGATTTCATCCAGAGCTGCTTCGCCACCCATGGCCTGGAGCCGGCCCGGATCTGCTTCGAGATCACCGAAAGCTGCGCCATCGCCAACATCGGCGCCGCCTTCGACTTCATCAAGGCGATGCGCAAGCTGGGGGTGAGCCTGGCCCTCGACGACTTCGGCAGCGGCCTCTCTTCCTTCGCCTACCTGCGCCGCTTCGACGTCCAGCTCATGAAGATCGACGGCCTCTTCGTGCGCAATGCCGACCACGACCGGGGTGACCGGGCCGTGGTGGAGGCCGCCGTCGGCCTGGCCAAGGCCCTGGGGCTGAAGACGGTGGCGGAATACGTGTGCAGCGAGACCCTGCTGGAGGTGGTGCGCAGCCTGGGCGTGGACTATGCCCAGGGCTACGCGGTCCATGTGCCCGAGCCTTTGCCGGGCGGGGAAGGGGAGCCCCTTCCCGAGGCAGCGGGCCGGCTGGCCAGCCGGCCCTAAGAGACGCCCGGCTCAGCCGAGGCGGACGCGGGCCCGGGCGATGGCGGCCCGTACCTGTTCCGGCGCCGTGCCGCCGATATGGTTGCGGCTGGCCAGGGAGCCTTCCACCGTCAGCACCGCGTACACGTCGTCGGCGACCAGGGGCGAGAAGGCCTGGAGTTCGGCCAGGGGCAGCTGGGGCAGGTCGACGCCCAGCTCCTCGGCACGCTTGACGGCGTGGCCGACGGCCTCGTGGGCGTCCCGGAAGGGCAGGCCCTTCTTCACCAGGTAGTCGGCCAGGTCGGTGGCGGTGGCGAAGCCCTGGGTCAGGGCCGCCTTCATGGCCTCCGGCTTGACCGTGATGCCCGCCGCCATGTCGGCGAAGATGCGCAGGGTGTCGGTGACCGTGTCCACCGCGTCGAACAGGGGCTCCTTGTCCTCCTGGTTGTCCTTGTTGTAGGCCAGGGGCTGGGACTTCATCAGGGTGAGGAGGGCGATGAGGTGGCCGTTCACCCGGCCGGTCTTGCCCCGGGCCAGTTCCGGCACGTCCGGGTTCTTCTTCTGGGGCATGATGGAGGAGCCGGTGCAGAAGCGGTCGGCGATCTGGATGAAGCCCACGCGCGGGCTCATCCACATGACCAGCTCCTCGGACAGCCGGGAGACGTGGGTCATGAGCAGGGCGCAGGCGGCGCAGAATTCGATGGCGAAATCCCGGTCCGAGACGGCGTCCAGGGAGTTCTCGCAGACCCCCTCGAAGCCCAGTTCGGCGGCCACGAATTCCCGGTCGATGGGGTAGGTGGTGCCGGCCAGGGCGGCAGCGCCCAGGGGTAGGCGGTTGGTGCGCTTGCGGCAGTCGGCGAAGCGCTCGGCGTCGCGGCCGAACATCTCGAAATAGGCCAGCACGTGGTGGCCGAAGGTCACCGGCTGGGCCACCTGCAGGTGGGTGAAGCCCGGCATGGCGGTGGCAGCTTCCTTCTCGGCGAGGTCGAGCAGGGCGCTTCTAAAGGCCTTGATGAGGCCGAGGATGTCGTCGATGGCGTCCCGCAGGTAGAGGCGGATGTCGGTTGCCACCTGGTCGTTGCGGGAGCGGCCGGTGTGCAGCCGCTTGCCGGCGTCGCCCACCAGGGCGGTGAGGCGCTTCTCGATATTGAGGTGCACATCCTCCAGGTCGAGGGACCACTCGAAGGTGCCGGCTTCGATCTCGGCCCGCACCTCCTTCATGCCGCGCTCGATGTCGGCCAGGTCCTGGCCGGTGATGATGCCCTGGCGGGCCAGCATCTTGGCGTGGGCGAGGGAGCCGCGAATGTCCTGGCGCCACATGCGCTGATCGAAATCCACCGAGGCGGTGTAACGTTTGACGAGATCGGAAACCGGCTCGGAAAAACGACCGGCCCAGGTGTATTGGGAAGCGTTGGAAGTCATGCAGTTAGCCTAGAATGGAGGGCGCTGAACCGCCCCGGGCGAAAAATGGCAAGTATACGGCAAATCCCATCCCCCCATCCCCTGCCGGACTGGCGCAACTTCGGTGTCATCCTGCGGGTGCTGCTCGGGGCCAATGCCCTGGCCCTGGCGGCGGCCCTGCTCCAGAGCGGCACCCTGGCCGGCTGGCTGCCCCGCTACGTGGAACTGGCGGGCTGGGTGGAGCCCCTGCTCCTGGCGGTCATCGGGATGCTGGCCGGATTGCGCGATCTCCTGGCCCGGCTGCCGGGGCACTCCGCCCAGGCCGTGGTCCTGGCCCTGGCGGCCGCGGCGGCGGCGCTCCAGTACGACCTCTGGGCTTGGCTCGGGCTCGCCGACCCCATGGCCTTCGGCATGTTGAAGGCGGCCCTGCTGGCGGCGGCCGCCGCCGGCCTCCTCCTGGGCTATTTCGAGCAGCGGACCCGGGCCTTCTCCCCGGCCCTGGCCGAAGCCCGGCTGGCCGCCCTGAATGCCCGCATCCGGCCCCACTTCCTGTTCAATTCCCTGAATACCGTGCTCTCCCTCATCCGGGCCGAGCCCAAGCGGGCCGAGGCGGCACTGGAGGCCCTGGCCGACCTCTTCCGGGCCGCCCTCCGGGACCACCGGGAGCTGGTTTCCCTGTCCGACGAGATCGCCCTCGGGCGCCAGTACCTGGAGCTGGAGAAGCTGCGCCTCGGGGAGCGCCTGCGGGTGGACTGGCAGGTGGCCGACGTGCCCCTCGACACCCTCATCCCGCCCCTGATGCTGCAGCCCCTCCTGGAGAATGCGGTGTACCACGGCATCGAGCCGGCGGCGGAAGGGGGCGTGGTGCGCATCGGTTTCTCCCGCCGCAGCGACGAACTCGCCATCGAGATCGCCAACCCCATGTCCCTGGCCGGTCAGCACGCCACTGGCAACCAGATGGCGGTGGCCAATATCCGCGAACGGCTCGCCCTGTATTACGATCTCGAAGCCCGCCTGGAAGTGCGCCAGGAAGCGGGCAACTACTGCGTCCGAATCACCCTGCCATGTCGAACCCGGAACATCCCCTCTCCATCCTGATCGTGGACGACGAGCCGCCGGCCCGGGCCCGCCTGCGGGAGCTGCTGGCGGACATCGAGCCCCAGCTGCCGACGCGGGTGGTGGGGGAGGCCGACAACGGCCTCGTGGCCCTGGAGCGCCTCGGCGGCGAGGCGGCCGACGTGGTGCTGTGCGACATCCGCATGCCCCGCATGGACGGCATCGAGCTGGCCGGCCACCTGGGCGGTATGGAACCGTCGCCGGCGGTCATCTTTACCACCGCCTACGACAATTACGCCGTCCAGGCCTTCGACCTCAACGCCATCGACTATCTCCTCAAGCCGGTGCGGGCCCAGCGCCTCCTGGCGGCCCTGCAGAAGGTCCGGCAGGCCAGGCCCGTGCTGTCTTCCGATACCCTGCCGGCCATCGGCCGGGAGATGCGGGGCGGCGGCCGCACCCACCTGTCCTGTCACGAGCGCGGGCGGCTGCTCCTGGTGCCGGTGTCCGAGGTGCTCTACTTCAAGGCCGAACTCAAATACGTCACCGCCCGCACCCGGGAGCGGGAATTCCTGCTGGACGAGGCCCTCACGCGGCTCGAGGAGGAATTCGCCGACCGCTTCATCCGCCTGCACCGGGCCGTACTGGTGGCCAAGGACGCCCTGGCCGGCTTCGAGCGGGCCGCCGGCGACGATGCCGAGGCCTACGGCTGGGCGCTCCTGCGGGACGTGCCGGACCGCCTGCCGGTAAGCCGCCGGCAATGGGCCCTGGCCAGGTCCTTCGCCAAGGGCGCCGGTTAGCGCCGCCGCCACACCTGCCAGCGCTCGTCACCGGCGAAGACGGGGATCGAATCCTCCACGCCGGCTTCTTCCACCAGTTCGAAATTTGGAGTCAGCAGGGCTTCCAGCTGCTCCGGCCGGATGCCGAAGGGTGGACCCTTGGGCTCGTCCCGGAAAAAGAAGAAGCCGGCCAGGCGGCCGCCGGCGGGCAGCAGTTGGGCCATGCGCTCGCCCCAGGCCGGCCACAGCTTGCGGGGCAGGGCGCAGAGGAAGGCCCGTTCGTAGATCAGGTCGAGGGGGGCGGCCGGCTCGTAGGCGAAGAAATCCGCGCATACCAGCCCCCCCGGCCAGTCTCCCAGGACTTCCCGGGCGGCGGCGATGGCGGCGGCGGAGAAGTCCAGGGCCGTCACCGGCCAGCCGAGGCCGGCCAGGTGGGCGGCGTCCCAGGCGCTGCCGCAGCCGGGGATGAGGGTGTTGAGGGGAGCGGCCTGGGCGGCGGCGAAGCGGCGCAGGTTTTCGGGTACCCGGCCGGCGTCCCAGGGGGTCACCCCCTCCCGGAAGCGCTTGTCCCAGAAATCCGGAAGTTCCGGGCGCTGCTCCGGCGGCTTGTCGCTCATGCTTTCCCCTTCGGGGCGAAGGCCGCCGCCGCCCGGGGCGCCGCCAGGCGCCATGCTAGAATCGCGCTTTTCTCCAGCCTGACCGAAGGCCGTACCATGTCCGCTCCCTCCCGTATCGTCATTGCTTCCCGTGAATCCCGTCTGGCCATGTGGCAGGCGGAGCATGTCAGAGACCGCCTGTCGGAACTCAACCCCGGGACCGAAGTCGCCATTCTAGGCATGACCACCCAGGGCGACCAGATTCTCGACCGGCCCCTCTCCCAGATCGGCGGCAAGGGGCTGTTCATCAAGGAGCTGGAAGTGGCGATGCACGAAGGCCGGGCCGACCTGGCCGTGCACTCCATGAAGGACGTGCCCATGGTGATGCCGGAAGGCTTCGTCCTGGCTGCCATCTCGGCCCGGGAGAATCCCCGGGACGCCTTCATCTCCAACAAGTACGCCGGCCTCGACGAGCTGCCGGCCGGGGCCGTGGTCGGCACCTCCAGCCTGCGCCGGGAAGCCATCCTGCGCGCCAAGTACCCCCACCTGGAGATCCGCAGCCTGCGGGGCAACCTGGACACCCGCCTGCGCAAGCTCGACGAGGGCCAGTACGACGCCATCATCCTGGCGGCCGCCGGGCTTATCCGCCTGGGCCTCAAGGACCGCATCAAGTCGGTCCTCACCCCCGAGCAGTCCCTGCCGGCGCCGGGCCAGGGTGCCCTCGGCATCGAAATCGTGGACGGCCGGACCGATATGGCGGCTGTGGTGGCGGCTTTGAACGACCAGGAAAGCGCCCACTGCGTGCGGGCCGAGCGAGCCCTCTCCCGGGCCCTGGGCGGCAGCTGCCAGGTGCCCCTGGGCGGCTACGCCATCATGGACAACGGCCAGCTCTGGCTGCGGGGCTTCGTCGCCACCCCGGACGGCAAGGAAATGGTCAGCGCCGAGGTGCGTGGCAATGCTTCGGACGACGAGGCCCTCGGCCTCAAGCTGGCCGACATGCTGCTGGCCCAGGGGGCCGGCCCCATCCTCGCCAAGCTCGCCGCCTGCAAATGACCCTGGCCGGCCCCCTCGCCGGAAAAACCATTGTCGTCACCCGGCCCCGGGCCCAGAGCGAGGCCCTGGCGGCGGCCATCGCGGCCGCCGGCGGGGTGCCCCTGCTCTTTCCCCTGCTGGAAATCTCCCCCGCCGACGATCCCGCGCCCCTGAACCAGGCCCTGGACCAGCTGGCCGACTACGCCCTGGCGGTGTTCATCAGCCCCAATGCGGTGGACTACAGCTTGCCCGCCATCCTCGCCAGGTGCCCCTGGCCCACCGGGCTGGTGCCCGCCGCCGTCGGCCAGGGGACGGTGAAGGCCCTGGCCGCCCATGGCGTGGGGGGCTGCGTCGCACCGACGGAACGCTTTGACTCCGAAGCCCTCCTCGCCCTGCCGGAACTCCAACCGGAGCGGGTCGCCGGGCGCCGGGTGGCCATCTTCCGGGGCGATGGTGGCCGGGAACTGCTGGCCGACACCCTGCGGGCCCGGGGAGCGACGGTGGATTGCATCACCTGCTACAGGCGCTCGGCCCCCTCCGGCGGCACAGCGCCGCTGCTGGACGCCTGGCGGGCCGGCCGCCTCGACGCCATCACGGTGTCGAGCAGCGAAGGGCTGCGCTACCTGGTGGATATGCTGGACGGCGAGGGCCGCCGCTACCTGGCGGCGACGCCGCTGTTCGTGCCCCACCAGCGCATCGCCGACAACGCCCGGGACCTCGGCCTGGAGCGGGTCCTGCTGACGGCGCCGGCCGATGCGGGCATCATTGCCGGCCTGTGCGCTTATAATTGGCCAAAAAAATGAACGACGCCATGACCGACCCCGACTCCCCGACCGAGATCATCGCAGCCCCAGTCCGCACCCCGGCACCCCCCGTCTGGCGCAATCCCTGGTTCATCCTGGCCCTCGCCGCCCTCGGCCTGGCCGCCTGGCAGGGGGTCGAGACCCGCATCCGGCTCGGCGAGACCCAGCAGGAGGTGGCCCGCCATCTGGCCGAGAACGACAACGCCGGCAAGGAGCTGCGCAACCTCCTGAAGCAGGCCCAGGACCAGGCGGCGGCCCTGCAGGCCAGGGTCGGTACCCTGGAGGCCCGGCAGGCCGAGTTCCAGGGGGAGACCCAGGCCCTCCAGAGTCTCTACCAAGACCTGGCCCGCAGCCGGGACGACGTCACCCTGCTGGAAGTCGAGCAGGCGGTGACCCTGGCGGCCCAGCAACTGCAGCTGGCGGGCAACGTCCAGGCGGCGGTGCTCGCCCTGCAGGCTGCCGATGCGCGGCTGGCCCGGGTCGAGCGGCCCCAGTTCATCCCCTTGCGCAAGACCCTGGCCCGGGACCTGGATCGCCTGCGGGCCCTGCCCCTGGTGGACGTGCCCGGCATGAGCCTCAAGCTCGAGGCCGCCATCCTCGCTGCCGACAAGCTGCCCCTGGCCATGGACATGCGTCCTCGTTCCGAGGAGAAACGCGCCGCCGCCAAGCCCGCCCCAGCCCCTGACCTGCCGTGGTGGCGCCGAGCCGGCGAGGACTTCTGGCAGGAGGTGAAGGGATTGGTGCGCATCCAGCGCTTCGATCGCTCCGAGCCGGTGTTGCTGCCGCCGGAACAGGCCTTCTTCCTGCGGGAGAATCTCAAGCTGCGGCTCCTCAACGCCCGCCTCGCCCTCTTCGCCCGGGATGCCTGGACCTTCCGCAACGAGCTGCGCACCGCCCAGGACTGGCTCGGCCGCTACTACGACAGCCAGGATAAGGCGGTGCAGACCACCCTGACCAGCCTGAGGCAGCTGTCCGCCGCCGAGATCAACATCGAGCTGCCCAATCTCAACGACAGCCTGGCGGCGCTGCGCAACGTGAAGAGCGCCAGGGAGAAGAAGTGAGAGCGCTCTTCTGGCTCCTGGCCATCTTTGCCCTGGCCGTGGCCGTCGCCTTGGGCGCGCGCCTCAACGAGGGCTACGTGCTGCTGGTGTTCCCGCCCTGGCGGCTGGAAGTCTCCCTAAACCTCTTCGTTATCGCCGCCGTCCTGCTGTTCACCCTGTTCTATGCCGTCCTGCGGGGCCTCGCCATCACCTTCGGCCTGCCGGAGCGGGTGCGCCTCTACCGGGAGCGGGTGCAGCGGGAGCGCGCCAGCGCCGTCTTCCAGGACGCCGTCCGCCTGCTCTTCGAGGGGCGCTTCGGCCAGGCCCTCAAGAAGGGCGCCGAGGCCCACGGCGCCGGTATCGCCCCCGGCCTCTCGGCCCTGGTGGCGGCCCGGGCGGCCCAGCGCATGCGCGAGTCCGGCAAGCAGCAGGGCTGGCTGGAACGGGCCAAGATCGACGATCCCCGCACCGAGGCGGCGACCCTCATGCTGGAAGCCGAGATGCTCAACGAGTCCCGCCGCTTCGACGAGGCGGTCACGGTGTTGAAGCGCCTCCAGGAAAAGCACGGCCGCCACCTGGCCGCCCTGCGGTTGGAGCTGCGCGCCCGCCAGGGCTGCGGCGACTGGAACGAGGTGCTGCGCCTCGCCCGCCAGCTCGAGAAGCGGGACGCCCTGCCGCCCGAGCTGGTGCGGGAAATCAAGCTGCAGGCCCATCTCCGCAACCTGGAGAGCCATGGCAGCGATGTGATCCAGCTGGTGTCCTACCTGCGGGAGGTTCCGGCCTCCGAGCGCAGCAGCCGCCTGGCGGTGGAGGGGGCGCGGCGCCTGATGGCCCTGGACGCCCACCAGGAGGCCCAGCTCCTGATCGAGACCTTCCTCGACAGCCGCGACGACGAGGACTGGAACGACGAGCTGGTCGCCCTCTACGGCAAGCTGGGGGGTGGCGATGCCACTGGGCGCATCGCCCGGGCCGAGAACTGGTTGCGGCGGCACCCGGAGGATGGCGAACTGCTGCTCGCTCTCGGGCGCCTGTGCGTCAGGCAGCGCCTCTGGGGCAAGGCCCAGAGCTATCTGGAGGCGTCCCTGGCGGTGCGCGAGAGCCGGGAGGCCCACCTCGAACTGGCGCGCCTGTTCGATCAACTCGGCCGCGACGACGACGCCAACCGGCTTTACCGGGAAAGCGCCCGGTTCGAAAATATCTAATTATTCAGGGAGGGGTGATGTCCAACGTCGATATGCGCAAGATTTACAAGTTCTATCCTCTTGAGCAGAAGGTCGATCCGGACAACCTCCCCCGCGGCGGTGATCTCTACTACGAGTGTCTGGAGTGCCACGGCATCGTCAGCTCGGTCTCCTTCATCGCCGCCGCCTGCGACTGCGGCAACCTGAGCGGTGCCAAGGGTGCGGTGACGGTGCGGGAAACGGCCCGCATCCAGGTGGTGCGCGGGCGCCTGAAGTAGCCTGTCGGCCTCAGGCCCAGTCCCTGGGCTTGAGGAATTCCTCGTAGAGCCGGGCTTCCGGCGTGCCGGGCTCCGGCTTCCAGTCGTAGCGCCACTTCACGATGGGCGGCAGGGACATCAGGATGGACTCGGTGCGTCCGCCGGACTGGAGCCCGAACAGGGTGCCCCGGTCCCAGACCAGGTTGAATTCCACGTAGCGGCCCCGGCGGTAGGCCTGGAAATCCCGTTCCCGCTCCCCGTAGGGGGTGTCCCGGCGCTTGGCCAGGATCGGCAGGTAGGTCTTGGTGAAGGCATCGCCCAACGCCCGGGTGAGGGCGAAGCAGCGCTCGAAGCCGCCCTCGTTGAGATCATCGAAGAAGACGCCGCCGACGCCCCGGGGCTCGTTGCGGTGCTTGAGGAAGAAATACTCGTCGCACCACTTCTTGTATTTCCCATGGACCTCGTCGCCGAAGGGCGCCAGGGCTTCCTTGCAGGTGCGGTGGAAGTGGCGGACGTCCTCTTCCTCGGCGTAGTAAGGGGTCAGGTCCATGCCGCCGCCGAACCACCAGACCGGCTCCTCGCCCTCCTTGGTGGCGACGAAGCAGCGCACGTTCATGTGGGCGGTGGGGCAGTAGGGATTTTCCGGGTGCAGCACCAGCGAGACACCCACGGCTTCCCAGGCGCGGCCCGCCAGCTGGGGCCGCACGGCGGTGGCGGAGGGGGGCAGGGTGGTGCCGATCACGTCGGAGAAATTGACGCCGCCCCGCTCGAAGACCTTGCCGCCTTCGATCAGGCGGGAGACGCCGCCGCCACCCTCCGGCCGTATCCAGGAGTCGGTGCGGAAGGACTGGCCGTCGAAGGACTCCAGTTCGGCGACGATGCGGGACTGCAGGTCCCTGAAATAGGTACGTACCGCCCCGCTGTCCATGGCTCAGGCCTCGCGCTTCATGGCCCGGTAGCCGATGTCCCGGCGCATCTGCATGCCGCTGAAGTGGATCTGGGCGGCCACCTCGTAGGCCCGTTTCTGGGCCAGCTTGACGTTCTCCCCGAGGGCGGTGACGCACAGCACCCGGCCGCCGCTGGTGACCACTTGGCCGTCCTGCATGGCAGTGCCGGCATGGAAGACATGGGCATCCTCGGCGCCGGCCGGCAGGCCGGTGATGACATCGCCCTTGCGGGGTGTGTCGGGGTAATTGGCGGCGGCCAGCACGACGCCCAGGGCGACCCGACGGTCCCAGCTGGCTTCCACCTGGTCCAGGGTGCCGGCGACGGCATGCTCGAGAAGTTCGAGGAGGTCGGACTTCAGCCGCATCATGATGGGCTGGGTCTCGGGGTCTCCCATGCGGCAGTTGAATTCCAGCGTCTTGACCGAGCCGTCCTTGCCGATCATCAGGCCGGCGTAGAGGAAGCCGGTGTAGGGCAGGCCGTCGGAGGCCATGCCGCGCACCGTCGGCAGGATGATTTCCCGCATGACCTTGGCGTGCACCTCGGGGGTCACCACCGGCGCCGGGGAGTAGGCGCCCATGCCGCCGGTGTTGGGGCCGGTGTCGCCGTCGCCGATGCGCTTGTGGTCCTGGCTGGAGGCGAGCGGCAGGACGTTCTTGCCGTCCACCATGACGATGAAGCTGGCTTCCTCGCCGTCCAGGAAGTCCTCGATCACCACCCGGGCGCCGGCGTCGCCCAGCTTGTTGCCGGCCAGCATGTCGTCGATGGCGGCATGGGCCTCGTCCAGGGTCATGGCGACCACCACGCCCTTGCCGGCGGCGAGGCCGTCGGCCTTGATGACGATGGGGGCGCCCTGCCGGTCCACGTAGGCGTGGGCGGCGGCTTGCTCGGTGAAGGTCTCGAAGCCGGCAGTGGGGATGTTGTGGCGGGCCATGAAGCGCTTGGCGAAGTCCTTGGAGGACTCGAGCTGGGCGGCTTCCTTGGTGGGGCCGAAGACCTTCAGGCCGCGGGCCCGGAAGATATTGACCACGCCGGCCGCCAGGGGCGCCTCGGGGCCGACGACGGTGAGATGGATCTTCTCGCTCTCGGCGAAATCGGCCAGGGCCTCCGGATCCGTGATGTTCACGTTCTCCAGTTCGTGCTCCAGGGCGGTGCCCGCGTTGCCCGGGGCGACATAGACTTTTTGCAGGCCGGGGGTCCGGGCCAGCCGCCACGCCAGGGCATGCTCGCGGCCGCCGGAACCGATGACGAGAAGTTTCATGATCGTTGTTTTCCTAGTCGGGTCGAAGTCGGGAAGCGGCGCCGGCTTGCTCCGGTCCACCGCTCTCCCATGTTATTTGAATCCTCAATGCCGGAAGTGACGGGCTCCTGTAAAGACCATGGCAAGGCCATGTTCGTTCGCGGCGGCGATGACTTCCTCATCGCGCATCGAGCCGCCGGGCTGGATCACCGCCGTGGCGCCGGCCTCGGCCAGCACGTCGACGCCGTCCCGGAAGGGGAAGAAGGCGTCCGAGGCGACGCAGGAGCCGGCCAGGGAAAGGCCGGCGTTCTGGGCCTTGATGGCGGCGATGCGGGCCGAGTCCACGCGGCTCATCTGGCCGGCGCCGACCCCCAGGGTCATGCCGCCGCCACAGAAGACGATGGCATTGGACTTGACGAACTTGGCGACCCGATAGGCGAAGAGCATGTCTTCCAGCTGGGCGTCGGTGGGGGCCTTCTTGGTCACCACCTTGAGGTCCGAGGCCTGGACGTTGAACATGTCCGGGGTCTGGAGCAGGAGGCCGCCGCCGACCCGCTTCATCTCGAAGCCGTGGTAGGCGCGCTCCAGGGGCACTTCCAGGACCCGCAGGTTCTGCTTGGCGGCCAGCAGGGCCTTGGCTTCGGCGGTGAAGGCCGGGGCGATCAGCACCTCGACGAAGTGCTTGCGGTCGTTCATGGCATTGACCACATCCACGTCCACGGTGCCGTTGAAGGCGATGATGCCGCCGAAGGCGGAGGTGGAGTCGGTCTTGAAGGCCTTCTCGTAGGCGCCCAGGAGCTTGCCGTCGATGGCGACGCCGCAGGGATTGGCGTGCTTGACGATGACGCAGGCCGGGACCTCGAAGGTCTTGACGCATTCCCAGGCGGCGTCGGAGTCGGCGATGTTGTTGTAGGACAGTTCCTTGCCCTGGAGCTGGACGTAGTTGGCGATGGCGCCCGGGGTGGCCACCGGGTCACGGTAGAAGGCGGCCTGCTGGTGGGGGTTCTCGCCGTAGCGCAGGGTCTCGACCCGGTCGAAGGCGGTCTGGAAGGCGGCCGGGAACTGCTGGGGCTTGTCCTGCTCGTCCAGGCTGGTCAGCCAGTTGGCGATGGCGGAATCGTAGCGGGCGGTGTGCACGAACGCCTTCTTGGCCAGGCCGAAGCGGGTGTCGAGCTGGAGGGCGCCGCCGTTGGCCTTCATCTCGTCCAGGATGGACTGGTAGTCGGCGGGGTCGGTGACGATGGCGACGCCGGCGTAGTTTTTGGCGGCGGAGCGCACCATGGCGGGGCCGCCGATGTCGATGTTCTCGATGGCGTCCTCGAGGGTGACGTCGGGCTTGGCGACGGTTTCCCGGAAGGGGTAGAGATTGACGCACACCAGGTCGATGGTGGCGATGCCGTTGCGGGCGATGGTGGCCATGTGCTGGGGCAGGTCGCGGCGGGCCAGAATGCCGCCATGGACCTTGGGATGCAGGGTCTTGACCCGGCCGTCCAGCATCTCGGGGAAGCCCGTGTAGTCGGCGATCTCGGTGACGCCGAGGCCGGCGTCCCGCAGCATCTTGGCGGTGCCGCCGGTGGAAATGAGCTTGACGCCCTGGGCGGCGAGGCCCTGGGCGAATTCGAGGATGCCCCGCTTGTCGGAGACGGAAATCAGCGCTTGTTGGATTTTCATGGCGGTCACAGAAGTTGGTATTCGGTCAGTTTCTTGCGCAGGGTGTTGCGGTTGATGCCGAGCATGTCGGCGGCCAGGGTCTGGTTGCCGCCGGCCTTGTCCAGCACCAGTTCCAGCATCGGCTTTTCGATGCTCTTGATCACCATGTCATAGATGGCGACCGGTTTTTCCCCATCGAGGTCGCGGAAATACTTCTCGAGCGCCCCCAGGACGCAACTTGCAAGATCATGTTGTTGGCTCATGCTGCCAACTCCTCCCCTGAATTGTCGTTGTATTGCAGATGTTCGTTTTGTTGGGCCAGGCCGAAGAAGAAGTCATTGACGGCCTGACGCTGCAGTTCGATGCTGGGCAGCTGGTTCATGTGGTGCCGGAAGGCGGCGGAGCCGACCAGGCCCTTGGTGTACCAGGCGATGTGCTTGCGGGCCACCCGGAAGCCCGTCTCCAGGCCGTAGAACTCGTAGAGATCCTCCAGGTGCTCCATGAGGATGGCGTGGATCTCGGTGACCTTGGCCGCTTCCAGGTGGGTGCCGGTCTTGAGGAAATGTTCGATTTCCCGGAACAGCCAGGGCCGGCCCTGGGCGGCGCGGCCGATCATGACCCCGTCGGCGCCGGTGGCGTCCAGCACCAGCTTGGCCTTTTCCGGGCTGCCGATGTCGCCGTTGGCGATGATGGGAATGCGGGCCGCCGCCTTCACTGCGGCGATGGTCTCGTACTCGGCCTCGCCGGTGTACTGCTGGCAGCGGGTGCGGCCGTGGATGGCCAGGGCGCGGATGCCGGCGTCCTCGGCAATCTTCAGGATGGCGAGGGCGTTCCTGTTCTGCTTGTCCCAGCCGGTGCGGATCTTGAGGGTCACCGGAGTCTCGGGGACGGCCTGGACCACGGCCTCAAGGATGCGGCCCACCAGGGGCTCGTCCTTGAGGAGGGCGGAGCCGGCCATGACGTTGCACACCTTCTTGGCCGGGCAGCCCATGTTGATGTCGATGATCTGGGCGCCGTTGTCCACGTTGTGGCGGGCGGCCTCGGCCATCATCTTGGGGTCGGCGCCGGCGATCTGGACGGAAATGGGCTCGACCTCGCCCTTGTGGCAGGCGCGGCGCTGGGTCTTGGCGCTGCCGTAGAGCAGCGAATTGGCGGTGACCATCTCGGACACGGCCAGGCCGGCGCCCAGCTTCTTGCACAGCTGGCGGAAAGGCCGGTCGGTGACGCCTGCCATGGGGGCGACGAAAAGATTGTTGCGAAGCTGAAAACCAACGAATTCCATGGACTGACGGCGCGGGGAAAAAGCAGGGGAAGGGGCGGGATTTTACCCGAGATGGCGCCTAAAAAATAGTCAGGATAATGATGGGGCCATCAAGGCGATCGCCAGCAGGAGGGCGAAGACGAGCTGGAGGCGTGCGGTGGCGCCGAGGATCTGGTTGAAGACGGGACCCGGCGGCTCCCACCGGAAGCGCCCCAGCAGCCCCAGGGCCATGGGCAGGGAAGCCAGGGGCAGGAGGGCGGCCCAGCCCAGGGCGCCGGCGAAGACGGGCAGCAGCAGGTAGGGCAGCAGCATCTCGGCCTGGTAGATGCGGCAGGTGGCCGGGCGGCCGAGGACGACGGCGAGGGTGCGCTTGCCGCTGCGGGCGTCGCCATCCAGGTCCCGGTAGTTGTTCACGGTGATGACGGCGGCGGCGTGCAGCCCGACCAGGGCGGCGGCGGCCAGGGCCGTGGCGCTGAGGGTGAAGGTCTGCAGGTAGTAGCTGCCCCCCACCGCCACCAGGCCGAAGAAGATCCACACGAAAACTTCCCCCAGGGGCCGGTAGGCGATGGGCGCCGGTCCACCGGTGTAGGCCCAGCCGGCCGCCAGGGACGCCAAACCGATGGCGACGATGGGCCAGCCGCCATGGACGGCGAGGTAGATGCCGCACAGGAAGGCGAGGCCGAAGGCCGTCCACGCCCCGGCCTGGACCTGGGCCGGGGTCAGCCAGCCCTGGGCGGTGGCCCGGGGCGGTCCCAGGCGGTCCGGGGTATCGGTGCCGCGCAGGAAGTCGCCGACGTCGTTGAACAGGTTGGTGCCGATCTGGATGAAGGCGGCGGCCAGGATGGCGGCCAACAGGGGCAGCCAGAGGATGCGTCCGTGGTCATGCCAGGCGGCGGCGGTGCCGACCAGGACCGGCGACAGGGAAACCGACAGGGTCCGGGGGCGCAGGGCCAGGAACCAGATGCGCCAGGGCGAGGGCGGCGCGGCGGCGGCCGGGGCCTGCGGGGCGGAGGCAGGGATGGCGGCCCGTCCGGACTTCATGGCCAGGCCCGGGCGCCCCAGATCATGCGTCGGGCGATGAAATGGCGGGCGGGCGGGAAGAGGTCGAGGGCCAGGAGGCCAAGGCCGCGGGCCAGTTTCAGGGGCCCGAAGTCGCTGGAGAAGGCGCGGACGATGCTGTCGGTGAACAGGGCGCCGCCCTGGCGGTCCAGGCGCCGGCCCCGGGCGTAGGCGGCCAGGGTCTGGTCGCCGAGACCGTCCGCCAGGAGGGCCTCAGCCAGCTGCCAGGCGTCCCGCAGCCCCAGGTTGAAGCCCTGGCCGGAGACCGGATGCAAGGTCTGGGCGGCGTTGCCGATCCACACCTCGCGGCCCGCCACCAGCTGCTCCCGCAGGCGCAGCGCCAGAGGGAAGCGGAAGCGGGGGCCGGTGGAAGCGAAATCCAGGCGGCCGCCGAACTGGGCGCGCAGGGCGGCGAGGAAGCCGGCGTCGTCCAGGGTCATGATGCGGTCCGCCTTCTCCGGCGGCAGGGTGAACACCACCGAGTAGTCGTCCCCCAGGGGCAGCAGGGCCAGGGGACCGTCCGGGGTGAAGCGTTCCCAGGCCTGGCGGCCGTGGGCCGGGACCGGGCGGACCTCGGCGATGACCGCGTGCTGGCGGTAGTCGCTGACCCGCACCCCGGGGCCGTCGGCCGGCGTGCCCTCGGCATGGACCACGAGGGAGGCCAGGAGGCGGTGGACTTCCCCGTGCCGGCGCAGGGTCACGGTGACTCCGTCGGGGCCGGGGGCCAGGTCCTCGACCTCGGTCTCCTCGAGGATGCTCCCGGCCGGCAGCCGGGCCGCCAGGGCCGTCGCCAGGGCCGGGTAGCGGACCACGTAGCCGAGGGCGGCGAGGCCGTAATCCCGGCGGTCGATGAGGGCACGGCCGAAGCCGCCCCGGTGGGAGACGTGGATGGTCTCGATCGGGGTGGCGGCGCGGCCGGGCCAGGCGCCGAGGCGTTCCAGGAGCTGGCGGGCGCCGTGGGACAGGGCCAGGGCGCGGGGGTCGTCCTCGCGCCCACCCAGCCGACGGCGGTCGATCAGCAGGGTGGTGTAGGGGCCGTCCGCCAGGGCCCGGGCCAGGGTCATGCCCACCGGCCCGGCGCCGATCACCAGGATGTCGACCCGCTGGGGCAGCTCACTCACGGATCATGACCTCCTCGATCTCAGCCACCGTCCGGGGGGCGGTGGTGTAGATATCGCAGCCGGTTTCGGTGACCACTACGTCGTCCTCGATGCGGATGCCGATGCCGGCCAGGGCGGGCGGGATGTCGGCCCCGGGGCGGATGTAGAGGCCGGGCTCGACGGTGACGGTCATGCCCGGGACGAGAGGCGTCCAGTCGCCGCCGATCTTGTAGTCGCCGGCGTCGTGCACGTCCAGGCCCAGCCAGTGGCCGGTGCGGTGCATGTAGAAGCGCTTGTAGGCTTCCTGCTCGATGAGACCGTCCACCTGGCCCTTGAGAAGCCCCAGGTCCACCAGGCCGCGGGTGAGGATGCGCAGGGCGGCCTCGTGGGCCTCCATGAAGTGGCGGCCGGGGCCGATGGCGGCGAAGGCAGCCGACTGGGCGGCCAGCACGATCTGGTACACGTCCCGCTGGGCGGTGTTGAAGCGGCCATTCACCGGGAAGCTGCGGGTGATGTCGGCGGCGTACCCCTCCACTTCGCAGCCGGCATCGATGAGGACCAGGGTATTGTCGGCCAGGACCTTGTTGTTGGAGACGTAGTGGAGGACGCAGGCACTGGTGCCGCCGGCGACGATGGGGGTGTAGGCGTGGCCGTCGGCGCCGCGGCGGCGGAACTCGTAGGTCAGTTCCGCCTCCAGTTCGTATTCGGCGACGCCGGGGCGGCAGGCCCGCATGGCCCGGGCATGGCCGGCGCTGGCGATGTCGGCGGCGCGGCGCATGGTGTCGATCTCGTGGGCGTCCTTGACCAGGCGCATGGCATCCAGTTCGGCCCGCAGGTCGTGCACCGCCCGGGGCGCCCGCTTGCCGGCCCGGCCCAGGGCCCGGACGGCATTGAGGGCGGCGCCGATGCGGGCGTCCCAGGTGCTGTCGTGGCCGATGGAATGCCAGAGGGCGGGGCGGTCGGCGAGGAGCTCGGGCAGCTTCCGGTCGAACTGCTCGATGGGGTAGGCGGCGTCGAAGCCGAAGGCTTCCTTGGCGCCCCTGGGGCCGTAACGGAAGCCGTCCCAGATTTCCCTTTCCTCGTTCTTTTCCCGGCAGAACAGGATGGACTTGGGCTTCTTGCCCCCCACCAGGACCAGGACCGCCTCCGGCTCGGGGAAGCCGGTGAGGTACCAGAAGTAGCTGTCGAAGCGGTAGGGATAATGGGCGTCCCGGTTGCGGATAGCCTCGGGGGCCGTGGGCACGACGGCGACGCCGTCGCCGATGGCTTGCAGGAGGCGCTTCCTGCGGGCGAGGAAATGGGCGTGGCTCATGACAGCTCCCTATCCAGTTCGGCCAGGCGTTCCGGCGTCCCTACGTCGACCCAGCGGCCGGTGTGCCGTTCCCCGGTGAGGCTGCGGTCGGCGATGGCGGCGTCCAGGAGGGGCCGCAGCTTGAGGGCCTGGCCCCGGGGTACTTGGGCGAAGAAGGCCGGCGAGAAGACGCCGATGCCGGCGTAGGTGAGGGTTTCCCCGGCGGTGGCGAAGGTCACCCGCTCGCCTTCGAGGCCGAAGTCGCCGCCGGCATGGTGGGCCGGGTTGGCGACCATGACCAGATGGGCGAGGCGGTCGGCGAGGCGGTGGGCCCGGTTGAAATCCCAGTCGCACCAGATGTCGCCATTGACCACCAGGAAGGGATCGCCGCCCAGCAGGGGCAGGGCGTTGGCGATGCCGCCGGCCGTTTCCAGGGCGCCGGGCGGCTCGGGGGAGTAACGGATGGCGAGTCCCCAGCGGGACCCATCCCCGAGGGCGGCTTCGATCTGCTCGCCCAGATGGGCGTGGTTGATGACGATGTCCCGGAAGCCGGCGGCGGCCAGGCGTTCCAGGTGCCAGACGATGAGGGGCTTGCCGCCGGCCTGGAGCAGGGGCTTGGGGGTGCGGTCGGTGAGGGGGCGCATGCGCTCGCCGCGCCCCGCCGCCAGGATCATGGCTTTCATCAGAAGGTGTAGCCCACGTCCTCGGACTTGCCTTCCAGGGTGTCGAGCAGGGCCAGGAAGGGCTTGAGGGCGATGTAGCGCCCGGCGGTCTTGCGGGCGTAGGCCAGGAAGCGGGGCAGGTCGGTGATGTAGTTGTCCTTGTTGTCCCGGTACTTGAGGCGGCAGAAGATGCCCAGGACCTTGATGTGGCGCTGCAGGCCCATCAATTCATAGTCCCGCCAGAATTCGCCGAAGTCGGCCCGCACCGGCAGGCCGGCGGCCCGGGCCTTCTCCCAGTAGCGCACCACCCAGTCCAGTTCCCTTTCCTCGTCCCAGGAGATGAAGGCATCCCGGAAGAGGGAGACGACGTCGTAGGCAATGGGGCCGTAGACGGCGTCCTGGAAGTCGAGGACGCCCGGCACCAGGGTGGCTTCGCTCTCCACAACCATCAGGTTGCGGGGCATGAAGTCCCGGTGGACGTAGACCTTGGGCTGCGCCAGGGCTGAGTCCAGGAGGAAGCGGAAGGTGGCCTCGAGGACGTTCTTCTCGTCGTCGGTCAGGGCGTGGCCGAGGTGGCGGCCGACGAACCATTCCGGGAAGAGGTCCAGCTCCCGCCGCAGCAGGGCCTCGTCGTAGGGGGGCAGGACCCCGGGGCGGGAGGCGAGCTGCCAGCGCACCAGCACGTCCAGCACTGGCCGCATGAGGGCGTCGGCCAGCTGGTCGTCGGCCTGGAGGGCGGCCAGGTAGCCGACGCGGCCGAGGTCGGAGAGGACCAGGAAGCCCTGCTCCAGGTCCTGGTCGAGGATGCGGGGGGCCGCCAGGCCGGCGTCGGCGAGAAGCCCGGCGACCTGGATGAAGGGGCGGCAATCCTCCTTGTCGGGCGGGGCGTCCATCAGGATGCGGGTGCTGCCGTCGGCCAGGGTCAGGCGGAAATAGCGGCGGAAGCTGGCGTCGGCCGAAGCGGGGGCGATGGCGACTGTCTGGTCGGGAAAGCGCTTGGCCACCCAGTCGTGAAGAAGTTGATCGCGTGACATGAGGTCAATACGGTAGAGGGAACGGTAGTTCGATGTAGAATGCTCAGATTCTAACATCCGCCCAGCTATCGACCGCGGCGCCAACCCTCCCGTTCCTAGCTCCCCGCCATTTCGCATGCCCGGTTTCCACCGCAGACCGCTCGCCCTTTTCATGTGCTGTGCTTTCGCCGGATCCCAGGCCGCCCTGGCTGACCCGGATTCGGCGCCCGCCGCGCCCGCACTGGAGGAGGTCGGCACGTCCTGGCTGCCCGACGCGGGAGACTCGGGAATCGCTTCCTTCGTCCTGGCCGCCGACGACCAATCCCTGCCCCTGCGGGTCGAGCGCAAGTTCGACACCCTCAATCCCCCGCCGACGGACAGGTCCCCGCCGGTGCCCGGACTGCCCCAGCCTTCCTCTCCTCCCAAGCCCAAGGAGGAACTTCCGATTTTCATCATTGCCGATCAGATCAAGGGCCGCAGCGAGGAAGTCACCGAGGCCGAGGGCAATGTAGAAGTGCGCAAGGTGGGCTCCCGCCTGCTGGCGGACAAGGTGACCTACTGGTCCCTGGAGGACGAGGTCGAAGCCCTGGGGCATGTGCGCCTGCTGCAGCAGGACGACGAGCTGAGCGGCCCCCATCTGCGGATGAAGCTGGGGGAGCAGGTCGGCTTCTTCGAGGAGGCGGACTACAAGTTCAAGAAGGAAGTGCGGAGCCGCTTCTACCGGCCGGTGACGGCGGTGACCACGGCGGTCGGCGCCACGGCGACCACCGGCAGCGCCCCCCTCATGATCAGCGTGCCGTCGAGCTACGGCCTGCCCACCACGGTTCCGCCGCGCCGCTCCACCGAGGGTTACGGCCATGCCGAGCGCATCGACTTCGAGGGCGAGAACCAGGTCCGCCTGACCGACGCCACCTATTCCACCTGCAGGGCCGACGACCCCGACTGGTACATCCGGGCCAGGGAAATGAAGCTCGACTACGACCGGGAGGAGGGCACCGCCAAGAGCACCAGCCTGGTGTTCGAGGGCGTGCCCATCTTCTATGCACCGAGCGCTTCCTTCTCCCTCAATCGGCAGCGCAAGTCGGGCTTCCTGGCGGGCAATTTTTCTGCTTCCAGCAAGAACGGGGTGGATATCACCCTGCCCTACTACTGGAACATCGCCCCCAATTACGACCTTACCCTGTACCCGCGGGAAATGAGCAAGCGCGGCTTCCAGCTCGGTGGGGAAGGGCGCTACGCGGGCTACAACTACACAGGTACCACGCGGCTCGAATACCTGCCTAACGACCAGATGGAGAACCGCTCCCGCTACGCGTACGGCATCGCCCATGTCCACAACCTGGGACAGGGGCTGACTGCCAACGTTAACTGGAACGGCGTCTCGGACAATACCTACTGGCAAGACTTCTCATCCCGGCTACTGCAGACCTCCCAGTCTCAGCTGCCCCGCCAGCTGGCCCTCAACTACGTACCGGGCACCTGGTGGGCCGCCAACATGCAGCTGCTGCGCTACCAGACACTGCGCATCGATCCGAGCGTGACGCGGCCCTATTTCATCGAGCCCCAGATGACCTTCTCGGGCCGGCTGCCCGATGTCTACAAGACCGATTTCAGCCTCTTCGGGCAGTACTCCCGGTTCGAGCATCCCACCCTGGTGCAGGGCTCCCGGGCGGTGTTCTATCCCCAGGCCACCCTGCCGATCGTCAATCCGTCCTTCACCATCCTGCCCAAGATCGGTCTCCACGCCACCCAGTACGGTCTCGAGCGCCAGGCGGCAGGGGACCCGAGCAGCATCAGCCGGGTGCTGCCGACCTTCACCCTCGATTCCACCGTTTTCTTCGAGCGGGACACCAAGTGGTTCGGCACCGGCGATTACATCCAGACCCTGGAGCCGCGCCTCTTCTATGTGTACATCCCCTACCGGGATCAGAGCAAGATTCCGCTCTTCGACACCGCCATCGCCGACTTCAATTTCTCGCAAATTTTCAACGAGAACCGTTACCTGGGCTTCGACCGGATCAACGACGCCAACCAGCTGACCGCGGCGGTGACGACCCGCTACCTGGACGCCGTCAGCGGCGCCGAGCGCTTCAAGGCCATGGTCGGCCAGCGCTACTACTTCCGCCAGCAGCGGGTCACCATCCCGGGGGAAAGCGTCCGCAACGAGGACTTCTCCAATTTCCTGGCCGCCTTCAACGGTGTGGTGCTGCCCAAGACCTACGTGGATGCTGCCTGGGAATACAGCTATGACCGGCACCAGAATGAGCGTTATTCGGTGGGGGCCCGCTACCAGCCTGACTTGGCCAAGGTGATCTCGGCCAGCTACCGCTTCACCCGGGATGCCCTGGGGATCGGCCAGGTGGAGCAGGTGGACATCGCCGGGCAATGGCCCATCACCAGGAACTGGTACGCGGTGGGGCGCTACAACTACTCCATCCGGGACAAGCAATTGCTCGAAGCCATCGGCGGCCTCGAATACAATGCCAGCTGCTGGGCTGCCCGCTTCGTGGTGCAGCGCCTCGAAGCCTTGTCCGGCACGTCCAATACCACCTTCTTCTTCCAGCTGGAACTCAACGATTTCTCCAGTATCGGCTCCAGCCCCATCCAGCTTCTGCGCCGGACCATCCCCGGCTATGGCAAAGTGAACGAAATGCCGACCACCGGCAGCCTCCTGACAACCCAGTGATTTCCATGATCCAGCTCGTCCGTCGCTTCATCCCCCTCCTGATTTTCCTGTCCGGCCTGGCCGCCGCCCAGCCAGCGCTCAACCTCAAGGGATCGACGACCCTCGGCGAGCCCCTGGAAGCCGACCGCATCGTCGCCGTGGTGGGGGACGAAGTCGTCACCTACTTCGAGTTGCGCAGCCGGCTCGCCAATGTGCTCCAGCAGCTCCGCAAGCAGGGCACTCCCCTGCCGCCCCAGGACGTGCTCGAACGCCAGATGCTGGAACGCCTGATCACCGACCGGGTCCAGTTGCAGTTCGCCCGGGAGACCGGCATCAAGGTGGACGACCTCCAGCTCGACCAGGCCCTCGGCCGGATCGCCGCCAACAACAAGATGACCGTCCAGCAGTTCCGCCAGGCCCTCGAAAAGGATGGCGTCCCGTTCGCCAAGTTCCGGGAGGACATCCGGGAGGAAATCACCCTCGCCCGCCTGCGGGAGCGCGAGGTGGACAGCAAGCTGGTGATCTCCGAGGGGGAAGTGGACAACTACCTGGCCGGCCAGGACTCCGCCGGTGGTCCGGTGGAGGAATACGAACTGGCCCACATCCTCCTGCGGGCACCGGAATCCGCCTCGCCGGAGCAACTGCAGAAGCTGCGGGCCCGGGCCGAGCAGGCCTGGACGCGGGCCCGCCAGGGGGACAATTTCGCCCAGCTCACCGCCGCCTTTTCCGATGCCCCCGACGCCCTCCAGGGCGGCGACCTGGGCTGGCGGGCGGCGGACCGCCTGCCGGGCCTCTATGCCGAGGCAGCGGCCAAGCTGCAGCCGGGTGAGGTCAGCGACATCCTGCGCTCGCCGGCCGGCTTCCATATCCTCAAGCTCATCGCCAAGCGGGGCAGTGCCTCGACGCCGCCGGTGCAGCAGACCCATGCCCGCCACATCCTCATCCGCATCACCGAGGTGGTGTCCGAGGCCGAGGCCAAGCGCAAGCTCGAAAACCTGCGGGACCGCCTGCTCCATGGCGCCGACTTCGCCGAACTGGCCCGGCTCTATTCCCAGGATGGCTCCGCCGCCAAGGGTGGCGATCTGGGCTGGCTCAACCCTGGTGACACCGTGCCCGAGTTCGAGCGGGCCATGGACGCTCTCAAGGACAAGGAAATCAGCGGCGTCGTGCAGTCGCCCTTCGGCATGCACCTGATCCAGGTGCTGGAGCGCCGGGAGCACGACGCTTCCGAGGAGCGCCGGCGGCTCAACGCCAAGCAGGCCCTGCGCGAGCGGAAACTGGAAGACGCCTACCAGGACTGGCTGCGCCAGCTGCGCGACCGCGCCTACGTGGAAAACCGCCTGGAAGAGAAATGATGGCGCAGCCGGTCATCGCGGTCACCAGCGGCGAGCCCGCCGGCATCGGGCCGGAGCTTTGCCTGCGCCTCGTCGAGCGCTCCTTCCCGGCCCGCCCCGTGGTCCTCTGCGACCGCAACCTGCTGGCGGAGCGGGCGGCGGCCATCGGGGCGAGCGTCCCCATGCGGGATTACCAGCCCGGGCAGGAGCCCCTGGACGGCGTCCTCGATGTCCTCCACATTCCCCTGGCCACGCCCAGCCGGGCCGGCCGGCTCGATCCGGCCAACGGCGGCTATGTCCTCGCACTCCTGGACCGGGCCCTGGCCGGCTGCCGGTCCGGCGAATTCGCCGCCATGGCGACGGCGCCGGTGCACAAGGGCGTCATCAACCAGGCCGGCGTGCCCTTCACCGGCCACACGGAATACCTGGCCGAAAAGACTGGCACGCCCCTGGTGGTCATGATGCTGGCCGGCGACACCGGGCGGGGGCCCCTGCGGGTGGCCCTGGCCACCACCCACCTGCCCCTCAAGGACGTTCCCGCCGCCATCACGCCGGCCGTGCTTGAGGAAACCCTACGCATCCTCCACGCCGACCTCAGGAAGAAGTACGGCATCGCCGATCCCGCCATCCTGGTGGCCGGCCTCAATCCCCATGCCGGGGAGGGCGGCTACCTGGGCCGCGAGGAGATCGAAGTCATTGCGCCGGTGCTGGAGCGCCTGCGGGCCACGGGAATGAAGCTGATCGGGCCCCTGCCGGCGGACACCATGTTCACTCCGCCGGTCCTGGCCCAGGGGGACGCCGTCCTCGCCATGTACCACGACCAGGGCCTGACGGCCCTCAAGTACGCCACCTTCGGCCAGGGCATCAACGTCACCCTCGGCCTGCCCATCATCCGCACCTCGGTGGATCACGGCACCGCGCTGGAACTGGCCGGCACCGGCAGGGCCGACCCCGGCAGCCTGTTCGAGGCGATCGACCAGGCGGCTCTGATGGCGGGCCGGCAATGAAGGGCCACGTCGCCCGCAAGCGCTTCGGGCAGAACTTCCTCATCGACCAGGGCATCATCGCCGGCATCGTTTCGGCCATCGATCCCCGGCGGGACGATACGCTGGTGGAGATCGGCCCCGGTCTGGGGGCTCTGACCGAGCCCCTGCTGCAGCGCCTGGATCATCTCCATGTGGTGGAAATCGATCGGGACCTCATCGCCCGCCTCAAGAAGCGCCATGCCCCGGAGCGGGTCACCATCCACGAGGGCGACGCCCTGGCCTTCGACTTCGCCGCCATCGGTACCGATCTCCGTTTGGTGGGCAACCTGCCCTACAACATTTCGACCCCCCTCCTGTTCCACCTGGCCGGCTTCGCCGAACGGGTGCGGGACATGCACTTCATGCTGCAGAAGGAGGTGGTGGAGCGCATGGTGGCGGCACCCGGCGACTCCGAATTCGGCCGGCTGTCGGTCATGCTGCAGTACCGCTTCCATCTGGAATGGCTCCTGGACGTGCCGCCGGAGAGCTTCGACCCGGCGCCCAAGGTGCAGTCCGCCGTGGTGCGCCTCATCCCCAAGGCGGCGGCCGAGCTGAACGCCCGGGACGAGGCGGTGCTGGCCCGGGTGGTGACCGCTGCCTTCTCCCAGCGCCGCAAGATGTTGCGCAACACCCTCAAGGGCATCCTGGACGACGCCGGCTTCACCGCCCTAGGCATCACGCCCACGGCGCGGGCGGAAGACCTGGCGGTCGAGGACTACGTCCGCATCGCCAACTCGCTCAAATGAAAACGGCCCGCCGGAGGCGGGCCGCACTGCCGTGCCGGTCGGGGCAAGACCGGCTCGGACCGGGGGACGTCAGGCGCCCTTCTTGCAGGCGCAGGTGCTGATGCCGAACAGCGGGTAGGCCGGGCACCAGCCGATCAGGCCGGTGGCCAGGGGGATGATGCCGATGTAGCCCCAGACGGGCAGGGCGCCGGCCACGGTGGCGCCGACGAGGCCGAGGCCGACGATGATACGCAGGGTGCGGTCGATGCCGCCGACGTTTGCTTTCATTTTTTCCTCCATCGAGATTGGGTGTGGCGGCTAATTTAGCGCCGGCCCCGGGCCCTGTATGTAACCTGGGTCACACAGCCGCGATGGTCTTGAGTCCCGCCCGGTTGAGCAGGGTCACCTGTTCCCGCCCGAGGGCCACCAGGCCCTGGGCGGCGAAGCCCTTCAGCAGGCGGCTGACGATCTCCCGCACGCTGCCCAGTTCCTCAGCCAGCTGCTGGTGGGTGACGTTGAGGACATCCTCGTGCCGGGCCAGGAGGAGCTTGGCCAGGCGCTGGTCGAGGCGGGCGAAGGCCACTTCCTCCACCAGCTCCATCAGCTCGGCGATGCGGTCGGAAAAGAGATGGAAGACGAAGTCCCGGAAGGGGGCGTATTCCGCCACCAGCTGGTCGAAGAGGGGCGCCGGCAGCACCAGCAGGGTCAGCGGCGTCTCGGCGACGCCCCGGGCCGTGTAGGCAGTGTGCCCCAGGAGGCAGCTGGAGGTGATGATGCAGGAGCCGCCCGGCTCGACGCGGTAGAGCAGCATCTCTCGGCCGCCCGGAGTGCTCTTCACCACCTTGATGCTGCCGGCCAGGAGCATGGGAAAGCCCTGGCAGGGCTGGCGCTCGGCAAAGAGCTGGGTGCCGGCCGGCACCGCCATGACCGCCTGGGGCTGCAGGGCCCGCTCGAGCAGGGCGGGAGGCAGTCCGGCCAGGGCCGGATAGAGGCGGAGCAGTTCGGCGCGGTCGGGGATCACGGCTGGTCGCCCAGGCGGATGTCGGCGTACACCGGAGCGTGGTCGGAGGGGCGTTCCCGCTTCCTGGGCGCCCGGTCGATGGCGGCGGCGGTGCAGCGCTCGGCCAGAGGGGCCGACAGGAGGATGTGGTCGATGCGCAGCCCAAGGTTCTTCTGGAAGCCGAGCATGCGGTAGTCCCACCAGGAGAAGCTCTTCTCCGGCTGCTCGAAGAGCCGGAAGCTGTCCTTCAGGCCCAGTTCCAGAAGCTGGCGGAAGGCGGCGCGCTCGGGCTCCGAGCAGAGCACCTGGCCGGCCCAGGCCTTGGGGTCGTGGACGTCGCAGTCCTCCGGGGCGATGTTGTAGTCGCCGCAGATGGCCAGCCGGGGATGGGCGGCCAGCTCGTCCCGCAGCCAGGTGGCCAGGCCCGACAGCCAGTCCAGCTTGTAGGCGTACTTGTCGCTGCCCACGGCCTGGCCGTTGGGCATGTAGGCGCAGATGACGCGGACGCCGTCGATGGTGCCGGCGATAAGCCGTTTCTGCTCGTCCGGGAAGACAGGATTGCCGCTGACCACGTCGGCGATGGGCTGCCGGGACAGGATGGCGACGCCGTTGTAGGTCTTCTGGCCGGAAAAGGCGGCGTGGTAGCCGGCGGCTTCGATGTCGGCCCGGGGGAAGTTGTGGTCCTCCAGCTTGGTCTCCTGCAGGCAGACCACATCGGGCTGCTTGTCCGCCAGCCAGTCCAGGAGGTGGGGCAGCCGGACCTTGAGGGAATTGACGTTCCAGGCGGCGATGCGCAGGTCGCGGCTCATTTGGACAGGCCGCCGGAGGGTTTGCTGCCGATAGGGGCAGTGGACGGATAGCCGGCCAGGTCGAGGAGATTGTCGTAGGACTCGGCCTGGAAGCCCCGCACCGGCTGCTTGCCGACCTTGAGGACCGGGACGTAGACGTCGCCCACCAGCTTCTTCAGCTCGGCGGCGTCCTCGGGGGTTTGCAGCATCTTCTCCTCGAAGGGCACGCCGCGGCCGTTCAGGAGGTCGCGGGCCTGGCGGCAGGGGGTGGCGCAGTCCGCCGAGGTGTAGAGCACCACCGGGTAGTTCTCGGCGGCGCGCCGCACGGCGAAGGACTGGGAGCCCACGGCCAGCTCCGAATCCTTCCTGACCACGCTCTTGGCGGTGGCCGGGGGCGGCGTGTCGGAGATGATGGTCTTGCCGGTGGCGGGATCCACCCAGCGGTAGGTCTGGGCCCATGCCGAGGCGCTGGCCAGGGCGATGGCCAGGACGACGAGATGACGCATGATCGGTACTCCTGTGGCCGTTCAGGCCGCAATCATACCGCTATGCCGCAGCAGCGCGTCCACGCTCGGCTCCCGGCCCCGGAAGGCGCGGAAGGACTCGATGGCCGGCCGCGACCCGCCCACCGCCAGGATCTCGTCCAGGAAGCGCTTGCCGGTCACCGGATCGAAGGGATTGCCGGCCTCCTCGAAGGCGGAATAGGCGTCGGCGGACAGCACTTCGGCCCACTTGTAGCTGAAGTAGCCGGCGGCGTAGCCCCCCGCGAAGATGTGGGAGAAGCTGTTGGGGAAACGATGCCACTCGGGCGGGATGAGCACCGCCACCTCCCGGCGCACCTCGTTCAGGAGGTCCATGACGCTCTTCTGGCCCTTGGGGTCGAATTGGCTGTGGAGGAGGATATCGAAGAGGCTGAATTCGAGCTGGCGCACGGTCTGCATGCCGCTCTGGAAATTCCGGGCCGCCAGCATCTTGTCGTAGAGGGGGCGGGGCAGGGGCTGGCCGGTTTCCACGTGGGAGGTCATGTCCTGCAGCACCTCCCACTCCCAGCAGTAGTTCTCCATGAACTGGGAAGGCAGCTCCACCGCGTCCCATTCCACCCCGTGGATGCCGGAGACGCCCAGTTCCTCCACCCGGGTGAGCAGGTGGTGGAGGCCGTGGCCGGTCTCGTGGAAGAGGGTGAGGACTTCGTCGTGGGTGAAGGTGGCGGGCTTGTTGCCCACCGGCCGGGAGAAATTGCAGTTCAGATAGGCCACCGGCGTCTGGATGCCGTTGCCGTCGGGCTTGCGGCGGCGGGTGATGGCCTCGTCCATCCAGGCGCCCCCCCGCTTGGTCTCACGGGCGTAGAGATCGAGGTAGAACTGGCCCACCAGGGTGCCCTCGGCGGTCTCCATGCGGTAGAAGCGCACGTCCTCGTCCCAGGCGGGGGCGGTGTCCGGCTTGACCGTGACGTTGAACAGATTCTCGATGACCCGGAAGAGGCCGGCCAGCACGGTGGGCTCGGTGAAGTACTGCTTCACCTCCTGTTCGGAGAAGGCGTAGCGGGCCTGGAGAAGTTTCTCGGAGGCGTAGGCGGCGTCCCAGGGCTGGAAGTCTTCGATGCCCAGTTCCGTCCTGGCGAATTCCTTCAGCTCGGCCACGTCCTTCTCGGCGAAGGGCTTGGCCTTGGCCGCCAGCTCCCGCAGGAAGCCCAGCACCTGCTCCGGCGACTCGGCCATCTTGGGCACCAGGGAAATGTCGGCGTAGGTGCCGTAGCCCAGCATGCGGGCCTCTTCCTGGCGCAGCTCCAGGATACGGCCCATGAGGGGCGTGTTGTCCCATTCCGGCTTGCTGGCGCCGTCGTGGAACTCGGCGGCGCGGGTGGCATAGGCGCGGTACATGCGGGCCCGCAGGTCCCGGTTGTCGGCGTACTGCATGACCGGACCGTAGGAGGGGGCGTGCAGGGTGAAGCGCCAGCCCTCGCTGCCGGCCCGCTGAGCGGCGGCCCGGGCGGCCTCCTTGACGTCCTCCGGCAGGCCGGAAAGGAGGGACTCGTCGGTGACGGTCTCGCCAAAGGCGTTGGTGGCGTCCAGCAGGTTCTCGGAGAACTTGGCGGCGAGGCCGGCCAGCTCCTCCTGAATGGCCTGGAAGCGCGGCTTCTGGTCTTCGTGCAGCTCCGCGCCCGAGAGGCGGAAGTCCCGCACCTCGTTGTCGATGATCTTCTTCTGGGCGGGGTCGAGGTTCTGGTACTCGGCGCCGCTGCGGATGGCCTTGTACTTCTCGAAGAGCTTCAGGTTCTGCCCCAGCTCGCTATAGAAGCGGGTCACTTCCGGCAGCATCTCGTTGTAGGCCTCGCGCCAGGGCGGGACGTCATTGACCGAATGCAGGTGGCCGACGATGCCCCACGCCCGGGACAGGTGCTCGATGCCGTCGGAGAGGGGATGGGCAAAACCCTTCCAGGTGGCCGGGACCCCTTCGGCGGTGAGCTTCTCCACCAGCCGGCGGCTGTCGGCCAGCAGTTTTTCGACGGCCGGCTTCACATGGGCAGGCTCGATGGCGTCGAAACGGGGTAGTCCGGAGAAATCGAGAAGGGGGTTGGCGTCGGTCATGGTCTTATTCCGCAGAGAAGAAAACGGGCGGGGGTGGTGGTCCACCGCCGCCCGCTGGCTATGGGGCAGGAGTTTATTTTACAAGTTCCCGGTAGGCATGCCATGTGGCATGGCCCAGGACGGGCATGGCGAAGACCAGTCCGACCATGAGGGTGGCGAAGCTCATCAGGGTCAGCAGCACGATGATGCCGGCCCATAGCACCATGGCTTCCAGGTTGACGATGAAGGCCCGCAGGCTGGTGGCCATGGCGGTGACGAAGTCGGCGTCCCGGTCGAGGATCATGGGCACCGACACCACGCTGAAGGCGAAGACCAGGAGGGCGAGGCCGGCGCCGGCGATGAGCCAGGTGGCCATGAAGGCCCGGTGCTCACCGGCGGTGAGGATGTGGATGAGCTGGCCCAGGCCCACTTCCTCGTTGGCCACCAGGGCGAAGGAGACGGCGGTGACCTGCTCCCAGAGCACCGCCACCACGGCGAGCACGACGCCGTATAGGGTGAGGGCGGCGGGATTGCGCCCCAGCCCGGTCAGGGAGTCGATGAAGGTCGGCCGCTCGCCGGCCGCCCGCAGGCGGCTGAGTTCGTAGAGGCCGGCTGCCAGGATCGGCGCCAGCAGGAAGAAGGCCGACAGGGCCGTCATGAACAGGTAAGGCTCCTGCAGGCTGGCCAGCAGGATGAGGTCGCCGCCGATGCTGAACAGCAGGCCATAGGCAAGTCCTGGCAGGGGATTGGCAAAGAGGTCCTCGAGGCCGGCCCGCAGCCAGTAGGCCGGGCGGCTCAGCGCGACGCGTTGTACCGCGGGCATAGGGAAATGGCGGTCCAGGAAGGGTGACGGTTGTCCCATGACGGCAGGCTTCCAAGGGGAAACAAGCCCTGGGACAATCCCCCCCGCACCGGGTTCGCAGGGGGGATTGCTGAAATTGCGGCTACAGGACCCGGCCGGTCAGGCGCTCGCAGGCCTCGACGTACTTGGCGCTGGTCTTGGCGATGACCTCGGCCGGCAGGCGCGGGCCGGGGGCCTTCTTGTTCCAGTCCAGGGTTTCCAGGTAGTCGCGCACGAACTGCTTGTCGTAGGAGGGTGGGTTGCTGCCTTCCTGCCATTCGCTGGCGGGCCAGAAGCGGGAGGAATCCGGGGTCAGGGCCTCGTCGATGAGGTGCAGGGTGCCCTTGGCGTCGATGCCGAATTCGAACTTGGTGTCGGCGATGATGATGCCCCGGCCGCGGGCATAGGCGGCGGCTTCTTCGTAGAGGGCGAGGGCGGCGATGCGGGCCTCGTCGGCCAGCTGGGCGCCGTTCTTGCCGGTGCCGGCCAGGTCGTTCGCCAGGACGGCGGCGCAGTTGGCCTGGGCCTTGGCGAAGGAGATGTTCTCGTCGTGGTCGCCCACTTCGGCCTTGGTGGCGGGAGTGAAGATGGGAGTGGGCAGCTTGGCCGCCAGCTTGAGGCCGGGGGGCAGGGCGATGCCGCAGATGGCGCCGGTGGCCTGGTAGTCCTTCCAGCCCGAGCCGATGACGTAGCCGCGCACCACCGCCTCGATGGGCAGGGGCTTCAGGCGCTTCACCACCACTGCCCGGCCCCGCACCTGGTCCCGCTCGTTGGCCGCCACCACGCTTTCCGGGTCGATGCCGGTGAGCTGGTTGGGGACGATGTGGCCGAGCTTGGCGAACCAGAAGTCGGCCACCGCCGTCAGCACTTCGCCCTTCTTCGGGATCGGGTCGGGCAGGATGACGTCGAAGGCGGACAGGCGATCGGTGGTGACGATCAGCAGCTTGTCGGCGTCGACGGCGTAGATGTCGCGGACCTTGCCCCGGGACAGGAGGGGCAGGCTGGTGATGGAGGACTCGAAGAGGGGAGCGGTCACGGCAGGCATTCCGGAAGCAAAAGCGCGATTATAGATTAATGGGCCTCGCCTGCTTCCGCCGCCAGCTTCTTTCGCATGCGGTGGGTGCCCCAGGCGACCAGGGCGGCGATGACGGGGATGGAGGCGGCGGTCACCACTTCCGGCGACAGATGGTGGAGCTCCTTGGTGCCCTTGGTCAGGTACTGGACCAGCTGGGAGCCGTAATAGGTGAGGACCACCACCGACAGGCCTTCCACCGTCTCCTGCAGCCGCAGCTGCAGCTTGGCCCGGCGGTTGAGCTCGGCGAGCATCTCCTGGTTCTGGCGCTCCAGCTCGATATCGACCCGGGTGCGCAGGAGCTGGCTGGTGCGGGCGATGCGTGCCGAGAGGTCCTCCTGGCGGCGGGCGATGGCGGCGCAGGTGTTGAGGGCCGGGGCCAGGCGCCGCTCCATGAAGCCCTTGATGCTGGGGTAGCCGGTGACCACGGTTTCCTTCAGCTCGCTGACCCGTTGCTGCACCAGGCGGTAATAGGCGGCGGCCGCCCCGAAGCGGAAATTGGTGCTGGCCACCGAGTGCTCGATTTCCGCCGCCAGCTTGGTAAGGTCGGCCAGCACGGCGCGCTCGTCCTCGGGCGAGGCGGCGCTGCCCATGCGGTCGATGAGGACCGCCAGCTCGTTCTCGGCGCGGTTGAGGAGCTGGCCCACCGACCGGGCCACCGGGAAGGCGAGGAGGGCCATCAGGCGGTAGGTTTCCACTTCCAGGAGGCGTTGCACCGTGCGGCCGGCCCGCAGCCGGTCCAGGCTCACATCCACCACCGTGAACCGGGAGAAGCCGTCGTGCAGTCGGAAATCCGTGAAGACCCAGGCCGCCCCGCCGGCGATCTGGGAAGCCACGATCACCTCGCCGGGGGCGCTCAGGGTACGCAGCAGTTCCCGGGGATCGATCTGGGCGGCCGACAGCACGTCCATGTGGGTGGCGACGATGACTTCCCCGGGGATGTCCTTCACCCAGTCGGCGGGCACCGCCGAGAGGGCGTTCTCGCCCTCGGCCGGAGAAGCCGGGCGAGGACGGAAGAAGGCGTAGGTGGAGAACTCGCCGTGGCGCTCCCATTTCAGCAGGAAGCTGCCGCCGTCGATGATGAGATGGGTGGTGTCGGTGCCGGGCAGCTCGCCGTCCCCCAGGCGCCCGCACAGCCGCCCCAGGTGCTCGCGCTCGGCGCCGGGCTGGGTGTGGTCGTGGAGGAGGGCCAGGAAGCTGACCAGGGTGGGGGCTTCCAGGGGCACGGGGGGACGGGCGTGGACCTCGTCGTTGAGCTGCTGGCGAAGGGGGTATTGGCTGAAAGTCATAGGCGAGCCGAAATTATACGGGCGTCCTAGGACGCCTGGGCGGCCCAGGCGAGGCCTGTGAGCAGCCAGCGGGTCGCGCCGGCGATGGCCAGGGCCAGGCTCACCGACAGCAGCACCGAGAAGACGGCCTCCCGGCGGCCGAGGAGCTTGAGCATGACGGCGAAGGTGGACAGGCAGGGCACGTAGAAGGTCAGGAAGACCAGGAAGGTGGCGATCTGGATGCGGTCCAGGAGGGGGACGATCTCCGGCGTGCCCAGGGCCTGGTACACCATGACCAGGGACAGCTCCTTGCGCAGTACCCCGAACAGGATGGGCACCCCGAGCTCCTCCGGCAGGCCCAGCCACCAGCTGGTGACCGGCTGCAGCAGCCGGTTGATGGCCTCGTCGGCGCCCCAGTGGGTGAGCAGGGCGAGGACGACGCTGCCGGCCACCAGCAGGGGGGTGACGATGGTCAGGATGTCGCTGGTGCGCTCCCAGGTGGTGGCGAGGAGTTGCCGCCACTGGGGCAGGGCGTAGTTGGGGATGTCCTGGATGAGGCCTGGACCGGCGCCGGGATAGCGCCGGGTGAGCAGCTTGCCGGCGACGGCGATGACCACCAGGGTGAGCATGAACAGGGCGAAGACCCCGATGCCCCCCAGGTACTTGCCGCCGAGGGCGAGGACGATGGCGGAGCGGGCCGAGCAGGGCACGAAGGTGATGAGCAGGGAGGCGACGATGCGCTCTCGGCCGCCGGTGGCGCTGGCGGTGGCGGAAATGGCCGGGACATTGCAGCCCAAGCCCAGCAGGAAGGGCACGGCGACGCCGCCGTGCAGGCCGATGTGGTGGAAGCCCCGGTCCACCACGAAGGCCACCCGGTGCATGATGCCCGACTCCTCCAGGGCGACCAGGAGCATGACCAGGGGCAGCATGTAGGGGACGACGATGCCCACCAGGCCCACCAGGCCGTCGGCCACCGCCCGGCCGACCACGCCGGCGGTGGAGGTGGGCTCCCACTGGCCTATCCAGGCGGCGAGGGGGGCGGCGGAGAGACTGTCGAGGAAGGTGCTGACCTCGAACACCACCAGCAGCACCAGGGCGAATACCGTCAGGCTGCCGAGGAGGCCCCAGCGTGGATGGAGGAAGAGGTCGTCGAGCCACAGCTTCCAGCGCTCCCGGTCTTCGCTGCCGCCCAGGCGGCTGACGGTTTCGAACAGCAGGGCCGCCCGGTGGTGGCGGTCGGCGTGGAGCTCGTCGGCCAGGGGGCGGGGCAGCTGGAGGGCGGCCTCGGCCCGGGCCACGTCCATGGCGGCGAGGGCGTCGGGAAAATGGGCGGCCATCTCGTGGCGGAAGTAGTCGCTGTCGGCGGCCAGCTGGAGGAGCAGCAGGGAGCGGGGAACCCGGAAGGCGTTTTCGATGGCCGGGTCGGCGAGGGCGGCGTTGAGGGCCCGCAGGCTGGCGACGATATGGGGGCTGGGGGGCTGGGCCAGCGGACAGCTGCGGTCGTGGGCGGCCTGCAGGGCGGCGGCGAAGAGGGCGGCGATGCCCTTGCCCATGTGGGCCACCGTCGGCACCACCCGCACCCCGAGCTTCTCCCCGAGGGCCCGGACGTTGATGTAGAGCCCCTTGGCCCGGGCCTCATCGAGGCGGTTGAGGGCGATCACCAGGGGGCGGCCGAGGAGGCTCAGCTCCTGGGCGAGTTCCAGGTCCCGCTCCAGGGTGGTGGCGTCCACCACCTGGATGAGGACGTCGGGCGGCGCGAAGCTCACCGCCGGCTGCTCCCCCTCGTGGCTGGCAACGGCCGGCCAGCGGTCGCCCCAAAGGAGATACTTGAGCACCGCTTGGGGAGCGGGGGCCATGTCGTGCAGGGACTCCAGGGGCGGCAGGTCCACCAGGGAGGCCTCCTCCAGCCCGACCTCGACCCGGCACTCGGCGTAGGAGCGGTCGCTGCCGGCCAGGCGCTGCTCCGACACCTCGGTGCTGGCGGCGGCATCGAAGACCGTGCTCTTGCCGGTGCGGGGCCGTCCCACCAGGGCGATGCGGGGCCGCCGCTCGCCCCGCAGCAGGGGGCCGAGGAGGGGGCGTTCCGGGATATCGGGGAGTTTGCTCATGGTCAGGGGGAATGAAAAAGGCCGCCCGAGGCGGCCTTTGACTTTACCGGAATTCCGGCATCATTTCACGATCTGGTTCAGCTCGCCCTTGGCGTAACGCTCGGCCATCTTGTCCAGGGAGATGGGCTTGATCTGGCTGGCGCGGCCAGCGCAGCCGAAGGCTTCGTAGCGGGCGATACAGATCTTCTTGGCGGCTTCCCGGGCCGGCTTCAGGAAGTCGCGGGGGTCGAACTTGGAGGGGTTCTCGGCCAGGTAGCGGCGGACGGCGCCGGTCATGGCCAGGCGGATATCGGTGTCGATATTGACCTTGCGCACGCCGTGCTGGATGCCGCGGACGATCTCTTCCACGGGCACGCCGTAGGTTTCCTTCATGTCGCCGCCGAATTCGCGGATCTCGGCCAGCAGCTCCTGGGGCACCGAGGAGGAGCCGTGCATCACCAGGTGGGTGTTGGGGATGCGGGCGTGGATCTCGGCGATGCGGTCGATGGCCAGGATGTCGCCGGTGGGCTTCTTGGTGAACTTGTAGGCGCCGTGGCTGGTGCCGATGGCGATGGCCAGGGCGTCGCAGTTGGTCTGCTTGACGAAATCGGCGGCCTGGTTGACGTCGGTCAGGAGCTGCTCGCGGGTCATGGTGCCCTCGGCGCCGTGGCCGTCTTCCTTGTCACCCTTCATGGTTTCCAGGGAGCCCAGGACGCCCAGCTCGGCCTCCACGGAGACGCCGATGGCGTGGGAGAACTTGACCACTTCCCGGGAGACTTCGACGTTGTACTCGTAGGAGGCGACGGTCTTGCCGTCAGCGTGCAGGGAGCCGTCCATCATCACGGAAGTGAAGCCGGACTTGATGGCGCCCATGCACACGGCCGGGCTCTGGCCATGGTCCTGGTGCATGACGATGGGAATGTTGGGATAGGCTTCCAGGGCCGCCAGAATCTGGTGGCGCAGGAAGGGCTCGCCGGCGTATTTGCGGGCGCCGGCGGAGGCCTGCATGATCACCGGAGCGTCCACCTGGCTGGCGGCCTCCATGATGGCCCAGACCTGTTCCATGTTGTTGACGTTGAAGGCGGGCAGACCGTAACCGTGTTCGGCGGCGTGGTCCAGCAGTTGGCGCATGGAAACGAGGGGCATAGAAGTCTCCTTAGTTAAAGTATCAGGATTCCGGGAGCAGATCTTTTGGTGCGGGATGTTCTCCGACCCGGACGATTTTCAGGGTATTGGTGCCGCCGGCGACGCCGATGGGCTCGCCGATGGTGAGGACGATGAGGTCGCCGGCCTCGACCACGCCTCGCTCGATGAGCAGCTGTTCGGCTTCCCACAGCAGGCGGTCGCGGTCCACATGGACCTGCTTCATGAGCAGGGGGAAGACGTCCCGGTAGAGGCTCATCTTGTAGCGGGAACTCACTTCCGGGGTGAGGGCGTAGATGGGAACGCCGGAATTCAGCCGGCTCATCCACAGGGCGGTGGAGCCGGATTGGGTCAGGGCGGCGATGGCCTTGACGTTGAGGTGGTGGGCCGTCCAGATGGCGGCCATGGCGATGGACTGGTCGATGCGGGTGAATACCCGGTCGAGGAAATCCCGCTCCAGATTCACTTCCGCCGACTTTTCCGCTTCCAGGCAGACCCGGGCCATGGATTCCACGGTATCCACCGGGTAGCGGCCGGAGGCGGTTTCCGCCGACAGCATGACCGCGTCGGTGCCGTCCAGGACGGCGTTGGCCACGTCGGAGACCTCGGCCCGGGTGGGGACCGGACTGGAAATCATGGACTCCATCATCTGGGTGGCGGTGATGGTCAGCCGGTTGTGCTCCCGGGCCAGGCGGATGATCTTCTTCTGCAGGGCCGGGACGGCGGCGTCGCCCACTTCCACCGCCAGGTCGCCGCGGGCGACCATGACGCCGTCGGAGGCATCCAGGATGTCGGGCAGGGCCTCGATGGCCTCCGCCCGCTCGATCTTGGCGATGAGGAGGGCGTCGGAGCCGGCGCGGGTCAGGAGCTTGCGGGCCTGGCGCATGTCGTCGCCGCTCTTCGGGAAGGAGACGGCGACGAAATCCACCCCCAGCTCGGCGGCCACGCGGATGTCCTGGCGGTCCTTGCCGGTCAGGGCCGGCGCGGTGAGGCCGCCGCCCTGGCGGTTGATGCCCTTGTTGTTGGACAGGGCGCCACCTACCCGGACGGTGGTGACGATTTCCTGGCCCAGCACTTCCTTGACGTCCAGGACGATGCGGCCGTCGTCGAGGAGGAGCACGGCCCCCGGCTCGACGTCGTCGATGAGTTCCGGGTAATCGAGGCCGACCCGCTCCTGGTTGCCCAGCTTGCAGGAGATGTCGAGGATGAAGCGCTCGCCGGGGGCGAGGTCCACCTTGCTGTGCTCGAACTTGCCGACGCGGATCTTGGGACCCTGGAGGTCCGCCATGATCCCCACCGTGGTGCCGAGCTCCTGGGTGATGCTGCGCAGGAGCTCGACCCGGGCCCGGTGGTCGTCGGCGGTGCCGTGGGAGAAGTTGAGGCGGACGATGTTGATGCCCGCCTGCACCAGGCGGCGCAACACGGCCTCGTCGCTGGAGGCGGGTCCCAAGGTGGCGACGATTTTGGTGCTGCGCTGCATAGCTTTCTCCTTGGCCCTGGGGTTAGCCGTTTGCCCGCTGTTCGAGGATTTCCACGGCCGGCAGTTTCTTGCCTTCCAGGAACTCCAGGAAAGCGCCGCCGGCGGTGGAGATGTAGCCGACCTTGTCCTGGATGCCGAAGGTGTTGATGGCGGACACGGTGTCGCCGCCGCCGGCCAGGGAGAAGGCCTTGGAAGTGGCGATGGCGTCGGCCAGGACCTTAGTGCCCTTGGCGAAGGCTTCCATCTCGAACACGCCCACCGGGCCGTTCCAGACAACGGTGCCGGCCTTGGCGATGATGTCGGCCAGGGCCTTGGCGGAGTCGGGGCCGACGTCGAGGATCATGTCGTCGTCGGCGACGTCGTCGATGGACTTGACGGTGGCTGCGGCGGTGGCGGAGAACTCCTTGGCCACCACCACGTCGGTGGGCAGGGGCACCTGGACCTTGGCCATGACGGCCTTGGCCTGGTCCACCAGGTCGCGCTCGGCCAGGGACTTGCCGATCTTCTTGCCGGCGGCCAGGAGGAAGGTGTTGGCGATGCCGCCGCCGACTACCAGCTGGTCAACCTTGGCAGCCAGGCTTTCGAGGACGGTGAGCTTGGTGGAAACCTTGGAGCCGCCGACGATGGCGACCATGGGGCGGGCCGGCTGGGCCAGGGCCTTGGTCAGGGCTTCCAGTTCGGAGGCGACGCAGGGGCCGGCGCAGGCGATCTTGGCGTACTTGCCCATGCCGTAGGTGGTGGCTTCCGCCCGGTGGGCGGTGCCGAAGGCGTCATGGACCCAGACGTCGCAGAGGGCGGCCATCTTCTGGGACAGCTCGTCGTTGGACTTCTTCTCGCCCTTGTTGCAGCGGGCGTTCTCCAGCATCACGACTTCGCCGGGCTTGACTTCGAAACCGCCGTCCACCCAGTTCTGGACCAGGCGGACTTCCTTGCCCAGCAGTTCGGACATGCGCTTGGCCACCGGCGCCAGGGAGTCTTCCTGCTTGAACTCGCCCTCGGTGGGGCGGCCCAGGTGGGAGGTGACCATGACCGCGGCGCCCTTGTCCAAGGCGTACTGGATGCCCGGCAGGGCGGCCCGGATGCGGGTGTCGTCAGTGATGGCGAGGTTGTCGTCCTGGGGAACGTTGAGGTCGGCGCGGATGAAGACCCGCTTGCCGGCCACGTCCAGATCGGTGAGACGTTTGAAGTTCATGGCGGTATCCGTGAGAGGGGAAAAAAAGGGGCGCTCGCAAGCGCCCCTGGGTTCATCTTCTTACTTGGAGATGACGCGGGCCATTTCCAGAACCTTGCAGGAATAGCCCCATTCGTTGTCGTACCAGGACACGACCTTGACGAAGGTGCTGTCCAGGGCGATGCCGGCTTCGGCGTCGAAGACGGAGGTGCAGGACTCGCCACGGAAATCGGTGGCGACGACCTTCTCGGTGGTGTAGCCCAGAACACCCTTCATGGGGCCTTCGGAGGCGGCCTTCATGGCGGCGCAGATGTCCTCGTAGGAGGCTTCCTTGTTGAGCTCGACGGTCAGGTCAACCACGGAGACGTCGGAGGTGGGGACGCGGAAGGCCATGCCAGTGAGCTTCTTGTTGAGCTCGGGGATGACCTTGCCGACGGCCTTGGCGGCGCCGGTGGAGGACGGGATGATGTTCTCCAGGATGCCGCGGCCGCCGCGCCAGTCCTTGTTGGACGGGCCGTCCACGGTCTTCTGGGTGGCGGTGGCGGCGTGCACGGTGGTCATCAGGCCGCGCTTGATGCCGAAGTTGTCGTTCAGCACCTTGGCCACGGGAGCCAGGCAGTTGGTGGTGCAGGAGGCGTTGGAGATGATGGCCTGGCCGGCGTAGCTCTGGTGGTTCACGCCATAGACGAACATCGGGGTGTCGTCCTTGGAGGGGGCCGACATGATGACCTTCTTGGCGCCAGCCTTGAGGTGGGCTTCGGCGGTTTCCTTGGTGAGGAAGAGGCCGGTGGACTCGACGACGATGTCGGCGCCGATGGCACCCCAGTTCAGCTCGGCCGGGTTCTTGATGGCGGTCAGGCGGATCTTCTTGCCGTTGACGATCAGGTTGTTGCCGTCGACGGACACTTCACCCTTGAAGCGGCCATGGACGGAATCGTACTTCAGCATGTAGGCGAGGTAGTCGGGCTCCAGCAGGTCGTTGATGCCGACGATCTCGATGTCGGAAAACTCCTTGATCGCTGCCCGGAAAACCATGCGGCCAATGCGGCCGAAACCATTGATACCGACTTTGATGGTCATGCTTGAAGCTCCTCTCTCTTACAGAATGTTTTTCACGGTGGAGACGACGTTGGCTACCGTGAATCCGAAAAATTCAAACAGTTTGCCGGCCGGGGCGGATTCGCCGAAGCGGTCGATGCCGATCACCGCTCCGTTTAGACCCACGTACTTGCGCCAAAGGTCCGAATGGCCGGCCTCGATGGCGACCCGCTTGTCGCCGCCCAGGACCTGGGCCTTGTACTCGGGAGTCTGGCGGTCGAAGACGTCGGCGCAGGGCATGGAGACGACGCGGGCAGCGACGCCTTCGGCAGCGAGGGCCGCTTGGGCATCGAGGGCCAGCTTCACTTCCGAGCCGGTGGCGATGAGGGTGACCGCTGCCTTGCCCTGGCAGTCGGAGAGGACGTAGCCGCCCTTCCGGATGTCGTCGGTGCTGATGGCGCCGGTGACGGTGGGCAGGTTCTGGCGGGACAGGGCCAGGACGGAGGGGCCGTTGTAGCGGTCGATGGCGGCGGCCCAGGCCACGGCGGTCTCGGTGGCGTCGGCCGGGCGCCAGACATCCAGGTTGGGGATGAGGCGCAGGCTGGCCACGTGCTCGACCGGCTGGTGGGTGGGGCCATCCTCGCCCAGGCCGATGGAGTCATGGGTGTAGACCATGATCTGGCGCTGGTGCATGAGGGCCGCCATACGGATGGCGTTGCGGGCGTAGTCGGAGAAGACCAGGAAGGTGGCGGTGTAGGGGATGAAGCCGCCGTGCAGGGCGATGCCGTTGGCGATGGCGGTCATGCCGAATTCCCGCACCCCGTAGTAGAGGTAATTGCCGCCGTCGGACTTGGAGACGCCCTTGGAGCCCTTCCACAGGGTCAGGTTGGAGCCGGCCAGGTCGGCGGAGCCGCCGAACAGTTCCGGCAGGGCCGGGGCGTAGGCGGCGATGGCGTTCTGGCTGGCCTTGCGGGTGGCGATGTTCTCGGCCTTGTCGCGGCAGGCGGCGATGTAGGCGTTCACCGTCTCGGTCCAGTTGGCCGGCAGGCCGCCGTCGATAATGCGGCGCTGGAATTCGGCCGCCTGTTCCGGGAAGGCCTTCTTGTAGGCGTCGAACTTGGCGTTCCAGTCGCCTTCCAGGCGCTGGCCCTTTTCCTTGGCGTTCCAGGCGGCGTAGATGTCGGCCGGGATTTCGAAGGGGGGATGGGTCCAGCCGATGAAGGCGCGGGCGGCGGCGATCTCGTCGTTGCCCAGGGGGGCGCCGTGCACGTCGTGGCTGCCCTGCTTGTTGGGGGCGCCCATGCCGATGACGGTCTTGCAGCAGATAAGGCTGGGCTTGTCGGTCACGGACCGGGCCGCCAGCAGGGCGGCTTCGATGGCGGCGGCGTCGTGGCCGTCCACATTCGGGATGACGTGCCAGCCGTAGGCTTCGAAGCGCTTCGGGGTGTCGTCGGTGAACCAGCCCTCGACGTGGCCGTCGATGGAGATGCCGTTATCGTCGTAGAAGGCGATCAGCTTGCCCAGGCCCAGGGTGCCGGCCAGGGAGCAGGCCTCGTGGGAGACGCCTTCCATCAGGCAGCCGTCGCCCAGGAAGCAGTAGGTGTAGTGGTTCACCACCTCATGGCCGGGCCGGTTGAATTCGGCGGCGAGGGCCTTTTCCGCCACGGCGAAGCCGACGGCGTTGGTGATGCCCTGGCCCAGGGGACCGGTGGTGGTCTCGACCCCGGGTGCCATGCCGTATTCCGGGTGGCCGGCGGTCTTGGAGTGGAACTGGCGGAAGTTCTTCAGATCCTCGATGGAGAGATCGTAGCCGGTCAGGTGCAGCAGGGCGTAGAGCAGCATGGAGCCGTGGCCGTTGGACAGCACGAAACGGTCACGGTCGGCCCACTTCGGGTTGGCCGGATTGTGGCGCAGGTGGCGGCGCCACACCACTTCCGCGATTTCAGCCATGCCCATGGGGGCGCCGGGGTGGCCGGAGTTGGCTTTCTGGACAGCGTCCATGGCCAGGGCGCGGATGGCTCCGGTCAGAGGGGAAAAGACGGGGGCCTTGATCTCTTTCATGTTCAACATCCTGGTTCTCCTGACAAAACGCCAGCAGAAAAAGCCGAAATTATCCGGCAAAGCGGGCGGTTTGGAT
>DATFAA010000005.1:0-35894 GCA_035255045.1 Rhodocyclaceae bacterium | reverse complement strand
ACCGCCGATGTGACCAAGGGCTACCGCGTCGGCCGCCCGGACGAACTCATCCGCCTCAAATAAATATTCACAGGAAGCTACGCAAATGTCCCAAGGAACATTCGGTAATCCCGAAATCGTCGAAGAAGATCTCGACGTCCTCCTCATCGGCGGCGGCATGGCCTGCTGCGGTGCTGCTTATGAAATCGTCCGCTGGGCCCAGGCCCTGAAGGAAGAGACCGGCCAGGAACTGAAGATCAAGCTGGTGGACAAGGCTGCGATGGATCGTTCCGGCGCCGTCGCCCAGGGCCTGTCGGCCATCAACACCTACATCGGCCCGGAACAGGATCCGGCCGACTACGCCCGCATGGTCTCCAACGACCTCATGGGCATTACCCGCGATGACCTGGCCTATGACCTGGGCCGCCACGTGGACGAATCCGTGCATCTCTTCGAGGAATGGGGCCTGCCCATCTGGAAGACCGACGCCGAGGGCGTGCGCCACGACGGCGCCGAAGCCCTGCGCGAAGGCCTGCCCGCCCTCAAGGATGGCGGCAAGCCGGTGCGTTCTGGCAAGTGGCAGATCATGATCAACGGCGAATCCTACAAGTGGATTGTTGCCGAAGCCGCCAAGAAGGCCCTGGGCCTGGACCGCATCCAGGAGCGCGTCTTCATCGTCAAGCTGGTGAACGACAAGAACGACCCCTCCCGCGTCGCCGGCGCCGTCGGCTTCTCCACCCGCGAGAACAAGATCTTTGTCTACAGGGCCAAGACCATCCTGCTCGCTGCCGGCGGCTGTGTGAACCTGTTCCGTCCGCGTTCGGTGGGCGAGGGTACCGGCCGTGCCTGGTATCCGGTCTGGAACGCCGGCTCCACCTACGCCATGGCTGCCGAGGCGGGTGCCGAGCTGACCATGATGGAAAACCGCTTCGTGCCGGCCCGCTTCAAGGACGGCTACGGTCCGGTCGGCGCCTGGTTCCTGCTCTTCAAGGCCAAGGCGACCAACGCCATGGGCGAAGATTACATGACCAAGAACAAAGCCCTGCTGGACGACTACCCGCCTTACGGCCAAGCCGCGGTTCCGGCTTCCTGCCTGCGCAACCACCTGATGCTGAAGGAAATGAAGGAAGGCCGCGGGCCGATCTACATGGACACCGTCACTGCCCTGGCGAAGCTGGCCGAGACCCTGTCCCCGAAGGAAGTGAAGCACCTGGAAGCCGAAGCCTGGGAAGACTTCCTCGACATGTGCGTCGGCCAGTGCGGCATCTGGGTGGGCGAGGACGTCGATCCGCGGGAAAAGAACTCCGAGCTGATGCCGACCGAGCCCTACCTGCTGGGTTCCCACTCCGGCTGCTGCGGTATCTGGGCGTCCGGTCCGACCGACGTGGGCGCTCCGACCGCCAGCGATGACGAATACGCCGAAGTGCCGGCTCACCTGCCGCGTGGCTGGGCCTGGGGCTACCGCTCCATGACCACGGTCAAGGGCCTCTTCACCGCTGGTGACGGCGTTGGCGCCTCCGGCCACAAATTCTCCTCCGGTTCCCATACCGAGGGTCGCCTGTGCGCCAAGTCCATGGTCAAGTATGCCCGGGACAACAAGGACTACAAGCCGGAACTGGATACCCCGGTGGCCCAGCTGGCCGAGGAGATCTACAAGCCGGTGCGTACCTTCCTGGAGTTCAAGGACTACACCACCGCCATCGACGTGAATCCGAACTACATCACGCCCAAGATGCTGCAGTTCCGCCTGCAGAAGATCATGGACGAGTACGTGGCCGGCGTGGCGACCTACTACACCACCAACGAGCACATGCTCGGTGTGGCCGAGTACAAGCTCGGGCTACTGAAGGAAGATGCCCAGAAGATGCGCGCCAAGGACCTGCACGAGCTGCTGCGGGCCTGGGAGAATTACCACCGTATCCTGACCGCCGAAGCCCACATGAAGCATATCCAGTTCCGTCAGGAGTCCCGCTATCCCGGCTTCTACTACCGGGCCGACAAGAACTTCGTCGATGAGCAGAACTGGAAGTGCTTCGTCAATTCGATTTATGACAAGAGCGCCAAGAAATGGACCGTCTTCAAGCGCAAGCATGTAGACTTGGTCGATAAGTCGAAGCTCTTCAAGGCCGCTGCGCACTAACCGATTACCTTGCGTCGTAGTAGATTGGACCGGGCTCCGAAAGGCGTCCGGTTTTTTTTCTTCAGGAGTTCTTCATGCCCAAATCCGAAGCTAGCGCCAGCCCCGTTCCTGAAAGCCCGGTCATGCCCACCATGTTCGATGGTGGCAAGCGGATTCATTTCCGCTGTCACAAGGGCATCGCCTGCTTCAACGCCTGCTGCAAATCCATCGACATCAGCCTTACGCCCTACGACGTCATTCGCCTGAAGAACAGGCTGGGTCTGACGTCGTCCGAGTTCCTGCGGACCTACACCGTACCCTACGAGATGGAAAAGGACGGTCTGGCCGGGGTCAAGTTCAACCCGGTGGAAGGGGGCACGGCCTGTCGTTTTATGACCGAGGAGGGCTGCAGCGTCTATGAGGACCGCCCCACCGCCTGCCGCTACTATCCGGTCGCCCTGCTGTCCATGCGCAAGCAGGACGAATACGTGGATACCCAGTCCTACGCCTTGGTCAAGGAAGATCACTGCCTGGGACACAACGATCCTCGGGAAATCACCATCGACGAGTACCGGGCCGAACAAGGGGTCGCCGAATACGACGAGCTGGCGCGGGGCTGGCGCCAGTTGATTCTCAAGAAGAAATCATCCGGCCCGGCCATCGGCAAGCCGTCGAAGCGCAGCCTGCAACTCTGGTTCATGGCCTGCTACGACGTCGACCGGTTCCGGACCTTTGTCGACAGCGACTCCTTCCGTCAGGTTTTCATGCTTGGCGATGAGGAAAAGGCACGCCTGCTCGCAGACGACACGGAACTGATGCTCTTCGCGTTCCGTTTTCTGCGCCAGGTCATGTTCGGCGAAAACAGCATCGAACTCAACGACGAGTCGGTGCAGCACCGCCGGGAGAAGCTGCGGGAGAAGCAGCTGCAGATGGAAAGGGAAGCCGCCGAGCGCATGGCCGGGGCGGAGGGCCTTGGGGAGTAGCGGGGTTCAATGCACGGGGCGCACCCCGGTGCGCCCCGTGGGGACAATCAGTCCCTGCGGTACTTGTCGTGGCACGCCTTGCAGGTTTCGCCGGTCTTGCCGAACTGAGCCTTGACGGCAGCGGCATCGCCTGCAGCGGCCACCCGGGCCAGTTCGTTGGCTTCCCGGTTGAAGGCCATGGCTAATTCCTTCACCTTGTCCTGGTCCTGGAAGAATTCGGGCTTCACCCGGGTCTTGGCTTCGCCGGCGTCCTTGTCGGTGCTGGCGCCATAAAGGCCACCCAGCCCTGAGTTGGAGACGGCGGCCACTGCCGCGGCGGCTTTTACCACCTCATCCCGGTTGTAGGTACCGTCCAGGTTGCCCTTTATCTTGCCCATGTTCCAGGCCATGAAACTGTAGCCGGCCTTGCGGAACTTGATCTGTTCCTCCGGTTTCAGGGAAGCGGCCGAAACAGTCCCGGCAAAGGTGGCGGCAAGGATGATGAGTGGCAAACGCGATGTCATTTCGACTCCTTATGGGCAATGGAAGGTAGTGGGCTGAGCCCGTGGATACGGGCCTGCAGGCAGGCAGTATAGGGACCCTGGTTTCCAGCCTCTGTAACCTCGGTTACAGAGGCGCCGGGAGTCTGCCGCGGGCGTTGCGGCCCGTGGGCGAAGCGGTCTGCTTCAGAAGCGCTCGAAGCCCCGTTCCTTGAAGGCTGCTTCGGCGTGGTGGGGCATGGCACCCAGAGCTGCAGCGGACTTGGTGCTGGCAACGGGCAACGGGGGTTTGGCGGCTTGCGCCAGCATGCTGTCGAGCCGGAAGAAGGTCATCAGCTGCTGGAGTTGTTCCGCCTGACCACCCAGTTGCTCTGCGGTTGCCGCGAGTTGCTCCGAAGCCGAGGCGTTCTGCTGGGTGGTGGAGTTGAGCTGGGTCATGGCAGCGCTAACCTGGGCGATGCCGGAGGACTGTTCCTGGCTGGCGGCCGCGATTTCCTGCACCAGCTCCGAAGTCTTCTTGATTGAGGGAACCATCTCGTCCAGGAGCGTCCCCGCCTGCTCGGCCAGCTTGACCGAACTCCCGGCCGTGTTGCCGATTTCCTGCGCCGCCACCTGGGAACGTTCGGCCAGCTTCCGCACCTCGGCAGCGACCACGGCAAAGCCCTTGCCATGGTCCCCGGCCCGGGCTGCCTCGATGGCAGCGTTGAGGGCCAGGAGGTTGGTCTGGTAGGCGATGTCGTCGATGATGCCGATCTTGTCGGCAATCTCCTTCATGGCATCCACCGTCTGACCGACGGTTTCACCGCCGCCCTGGGCCTGGGCCGAGGCAGTGGCGGCCATGGAGTCGGTCACCCTGGCGTTTTCGGTGTTCTGGGTGACGGAAGCGGCAATCTGCTCCATCGAGGCGGTGGTTTCCTCGACGGAAGCGGCCTGTTCGGAGGCGGATTGGGAGAGGGACTGGGCGGTAGCCGAAATCTGGTCCGCGGCTTGGCTCAGGCTGTCGGCCATGACCCGGATTTCGCCGATCACTTCCGACAGCTTGCCGATCATCTTGCGCATAGCGAGCTTCATGCGACCCGTTTCGTCCTCCGAGTCGGCGTCGATCTTCACCGTCAGATCGCCCAGGGCAAGGCGATCGGCAGCATGTACCGCCTCCGCCAATGGGCGGGTGATGGAGCGCACGATCCAGAAGGATAGGGCGCCGGCCGCGGCCAGGAGAATCGCCAGGAAGGCGATGATGGCCTTGAGGCTGGCAGCGAGGCGGGCCTCGTTGCCCTCGAGGCGATCGACTATCTTCTTCTTGAGACGGGTTTCAAGCTTGGCGCCGGCGGCACTGGACTCCTTGAACAGGGGATTGATCCTCTTGAGGAGGGTCGTCTGGGCGTCGGCATAGCGCCCGGCCAGGATCGTGTCCCGGGCGAGGGACAGGCCGTCCTGGACATATCGGCCGCGTACCTCGGCGAACCCTGCCGCCAGTTCCCTTTCCTCGGCATCGTCGATCTGTTTGAAGTAGATATCCCAAAGGCTGTCGATCCTGTCCCGGTTGGCGATGATGGCATCGGTATGCAGAGTGACCGGGTGGTCGTGCAGATTCGACAGGGGATTGGCGGGATCATGCTGTAGCGCCAGCATCACCTGGGCGCGGCTCTCCGACATCAGGTGAGAAACCTCGGCAACGCTCTGGAGGGGCTTCATGCTGCGTTCGTAGGTTTCGCGGCCGCTCTGGTTGGCACTTCGTGCCAGATCGAGCCCGATGGCCGCAAGGCCGACCATCGCTGCCAGTAGCGTGACCACGAGCCCGGTGATTCTGGCTTTGATGCTTGAATTCTTGAACATGATGCCGACCCCCAAGCGTTATTGTTCACAACGAGGAAGTACCCGCAGCTGCATCCGAGGTGCCGACCGTAGCGGGCTCTATGACGACAATCATAAAGCAGGGGGAGTACGTGATCTCCTACGGGGGACCACGTATTCCAGGGGCTTCATCGGCCGTGGGATATCCTCGGCCGGCGGTTTGACGACGGGGCTTTCGACGAGATGGACGTCACTCGAAAGACATTTCCCGGGGCTTGGCCACCGGAAGATTGCCGGCGGCCCAGGCATCGAAGCCTCCGGCCAGGGAAATCACATTGGTGAAACCCATGGTCTGAAGGGCAGCCACGGACAGGGCCGCCCTTCCACTGGTCTTGCAGTAGACGATGAGGGGACGGTCCAGTTGCTGCAGGGCGGGCTCGCTGGAAATCTTGAATTCCAGCATGCCCCGGGGAATGTTGATGGCTCCTGCGATATGACCCTGTCGGTACTCGTCCGGCTCCCGGACATCGATGAGCAAGGTTCCGGCAGAGGACAGCCGTTGTTGTACGTCGGCGGCAGAGAATTCCTTGACGGCTTTCTTGGCTTCCTGAACGAGTAGGTGGGCGCTTTTGAACATGCGAATCTCCGTGGAGCTATAGGCGGGCCATCGTCGGTGACGCGAGGCCAGGGGTTGGTGAAGGGGGAGTGAGCTTGCTGGGCAGCGCTGGGCTGCCATCCGGCTCATCGTTCGGGCACGTCGATGAAGTGAGCCTTCAGCCATTCCCGATCCAGTTCCCAGCGAACATCCTTGATGGCGGGCTGGGCCAGGAGGATGGACCGTGCTTCGGATTGGACGTCGCCCAGCAAGTGCTCGGCGGCGATGAAGGCTGGGTCGTTGGGATTCCTGGTATCGATGTCCGGATAAAGGGCTCCCAGGGCCTTGAAGGCTGGCACCTCGAAATTCCGGGGCGTGCTGACTACGGCAGTCTGGCCGTCTACCCTCACCACCCAGAATTTGTACGGATAGCTCTTCAGCTTGTTGCTACCCTGGGTCTCAATGACGGTGGTGAGTTGCCGGGAGCGGGAGTCCGGAGCACGGATATACCAGTCCAGCCAGACAAGAAAAACTATGAGCAGGACGGCCCAATATTTCTTTTTCACCGCGACGCTCCTGTCAGGATAGCTCCAAGAAACCTCATCGACTTCGGCGCCAGTGGGTGCCAATAGCAGCTGGCGATTATATTAGAAATCGATGATTTATTGGGCGCCAATCGGGACGGATGGGCTTGGGAGACTAATCGAACAGGCTTGGCTGCAGAGGACGGAGACTCTCCATCTTGACGGTCAGTCGGACCGGCGCACCCTTTCGCCCGATGGCTTCGACCACCATGCGGCCGCCGCGGGCTTCGGCGATTACCTTCACGTTTCTGGCCAGTTTCTTGTTCCGTCCCGCATAGGCCGCCACCAGGCCGGCCCGGGGAAGCCAGACAGCCGTTTCTCTCGACATCGTTCAATGATTTGAAAGTTGGGCCGCTAAGTTACCGCCGGGCGGAAAAAATTCAATGACTGTACAACTATACAGTTATGGCGAGCGTGGCGGTCAGGTTAGCTCTGGATCCGTCTTTCCAGGCTTTGCAGGTCGCTTATGACGAGGAATGAGTTGCGATCGAAGTCCTGGTGCATCATGCGCTTGGCTGCCTGGGTACCCTGGCTCTTGAAGCAGCGGATGACGTTGCCGGCGCTGCGATGGAAATCGGCGTGGTGGTGCCGCATGTCGTGGAAGACCGTGAGGTCACCGTAGTATTTCATGCCATGGCCGTATATCCACTGCCCGAGGGCGCAGCGATCGTCCCGGCATATCGCTTCTTCGTCTAATTCCTCGCTGCCGGTGCCGGCAATGTAAGTGGTGAGACGCTGTCGCCAGTCCCGGTGGGCCTGAATCCACTTCTTGAAGTCGAGATCCTCCGCCGTCATGCCCGCGGTATCGCGGCCCTTGAAAAAGGAAAGACGACGGAAGAAATCAAACAATGCCATGAATTACTCCGCAGTGGCGCCGGCCGCGTCCAGCCGGAAAGTCGGATATCTGGAACGGGCCCCCCGGCTGGTCCGTAGCGGCGCCCGTAACGGTTGATGGGATCGGGAGAACAGCGGCTCAAGTGGTGGCAAGAGCTGCCTCGATTTCCGCGAACGTGTTGGCGACCTCGAAGGTGTGGACCGGCACACCGAGCCGCCGGCCGATGGCCGTGGCTGAAAAGATGCCACGTACCGTTTCCTTGCCGTCCCTTGGATCGGTTTCCACCACGATGGCGTGTTGGCGCCCGATTTGCTTCAAGGTCTGGAGAATATGGCCGACTTCGGCATGGAGTACGTCGGCCAGGGTCAGGGCCTCCATGTTGCGCTGTCGGGTCATGACGTCCTCGACGCACAGGTCGCCATACTTGCCGCCCCGTTCCCGAATGAGCTTGACCGGTCGCTCGCCATTGATGTCTCGGGCGGTGATGACGCCGATGATTTCGTCTTCCTCATCGACCACGAAAAGAAAGCGGACGCTTCGGGACAACATGGCGTTGTTGGCGTGCACCAGGGTGGCGTCACAACGGATGGTGACCGGGGAAACCCGCTGAAAATCCGTCATGACTTCGATGGCCGGCGTTCCAGGCTGGACGGCGTCGTAGGCGCAGGGTTGTCGGCAGGTGGTGCCGGTCTTGACTGGGCGAAGGCTGAGGGGTCGATATACCGCACGTTCCATGGATCTCTCCTTGTTGAGATGCTCGAGGATGAAGACTGCCGTCCGCCGCCAGACCTGTTACCCCTTGGCTATGTCCTCCAGTCGGGAAGCCCGGATGATCTGTCCATCCAGCCCGGCTTGCGCGGCCGTGCCGCCGTAGGCGACGGTAAGCAGTTGCGAGTAGTAGAGCACCGGCATGTTGAACTTGGTGCCCTGCTTCTTGTTGATTTCAGACTGATAGACTTCGACATTGGCCTGGCAGAGCGGGCAGGGGGTGACGATCATCTCGGCGCCGTGATCGTAGGCCGATTCGACGATGTCCCGAATCTGCTTCTGGGACTTTTCCGGCTCGGAAAAGGCCAGGGCTCCGCCGCAGCAGGTCACCTTCTGGTCGTAGGGTACGGCTTCGCCGCCGATGGTCTCCACCAGCTTGTCCAGGTACCGGGGATTCTCGAAGGACTCGCCGTCGATGCCGAAGGGCCGGTTGGTCTGGCAACCCACGTAGCCGGCGAACTTGATGCCCTGGAGAGATTTCACCGCGGGAGCCTTGAGGCCCTCGTAGCCGATGTCTTCAATCAGCACCTCGACCATGTGCCTGACCTTGGCCTCACCCCGGTAGGAAAGACCGGCAACGCCCAGGGCCTCGTTGGTCTCTTCCCGCAGCTTGGGGGAATGGTCGAGGCGTTCCTTGGTTTCCCGGTTGGCCAGCCAGCAGGCGGCGCAGGTCGAGACCACGTCCTGGCCCGGCAGGTGCTTTTCGGCCAGGGCCAGGTTACGGGCAGTGATCGCCAGCCGCGGGAGTTCTCCGCCCTCGGCGTAGCCGATCGAGGCGCCGCAGCAATTCCAGTCGGGTATCTCGGTCATGGCGATGTCCAGTTTGTCGCACATGGATTGCACCGACACCAGATAATTGGCGGCGGAGGATTTGCGCTGGGAAGAGCAGCCCGGATAGAAGGCGATGTTTTTCTTTGCCATGCAGGTATTCCTTGTCAGGACGAGAGGCCGCGCCGGCGGTCCTCGATTTCGCGCGCTTTGGCGATGATGGCGTGGAAGCCGTTGAGGTCCTGGAGCTTGTGACCACCCAGGATTTCCATCGGATTGAGGCGCTTGGCCTTCATCAGGCCCAGACCCACCGCCTTCATCTCGAGCCCCTTCTTGATGCCGGCCGAGAGACCGTCCTTGAAGTAATGGCCGAGGGTGAGCTTCAGTTCATTCACCCGGCCGCGCTTCACCAGGTTGTTCCAGAACAGGGCGGCGAAGTCCCGGGTGGGCTGGCCCTTCGGCGCCAAACCGAGGCGATGGGCGTAGTTGGCCAGGCCGTGCATGATGTGGGTGATCGGCAGCTTGCGGGGGCAGCGCACGATGCAGTTGTAGCAGGAGGTGCACATCCACATGGAGTCGGAGGAGAGTACCTCCTCGCGCTTGCCGGCCCGGATCATCATGAAGATCTTCTGGGGCGGATGTTCCCAATGGGGACCCAGCGGGCAGGAGCCGGCGCAGACGCCGCACTGCATGCACATCTTGACCCATTGGCCCTCTTCGACGTTGGCCTCGACTTCCTTGAGGAAGTCGTTGCTGTAGGCTGCGGGATGGTTGGCGGTGGTCATCATCTTGTCCTTAACCGAAACCCTTCATGGGCGACAGGCCGATTTCCTTGATCTGGGCCGCGTAGTCGTTGATGATCTGGGCGCAGCGGGCGCTGTCGGTGATGGCGATCTCGTGGGTCACGACACGCTCGACCTCGAGGCCGAGTTGCTTCAAGGTGTCGTCCACCTTGCTCATCCGGTAATAGGCCATCTCGGAGCCCTTGACGAAGTGGCACTGGTAATCCTCGCCCTTCTTGCAGCCCATCATGATCACCCCGTCCCAACCGGCGTTTACCGCGTCGGTGATCCAGACGGTATTGACCGAACCCAGGCAACGCACCGGAATCGCCCGCACGAAAGCGGAATAGGCGTGGCGCTGGAGGCCGGCCATGTCGAGGGCCGGGTAAGCGTCGTTCTCGCAGGCTAGGATCAGGATGCGGGGCTTCTCCGAGAACTCGTCCGGCATGTCGAGGCACTTGATCTGGCTGCCGACCGTATCCACGTTGTAGTTCTCGAAGGAGATGACCCGTACCGGACAGGCTCCCATGCAGGTACCGCAGCGGCGGCAGCGGGACTCGTTGAACAGCGGAAAGCGCTTCTCGTCCTCGTCGATGGCGCCGAAGGGACACTCCACCGTGCAGCGCTTGCACTGGGTACAGCCTTCCAGGCGGACAATGGGGAAGGAGAGGTCGCCGGAGCGGGGATGCGCGGCGCGGCCCTGGCTGGCATTCTCCACCGCCTGGATAGCCTTCAGGGCGGCACCCATGGCGTCCTCCTCGGCCTGCTGCATGTCCATGGGGCGACGCACCGGGCCGCTGGCGTAGATGCCGGTGCGGCGCGTTTCGTAGGGGAAGCAGATGAAATGGGAGTCGTTGAAGCCGTGTTTCAGGATCGGCAGATCCTTGCCCTGGCGGTAGGCCAGGTTGAGGACCGACACCTGCTGGGCTTTGGCCGGGTCATCGTCCGGCAGTTCGATATTGACGCCGGAATTGGGAACCTGGCCGGTGGCCAGAACCACGAGGTCCGCCTCCAGGGATGTATCCTCGTCGAGGATGAGGTCCCGGAAAAGCACCCGCGAGGATGCCCCGGCTGCCTCGACCGTGGCCGCCTTGCCTTTGGTGAAGATGACTCCCTTATCCTGGGCACTGCGGTAGAAGTCCTCGCCCATGCCGGGAACCCGCAGGTCCTGGTACATGACCACGGTATCCACCTCGGGATTGGCATCCTTGAAGTACATGGCCTGCTTGATGCTCGTGGCGCAGCAGTGGCCGGAGCAGTAGGGCAGGTGCCGTCCGGACTCATCGCGCTGGCCGGCGCACTGGACGAAGACGACGCTCTTCACTTCCTTGCCGTCGGGCCGCCGAATCGGCGCGTTCTTGGCCTGCAGGGCGAGGGTTTCGAGCCCCGCATGGTCCACCACGTGGGGGTTGGTACCGCCACCCAGCTCCGGCAGCTTGCTCAGGTCGTAGGGAGTGAAGCCGGTGGCCTGGACGATGGCGCCTACCTCCTCGGTATTCACGGCCCCGCTCTCGGTGGCGATATCGACGGCGAAGCGGCCCGGGGCTCCACGGGTCTCGGCGATGGTGCCGTTGAGATGCAGCTTGATGTTCGGATGTTGGCTCACCCGGGAAATCAGTTCGGCGATGCCGGTTTCCTCGGGATCGGCATAGGGCGCGCAACCGGGGACCCGTTTCCAGGTCTTGGCCGCCCATCCGCCCAGCTCTCCGCTCTTTTCGACGATGACCGTCTGGTAACCGGCGTCGGCAGCGGCCAGGGCCGCCGTCATGCCCGAGAAGCCGCCGCCGACGATCAGGATGCGCTTGTTCTGGGCAGCTGCCGGATTGCCGGCGGGTACCTTCATCCTCTTCAGTTCGGCGCAGGCCATGCGGACGTAGTCATCGGCCATTTCCTGACGGACTTCGTCGTGCTCGTCGCCTTCGGCCACCACCCACAGCACCCCTTCCCGCAGATTGGCGCGGGCCATGGCCACCGTCGGGAAATGGAAGGCCTCGGTCTTGGCGCGGCGGGAGCAGCCCGCAATCATGATATGGGTGACGCCCTCCTTGGCGATGTCGTCCTGGATGGTGCAGACACCGGCCTCGCCACAGAGGAACTCGTGGCTCTTCACCACGGCCATCTTGCCTTCCCTGGTGGCGATCTTTTCCAAGGCCTTGACGTCCAGCTTGTCGCCGATACCGCAACCGCTACAGATGTAGGCGGCTGTTTTCATTTCGCTCATGCCGCAGTCTCCGTCGCTGCAATTTTGTGAGTAACCTGAATCGCCCGCAGGGCCGCGGCGGTGGCGCTCTGGGTGGCCCGGTTCACGTCGAGGGGGCTGGCCGCGGCACCGGCGCCGAACATGCCGGAATCCTTCGAACCCTCGATGAAGCCGGAGGAGTCCATGATGATGTCGTCAGGTAGGGCGATGCCCTTGGCCTCCGGCTCCATGCCGACAGCCAGCACCACCAGGTCGTGGGTGCTGGCGTAGCGGTGATAGCCCTCGGTATCGACTCCGTGCAGGATCGGATTGCCGTCCTTGTCCTCGGCGATGCGGGCCACCTTGGACTTGATGAAGCTCACCGCCGGATCCTGCTGCACCTTCTGGTAGAAGTCCTCGAAACGGTCGATGGCGCGGATGTCGATGTAGTAGATGGTGGATTTCCCGCTGCCGTCCGGAAAGGCCTCCCGGACGTACTGGGTCTGCTTGAGGGAAGCCATGCAGCAAATGCGGGAGCAGTGGCGCAGGTGGTTCTCGTCCCGGGAGCCGGCGCACTGGATGAAGGCGATGTTCTTGGCTTCCTTGCCATCGGATGGGCGCAGCAGTTTGCCGCCGGTCGGGCCCTGGGGGTCCGCCAGGCGCTCGAACTCGACGCTGGTGACGACATTGGGGAAGCGGCCGTAGCCATAAGGCTGAATCCTGGCGGCATCGTAGGGCTTCCAGCCGGTGGCCCAGATGATGGAGCCGACGGTCAGATTGACCGTCTGTTCTCCCATGTCCAACTCGACGGCGCCCACCTGGCAGGCGGCCTTGGCCTTCTCGGCGTCGGGCGTGCCGATGATCGACGGATCGATCACGTAGCGCTGGGGATAGGCCATGGCGTGGGGCAGGTAGGCGGCCTTGGTGGTGGTCAGGCCGTACTCGAAGGCATCGGGAATTTCTGCCGCCACCGCCCGGGCGCAGTCGCCGCAGGCGGTGCATTTCTCGTTCACATAGCGGGGCGAAATCTTGAGGGTGACCTGGTAATCACCCCGGCGGCCCTTTACGGCGACCACCTCGGTCATGGTCAAAGGCAGGACCCTGCGGTTGGCTTTGATCCGCCGCAGATTGATTTCCAGCCCGCAGGTGGGGTGGCACATTTTCGGGAAGTAGCGGTAGAGGCGGGCCGTGCGGCCCCCCAGGGTCGGCAGCTTTTCGACCAGGATGACCTCTTTGCCGCATTCGGCGGCTTCGAGGGCGGCCGTCATGCCGCTGATGCCGCCGCCGACGACCAGCACGGTTCGGTTGGTTGCGATATTGCCCGTCACGTCAAATCTCCGGGGATGGGTCAGAAGGACCGCGCCATGGAGCCGGCGCTGATGCGTATTAATGCCCAGTTCGCCGGGAACGTCTATAACCGCTTCGGGGCGACCAGGCTACCCGGATGGGTAGCCTTGTGGGGCTTCAGACGGGATGGATTTCGAACAGCATCGCCGACAGGTCGGCGAGGATCCACGTGGCGGCCGGCGCGCCCAGGCCGGCAGTCGTACCCGGATTAACCAGCCAGGTAGTGCCACCGCGGACATTGCTTTCCCGCGAGACGAAGGGCTCATGGCTGTGGCCGCAACAGACCAGGTCGTAGTCGCCGGTGAGCGCCATGCCACGGCCGTAGTGGGGGTAATGGACAACGAAGATGCGGCGGCCGTGGAGAGTGAGGGTGGCGTCCTGGCCATGGTAGGTCAGGAGACCCTCGGATTTGGCGGCGAGGCGATGGAGCGAACCCGGGTCGCCCAGGTTATTGCCGTGGATGACGTGCAGGGGCAGGCCGACGGCCATGGCGGCCCGCAGGGTGTTGGTGCCGATGACATCGCCGCAATGGATGGCGGCGACTGCTCCGGCCGAGCGGGCGCTGGAAATACAGCGGGCCAGGGAGGCGCCGTCGTCGTGGCTATCGGAAACGATACAAATTCTCATGGAAGCTGCGGAATGGTTCAGATGACGATGGGGCCCGTGTAGTCATCGCCGGAAGCGGTGCCGCCCGGGCAGGTGCTGGTGTGCTGCTTCTCGTCCTCGGCCTGGACCTGCAGGAGGGTGACGACGCAGTCGCCCAGGTTCTCGTACTCGGGGCGGCCGGTACCGAACTGCTCCCCGTCGCCACGGAAGAAGACGGGGCGGAAACGGTTGGGCCCGGCCTTGCAGACCACGAATTCGGCGCCTTCCTGGTTCCAGTAGAGGGCAGGGCAGGTAGTGAGCCGGTCCGAATCAGAATCGAGCTTCAGGTCCACGTCGGCCAGTTCCAAAGCGACGACGCAGCCATAGCGTTCATCGAGGGTTCGTGCGACCAGTTGGCATTCGGCCTCGGTGAAATCCGGGATACCTGGCATGGAGTCCTCCGTAGCGGGGCGTGGTTTTGGGGCGGTCCATCCTAGGAGCGGGCCGCGGACGCCGCAATTACCCAACCGAGTTACAGACGGAGCAATAGCCCTGGGTTATAAGCCACACAACTGGACCCCTTGCGAAAAAAATGCAGAAATATCCGAACCCTGCCGCGACTGGCGACATCCCCCGCCCAGGTTCGGCGGCCGTGCGCCTGGCCGCCATACCGATCCACACTGCCGCCGTCGATACCTGCTCGGCGGCCGAGCCTTTCGCCCTCCAGGTCCTTGGCGATGCCATGCTGCCCGAGTTCGCTGCGGGCGACATCATCGTGGTCGAACCCGAGGGGCTGGCCAGGGAAGGCAGCTTCGTGGTCGCTCAGTGGGAGGGGGAGTGGAGTTTCCGCCAACTCGTCCGGGAGGGCGAACAGTGGCTCCTGGCGGCCCTCGATCCCAGCTATCCGCGCCAGGCGATACCCGATCTGTCGCCCGTGCGCGGCGTCGTCATCCAGAAATCCAAGCCGGGACGCCGCCGCAGCCTCAAGCGCTATGACGACTGAACCCGAGAAACCCGGGAGGACGCCTTGAAACATCTGCTGCCCAAGGAAGCCTACGAATTCCTGCAGACGTCTCCGGAAGCTCTGTTCATCGACGTCCGCAGCGAGATGGAATTCCTCTTCGTCGGACATCCGAAGGGAGCGCTCCATGTGTCATGGAACGACGGCCCCGACTGGGACGTCAATCCCCACTTCGTCGGTGAGGTGAAGAAGCTCATCGGCGCCATGAGCAACCGTCCGGTTGTACTCATTTGTCGCAGCGGCAAGCGTTCGGCCGAAGCCGGCCAGGCCCTCGTGGCAGCGGGTTTTCGGGATGTCTACAACGTCAGCCACGGCTTCGAGGGCGACCTGGACGACAACCATCATCGCGGCAGCGTCAACGGGTGGCGTTTCGATCAACTGCCCTGGGAGCAGTGCTGAGGCTCCATGCCGGGGTCGGCCGGGGCTTCCGGCCAAAGGAGAAGGGGAGCCAGGTGACCTGGACTCCCCATCGCCGTGTGATCTCTCAAGGAGTTACCACAGGGCCAGCAGCCGCCCGTTCTCAACCTTGTTCTGCCGCAGCCTGAGGGGAGCATCACCTCCATCGATGCAGGCGCCCGTGGTGACGTCGAAGACCCACTTGTGCTTGGGGCAGGTGAGCTTGTTGCCCTTCAGGGCCAAATGAGGAATGTCGTTGTCCTGGTGCGGGCACAGGCTGTCATACACCCGGTAGCCGGCCCCGTCCCGATGGACGAAGACGCTGCGGCCATCGCACTCGACCCGGGTGGTGGCACCTTCCTGCAGGTCTGCGGCCTGCATGACGTAATGCCATTCCTCGGCCGGCTTGCCGGTCTCCTCCAGGCGGAATTCCGGCAAATCCATGGCCAGGATGATGTCGGTGGCCCAGACGATCTTGGCGAGCCCCAGGGCCGGGAAGGCCATCAACAGGGCATCGATGATCTCCTCGCCGGTGCAGCCCTCGCGCAGGGCGCGGCGCAGGTACTGCTTGAAGCCGCGCTCGGTCTCGGAGTGGACCTTGGTGATGACTGAAATGAGATTGCGGGTCTTGGGGTCGAGGCGGGTGCCGGCGTCCTTGAGAAAAGTGAAATAGGCCCCCATGGCTTCGGGGCGGGCTTTGACGAGATAGTTCAGCGCGTCACTCATCGAGTGCTCCTTGGTCGTTTGCTGTAGTTATGGAAAAACCTAGTGTTATTAGATGAATTCGGGGTTGTCAGGGCCTGACCACCAGAACCGGTGTCTCGGCCCGGGCAATGAGCTTACGGGCGTTGCTGCCGAGGAGGAAACCCTCGACCGCCTCGTCGCCCCGCAGGCCCACGATCAGGAGATCGGCCTCTGTCCGTTGCACGATGGCTGCCACGGCCTCGTGAACCTTGCCTATGGCCACCTCGGCCCGGGCGTTTACCCCGGCTGCAGCTGCCTGATTGACGGCCCGGGTCAGGGCCGTGGTGGCGATACCGGCGTCGTCCTTGGCGGCGACGCTGACGAAGACCAGGGGCAATCCACACTGGGCGGCGACGCCGATGGCAACCGCGACTACCCGTTCGCAGGCGGCGGTGCCGTCGATGGCGGCGACCAGGCTATGCTGCCACATCCGTCCGCCTCTCGGCACCATCAGGACGTTGCAGGGGGCGTGGGCGGCCACCTTGCCGGCGAGGTCGCCCACCATCAGCTGGGCGAGAAAGCTGCGTCTGCCGCGGCGCCGGACGATGAGGAGATCGGCGGCCCGTTCGCCGGCTTCGGCAACGATCTCCTGCCAGGGTTCGTCGCCCCGGCGGACCTGGACGTCGAGGTCGACACCGGCGCTATCCGCCATGTGCTCCAGGTCTGCGATCTTGGCCATGGCGTCCGCCTCGGCCCGGGCCACCAGTTGCGGGGCGACGGCTTCGTATTCCGGATTGGAGACGAGGGGGAAGACCGCAGCCAGGGGCAGACCGCAACGGCCGGCCATGGCCAGGGCCACTCGCTCGGCGCCGCTGTCGAAGTCGGTATGCTCGGTGGCGACCAGGAGCCTCTGGAAGGGGAGGCTCATGTCAATGTCCCGCGGTCAGCACGCCCGAGGCAGCCAGACCCAGGACACCCGCCTGGAGAGCGCAGACCGCCACGTAAATGTGCTCGCCGCGGCGGGCATAGAGGGGAATGACGGCGAGGAGACAAAGCATCGAACCGCCGGCAAGCACCGCGATGCCGAGGAGATTGAAGATATCCCCCTTGTGCAGCATGGCCAGCCAGTCCCAGCCGGACGGATGGCCGGTGTGCTCGCGGAAGACGTGGGTGGGATGGATCCACAGATCGGGCAGCTGCTCGACCGGGATGTGGGGCGGTACGACCCCGAAAGCATAGGCCAGGAAGCCGACGATCAACATGAGCAGGCCCAGCTTCGAAGTGGTGTCGAGCCAGGTGGCGTACCGCCCCTGTTCGGCGGGCGGGGGAGCGACGAGCTGGGGTGCGGAGGGAGCATTCATGGCGTTCTCCTAAATCAAATCAAACCCAAATGCCCAGACCCTTGAGCAGGGCCCGGAGGCCAGAAAAGAGCAACAGCCCGATAACCAGGCGGCGGATGACCGAAGCCTTGAGCACAGTGAGGAGGCGGGCGCCGATCCGGGCGCCGAGCATCATGCCGACCACGGAAGGCACCGCCACCATCGGCAGGATGGCACCCTTGTTGAGATAGATCCAGGCTGCCGACGAGTCCACCAGGGAAAGGATGAAGCTCGAGGTGCCGGCGGCGATCTTGAGGGGGGCGCCCATCACCAGGTTGAGGGCCGGGACGTTGGCCCAGCCAGCGCCCATGCCGAACATACCAGCCAGGAAGCCGATGACGAAGAAGAGGCCGATACCGAGCGGCGTACGATGAACCTGCCAGTTGATTTCCCGGCCCGAGGCGGCATCGACGAAGATGCCCCGCATGCCGAGGTAAGCGGCCCAGTTGTCCGCCGTCGCCACCTGGGGGAATTCGGACTTCTTGGCCATCGCCATGACCCCGACGATGCCAAGGATGGTGAGGCCCAGGGCCGTCTGCACGACGTTCGCCGGCAAGGCCAGGCCCATCATTGCGCCGAAAATGGAACTGGCCGAGCCGATGAGCGCCAGGGGCAAGGCAAGCCTCAGGTTGGCGAGGCCTCCCCGCAGCAGGGAGGGGCCGGCGGCGAGGGCGCTGGCCAGGGCCACGAGGAGGCCGGCGCCCCGGATGAAGTCGAGATGGAAAGGAAAGAAGCCGGCGACGATGGGGACGAAGAGCACTCCCCCGCCGACCCCGGCCGGCACGGCCACGATGCCGAGCAGGAAGCAGACGACGAAGAGGGCCAGGGGCCAGACCCACCAGGGCGTCGAACCGGTGCCCAAGGCTCCGGCATCCGCCGCCTCGGCGGGCAGGTCAAGCCCGAAGCACAGGGCCGTGGCGGCAGCAAGCCGCAGGGCAGGCAATTTCGCGAGGCGGAGTAGGGTCTTCATCACACGCACTGGTAGTAGAGGTTCTGGGGATGGTTGGCCTGGGCGAAGAAGAGCCAGCGCTCGGCCAGCAGGCCCAGGTATTGAATAAGAAAAGCCAGCGCCAGGAGAGCGGCGCTGGCAAAGCCTGACCCACCGGCGGCGGCGAGTAAGGCGGCAGGAACGATAAAGGCGCAGGCCACCATGATCCATTTGATGGAGCGGAGGAAAGTGGCGGTCCGGCCATGGAAAAATTCGCGGGTGTTGAAGGAGCCGCCCATGGCACCCTGGGTCTTCTGGACGATGCGGGGGTGCTTGATGCCGATCGCGGTCTGGGTGGTCGAGCGGGGCTTCAGGCGGCGATTGCGGATGAGGGTGGCGGTGCGGCTGACCAGCCCGCAAAGGGTGATGAGCAGTGCCCAGCCGGCGAAGAAGCCGGCCAGGTTCGGCGCCAGCCGGGCGGCAAGGGCAGCGGCTAGGGTGAAGCCGGAAGCCCCGCCGAGCAGGATGTAGTTGATGACGGTGAGGGGCGTGTGCCATTCCCGCAGGAAGCGCAGGCAGGCATAGATCATGGCCGTGCAGATGAACAGCACGAAGCCGAGCAGGGTGCCCAGGACCCCAAGCACGGCGCTCAGCTGGACCGGCGCACCGCTCGGCAGGGTCGCCAGCGTCGGGTTGATGCCGGTGAAGTGGCTGAGGCCGTAGAGGGCGACGATGCCGCTGAAGGCGGGCAAGGCCAGCACCTCCCGGGACAGCCAGGAGGTGCGCCACTGGGCGGCGGCCCGCCAAGCCCGTTCAGGGCGCCCAAGGTGGAAGAAGGACGCCACCAGTCCAGCCATGAGCAGGAGGAAGGCCGACAGGCTGCCGGCGATGAGGAAGTCCGGGTCGACCGCCGGCAGCAGATCGAAGGCAGCGTAGGACTCGGCGGTGAAGGTGGCCAGGAAGACGCCCTGGCCGGCGCCGATCAGGGTGGTGAGGAAGATGACTGAGAAGGCGGGATGCATGGCTTACCAGGAAGTGACGTCGTCGAGGGAAGGCTCGGACATGCCGGGCCGCGGCAGTTCGCTGTCGATGCGCAGCGGGTTGTCGGCCCGCTCCAGTTCATCCTCGTGGATGTGCATGGCGGTCTTGCGGCGGGGCAGGTAGTGGTTGGCGGGCTGGGTACCCCACTCCGGCATGGCGGCATAGCCGCCCTGTTCTCGGATGGCCTTCGAGACGACGGAATCCGGGTCATGGATGTCGCCGAAGAGGCGCGCCCCGGCCGGGCAGGCCCGGACGCAGGAGGGCTTGCGCTCGGCTTCCGGCAGCTTGGGGTCGTAGATGCGGTCCACGCACAGGGTGCATTTCTTCATCACCCGGCTGGCCTCGTCGAATTCCCGGGCACCGTAGGGGCAGGCCCAGGTGCAGTACTTGCAGCCGATGCACTTGTCGTAGTCCACGAGGACGATGCCATCCTCCTTGCGCTTGTAGGAGGCGCCAGTGGGACAAACCGGAACGCAGGGCGCCTCCTCGCAGTGCATGCAGGACTTGGGGAAGTGCACAGTCTCGGTGGCCGGATAGCTGCCAACTTCGAAGGTCTGCACCCGGTTGAAGAAGGTGCCGGTCGGATCGGCGCCGTAGGGATTGGCGTCCAGGAGGGGACCGGCGGCGCCGGAGGTGTTCCATTCCTTGCAACTGGTGACGCAGGCGGAGCAGCCGACGCAGACGTTGAGGTCGATGACGAGGGCGAGCTGGGTCATTTCCGGCCCCCTGCGAAGAACCGCAGCCAGCCCGGCGCGTCGGCCATGCCCGGGTAGGCCGACAAGGGCTCGAACTGGGGCGAACTCTGCTCCGGTTCGCCCGGTTCGGCCTTGCGGATACGGACGCGGACGTCGTACCAGGCAGCCTGGCCGGTGATCGGGTCGGAATTGGAGATCGGACCCTGGCCGGAGGCGCCCGGAAGTTCTTCGGAAATCAGGTGGTTGAGCAGGAAGCCCTGCTGGGACTCGTTGGCCTTCGGGCTCAGGCCCCAGGCACCGGCAGCCTTGCCGATGGCGTTCCAGGTCCATACCGTGCCCGGCTCCACCGCCTCGGAATGGTGGGCGATGCAGCGCACCTTGCCCCACTGGGACTCGACCCATATCCAGTCGCCGTCTTCGATGCCGTTCACGCGGGCGGTGCGGGCATTGACGTAGAGGACGTTGTGGGCGTGGATCTGCCGCAGCCAGGCGTTCTGGGAATCCCAGGAATGGTACATGGCCATGGGCCGCTGGGTGACCGCCGCCAGGGGATACTGATGCTTGTCGCTGGCCTGGACTTCCAGGGGCTCGTAATAGAAGGGGAGGGGATCGAAGAAGGTTTCGACCCGCTTGCGCAGGTGGGCCGGCGGCTTCTTCGACACGCCCTTGCCCTGGGCAGCCTGGCGGAAGCGCATCAGGACCTCGGAATAGAGGTGGATGAGGATGGGCTCGGCGTAGCGGGTGATGCGGTTGCGCTGGGACCATTCCAGGTAGCCCTGGTTCCAGTTGCGCATGTACTGGTAGGACTTGGGCAGCTCATAGTGGTGCACGCAGTTGTTGCGGGCGTACATTTCCCACTGGTTGGGGTTGGGCTCGCCCCGCATGCTCTTTTCGCCGCCCTTGCCCCGCCAGCCGGACAGGAAGCCGATGCCGGAGCCGGGCTCGGTCTCGAAGCGGACGATGAAGTCGGGATAGTCCCGGTACTTGCGGCTGCCGTCCGGATTGGCGAAGGCGGGCAGGCCGAGGCGGGTGCCCAGCTCGATCAGCACTTCCTGGAAGGGCTTGCAGCCCGGGGGCGGCGCCACCACCGGGATGCGCACGGCGTCCACCGGCCCGTCGAATTCGGAAATGGGCCGGTCCAGGATGGACATCACATCGTGCCGCTCCAGATAGGTGGTATCGGGCAGGATGAGATCGGCGAAGGCGGTGGTTTCCGAGTGGAAGGCATCGCAGACCACCAGGAAGGGAATCTTGTACTCCCCGTTGTCGTCCTTGTCGCACAGCATCTTGCGGACTTCGACGGTGTTCATGCTCGAGTTCCAGGCCATGTTGGCCATGAACAGGAGCAGGGTGTCGATGGGGTAGGGATCACCGCGCCAGGCGTTGGTGATGACGTTGTGCATGAGGCCGTGGACCGACAGGGGGTATTCCCAGGAGAAGGCCTTGTCGATGCGTACCGGCTCGCCCTCGTCGGTGACGAAGAGGTCGTCCGGATCGGACGGCCAGCCCAAGGCGAGGCCGTCGAGGGGTGAATTGGGCTTGACCGCCTTGGGAGAGTTCGGAGCCCGGGCACAGGGCGGGATGGGCCGGGGGAAGGGGACCTTGTGGCGGAAGCCGCCCGGGCGGTCGATGGTGCCCAGGAGGGTCATCAGGATGCTGAGGGCGCGGATGGTCTGGAAGCCATTGGAATGGGCAGCCAGGCCCCGCATGGCGTGGAACGCCACAGGATTGCCGGTGACTGTGTCGTGCTCCTTGCCCCAGGCATCGGTCCAGGCAATGGGCAGCTCGATCTTCTGATCGCGGGCAGTGACCCCCATCTCGTGGGCCAGGCGCCGGATGGTTTCGGCCGGGATGCCGGTGATGCCGGCGGCCCATTCCGGGGTGTAGTCCGCCACCCGCTCCTGGAGGAGCTGGAGGGCGGGCTTAACCCGGGTGCCGTCCTTGAGGCGGAATTCGCCCAGCATGAATGGATCGCAGCCTTCCTGGTGGGTGACCACGGGGCGGTTGGTATTGCGGTCCCACCACAGCTTGTCCTGGGGGTCGTAGCAGCCGTCCTCCTCCGGGACCTCGACGCGCACGAACATGCCGAACTCGTCGTTCTTCTCGTCGACGTTCACCAGCTGGCCGGAGTTGGTGTAGCGCACCAGGAAATCCCGGTCATAGAGGCCGCGGGCCAGGATCTCGTGAATGATCGCCAGGAGCAGGGCGCCGTCGGTGCCGGGGCGAATCGGCACCCACTCGTCGGCGATGGCCGAGTAGCCGGTCCGCACCGGGTTGATGGAGACGAAGCGGCCGCCGTCCCGCTTGAACTTGGAGATGGCGATCTTGAGGGGATTGGAATGGTGGTCCTCGGCGGTGCCGAGCATGATGAACAGCCGGGAACGGTCGAGGTCGGGGCCGCCGAACTCCCAGAAAGAGCCGCCGATGGTGTAGATCATGCCGGCGGCCATGTTCACCGAGCAGAAGCCGCCGTGGGCCGCGTAGTTCGGGGTTCCGAACTGGCGGGCAAAGAGGCCGGTGAGGGCCTGCATCTGGTCGCGGCCGGTGAACAGGGCGAACTTCTTGGGGTCGGTGGCCCGCAGCTTGGCCAGCCGTTCGGAAAGGACGGAAAAGGCCTCTTCCCAGGAAATCGGTTCGAACTCGCCGCTGCCCCGCTCGGCGCCGGCCTTCCGGCGCAGGGGTTGGGTCAGGCGGGCCGGCGAGTACTGCTTCATGATGCCGGAGGAGCCCTTGGCGCAGATCACACCCTTGTTCAGGGGGTGGTCGGGATTGCCCTCGATGTAACGCACTTCGCCGTTACGCAGATGGACGCGGATGCCGCAGCGACAGGCGCACATGTAACAGGTCGTGTTCTTGACCTCGGTGGCGTCGTCGGGCAGGGAGGAGGTGAAAGGATCGTGGATCGGCGTCTGGGCCATCGGTTCGAATCGTCTAAAACGTTGATAAGGCGTTGCTAATAATGACTCGTATTAGGCGATTTCGGGCCCCAAAGTGTCTATTACCCCGACGAGCGACGTACTAACCTGAATGGGTAGGTGGCCCCGACCTGGCACGGTCATTGATTCACTTTATCGGGCTGCAGATTTAGTAATTGCATAGTTGAACTTTTGTGATCACAATGTTAGAGATTACTTATTAACGCTCCCCAGAATCGGCAGCTAGGACTGACGGTCGACCAAGAGGGAGCGGAGGAGACAACATGACGCTTAGCTGTGTCGCCGAACCGGCAGCGCCCCCGCAGGTACGTGAGGCCAGGCCCGTAGGACACATCGCCGGCCTGGACGGCTTTCTGCAGACGGTGGTCGGTTTGGCCGGTGCCCAGGGTGGCACCATCCGCGTTCTCACGGACGAGGGCGAGCACCTGCGCCTAGTGGCGGCGGTGGGAATGTCCGAGGATTTCGTCAATAACGAATGCGAGAGCGCCGCCTGCGGGGTTTGCGGCCGGGCCCTGCGCAACGACGACATCGACAGTTCTTCCGATTTCCGCGGCTGCTTCCGCCTGTTCGCCGCCCATCGGCGGGGGAACTGCTTCCGCCATGTCATCGCCGTACCCCTCGAATACAAAGGGGAACAGGTTGGCATCTTCAACCTGTTCTTCGACCATCCCGACGATCTGTCGGCGGAGATCAATGTCCTGCTCAAGCCCATCGGTCAACTGCTCGGGCTGGCCCTGGAGAACAGCCTGCTGGAGCGGGAGAACAACCGGGCCAGCCTGATCAACGAGCGGCAGCAGATGGCCGCGGAGATCCACGATTCGGTGGCCCAGACCCTGACCTTCGCCCGCATGCGCCTGCCCCTCCTGGAGGATTCCATCCGGGAGCAGGACAATGTCCGCTCCTATCGCTACTGCAATGAGCTCAACCAGGAGTTGACCCGCGCCCATCGGGGTCTGCGGGAACTGATCACCCACTTCCGCGCCGGTATGGACGGCAGGGGACTGATGCGCGGCTTGCGGGAGATGGTGGAACGTTTCCGCGACACCAGTGGCATTACCCTGGAGTACGACAACCAAGCTCCGGACCTGAAACTCCCTGGTGAATCGGAGGTGCAGGTCTTCTTCATCATCCAGGAGGCTTTCGCCAATATCCGCAAGCACGCCAAGGCCACCCGGGCACGGTTGGCGGTGGAATACGCGGGCGACGGCATCGAATTGACCGTCGAGGACAACGGTTGCGGACTGCTCGGCGGGCCGCCGTCGACCCAGAGCGGTTCCCCGGACAGCGGATGCTACGGTCTGCGAATCATGCGGGAGCGGGCCGAGCGGTTCGGCGGACGGGTAGTCTTCGAGAGTCTTCCCAAAGGTGGCGCGCGGGTTCGCGTCTTTGTGCCCGGCGAAGGGGCCATTTGCGAGGTGAAAAACGTATGAGTGAAACCATTCGACTGGTCTTGGTCGATGACCACAGCCTGTGTCGGCAGGGGCTCTCCGATCTGCTGCAATCCCGTGCCGGCATGCAGGTGCTGGCTACCGTCGGCCGGCCCGAGGAGGCCGCCGAGGTCATCCGAACCCTGGCGCCGGACTTGGCCATCGTCGACCTGCGCATGGCAGGCATGGATGGTCTGGGAGTGGTGCGCCAGTTGCGGGAGGAGGGGATCGAGACTCCCGTCGTCATTCTCACCATGAGCGATGCCAAGGACGACATGGCTGCCGCCCTGCGCCTGGGTGTGCGGGGCTACCTTCTGAAAGACATGGAACCGGCCGACGTGACCGAGTCCATCCGGCGAGCCGCTAAGGGAGAACTGGTGGTGGCGCCAGCCATGGCCGGAAAACTGGCCAGTATTCTCCAGGACGGTCCCCAGAAGGAGAAGAAGACGTCCCTGCAGCAATTGACCGAGCGGGAGCGCCAGATTCTCGAGCATGTGGCCCGCGGCATGAGCAACAAGGCCATCGCCAAGGCGCTGGTCATCAGCCACGACACCGTCAAGCTCCATGTCAGGCACATCCTGGCCAAGCTGAATATGGTGTCCCGGGTCGAGGCGGCGGTCTTCGCGGTGGAACAGCAGCGGGGAGCGGAGGCGGTTGGTGGCGGCGAGGCTTGCGATGCCGGAGAGCGATCCCTGCGTTCGGCGGTTCGTTCCATCGCCCGCGGCTCCTAGCGATCGAAGCCCGCGTCTTGCCGCCGTCGATTTGAACGGAGGCGATGCGGGGGCTGACAGTGATGCCGTTGGACACGAGCGCGACCTTGGAGTCCCGTAATTGTTGCCCATATGGCAACGATTATTTGCATGCCTGCGCCTATTCAACATCAATTGTCCCGGGTATCTTCGGTATTCCGATGAACCGCAGCCTTGCCGCCCGCCGGGCCTACTGGTTTCACCACTGAGAGTCGACGTCGCACCATGCATCTCCAGGTCAATCAGCCGTCCATCCAGCTGCCCCAGGCTCCTGGCGGCGCCGCCGATCTGCTCCGGCACGAGCGCCAGGGAGCGACGATCGCCAACCCTCTCCTTGGCGCCTATTACGGGATGATCCCGGAAGGGCCGATCCTTTTCCTCGGGAGCGGCAATGGCCTGGATGCGGTGCAGCTTGCCTGCCGCGGCCGTGCCGTTACGGTGTTCGAGGAAGATTTCCAGCATCTGGCGCTCATCGCCGGGTCGGCCAGGGCCGTGGATGTCAAGGTACGGCTGCACCAGGCGCCCGTCGCCGACTGGCGGCTTGGCTATCAACGTTGGTCGGGCATCGTTGCGCTGTTCGGGGAATGGCCGGCTGAGGAGCGCCGCCGTCTGTTCAGCCAGGTGCCCAACGCCCTGAAGGCCGGCGGAGTGTTCCTGATGGAAGGGCGTGCCATTGGGCCGCTGGGGCCCATGCACCTGGACGACCATTGCCTCGATCCGGAAGACGTGCGACCCGAACTGGAAATTCTCCATCTTGCCCGGTTCGCCACCGTCCGTCGTCCGGTCACTACCGCTGCCGGCGTCGAGAAAATCCCCGTTCTGCAGGCAGTCGGGGTGCATCTGGAAGCGGTCGGCCAGGACGAGCTACCCTAGCGGCATCGTTCAGGCCGGTGCCGGCCGAAACGGTGGCTTGGGAAAGAACCGCACCGATCCTTTCGTCCCCTAACCCCTTAGGTTGTATCTTGGTTTGGCCATGGTGGATAAGGAGTGGGTTTTCGTTCCCGGCGCCCAGGACCCCGAGATGCGCGAGATCGAGCGCATCCTGCAAGGAGATGTTGAAGGGCGCCGACCCGCACCACATCGAACGGTTCATGGCGGCGCATCGCGCTGCCGGCCGGCAGGTCTACGGCAATCCCTACCGGGGTTATGCTGGTGCCTATTGCTGACCTGACTGGACTATCCCATGCGTCCCCGTTTCACCGTTCCCCCCGATGAAGTCGAAATCACTGCCGTCCGCGCCCAGGGGGCGGGCGGGCAGAATATAAACAAGGTATCCAACGCGGCGCACCTGCGCTTCGACATCGCGGCCTCGTCCCTGCCTGAAGCGATTCGCGAGCGTCTCCTGAAATTGGACGACCGGCGTATCACCAAGGACGGCATCGTCATCATCAAGGCCCAGGAATTCAGGAGCCTGGAGAAGAACCGCGCCGAAGCGCTCCGCCGCCTGGAGGATTTGATCGCCGGTGCGGCTCACGTACCCGAGCAGCGCCGAGCGACAAAGCCGACCCGGAGTTCGGCGCGGAAGCGTCTGGAAAGCAAGGCTCGGCACGGAGCCCTCAAGGCCGCAAGACAACAGCGGCCGGTGGAGTAGGGAAAAGAATGGGCCGCCAACAGGCGGCCCGCCGACGGTCGATTGGCCTAAGACTAGGCCGTCGCGGCCAGCCGGGATTCGGCGTACCAGTCGAGCTTCTGGCGCAGACCCACCACCTCGCCGACGATGATCAGGGAAGGCGGGCGGAGATCTGCGGCGGTCGCCAAGGAAGGCATGGTCGCCAGGCTGCCGATGATGGTGCGCTGCTCGGCCGTAGTGGCCTGCTGGACCACGGCCACCGGCGTCTCGGGCGGCAGCCCGTGGGCGGTCAGCTGGCGGCAGATTTCGGGCAGGGCCATGAAGCCCATGTAGAACACCACGGTTTGCCGGGGACGGGCCAGGGCCGGCCAGTCCAGGTCGGCGGTGCCATCCTTGAGGTGGCCGGTGACGAAGACGCAGGCCTGGGCGTAGTCCCGGTGGGTGAGGGGAATGCCGGCGTAGGAGGATACCCCGAGGGCAGCGGTGATGCCGGGCACCACCTGGAAAGAGACGCCTTCAGCTGCCAGGGTTTCGATTTCCTCGCCGCCCCGTCCGAAAACGAAGGGGTCGCCGCCCTTCAGGCGCACCACGCGCTTGCCGGTCTTGGCCTGATCCACTAGCAACTGGTTGATGTTTTCCTGGGGCATGGCGTGGTCGCTGCGCTTCTTGCCCACGTAGACCCGCTCCACCTGGGGCGGTACCAGGACCATGATCTCGGGGGATACCAGGTTATCGTACAGCACCACCTCCGCCTGCTGGATGAGGCGCAGGGCGCGCAGGGTGAGCAGTTCCGGGTCGCCGGGCCCGGTGCCGACCAGGGCCACCTGACCAGGCTGAAGCGGGTTACGGACCGGGATGTCGGCCATCATGGCAACGGGCGGAACGGGAAAGATGTCCATGGCGGAGGTCTCCTCGGGGGCGGATGTCATAGTTGTCAGGCGCAGGCGGCCGTTGGTTGGGCGAGACGGCGTTGGAGCCGGCACGCAAGAACAAATGCGACGAAGCGGGTCGGCCACTCCAGCCCGAGCACCGACCGCAGATGGCTGTAGGCGCCCAGTACGTTGCCATGGACGATGCCATCCCGCTGGCCATCGATGCCGTGTCCCCGGCGTACCCGCCAGGCGTATTTGAGGTCGGGCGCCACGTTCGTCAGGCTGGAATAGTGGAATTCGTGGGCCCGGATCGGCGCGGCGTCGTGGGGCAGCCAGGGATGGTCGACGGTCGCTTCCAGTTCCACGTAGCCACGGCCCACCGCCTTCTTGTGCATGACCGTGTCGGCGGGGATGGCTCCCACCATGGCATGGGTTTCGCCCTGCCAGGTGATGGAGCGGGTCAGGTACATCAGGCCGCCGCACTCGGCGTAGACCGGCATGCCGTCTTCGATCTCGCGGCGTAGCTGGGTCCGCAGGCTGCCATTGGCTTCCAGGCCGGCAGCCATCACTTCGGGAAAGCCGCCCCCGATGAAGAGGCCGTCCACCTCGGGCAGACGGGTGTCCCGTAGGGTGTCGAAGGGCACCAGTTCGGCCCCGGCGGCTTCGAGGGCTTCCAGGTCGTCCGGGTAGTAGAAGCCGAAGGCCTCGTCCCGGGCGATGCCGATGCGCACGGTGGGGCGGGCCGGCTTGCGGGGCGCGCCAATCGCCAGGGAAAGGGGCGGGAATTGCCGGTCAGCGGTGAGCTCGAGGAGCCGGTCCACGTCCACATGGGCACTGACGATGCGCTCCAGGCAGGCGATGCGCTCGGCCGCGTCTCCCGCTTCGTTGCTCGGCACCAGGCCTAGATGGCGCTCATGGATGGCGATTTCCGGGGTTTCGGGAATGGCGCCCAGCACCGGGATCCGGGTGTATTGCTCCAGCACGGCCCGCAGCTTGGATTCGTGGCGCTTGCCGCCGACCCGGTTGAGGATGATGCCGGCGATGGTGATGTCGGGATCGAAAGCCTGGTAGCCGAGGACCAGGGGAGCGATGCCGCGGGTCGTGCCGCGGCAGTCGACCACCAGGACCACCGGCAGGCCCAGCTGCTTGGCCAGGCCGGCATTGCTGTCGCGGCCGTCCAGGGAGAGGCCGTCGTAGAGCCCCATGTTGCCCTCCACCAGGCAGACCTGGGCATCGAGGGAGCGGCGCAGGCAGGTGCGGCGCAGCTCCTCCGGGTCGGACAGGTGGGGATCCAGGTTGTAGCAGGGCCGCTCGGCGGCCTGGCCCAGCCACATGGGATCGATGTAGTCGGGTCCCTTCTTGAAGGGCTGGACTTCCATTCCGCGTTTCTTCAGGGCGGCGCAGAGGCCGATGCTGACCGTCGTTTTGCCCGAGGAGCGGTGGGCGGCCGAGAGAAGAAAGCGGTGCATGGTCGTCTCCGGGGTCAGTCGGCGGTGATGGCTTCGAGGGGGATCAGGTCGTCTTCCGGCAGGAAGTGCAGGATGCGCACGCCGACGGTGGTGATCAGGAAGGCCGCCGCCATGCCGCCGATGCCGAGCAAAATTTCCGGCAGGCTGGGGGAATAGCTGGCGATGGTCCCGTCACCGAAGGTGCTGCTGGCGGCGTACCCCGGGAAGAGCTGCAGGGGCCACACCTGACCGCCGATGATGAAGCTGTAGAGCAGGGCGAAGGCCCCCAGGATGACGCCGATGGAGGCGAACAGCATGGCCCGCTGGGTGCCCAGGGCCGGGTGGAAGACCAGGAGCAGCGGCATCAGGGTGCCGACGACAACGAATCCCAGCCAGAAGAGCAGGGTGTAGACGCCGCCCTGGAACAGGATGAAGAGCTCGAAGTCGGTCTGGCGGGCGAAGTAGAGGTTGGTCAGGTGGTAGGCGGCGACGAAGTAGGCGGTACCGGCCACGAAGACACCGAGGAGGTTGCGCATCCGGCGCAGGATGGCCGGATGGAGCTGGAGGCCGTTCCAGGCGAACATGGCGGACTGCACGATGTAGAACACCGCCAGCCCCCAGGCGAAGGACATGACGATGAACATGGGTGCCAGGACGGCTGAGCCATAGGCCTGGCGCGCCACCAGGAAGCCGAAGATGGAGCCGGTACCGGTGGTCAGCACCAGGCGCCAGATGAAGGCCATCAGCCCGGCGGGCTTGGAGTAGGGCTTCATGCGCCGCTCCATCAGGGTCCACAGGTAGAGGGCGACGATGGTGAACATGCCGGAGTAGAGGAAGACGTTCCAGGCGAACACCGAGGTGAAGTTGTAGTGGGTGGCAGCGACGATGATCCGGTCGGGACGGCCGAGATCCAGCATGAGCACCATCAGGCCGCCGCCCAGGAGGGCCAAGCACAGGAGCCCGGAAAGGGGAGCCCGCACCTTGTAGATGGTCTTGCCGAACACCGAGCCCATGGAGGCCACGTTGAGAACCCCGGAAGCGGCCACGATCATGAAGATGGCGAAGACGTGGGGGGCGCCCCACACCACCTGGTTGTTCATGCCGGTGACGATATGGCCGTGCTCCTCCATGTAGTGGAAGGCGCCCAGGCCGGCCAGCAGAACGGCCAGGCCGAGGCCCACCAGGGCGTAGAAACGGGAGTCGTCGAATTGTTTGCAGGCTTGGCCCATGGTTCAGATTCCGTGGTAGCGGACGCCAGGATCGAGGCCGAGATCGGCTCGCACCTGGGTCGTGGCGATGGTCCGGAGGCGCTGGGAAATGGCGCTCTCGGGGTCGTTGAGATCGCCGAAAAGCATGGCTTGGTTAGGGCAACTCTCGACGCAGGCCGGCTGCTGGCCCTTGTCGACCCGGTGCACGCAGAGGGTGCAGCCCTCGACGCAGCCCTTGCCGCGGGGCACCTCGGGATTCTGGTCATCCACCGGGGCATGGACGAAGCTACGGGCCTTGTAGGGACAGGCCATCATGCAGTAGCGGCAGCCGATGCAGGCGTGCCTGTCCACCAGGACGATGCCGTCGGCCCGCTTGAACGACGCCCCGGTGGGGCAGACGTCCACGCAGGCCGGCTTGGCGCAGTGCTGGCACATGACCGGCACGCTGGCGCTGCGGCCGCTGCGCATGTCCTTCAGCTCCACCTTGCGCAGCCACTGGGAATCGGTGGGCGCCGTGCCGGAGATGTGGTTCTCCGTCTGGCAGGCATCGACGCAGGCGGTGCAGTCGGAAGAGCACTGGGTGGTGTCGATGAGGAGGCCCCAGCGCACCTTGGCGGAGGCCCGGGTGCCGGGCTGGCCGCCAGTTGCCGCGGCAACCTCGATGAGCCGGATGCCCGGCGCCAGGAGGACGCCGAGGGCGGCAGCGGCGCCGCCGGCCAGGAATACCCGGCGGCCCGGCAGGGGCTTCTGTTCTTGTCCGCTCATCGTTGTCCTCCCTGACTGGTCTTGGCGGCTTTGGGCTGGTGGCATTCGAAGCAGTCGAGCTTGACCGCTGCGTAGGCGTGGCAGCTTTCGCAGAACTGCTGCCCGTTGCCGGTGACCGAACCTGTCTCCTTGCCGGCATGGCAGTTGATACAACCGTTCAGGCTGACCTTGGCGCCCCTTTCACCTTCCCGCAGGGTCTTGTCTCGCTGGTGCTTGAGCATGTCCATGTGGTTGCGCCGCATCTCGGCCGGCGGCGCCACGCAGCTGCCGGCGTCCGGGGCCACGCTCACCGACGGCCGGGGGACCCGGCCATCGGCTTGAGCGAAGCCCACCGCTGCGGCGAGCCCGGCGGCCAGGAGAGCAGAGCGTGCGATTGCTGCGAAGCTCACCATTTTTGTCCCTATTCGCCCAAGCCCATCTGGATGTAGCCAGTCGGGCAAACATCGTGGCAGATGTGGCACCCGATGCAGCGGGTGTAGTCGGTCTCGACGTAGCGGCCGGTGGTGGCTTCCTTCTTCGGCACGCGCTTGACGGCCGTCTGGGGGCAGTAGACCACGCAGTTGTCGCACTCGAAGCACTGTCCGCAGCTCATGCAGCGCTTGGCTTCGGCCACCACCTCGGCTTCGGTCAGGGCTTCGAGGCGCTCCTCGAAATTGCCCAGGGCGCTCTCCTTGTCCAGGGTGACGACCTTGCGGTGGCGGCGTGCGTCGTAGCCGAAATGGCCCAGGAAGAGTTCCTTGTGGGTGATGACGTAGCGGTCGGAGCGGTTATCGAAATTGTGGACCGCGCCCCTGCTGTGGTCGGTGCCGCGCTGGGGCTCCTCGATGGTGCCGACCTGGATGCCCTTCTCGACCATCTTGCGCATGATGTCGAAGGTATGGACGTCGATCTTGGGACGCTTCTCCAACTCTTCGCCGGCCAGGAAGCGGTCGATGCCTTCGGCGGCGATGGAGCCGTGGCCGACGGCGGTGGTCAGCAGGTGGGGACGCAGCACGTCGCCGCCGACGAACACGCCGGCCTGCCCCTGGACCTGGTAGTTGCGGTCGGCGCTGATGCCGCCCTTGCCGTTGTTGAACACCTCGAGCCCGGTGAAATCAACCGCCTGGCCGATGGCCGAGACGAAGAGGTCGCCGGGAATGTCTTCCTCGGTGCCCTCGATGATCTTCACATCCAGCTTGCCGCCGGCAATCTTGGCCTCGCACTGGGCCACCCGCAGGGCAGTGGCGCGGCCGTCGGCGGCCTTCACCACGCCTACCGGCACCAGGCCGCCGCGGATGTTGATGCCCTCGGCCAGGGCCTGCTCGATCTCGTGGCGGTTAGCCTGCATCTTCTCGATGGGGAAGATGGAGGTGAGGGTGACGTCGGCTCCCTGCTTGGCCGACACCTCGGCCACGTCCTGGGCCAGACGGCCGGCGATGGCGTTCTCGAAATCGGTCGGCTTGGCGTTTTCGATATGGCCCAGACGGCGCGCAACGGTGGCCACGTCGATGGAGGTGTCGCCACCGCCCACCACGACCACGCGCTTGCCGACATGCTTCAGGCGGCCGTCGTTGAAGGCCCGCAGGAAGGAGGTGGCGGTGACCACGTTGGGTACGTTCTCGGCACCAGCCACCGGCAGGGCGCGGCCGGCCTGGGCGCCGAGGCCCAGGAAGACGGCGTCGAATTCTTCCCGCAGCTCGTCCAGGCTGATGTCGGTGCCGACCCGGCAGTTCATGCGGGTCTTCACACCCAGATCGAGGATGCGCTGGATCTCGGCGTCGAGAACCTGGCGCGGGGTGCGGAAACCGGGGATGCCGTAGCGCATCATGCCGCCCAGGTACTCGTGGTCGTCGAAAATGGTGACCTCGTGGCCCTTCTTGGCCAGCTGGTAGGCGCAGGACAGGCCGGCAGGGCCCGAGCCGATGACCGCGATCTTCTTGCCGGTGGACTTCTCGGGCTTCGGGAACTGGAGGTTGTTCTTGTTGGCGTACTCGCCCAGGAAATGCTCGACGGAATTGATGCCGACGTGATCCTCGAGCTGGTTGCGGTTGCAGCCGCTCTCGCAGGGGGCAGGGCAGACTCGGCCCATGACGGCGGGCAGGGGGTTGGCTTCGGTCAGCCGACGCCAGGCATACTCCTGCCAGGACATGGTCGGCTTGCCATCGGGACCGACGGGCGGCTTCTCGATGCCGCGGACGATGTTGAGGTAGCTCCGGATGTCCTCACCCGCCGGGCAGCTGCCCTGGCAGGGCGGCGTGGACTGGATGTAGGTCGGGCACTTGTGGGACCAACTGGCATTGAAGATCTTGTCGTGGTTGTCCTTCCACTGGGCGTCGCCTTCCCGGTAACGCCGGAAACTCAACGTCGTGCTGCCCTGCTGGCTGGTACCCTTGTCGGTGCTGGTGGACATGGCTGCTCTCTCCGTATGGTGTGTTGGTTGATCGGCGCGTTCAGGACTTGTCGCCGAGCCGGATGGCTGTACTTACGAGCTGGTGGACCCCGCCCACCATGCTCATCTTGAAACCGTAATAGGGCAGAACCTTGGTGAACTGGGCCTTGCAGATGGCGCAGATGGTGGCCATGAAGTTCACCCCGTGTTCATCGACGGTCCGCTGCAGCGCTTCCATGCGCGGCAGGGCGCCCTTCACCCGCAGGTCCATCAGTTCGTCGGTCAGGAGGCCGCCGCCGCCGCCGCAGCAGAAGGTCTTCTCGTGGATGGTGTCGGAGGACATCTCGACGAACTTATTGGCGACGGATTTGATGATGTTGCGCGGGATGTCGAACTGGCCACCGGGGTAGTCCCCCATGCGCGAGCCCCGGGCAACGTTGCAGGAGTCGTGGAAGGTGATGATGCGGTGGTCGTTGGCCTCCTTGTCGAAGCTCAGGGCGCCGCGCTGGATCAGGTCCCAGGTCACCTCGCAGATGTGACTGGGCTGCTTGTAGCGGTGGTCGAGCTGCTTCTGGAGCATGGCCGCGAAGGGATCATCGCCGCCGGCGCCGATGCCGGTCAGGGTGTTCCAGAAGCTGTAGGCGACGCGCCAGGCGTGGCCACATTCGCCGACGACGATGCGCTTGACGCCCAGTTCGAGGGCGGCTTCGCGGATGCGCAGGGCGATCTTGCGGAGCTGCTCGTAGTTGCCGATGAACATGCCGAAATTGCCGGCCTCGGAAGCCTTGGACGACAGCGTCCAGCTGATGCCGGCCTGGTGGAAGACCTTGGCGTAGCCGACCAGGCTGTCCACATGGGGTTCGGCGAAGAAATCGGCGGACGGGGTGATGAGGAGCACCTCGGCGCCGGCCTGGTCCATGGGAAAGCGAACGTCGACACCGGTATCTTCCTTGACGTCCTCCTCCAGTCCGACCAGGGTGTCCTCGAGGGCGGGGCCAGGGAGGCCCAGGTTGTTGCCGATGCGATGGACCTTGCCGATGATCTCGTTGGAGTACTTCTGGCCGTAGCCTGCAGCATCGAGGATTTCCCTGCCCGCCATGGTGATTTCGGCGGTGTCGATGCCGTAGGGGCAGAAGACCGAGCAGCGGCGGCATTCGGAGCACTGGTTGAAATAGGTGTACCAGTCATCCAGGAGTTCGCGGGTCAGGTCCTGGGCGCCGACGAGCTTCGGGAACAGCCGGCCGGCCACCGAGAAATAGCGGCGATAGACGCTGCGCATCAGCTCCTGACGGGCGACGGGCATGTTCTTCGGATCCTGGGTGCCAATGAAGTAATGGCACTTGTCGGTACAGGCGCCGCAATGGACGCAGGCATCCATGTACACCCGCAGGGACCGGTACTTGTCCAGCAGTTCGCCCATGCGGCCGAGGGCCTTCGCCTGCCAGTCGTCGGCGAGCTGCCCCGGAAAGCCGATGGCTTCCTGGATCTTCTCGGAGGCGACGTAGGGCTTGGATTCGGCCATGGCCCCCGGCAGAAGTGCCGGCACGGTGGGATATTCCCGCAGGGCCGGGGCTTCGATCTTGGCTTTGGGCTTGGCCGCGGGCTGGGCTGCCGGTGCCGGGGACGGCTTGGGCGCTTCCTCACGCACGGCGGTGGCTTCGGTATTGGCGGACATGGATCAGTTCTTCTCCAGTCGGGCGGCCCAACTGGCCAGGTGGCGCACCTCGCGGGGGTTGTCGGCCTGGTTGCGAGTGGGCGAGAAAAAGACGCCGGGGGCATGCAGCAGCTTCGAGTAGGGGAAGACCGCCAGCAGGATCGCCACCAAGCTGAGATGGACGTAGAGGGGACCGTCCGCCGGCAGGGGCTGCCAATCCAGGAGCATGAGCCCCAGGAAGAAGGCCTTGACGGCGACGATGTCGGTATGGGACACGAACTTCATCATCAGACCGGAAAAGCCGATCAGGATGAGCAGCGCCAGGATCAGGTGGTCGGAGGGCGTGGAGATGTAGCGGATGCGCTCCACCGCCATGCGGCGCAGCCAGAGTCCGGCTAGTCCGGCGACCATGGCGAGGCCGGCATAGATGCCGAAGGGTTGCAGGTAGGCCACCCAGCCCCACACCGGTTCGGTGAAGTAACGCAGGTGACGCAGGAGGACGAGGGCGAGGCTGACGTGGAAGAGCCAGCCAAGACCCCAGATCCAGAGGTTGCCCTTGAACAGGCTGGAGAAGAAGGCAACCTCCTGGAACATCCGGAAAGCCACGCCGGCGGTCGTGGTCGGTGCCGGAGTGGTCGGAATCTTGAGGGGCGCAGGAGTGCGCCCGTAAAGGGCAATGCGCAGCCCGAGCCCAACTGCGAACAGCGCGGCGGCAAGATAGAAAGCGATGGCGAAGACGATGCTGGCGGCGGTCATGGTAGGGAACTCTTATTGCGAACCGTCGATGCGATCCGGTGTCCAGACCGGCGACTTGCGCCGGCCCGTATCACCGCTGGAATTACTGCTCGTGCCCGGGATGATCGATCCCCGGTCGGGACCGGGGATGATCGATTCCTGCCGCGGACCCGGGATCACCGAGTCCGGGCTCGGACCGGGGATGATGGATCCCCGGTCCG
>DATFAA010000004.1:0-40160 GCA_035255045.1 Rhodocyclaceae bacterium | reverse complement strand
GTCGAAGGGGGTGCCCACCTGGAGGAGGGAGATGGCACCGACCTGGGATTCGGCCAGGGAGGCGAGGTGGTCGTTGCCGCCGGCGTCCTTGGTCCATACCCGCAGGTCCTGGTAGGCGCGGTCGTTCTCGTCGATCCAGCCGTTGCGGTCATCGTCGAGGCGGGACAGTTCGGCGAAGCCGTTGCCGGTGGCGGGGCCGAACAGTTCGGAGCCGTCATTGGCCTTGCCGTCGCCGTTGCGGTCGAGGACCAGGAAGCCGCTGCCGGGGGCCACGAAATTGATGCTGTCGGCCTGGCCGTCGGCGTCGAGGTCGAAGCGGAAGCGGGTGTCGGTGAGCTGGGCGGCGGTGCTGCCGAAATTCAGCACCAGGGGGTCCTTGCGCTGGGGGGCGTCGCCCAGGCGCAGGCGGGTCTGGCTTTCTTCCTGGTAGCTGCGCTCCATGGCCAGGTCGACGGTGAAGCGGATTTCCCGGCCGTCGGCGGTGCGCACCGTGCCGCTGGCGGAAAAGGTGGTCTTCTCGGTTTCGCTGTAGGTTTCCCGGTAGTCGTATTCGACGCCATAGCCGGCAGCCTGGGGCGCCTGCGGGCCGGAGTCGGGCATTTCCGGGGCAGGCCGGTCGGGTCCCAGTTCCCGGGCGTCGAAGACCTTGATCTTGCGGCCGGTCAGGAATTCCAGCATGGCCCGGATGAGGAGGAGCTTGGGGTCGCTCTCGGCCGGATCCCGGTCCTTGTCCGTCCCCCGGGCTTCGCTTCCCTGGGCTGCCTTGGCGGCGTCGGAAATATCCACCTGGCTGGCCGGTGCCGGGCCTGCGCCCCGGCCTTCGAAGTCCGGCCTCTCCCGGCCGACCCACATGCGCAGGGACTCGCTCACTTCGTGGCGCTGGCTGGCGGCGTGGGTCGCAGCCATCTGCAGATTGGCACTGGTGATTCTCATGGCAGCCTCCGTTGACCTGATAGGTCGTTAACGGCGGTTCGGAGGCTGAGTTGAGCCGTTCGGCGGATTAATCCCTCAGGTGGGGGCGCCCAGCTTGCGGGCGCGCTCGGCAGTGGCCGCCAGGCGTTCCGGGCTGGCGATTTCCCGGGTCGGCCAGCCCTGCAGATGGCGCTCGACCAGGCGGGCGAGGGCTTCGATCCAGCCCGGTTCCTCGTTGAGGGCCGGGATGTAGCGGTATTCCTTGCCGCCCGCCGCCAGGAAGGTGTCCTTGCCCTCCAGGGCGATTTCCTCCAGGGTCTCCAGGCAGTCGGCCACGAAACCGGGGCAGATCACATCCACCCGCCGTACCCCGGCCTTGGCCATGGCTTCCAGGGTCGGGGCGGTGTAGGGCTGGAGCCACTCGGCCCGGCCGAAGCGGGACTGGAAGCAGACGGCGTACTGCTCGGGCTTGAGCCCCAGGCGTTCGGCCAGCAGCCGGCCGGTCTTCTGGCATTCGCAGTAATAGGGGTCGCCGAGGTCGAGGCTGCGCCGGGGCAGGCCGTGGAAGCTGATGACCAGGCGGCTGCCGGCATCGGGCTGGCCATGCTGCCGCCAATGGGCTCGCACCGTCTGCTCCAGGGCGGCGAGGTAGCCCTCGTCGTCGTGGAAATTGCGGATGCTGCGGATTTCCGGCTGGTTGCGGGTGCGTTGCAGCCAGGCGCAGGCCGCATCGAGGACGGTGGCGGTGGTGCTGGCGGCGTACTGGGGATACATGGGCACCAGGAGGATGCGGCTGACTCCCTCGGCCTTGACCCTGGCCAGCACGTCCGGCACCGATGGGGCGCCGTAGCGCATGGCCCAGGTCACCTTCACCCGGTGGCCCTGTTCCCCCAGCAGGCCGCCCAGGAGCTTGGCCTGGCGCTCGGTGTGAACCTTGAGGGGAGAGCCGTCCGGAGTCCACACCGTGGCGTACTTCTCGGCCGACTTCCTGGGCCGCAGGTTGAGGATGATGCCGTTCAGGATCGGCCACCAGACCAGGCGGGGAATCTCCACCACCCGCGGGTCGGACAGGAACTCCTTGAGGTAGCGCCGCAGGGCCGGGGCCGTGGGGGCCTCCGGGGTGCCGAGGTTGATGAGGACGACCGCGGTCTGGGCCGCAGCGTCATGCTGGTGGGCAGGCTCGGAGAGGAATCGGGGCATCAGGTGGTTTGGTGGGTGAGGGCGCTGGAGAGCAGGCGGGCGGTGATGTCGACGATGGGGATGACCCGCTCGTAGGCCATGCGGGTCGGGCCGATGACACCCACCGAGCCGACGATCTGGCCGTTCACCTCGTAGGGAGCGGTGACCACGCTGCACTCGTCGAGGGGGGCGATGCCCGATTCGCCGCCGATGAATATCTGTACGCCCTCGGCCCGGTGGGAGAGGTCCAGCAGACGGGCCAGGCCCGACTTGTGCTCGAAGAGGTCGAAGAGCTGGCGCAGGCGCTTCATGTTGGAGGACAGCTCCTCCACGTCCAGCAGGTTCTTCTCGCCGGAGATGACATAGTGGCCGGAATCGTCCGACAGGGCCTCGTTGCCGGCCTCCAGGGCGGCCTGCATGAGGGGTGAGATGTCGTTGCGCAGCTGCTGCAGCTCGGCGTGGAGGCGGGCGCGGATCTGCTCGAAGTCGAGGCCGGCGAAATGCTGGTTCAGGTAATTGGCGGCACTCACCAGCTCGGCCGGGCTGTAGGGCTTCTCGGTGAGCAGGATGCGGTTCTGCACGTCGCCGTCGGTGGTGACGATGATGAGCAGGATGCGCTTCTCGGACAGGTTGAGGAACTCGATCTGGCGGATCTTGGCCGCCGTCCGGCGCGGCGCCACCACGATGCCGGCGAAGTGGGTGAGACCGGACAGCAGCTGGGAAGCGTTGGCGATGAGCTGCTGGGGCTGGCTGGCATTCAGCGCCCCTTCGATACGGCCCAGCTGGAGGGCTTCCAAGGGCTGGACGGTGAGCAGGCTGTCCACGAAGAAGCGGTAGCCCCGGGCGGTCGGCACCCGGCCGGCGGAAGTGTGCGGGCTGGCGACGAAACCGGCGTCCTCCAGGTCGGCCATGACATTGCGGATGGTGGCCGGGGACAGGTCGAGGCCGGAATAGCGGGAAAGGGCGCGCGATCCCACCGGCTGGCCGCTGGCGATGTAGTGTTCGACCAGTACTTTGAGGAGGGTGCGGGAGCGGTCGTCGAGCATGGAGACTCATTGTACAAATAAATCCGCCGATCGGTAGCGCCCCAGGGCGCGACTGCCGATGCACGATCCATTCCAGCGGCGTTTTATGCTTAAATTCGGCCATGGACTCCGCTTTCGGTTCTTACCGCTCCCCCCGCACCATTGCCCTGATCGGCAAATACCACAGCCTGGAAATCGCCGAATCCCTCTACCGCCTGGCGGAGTATCTCCACCAGCGGGGTGTGTCGGTCTTCATCGAACGGGAGACGTCGGAGCATATTGGCCGCCACCTCGATCTCTCCCGCTGGATCACCTGCGGCTTCAACGACATCGGCGCCCATGCCGACCTGGCGATCGTCATCGGCGGCGACGGCACCATGCTCAACGCCGCCCGCCGCCTGTCCCGCTACGGCGTGCCCCTGGTGGGGGTAAACCAGGGGCGCCTGGGGTTCATGACCGACATCGCCCGCAGCGACATGCTGACTTGCATGGACGACCTCCTGGATGGGCGCTTCACCCCGGAGAACCGCATGCTCCTGGGGGCGGAGGTGATCCGCGGCGGCCGGGAGATCGCCTCCAACATGGCCCTGAACGACGTGGTGATCGACAAGGGGCCGATCGGCCGCATGATCGAGTTCGAGCTCTTCATCGACGGCGAATTCATCTACAACTTGCGTTCCGACGGCGTCATCGTGTCCACGCCCACGGGCTCCACCGCCTACTCCCTCTCGGCCGGCGGCCCCATCCTGCACCCGACCCTGAGCGGCATCGCCCTGGTGCCCCTCTGCCCCCATGCCCTGACCAACCGCCCCATCCTGGTCAATGACCGGGCCGAGATCGAACTGCGCATCACCCATGCCGACGACGCCCGGGTGCACTTCGACGGCCAAGTGACCCAGAACCTGCAACTGCACGACTGCGTACGCCTCAAACGCTCCGATTACTCCATCTGCTTCCTCCATCCGCCGGGCTACAGCTACTTCGCCATGCTGCGCCAGAAACTGCACTGGAGCGAGCGGCCCAAGGGACATCAATAAGAACCGATGCTGCGCCATCTGACCATTCGCGATTTCGTCATCGTCGACCGGCTCGAACTCGAATTCGACACCGGCTTCGGCGCCCTCACCGGCGAGACCGGGGCCGGCAAGTCCATCCTGGTGGATGCCCTGGCCCTGGCCCTGGGCGAGCGGGCCGATGCCGGGGTGGTCCGGGCCGGCTGCGACAAGGCCGAAGTGGCGGCCACCTTCGACATCGCCGACCGGCCGGCCATCCGGGAATGGCTGGAGGCTTCCGACCTGGCCATCGACGAAGAGCTGCTGCTGCGCCGCGTGATCGACGCCGGGGGGCGCTCCCGCGCCTATATCAACGGTTCGCCAGCCACCGTCCAGCAGCTGCGGGAGGTGGCGGAGAGCCTGGTGGATATCCACGGCCAGCATGCCCATCAATCCCTGCTCCGGGCCGATGCCCAGCGCGCCCTGCTGGACGGCCACGCCGGCCTGGCCGATCTGGCCAAGGAAGTGGCGGCCGATTTCCGCCGCTGGCGGGAGGCGGAACATGCCCTGGCCACGGCCGCCGCCGGCGGCGAGGCCCTGGCCCGGGAGCGGGAACAGCTGGAGTGGCAGGTGCAGGACGTGGAGAGTCTGGCCTTCTCGCCGGACGAATGGAGCGAGCTGGAGGCCGAGCATCGCCGCCTGGCCCATGCCGCCAGCCTGATCGAGGGCGCCCAGTTCGCCCTGACGGCCCTGGCCGACGGCGACGGCGCCTGCGCCAGCCAGGTGGACACGGTGGCGGCGCGCCTCGATGCCCTGGCGGCCTTCGACCCGGACCTCGGCGAGGTCGCCCAGTTGCTGGAGTCGGTCCAGGCCGAGCTGTCCGAGGCGGTGTCCGGCCTGCGCCGCTACACCGACCGGGTCGATCTCGATCCGGCGCGGCTCGCCGAGGTGGAGGGCCGGCTCGATGCCATCCACGCCAGCGCCCGCAAGTACCGCACCCGGCCGGAGGAGTTGCCGGAACTGCTGGCCGCCTGGAAAGCCCGATTGGCCGAACTCAACGAAACCACCGACCTGGCGGCCCTGGAGGCCCGGGTAGAGGCGGCCCGCAAGGATTTCATGGGGAGAGCCCAGGGTCTTTCCGACGGCCGCCGCAAAGCCAGCGGCAAGCTCGGCCGCAAGGTGACCGAACTCATGCGTCAGTTGGCCCTGGCCACCGGCAGCTTCGAGGTGGCGCTGGTGCCGGCGGAGGGCGGGGCGGCCTATGGCCTGGAGCAGGTCGAGTTCCGTGTTGCCGGGCTAGCCGGCAGCGAGCCCAAGCCCCTGGCCAAGGTGGTGTCCGGGGGCGAGCTTTCCCGCATCAGCTTGGCGATCCAGGTGGTCACTTCCCGTTCGGCCAGTGTCCCGACCCTCATTTTTGATGAAGTGGATGTGGGCATCGGCGGTGGCGTGGCGGAAATCGTCGGCCGCCTCCTGCACGAACTGGGACGGGAGCGCCAGGTGCTGTGCGTCACCCACCTGCCCCAGGTGGCTGCCCGGGCCGACTGGCAGTGGCGGGTGAGCAAGTCCACGGTGGCCGGCGCCACCCTGAGCCGGATCGAGCCCCTGGAAGGTGAAGGCCGGGTCGGCGAGATCGCCCGCATGCTGGGTGGGGTGGAAATCACAGAGCTGACCCGCCAGCATGCCCGGGAGCTTCTCGGCACGGGCTGAAACGCCTGGGAAAACAAGAGGCTGGAAGCTATATTGATGACATGGAATAGACGGGTTCCGTGTCACTCAAATGGTCGCCGGGATAAGTTCAACGAAGAGCTACGGTTTCGAAAACCTGATGCTTTCGGGCCTGAAGCAGCAGTACCGGGACACTTCGGCAGCGCTCCGGGAAGGCAAGGGCAAGGAACAGCAGTCCCCGAAGGCCAGCCAATCCACTGAATTGTCGCCGGAAGATCTGCGGGTGGTCGACCAGCTGAGAGCGACGGACCGCAGGGTGAGGGCCCACGAACAGGCCCATGTCGCAGTTGGCGCCGATCTGGTGCGGGGCGGCGCCAGCTTTGCCTACGAGACCGGGCCGGACCGCAAGCGCTATGCGGTGGCGGGGGAGGTGTCCATCGACACGTCGAAGGAACGAACCCCGGAAGCCACCATCCCCAAGGCGCAGCACATCCGGGCGACGGCCCTAGCGCCGGCCGACCCGTCAGCCCAGGACCGGCAGGTGGCTTCCCTGGCTTCCCGGATGGAGATCGAGGCCCGCCAGGAGGCAGCCATGCAGGCGGCAGAGGAGCGGGCGCGGGCGGGCAGCCAGCAGGCCAGCCGCGCTATCGGTGCCTATCAAGAGACAGGGGGGCTGGAACTTTCAGCGGGGTTTTCAGCCGAGGCCTGAGCGGCCAAGGGTTCAGTCCTGGTCGGACTTCTTGCCTTCAGTCGGACGGTGAGGGCAGTTCGGCTTGGTGCATTCGGCATACAGGTACAGGGCGTGTTCCTGGATGGCGAAGCCGCGCTCGGCAGCGATCTGGTTCTGCCGGCGTTCAATTTCGGGATCGTAGAATTCTTCCACCCGTCCGCAGTCGACGCAGACCAGGTGATCGTGGTGCTTGCCGCGGTTGATCTCGAAGACGGCCTTGCCGGATTCGAAGAAGTGGCGCTCCAGGAGCCCCGCCTGTTCGAACTGGGTCAGCACCCGGTAAACGGTGGCGAGGCCTATATCCATGCCTTCGGCGATTAGGGCGCGGTAAACGTCTTCGGCAGTCAGGTGGCGGACATCGCTCTTCTCGAAGAGGTCGAGAATTTTGAGGCGTGGGAAGGTTGCCTTCAGACCCATGTTCTTCAGGCTCTGGGGGTCGCTCATCTAGAGGTTTCCAATAGTTGTGCCGGCGGGAGCGGTGGCAATTTCGGTTATGATATAACGCTCTATCCCTGATTGCGAAATTCCTGGTATTCCTGCATGGCTCTTCACAGAATGTTTTTGGCCGTTTCGGCGTGCGTTTGCCTATCGGCCTGTTCCTACGTTCCGCGCATCGTTACGGAGTACCGGATCGACGTCCAGCAGGGCAACGTCCTGACCCAGGATCTGGTGGCGCAGCTCAAGCCCGGCCAGACCCGGGACCAGGTGCGCTTCATCCTCGGGACGCCCATGCTAGCCGATGTCTTCCACGCCCAGCGCTGGGATTATGTTTACCGCTTCCAGAACGGCCGCACCAACGCCGTGGAGATGCGCCGCCTGTCGGTCTTCTTCGACAAGAACGACCGGCTTGAAAGGGTGACGGGGGATGTGGATGCGGGGTCGGTGAGCGAGCTCACCGGGCCGGTAGCCAAGACCCAGGTGATCGACCTGGGTAGCCTGTCGCCCGAGGACGCCGGCAAGCCCCTGCCGCCGCCCGAGGAAAAGGGCTTCTTCGGAAACGTTCGTGAGAAAATAGGACTTTAAGATGAACCAAAAGCAGAACCCGGTGCGTATCGGCATCGTGGGGGCTGGCGGCCGCATGGGCCGCATGCTGATCGAGGCCACCCTGAAGGATGGCGAAGCCGAACTGGCCGCCGTCTTCGACGTTCCGGGCAGCCCGATCATCGGCAAGACCGCCGGCGAACTGGTGGGGCTGGCCAGCGACGTCCGGGTCACGGACGACCTGGCGGCCGGCCTGGAGCAGTGCGACTGCCTGATCGACTTCACCCGTCCCCAGGGCACCCTGGCCCACCTGGAGCTGTGCCGGCAGAAAGGCGTGGCGATGGTGATCGGCACCACCGGTTTCGAGGCTGACGGCAAGGAGAAGATTGCCGAGGCGGCCAAGGATATTCCCGTGGTTTTCGCCCCCAACATGGCGGTGGGCGTCAACCTGGTCTTCAAGCTGCTCGATACGGCTGCCCGCATCCTCAATCAGGGCTACGACATCGAGATCGTCGAGGCCCATCACCGCATGAAGGTCGATGCCCCGTCTGGTACCGCCCTGCGCATGGGCGAAGTGGTGGCCGAGGCTCTCGGGCGCGACCTCAAGAACTGCGCGGTCTACGGTCGTGAAGGCGTGACCGGTGAGCGGGATCCCTCCACCATCGGCTTCGCCACCGTACGGGGCGGCGACATTGTCGGCGACCATACGGTCATGTTCTGCGGCATCGGCGAGCGGGTGGAAGTGAGCCACAAGGCGGGCAGCCGCATGCCCTACGCCCTCGGCAGCCTGCGGGCGGCTCGTTTCCTGGCAGGGCGCCAGGCCGGCCTGTTCGATATGCAGGACGTGCTGGGCCTGCGTTGAATCACCTCTGGCGGCCACTTTCCGGCCGCATAGCCAGAGCCCCGGCGGGTCGCGGATTTGCCGGGGAGGGGGTGTTTCGGGTAAAATTCAAAGGTTTGAATCATGCGAGCGGGGAGCTGTGAGCCTCCCCGCTCGCCGCATCTACAGTCAATATCCAGGAGAGTCGGTCGTGTCGTTGCTGCCCGCATTTTCACCCGCCATACTTGCCCTTGCCGACGGAACCGTATTCAAGGGCCAATCCATCGGGGCAGACGGGGTGACCAGCGGCGAGGTGGTTTTCAATACCGCCATGTCGGGTTACCAGGAGATTCTTACCGATCCTTCCTACTGCCGTCAGATTGTCACCCTGACCTATCCCCATATCGGTAACACCGGCTGCAATGCCGAGGATTTCGAGTCGGCCGCCAACTACGCCGCCGGACTGGTGGTCCGCGACCTGCCGCCCCGCGCCTCCAATTGGCGCCAGCAGGACACCTTGTCCGACTACCTCAAGAAGCACGGCATCGTCGCCATCTCCGGTATCGATACCCGCAAGCTCACCCGCATCCTGCGGGAGAAGGGCGCCCAGGCCGGCTGCATCCTGGCCGGCGAGGTGGACGAGTCCAAGGCCCTGGCCCTGGCCCGCGCCTTCCCCGGCTTGGCCGGCATGGACCTGGCCAAGGTGGTGAGCGTCAAGGAGTCCTATCCCTGGAACGAAGGGGAATGGACCCTGAAGGGCTATGCCCCCGGCGGCGAGGCCCGCTTCAACGTCGTGGCCTACGACTACGGGGTCAAGAAGAACATCCTGCGCATGCTGGCGTCCCGGGGCTGCAACCTGACCGTCGTTCCGGCCCAGACGCCGGCCGCCGAAGTGCTGGCCATGAATCCGGACGGCGTCTTCCTGTCCAACGGTCCCGGCGACCCGGAGCCCTGTGATTACGCCATTTCGGCCATCCGGGAATTCCTGGATCGGGGCATCCCGACCTTCGGCATCTGCCTCGGCCACCAGCTCCTGGGCCTGGCTTCCGGCGCCAAGACGATGAAGATGAAGTTCGGCCACCATGGCGCCAACCACCCGGTCAAGGACCTCGACACCGGCCAGGTGCTAATCACCAGCCAGAACCACGGCTTCGCGGTCGACCCCGAGACCCTGCCGGGCAACCTGCGGGCGACCCATGTCTCCCTCTTCGACGGATCCCTCCAGGGCATCGCCCGCACCGACGTGCCGGCCTTCTCCTTCCAGGGCCACCCGGAAGCGAGCCCGGGCCCCCATGACGTGGCCTACCTGTTCGACCGTTTCATCGACACCATGGCGCGCGGCGTGGCTGCGCTGCAGCCGGCCCGCTAAGGCGGCAGTTAGATTCAGAGGCAAGCTATGCCCAAGCGTACAGACATCAAGAGCATTCTCATCATTGGCGCCGGCCCGATCATCATCGGCCAGGCCTGCGAATTCGACTACTCCGGCGCCCAGGCCTGCAAGGCCCTGCGGCAGGAGGGCTACAAGGTCATCCTGGTGAACTCCAACCCGGCCACCATCATGACCGACCCGGAGATGGCCGACGTCACCTACATCGAGCCCATCACCTGGCAGGTGGTCGCCAAGATCATCGAGAAGGAGCGCCCGGACGCCCTGCTGCCCACCATGGGCGGCCAGACGGCCCTCAACTGCGCCCTCGACCTGGCCCGGGAAGGCGTTCTGGACAAGTTCGGCGTCGAACTGATCGGCGCTTCCCAGGAAGCCATCGACAAGGCCGAGGACCGGGAGAAGTTCAAGGCCGCCATGACCAAGATCGGTCTCGGCTCCGCCCGGTCTGCGGTGGCCCACAGCATGGAAGAGGCCTACCAGGTCCAAGCCATGATCGGCTTCCCGACCATCATCCGGCCGTCCTTCACCCTGGGCGGCACCGGCGGCGGCATTGCCTACAACATGGAAGAGTTCGAGACCATCTGCAAGCGTGGCCTCGAGGCTTCCCCCACCCATGAGCTCCTGATCGAGGAGAGCCTCCTGGGCTGGAAGGAGTACGAGATGGAAGTGGTCCGCGACAAGGCGGACAACTGCATCATCATCTGCTCCATCGAGAACCTGGATCCCATGGGTGTGCACACCGGCGACTCCATCACCGTGGCGCCGGCCCAGACCTTGACGGACAAGGAATACCAGATCATGCGCAACGCCTCCATCGCGGTGCTGCGCGAGATCGGCGTCGACACCGGCGGCTCCAACGTCCAGTTCTCCATCAACCCGAAGGACGGTCGGATGATCGTCATCGAGATGAACCCCCGGGTGTCCCGCTCCTCCGCCCTGGCCTCGAAGGCCACCGGCTTCCCCATCGCCAAGGTGGCGGCCAAGCTGGCCGTGGGCTATACCCTCGACGAGCTGGCCAACGAGATCACCGGCGGCAAGACTCCGGCCTCCTTCGAGCCCTCTATCGACTACGTGGTCACCAAGGTGCCCCGGTTCGCCTTCGAGAAATTCCCCCAGGCCGACTCCACCCTGACCACCCAGATGAAGTCGGTGGGCGAGGTGATGGCCATCGGCCGCACCTTCCAGGAGTCCCTGCAGAAGGCCCTGCGCGGCCTTGAGGTGGGCGTGGACGGCTTCAACCTGAAGTCCGTTGATCCGGAGGCCATCGACGAGCAGCTGGCCCGGCCGTCGCCGGACCGCCTGTGGTACGTGGCCGATGCCTTCGGCGTCGGCATGTCCGTCGAGAAGGTCTTCGAGCTGACCAAGATCGACCCCTGGTTCCTGGTGCAGATCAAGGAGATCGTCGATCTCGAGCTGGCCATCGAGGAGCGCTCCCTGGACAGCCTCACCGCCGACGAACTGCGCTACCTGAAGCGCAAGGGCTTCGCCGACCGCCGCCTGGCCTATCTGACCAAGGCGAGCGAATCCGCCGTGCGCGAGCGCCGTCATGCCCTGGGTGTGCGGCCGGTGTACAAGCGGGTCGACACCTGCGCCGCCGAATTCGCCACCGGCACTGCCTACATGTACTCCACCTACGAGGAGGAGTGCGAGGCCAGCCCCACCGACAAGAAGAAAATCATGGTCCTGGGCGGCGGTCCGAACCGCATCGGCCAGGGCATCGAGTTCGACTACTGCTGCGTCCATGCCGCCATGGCTATGCGGGAAGACGGCTACGAGACCATCATGGTCAACTGTAATCCGGAGACCGTCTCCACTGACTACGACACCTCCGACCGGCTCTACTTCGAGCCCCTGACCCTGGAAGACGTCCTGGAGATCGTCAATGTCGAGAAGCCGGTGGGCGTCATCGTCCAGTACGGCGGCCAGACTCCCCTGAAGCTGGCCCTGTCCCTGGAGGCCAATGGCGTGCCCATCATCGGCACCAGCCCTGAATCCATCGACGTGGCCGAGGACCGGGAGCGCTTCCAGCAGCTCCTCCACGACCTGGGCCTCAAGCAGCCTCCCAACCGTACCGCCCGGACCGAGGACGAAGCCCTGCGCCTGGCGGCCGAGATCGGCTATCCCCTGGTGGTGCGCCCCTCCTACGTGCTGGGCGGCCGCGCCATGGAAATCGTCCATGAGCAGAAGGATCTGGAGCGCTATATGCGCGAGGCGGTCAAGGTTTCCAACGACTCCCCGGTGCTCCTCGACCGCTTCCTGAACGACGCCGTCGAGTGCGACGTGGATGCCCTGTCCGACGGCGAGGAAGTGATCATCGGCGGCGTCATGGAGCACATCGAACAGGCCGGCGTCCACTCCGGCGACTCGGCCTGCTCCCTGCCTCCCTATTCCCTCTCCCAGTCGGTGCAGGACGAACTGCGGCGCCAGACCAAGCTGATGGCCAAGGCCCTCAACGTCTGCGGCCTGATGAACGTCCAGTTCGCCATCAAGGACGGCACTGTCTATGTCCTGGAAGTGAATCCGCGGGCTTCCCGCACGGTGCCTTTCGTCTCCAAGGCTACCGGCCTCCAGCTGGCCAAGATCGCCGCCCGCTGCATGGCCGGCCGCAGCCTGAAGGACCAGGGCGTCACCAGGGAAGTCATTCCGCCTTACTTCTCGGTCAAGGAAGCCGTCTTTCCCTTCGTCAAGTTCCCGGGCGTCGATACCATCCTCGGCCCGGAGATGAAGTCCACCGGCGAAGTCATGGGAGTCGGCACCAGCTTCGCCGAGGCCTTCGTCAAGTCCCAGCTGGCGGCCGGCGTCCGCCTGCCCCGCACCGGCAAGGCCTTCCTGTCCATCAAGGACAGCGACAAGGCCAAGGCGGTCGAGGTGGCGCGCCACCTGCACGAGGCCGGTTTCCACCTGGTGGCCACCCGCGGCACCGCCCATGCCATCGAGGCGGCCGGCCTGCCGGTGCAGTCGGTGAACAAGGTGACCGAGGGGCGTCCCCACATCGTGGATATGATCAAGAACAATGAAATCGCTCTGATCATCAACACGGTGGAAGAGAAGCGCCAGGCCATCAACGATTCGCGCTCCATCCGGACTTCCGGCCTGCAGCAGCGGGTCACCATGTACACGACCATCTGGGGCGCCGAAGCGGCGGCCGAGGGGATCCGCAACATGGGGGATCTGGTGGTGTATCCTATCCAGACCCTGCACGCCCAGCTGCACTGAAAACAACCCAAACCGCCGGGGTGGCCCCTTGGGGCGCCGGCGGTTTTGCTTTGGTAGAAGAAAAGAATGAGCAAAATTCCGCTGACCGTGACCGGCGCCGAGAAACTGCGCGCCGAGCTGCACCGCCTGAAGACCGTGGACCGGCCCAGCGTCATCGCCGCCATCGCTGAGGCGCGCTCCCATGGCGACCTATCGGAGAACGCCGAGTACGACGCCGCCAAGGAACGCCAGGGCTTCATCGAAGGCCGCATCCAGGAAGTGGAGGGCAAGCTCTCCAACGCCCAGATCATCGACCCGCAGCTCTTGGACGCCGATGGCCGCTGCGTCTTCGGCGCCACGGTGGATGTGGAGGACCAGGATTCCGGCGACCAGTTCACCTACCAGATCGTCGGCGAGGACGAAGCCGACATCAAATCCGGCAAGCTGTCGGTGAGCTCTCCCATGGCCCGGGCCCTGATCGGCAAGTACGCCGGGGACATCGCCCAGGTGCAGGCGCCGGGCGGCATGCGGGAATACGAAATCCTCGACGTGAGGTACGAATAAGCCCGTCGTGCGCAACTTCACGGAAGCCCTGTATTTCATCGCTCTGACCGCCTGGATAGGCGGCATGTGGGTGATCGGCTACGTGGCGGCGCCGACTCTTTTCGCTACCCTGGGCGACCGCCAGCTGGCGGGGCTGGTGGCGGGCAAACTATTCGCGGTGATGGGTTGGATCGGGCTGGGCTGCGGCGCCTATTTGGCGGGCTTCCTTCTCATCCGCCTGGGCGGCGGAGCCTTCCGGCGGGCGGCTTTCTGGCTGACCCTGGTCATCCTGGCTCTCACCGTCGCCAGCCAGTTCGGAATTCAGCCCCTGATGGCCCAGCTCAAGGCCGAAGCCTGGCCGCGGGAAGTGATGGAAACCGTGCTGCGGGACCGCTTCGCGGCCTGGCACGGGATTTCGAGCATTCTCTATCTGGTGCAGAGCATCCTCGGCCTGTGGCTGGTGGTCTCCGCCAGCCGGGGCCTCAGGTAATCAGTTCTGGAAGCTGCGCTTGGTGCGGCGGGGGGCCGGGCGACGGGAACGGCTCGCTGCCCTGGCCGGCGCGCCGGCATCGTCCTCGTCGGGCGCCGGGCGCCAAACGACGAGGAGCTTGCCGATATGCTGCACCGGGGCGGCGCCCAGATCATCGCAGATGGTGGTCAGGAGCGCCTCCCGCTCATCGCGATCATCATTGTAGACACGGATCTTGATGAGTTCATGGGCCTTCAGGCTCGCGTCGATTTCCTTGAGGACGGCGTCGGACAGGCCGTTCTGGGCGATGGAGACGACGGGATTGAGCCCGTGGGCACGGGCGCGCAGGCTGCGGCGCTCGACAGGGGATAATTGCAGCATCGGGTAACCTTTCAAAAACGGCATTTTACCGAATGGCTAGAACCAGGACCAGCAAGGCGTGGATGCGGGAGCATGTGAATGACCCGTACGTTCAGCTCGCCAAGAAGGAAGGATGGCGCTCCCGCGCCGCTTTCAAGCTCATGGAAATCGACGACAAGGACCATCTTCTCAAGCCGGGTGAGGTGGTGGTGGACCTCGGCGCCACGCCGGGCGGCTGGTCCCAGGTTGCGGCCAAGCGCGTGGGTGCAGCCGGGAAGGTCATCGGCCTCGATCTCTTGGAAATGGAGCCGCTCCATGGCGTCGAATTCATCCAGGGGGATTTTCGCGAAGATGATGTTCTGCGGGAACTCGAAAGCCGTTTGAATGGTCGCAAAGTCGGGCTTGTTTTATCCGACATGGCACCCAATATATCGGGTGTGTCCTTGGTCGATCAGGCGCGTGTCATGCACCTGGCCGAACTGGCATTGGATTTCGCCCGCATGAACCTGAAACCGGAGGGGAGCTTCCTGGTCAAAGTATTCCAAGGAAGTGACTACGACAATTTCCTGCGCGCCATGCGAGAGGCATTCAAGACGGTGGTTGTACGAAAACCCCAGGCCTCGCGGGACCGCAGCGCCGAACTATATTTGCTCGGGCGTACGTTGCAGTGACGGTTTTGTTGTTTAGAATGATATCTTTACGGCTCGACGTAGGAAAAGGAGAGCAAGCTTGAACAATATGTTCAAAAACCTCGCAATCTGGCTGATCATCGGTCTCGTGCTGATGACCGTGTTCAATCAGTTCAACACACGCCAGGTGGCGCAGGGCTCGATGGAGTATTCCCAGTTCATCGAGGAGGTCAAGCAGGGCCACATCAACAAGGTGGTGATGGAGGGCCGTACCCTGAAGGCTACGACCACTGAAGGCAAGAAGATCACCTCCTACGCTCCCCCCGACCTCTGGCTGGTATCCGATCTCCTGAAGAACGGCGTCAAGATCGAGGCGCGTCCCGAGGAAGAGCCTTCCATGCTGATGAACATCTTCGTCAGCTGGTTCCCCATGCTGCTCCTGATCGGCGTCTGGGTCTTCTTCATGCGCCAAATGCAGGGCGGCGGCCGCGGCGGCGCCTTCTCCTTCGGCAAGTCCCGCGCCCGCATGATGGACGAGGCCCAGAACACCATCACCTTCGCCGATGTCGCCGGCTGCGACGAAGCCAAGGAAGAAGTCCAGGAACTGGTGGACTTCCTGCGGGATCCCTCCAAGTTCCAGAAGCTGGGCGGCCGCATCCCCAAGGGCGTCCTCATGGTTGGCAACCCCGGTACCGGCAAGACCCTGCTCGCCAAGGCCATCGCCGGCGAAGCCAAGGTTCCCTTCTTCTCCATCTCTGGTTCCGACTTCGTTGAAATGTTCGTGGGGGTGGGCGCTGCCCGGGTCCGCGACATGTTCGAGAACGCCAAGAAGCACGCCCCGTGCATCATCTTCATCGATGAAATCGATGCCGTCGGCCGCCATCGCGGCGCCGGCCTGGGAGGCGGCAACGACGAGCGCGAGCAGACCCTGAACCAACTGCTGGTCGAGATGGACGGCTTCGAAGGCCACACCGGCATCATCGTCATCGCCGCCACCAACCGTCCGGACATCCTGGATCCGGCCCTCCTGCGTCCCGGTCGCTTCGACCGCCAGGTGGTCGTTCCCCTGCCCGACATCCGTGGCCGTGAAGAAATCCTCAAGGTCCACATGCGCAAGGTGCCCATCGCCGGCGACGTCCGGGCCGACGTGATCGCCCGTGGTACGCCTGGCTTCTCCGGTGCCGACCTGGCCAATCTGGTGAACGAGGCGGCCCTTTTTGCCGCCCGGGGCAACAAGCGCCTGGTGGATATGGAGGACTTCGAGAAGGCCAAGGACAAGATCATGATGGGCGCCGAGCGCCGCAGCATGGTCATGAGCGAGGAGGAGAAGCGCAACACCGCCTACCATGAGTCCGGCCATGCAGTGGTCGCCAAGCTGCTGCCCAAGTCGGATCCGGTGCATAAAGTCACCATCATCCCCCGCGGCCGGGCGCTGGGCGTCACCATGCAGCTGCCCGAGCAGGACCGCTACGCCTATGACCGGGAATATCTGTTGAGCCGAGTCGCTGTCCTCTTCGGCGGCCGGGTGGCGGAAGAGTTGTTCATGCACCAGATGACCACCGGTGCCTCCAATGACTTCGAGCGCGCCACCTCCATGGCTCGGGACATGGTGACCCGCTACGGCATGTCCGATGCCCTGGGCCCCATGGTTTACGGCGAGAACGAAGGCGAGGTCTTCCTGGGCCGGTCGGTGACCACCCACAAGAGCGTTTCGGAGGCCACCATGCAGCAGGTGGATGCGGAAATCCGCCGCATCATCGACGACCAGTACGGTCTCGCCAAGCGCCTGCTCGAGGAGAACCGGGATAAGGTCGAGATGATGACCAAGGCTCTGCTGGAGTGGGAAACCATCGACGCCGAGCAGATCGACGACATCATGGCCGGCAAGGCACCGCGTCCGCCCAAGCCGAGCCAGAATCTGCCGCGGCCGCCGGCGTCCAGCAACTCGCCGGGGGCCGAACCCAACGCGCCGGCTACGGCTTGACGCGATAATCGGCGATAATTGGAAGGCCGGGAGCAACCTCCCGGCCTTTTGTTTGTGCGCCATGACCGAAATTCACTGCGGAAAATTCAGACTCGCTCTCGATCGCCCCCTGATCATGGGCATCGTAAACCTCACCCCCGATTCCTTCTCGGGAGACGGCCTCGCAAGCGACGTGGATCGGGCTGTGGCCCATGCCCGGCGGCAGGTAGAGGAGGGGGCCGACATCCTGGACCTCGGGGCCGAATCGACCCGGCCCGGCGTCCCACCTACACCCCTCCAGGAGGAGTTGAATCGCCTGCTGCCGGTGCTGGAGCGCATTTCCGGCTGGGGAGTACCAATCTCGATCGATACCTACAAGCCGGAAGTCATGGCAGCAGCCCTCGCTGCTGGTGCCGACATGATCAACGACATCAGCGGCTTGCGGGACCCGCAGGCGCTGGAGGTGGTGGCAGATGGTAATTGCGGTCTTTGCCTCATGCATATGCAGGGCGAGCCGCGAACCATGCAGCAGCATCCGGTCTATCACGAAGTGGTAGCCGAGGTCCGGGGTTATCTGTCCGAGCGGGTTGCCGCCTGTCGCCAGGCCGGCATCGCCGGCGAGCGCATCGTGGTGGATCCGGGGTTTGGGTTTGGTAAAGCCCTGGAGCACAACCTGACCCTGTTCAGGGAGCTGCCGGCTCTGGCTGCCGATGGCTACCCGGTCTTGGTGGGTGTGTCGCGCAAATCCATGCTGGGGGCTATCACGGGCCGTCCAGTGGAGGCTCGCCAAGCCGCCAGCGTGGCCGCGGCCCTGCTCGCTGCCCAGCGGGGCGCGGCCATCCTGCGGGTCCATGACGTGGCTGAAACCCGGGACGCCCTGGCGGTGTGGTCGGCAATTGAAATAGGGAGATAACAATGACCAGGAAATACTTCGGAACGGACGGTGTTCGCGGCCGTGTGGGCGAGTCCCCCATCACCCCGGATTTCGTCATGAAGCTCGGCTACGCCGCGGGCAAGGTGCTGGTGGCCCAGGACGGGCTGCCGGGCAGGGAGCGCCCTGCCGTCCTCATTGGCAAGGATACGCGGCTGTCCGGCTACATGCTGGAAGCGGCGCTGGAAGCGGGCTTCTCCGCGGCCGGGGTCGATGTCTGCCTGGTCGGACCCCTGCCCACTCCGGCCGTTGCCTATCTGACCCGGGCCCTGCGGCTGCAGGCGGGAATCGTGATTTCCGCGTCCCATAATCCCTACTTCGACAACGGCATCAAGTTCTTCTCCGCCCAGGGCATGAAGCTGCCGGATGAAGTCGAGCGCTCCATCGAAGCGGGCGTCGAGGCTCCCATCGAATGCGTGCCTTCCGCCGACCTCGGCCGCGCCCAGCGCATCGACGACGCCCGCGGGCGCTACATCGAATTCTGCAAGAGCACTTTTCCCAACGATCTCGACCTGCGCGGACTCAAGATCGTGGTGGACTGCGCCAACGGGGCGGCATACCACGTGGCCCCCGACGTCTTCCATGAGCTCGGGGCGGAAGTGACGACCATCGGAGCCCAGCCCAACGGCCTCAACATCAATGAGGGGGTAGGCGCGACTGCTCCGGGCGCGCTCCAGGCCGCCGTGGTTGCCCAGGGAGCGGACCTTGGGATTGCCCTCGACGGCGATGGCGACCGCGTCCAGATGGTGGATGGCGAGGGCAACCTCTACGATGGCGACCAGTTGCTCTATGCCATGGTCTGCAGCCGGGCGCGCCGTGGCAAGGTTGCCGGCGTGGTCGGCACCCTGATGTCCAACCTGGCCCTGGAACACGCCCTCGCCAAGCTCGAGATTCCCTTTGCCCGCGCCGCCGTCGGCGACCGCTACGTTGTGGAGAAGCTCCTCGAGAACGGATGGCTGTTTGGCGGCGAGAATTCAGGGCACATCCTTGCCCTCGACCGGCACACCACCGGAGACGGAATCATCGCTGCACTGCAGGTGCTGGCCGGCCTGCGGGAGGAGGGGGGCGACCTCAAGGCGCTGCTCGGCGCTCTGCGGCTCTATCCCCAGAAGCTCGTCAATGTGGCCATCGTCAAGGGCTTTGCCTGGCAGGGCCATCCGGCCATCGTGGCCGCTCAGGGAGAAGTGGAAGCCAAGCTGGTCGGCCGGGGCCGGGTCCTGCTGCGGGCCTCGGGCACGGAGCCCAAGCTGCGGGTGATGGTGGAAGGCGAGGACGCCGCCGAGGTCGAAAGCCTGGCCGAATATCTTGCCGAAGCCGTGCGAAAGGCCGTTGTATAGCCCTTTTACGTTGACCCTGTCACAGCCCGCTCGGTATAATTATCAGGTTTTTCGCGGACTAGGGCAGACACGAATATGCGTAAGAAAATCGTCGCCGGTAACTGGAAAATGCACGGCAATCTGGAGAGCAATGCCAAGTTGCTGGCCGAAGTGAAGGCTGGTGTGTCGGGTCTGTCCTGCGAAGTCGCAGTGTGTGTCCCTTTCCCCTATCTGGGCCAGGCGCAAACCGCGCTGACCGGTTCGGCCTTGGCCTGGGGGGCGCAGAACGTCAGCGAACATGTCCAGGGTGCCTACACCGGCGAAGTGGCTGCCGGAATGCTGAATGACTTCGGTTGCCGCTACGTGATCGTCGGCCATTCCGAGCGCCGCGCCATCTACGGAGAGGGTGACATGGCCGTGGCCGCGAAATTCGCCGCCGCCCAGGCTGCAGGGCTGGTGCCGATCCTCTGTGTAGGCGAATCCCTGGCTGAGCGTGAAGCTAGCCAAACCCAGGCCGTGGTTTCCCGGCAGCTCGCCGCAGTGATGGAGAAGGTTGGTGTAGCTGCCCTGGCCAAGGCGGTGGTTGCCTACGAGCCGGTCTGGGCGATCGGTACCGGCAAGACTGCCAGCCCGGCCCAGGCGCAGGAGGTTCATGGCGCCATTCGAGCCCAGGTGAGGGCGGCCAGTCCGGTGGTGGCTGATGGCCTGCAGATTCTTTATGGTGGCAGCGTCAAGCCGCAGAACGCGGCCGAGTTGTTTGCCCAGCCGGACATCGACGGTGGGCTGATCGGTGGCGCTGCGCTGGTGGCTGAAGATTTTCTTGCGATTTGCCGCGCGGCAAATTGATAGGCGGAATAGATGAACTGGTTGTTTTCCCTGGTATTGACGATCCATATCCTGGCGGCGCTGGGCGTTATCGGTCTGGTTCTCATGCAGCACGGCAAGGGTGCGGACATGGGGGCGGCCTTTGGTAGCGGCGCTTCCGGTAGTCTTTTTGGTGCTTCGGGCTCGGCTAATTTCCTGAGCCGTACCACCGCCGTGTTGGCGGCCGTGTTTTTCGTCACTAGTCTGACCTTGGCTTACGTTGCTTCCGGCAAGCCAAAAACGGCTGGAAGTGTGATGCAGGACGCGGTAAAATCACAGGCTGCTCCTGCCCCGGCTCCGGCTGGCGGTGAAGCGGCTGGTGGCCCGGCTGATGCTGGTTCGAAGGCCAAAGATATACCCAAGTAAGTTACGCGGGGTGGTTGCGATCGGGTTAGTCCCTCGCTGATCGCGGCCAGAAGAGTAGTGCCGACGTGGTGAAATTGGTAGACACGCTATCTTGAGGGGGTAGTGGCGCAAGCTGTGCGAGTTCGAGTCTCGCCGTCGGCACCAATAACGGGGGCAGCAGCTCAGTTCTGCTGTTTCATTACAAAAAATACTGAATTAGGCGGCGGATCATGGAAAATTACTTTCCAATCCTGATGTTCGTCCTGGTGGGCGTTGCAATCGGAGTGTTGCCCATCGCGATGGGCTATCTTCTGGCTCCCAACCGGCCGGATCCCGAGAAACTTTCGCCTTACGAGTGTGGCTTCGAAGCCTTCGAAGATGCGCGCATGAAGTTCGATGTGCGCTACTACCTCCTCGCCATCCTCTTCATTCTTTTCGACCTTGAAATCGCCTTCCTCTTCCCCTGGGCGACGATCTTCAAGGATATCGTCGCGACCGAGTCGATCAAAATGTTTGGCTTCGTCGAGATGCTGGTTTTCATCGCCATTCTGGTCATTGGCTACGTCTATGCCTGGGCCAAGGGCGCGCTGGAATGGGAATAAGGTTGAGCCATGGGTATTGAAGGCGTTCTCCAGGAAGGTTTTGTCACCACCACGGCCGACAAGCTGATCAATTACATGCGCACCGGGTCCTTGTGGCCGATGACCTTCGGTCTGGCCTGCTGCGCCGTCGAGATGATCCATGCCGGCTGCTCGCGCTACGATCTGGACCGTTTCGGTGTCGTGTTCCGCCCGAGCCCTCGTCAGTCGGACGTGATGATCGTGGCCGGAACCCTGACCAACAAGATGGCTCCCGCCCTGCGCAAGGTTTACGACCAGATGGCCGAGCCCCGCTGGGTTATCTCCATGGGTACCTGCGCCAACGGCGGTGGCTACTACCACTACTCCTATTCGGTGGTGCGGGGCTGCGATCGGATCGTCCCGGTCGACATCTATGTGCCCGGCTGCCCTCCGACGGCCGAGGCGCTCATCTACGGCATCATCCAGCTCCAGAACAAGATTCGCCGTACCAACACCATCGCCCGTTAATTGCCGAGGCTGAGTCGCTATGTCCGCCAAGCTGGAAACGCTTATCCAAAATTTGCAGAAGCACTTCGGTGACAAGCTCAAGTCGCAGAAGCTCGCTCTGGGCGAGGTGACCATCGAGGTTGCCGCCGCCGACTACCTGGCCGCAATGAAGACCCTTCGGGACGAACCCGAACTGGCCTTCGAGGAAATGATCGACCTCTGCGGTGTCGACTACGCCACCTACGGGGATGGTGCCTGGGATGGCAAGCGTTTTGCCGTCGTCGTTCATCTCCTGTCCGTCAGCAAGAACTGGCGGCTGCGGGTGCGGGTTTTCGCCGAAGACGACGAATTCCCCTCGGTGGACTCGATCACTGGCGTCTGGACCGGCGCCAACTGGTTCGAGCGGGAAGCCTTCGACCTCTACGGCATCGCCTTCCCGGGGCACGATGACATGCGCCGCATCCTGACCGACTACGGTTTCGTCGGCCACCCCTTCCGCAAGGACTTCCCGATTACCGGCTACGTGGAAATGCGCTACGACCCGGACCAGGCTCGCGTCATCTACCAGCCGGTGACCATCGAGCCCCGCGAAAACACGCCGCGCATCGTGCGCGAAGACACCTACGGGGACGCCGCCCATGGCTGATATCCGCAATTTCACTCTGAACTTCGGCCCCCAGCACCCGGCCGCCCACGGGGTGCTCCGTCTGGTGCTCGAACTGGACGGTGAAGTCGTTCAGCGCGCCGATCCCCATATCGGCCTCCTGCACCGGGCTACCGAGAAGCTTGCCGAGACCCGCACCTGGGTCCAGTCCGTGCCCTACATGGACCGTCTCGACTACGTGTCCATGATGTGCAACGAGCACGCCTACTGTCTGGCGGTTGAGAAACTGCTCGGCGTCGAGGTGCCGGAGCGGGGCAAGTACATCCGGACCATGTTCGACGAGGTCACCCGCATCCTGAACCACCTGCTGTGGGTCGGCTGCCATGCCCTGGACGTGGGCGCCATGACCATGGCCCTCTACACCTTCCGGGAGCGGGAGGATCTCATGGACGTCTATGAGGCCGTTTCCGGCGCCCGCATGCACGCGGCCTACTACCGGCCGGGCGGCGTCTACCGTGACCTGCCGGACCGCATGCCGCAGTACGAGGTGTCCACCTGGAAGAACGCCAAGACGGTCAAGGAACTGAACGACAACCGCCAGGGCTCCGTGCTGGACTTCCTGGAAGACTTCACCGAACGCTTCCCGAAATACCACTCCGAATACCACACGCTCCTGACCGACAACCGGATTTGGAAGCAGCGCCTGGTCAACGTCGGCGTCGTGTCCCCCGAGCGGGCCATGCAGATGGGCTTCACCGGCGCTATGGTGCGCGGCTCGGGCATCGCCTGGGACCTGCGCAAGAAGCAGCCATACGCCGCCTACGACAAGGTCGATTTCGACGTCCCGGTCGGCGTCAACGGCGACTCCTATGACCGTTACCTGGTGCGGATGGAGGAGATGCTCCAGTCCAACCGCATCATCAAGCAGTGCATCGACTGGCTCCGCAAGAATCCCGGCCCGGTCATCACCGACAATTTCAAGGTGGCGCCGCCGCCGCGGGAAAAGATGAAGTCCAATATGGAAGAGCTGATCCACCACTTCAAGCTCTTCACCGAGGGCATCCACGTTCCGCCGGGCGAGGCGTACGCTGCGGTGGAGCATCCGAAGGGCGAGTTCGGCATCTATTTCGTCTCGGACGGCGCCAACAAGCCCTACCGGATGAAGATCCGCGCCCCGGGCTACGCCCACCTGGCCGGCATGGACGAAATGTCCCGCGGCCACATGATTGCCGACGTCGTCACGATTATCGGCTCCCAGGATATCGTTTTTGGCGAGATTGACCGCTGATGTTTTCCGCTGAGACCCTCCAGAAGTTCGCGCGCGAAGTCGGGAAGTACCCGGCCGACCAAAAGCAGTCCGCCGTCATGGCCTGCCTGGCCCATGCCCAGGAAGAAAAGGGCTGGTTGCCCCCTGAGGCCATCGAGGCGGTTGCCGCTTACCTCGGCATGCCGCCCATCGCGGCCTACGAAGTGGCGACTTTCTACAACATGTACGACCTCCAGCCGGTCGGCAAGTACAAGATAACGGTGTGCACCAACCTGCCGTGCGCCCTCTCCGGCGGCTACCACGCCGGCGAGTACGTCAAGCAGAAGCTCGGTATCGAGTTCGGCGAAACCACTCCCGACGGCAAGTTCACCCTCAAGGAGGGCGAGTGCATGGGGGCCTGCGGCGACGCGCCGGTGATGATCGTCAACAACCGCAAGATGTGCAGCCACATGCTGCCCGAGCAGATCGACAAGCTGCTGGAGGAGTGCAAATAATGGCAATGCTTGGCGCGATCAAACCGGTGCTGATGGCCGGCCTGGACGGCGACAACACCTGGCACCTCAAGGACTACGTCGCCCGCGGCGGCTACGAGATGCTGCGGAAGATCCTGGAGAACAAGGTCTCCCAGGAAGAGATCATCAGCGAGATCAAGAAGTCCGTTCTCCGCGGCCGCGGCGGCGCTGGCTTCCCCACCGGCCTGAAATGGTCCTTCATGCCGCGCTCCTTCCCCGGCGACAAGTACGTCGTCTGTAATACCGACGAGGGCGAGCCCGGCACCTTCAAGGACCGTGACCTCATGCGCTACAACCCCCATGCGGTCATCGAAGGCATGGCCATCGCCGCCTACGCCATGGGCGCGAACCGGGGCTACAACTACGTCCACGGCGAAGTCTGGGAAATCTACAAGCGCTTCGAAGAGGCCCTGGACGAGGCCCGGGCCGCCGGTTTCATCGGCCAGAACCTCCTGGGCTCCGGGTTCAATTTCGAACTCTTCGCCCACCACGGCTACGGCGCCTACATCTGCGGCGAGGAAACCGCCCTGCTGGAGTCCATCGAAGGCAAGAAGGGTCAGCCCCGTTTCAAGCCGCCCTTCCCGGCGTCCTTCGGCCTCTACGGCAAGCCGACCACCATCAACAACACCGAGACCTTCGCCTCGATCCCCTTCATCCTGAAGATGGGCGGCGAGGAGTTCCTCAACTTGGGGAAGCCCAACAACGGCGGCACAAAGCTGTTCTCCGTCTCCGGCCACGTCAATCGTCCCGGCAATTACGAGATTCCCCTGGGAACTCCGTTCTCCACGCTGCTGGAAATGTGCGGCGGCATGCGGGGCGGGCGCAAGCTGAAGGCGGTCATCCCGGGCGGTTCCTCCGCCCCGGTGATTCCGGCCGACATCATGATGGACTGCACGATGGACTATGACTCCATCAGCAAGGCCGGCTCCATGCTCGGCTCCGGCGCCGTCATCGTGATGGACGAGACGGTGTGCATGGTCAAGGCCCTGGAGCGCCTCTCCTTCTTCTACTACGAAGAGTCCTGCGGCCAGTGCACCCCCTGCCGGGAAGGCACCTCCTGGATGTACAAGGTGGTCCATCGCATCGAAAACGGCCAGGGGCGTCCCGAGGACATCGATCTCCTGAATAGCGTCCTGGGCAACATCATGGGCCGCACCATCTGCGCCCTCGGCGATGCCGCCGCGCTGCCGGTGCAGAGCTTCATCAAGCACTTCCGGCACGAATTCGAGTACCACATCGAACATAAATCCTGTCCTGTTCCCAAGGATGTGCAGTGGGCGGGCAGCGGTTTCCACAAGGTCCAGGCCTGACGGAAACCTCCCAAAGCGAAACTACGAAAAGACGGGCTACAAGGTAGCGACATGCTAGAAATCGAAATCGACGGCAAGAAGGCGCAAGTGCCTGATGGCAGCACGGTCATGGACGCCGCACAGCAGGTGGGCGTCTACATCCCGCATTTCTGCTATCACAAGAAACTTTCGATCGCTGCCAATTGCCGCATGTGCTTGGTGCAGGTCGAGAAGGCTCCCAAGCCGCTGCCGGCCTGCGCGACGCCGGTGACCAACGGCATGAAGGTGTTCACCCATTCCGATCTGGCCGTCAAGGCCCAGAAGGGGGTGATGGAATTCCTCCTTATCAACCACCCGCTGGACTGCCCCATCTGCGATCAGGGCGGCGAGTGCCAGCTGCAGGACATGTCCGTCGGCTACGGCCCCATGCAGAGCCGCTACACTGAGGAGAAGCGGGTCGTCTTCCACAAGGACGTCGGCCCCCTGATCTCCATGGAGGGCATGAGCCGCTGCATCCACTGCACCCGCTGCGTGCGCTTCGGCCAGGAAATCGCCGGGGTCATGGAACTGGGCATGGTGAACCGGAACATGCATTCCGAAATCACCACCTTCGTGGGTCGCACTGTCGATTCCGAGCTGTCGGGCAACATGATCGACCTCTGCCCGGTCGGTGCGCTTCTCTCCAAGCCCTTCCTCTACACCGCCCGGTCCTGGGAGCTGCAGCGCCGCAAGTCGGTCAGCCCCCACGATTCCGTCGGCGCCAACCTGGTGGTCCAGGTCAAGCGCGACCATGTGATGCGCGTGCTGCCCCGGGAAAACGAAGCGGTCAACGAGTGCTGGATCTCCGACCGTGACCGTTTCTCCTACCAGGCCCTCAATTCCGATGCCCGTCTGACCAAGCCCATGGTGAAGCAGGGCGGCGAATGGCGCGAGGTGGACTGGAACGTGGCCCTCGACTATGTGGCCCACGGCCTCAAGGACCTGGCCCGCGAGCTCGGCGGCGACGCCCTGGCGGCACTGGCCTCCCCGAATTCCACCCTGGAAGAGCTCCATCTCCTCGGTAAGGTCATGAAGGGCCTGGGCAGCGGCAACGTTGACTTCCGCCCCCGCCGCGCCGACTTCTCCGCCGATGGCAAGCGTGCCGGTACCCCGTGGCTAGGCATGCGCATCGCTGACATCAAGGAACTGGACGCCGCCCTGGTGGTTGGCTCCTTCCTGCGCAAGGATCATCCGCTTCTGGCCCAGCGCCTGCGCCAGGCCGCCAAGAAATTCACCAAGGTCAGCCTGCTGTCGGTGAGCAACGACGACCAGCTGATGAACCTCCACGCCAAGCTGGCCGTGGCTCCCGGCCAACTGGCCGCGGCGCTGGCCGGCGTCGTCAAGGCTGTGGCGGAAGCCAAGGGCACGGCCGCACCGGCCGGTGTCGAAGGCGCCGCCATTGACGACAACGCCCGCAAGATCGCCCAAAGCCTGGTCGAAGGCGAGAAGAAGGCCATCTTCCTGGGCAACGTGGCGACCCAGTCGCCGGCCGCGACCCAAATCGAAGCGCTGGCCGCCGAACTGGGCAAGCTTACCGGCGCCACGGTCGGCTTCCTGGGCGAGGCTGCCAACTCCGTCGGCGGCTACCTCACCGCCGCCAAGCCCACCGGCGCCAACGCCCGACAGATGTTCGAGCAGCCGCGCCAAGGCTACGTCCTCATGGGCGTCGAGCCGGAGTTCGATACCTACAACCCCCAGCTCACCATGGCTGCCCTCAAGCAGGCCAAGCTGGTGGTGTTCATGTCCGCCTTCAAGCATGCGCCGGCCCTCGAGTACGCCGACGTGATGCTGCCCCTGGCGCCCTTCACCGAGACCGCAGGCACTTTCGTCAATGCCGAAGGCCGGGTTCAGAGCTTCAACGGCGTGGCCAAGGCTGCCGGCGACTCCCGCCCGGGTTGGAAAGTCCTGCGGGTCCTGGGCAACGTCCTCAACCTGGACGGCTTCGGCTACGAGTCCAGCGAGCAGGTCCGGGAAGAGATCGTAGGCAAGGGCACCGAGTTCGCCGCCGGCCTGGACAACGGCCTGAACGGCGTCACTGTCGGCCTGCCGGCCGCCGAGCAGGGCCTGCAGCGCATCGCGGACGTGCCCATCTACTTCGCCGATCCGATCGTCCGCCGGGCGCCCGCCCTGCAGCAGACCACGGATGCCAAGGTGCCGACCGCCCGCATGAACGAGCAGACGCTGGCCCAGATTGGCGTCGCCGCCGGTGCCCAGGTCCGCGTCAGGCAAGGGCAGGGCGAGGCCGTCCTCACCGCTGCTGCAGACAACGGCGTTCCCGCCGGTTGCGTCCGCGTCGCCGCCGCCCACGCCAGCACGGCTGCCCTGGGCGACATGTTTGGCCCCGTTTCCGTGGAGCGTGCATAAATGGATGCCCTGATGAATTTCGGACAAGGGATGTTCGGCGGTGCCTGGCCCGCCGTGTGGACCCTGGTCAAGATCGTCCTGATCGTGGCGCCCCTGATGCTGGGCGTCGCCTACCTGACCTGGGCCGAGCGCAAGGTCATCGGCTACATGCAGGTGCGGATCGGCCCCAACCGCGTCGGTCCCTGGGGTCTGATCCAGCCGATCGCCGACGGTCTCAAGCTGCTGATGAAGGAAATCATCGTCCCCAGCAGCTCCAACAAGGCTATCTTCATCATCGCACCGATGCTGGCCATCGGGCCCGCCCTGGCGGCCTGGGCGGTGGTGCCCTTCACTGACAGCCTGGTGCTGGCCAACATCGACGCCAGCCTGCTGTACATCATGGCCATCACCTCCATGGGGGTGTACGGCATCATCCTGTCGGGCTGGGCCTCCAACTCCAAGTACGCCTTCCTGGGTGCCATGCGTTCCGCCGCCCAGATGGTGTCCTACGAAATCTCCATGGGCTTCTCGCTCATCTGCGTGCTCATGGTGTCCAACAGCCTGAACCTGGTGGATATCGTCAATGCCCAGAATCAGGGTCGCTTCGCGGGCTGGGGACTGAGCTTCCTGTCCTGGAACTGGCTGCCCCTGCTGCCCATGTTCCTGGTGTACCTGATCTCCGGCGTCGCCGAGACCAACCGGGCCCCCTTCGACGTGGCCGAAGGCGAATCGGAAATCGTCGCCGGCTTCCACGTCGAGTACTCGGGCATGGCGTTTGCGGTCTTCTTCCTGGCCGAGTACGCCAACATGATCCTGGTGGCGGCCCTGACCTCCATCATGTTCCTGGGTGGCTGGCTGTCGCCGGTCGGGTTCCTGCCGGACGGCATCCTCTGGCTCTTCGCCAAGATGTCCTTCGTGCTCCTGCTCTTCCTCTGGTTCCGTGCCACCTTCCCGCGCTACCGCTACGACCAGTTGATGCGCCTGGGCTGGAAGGTGTTCGTGCCGGTCTGCCTGGTGTGGCTGTTCGTTGTCGGCGTGTGGATGATGTCCCCGCTCAATATTTGGAAGTGAGGAGAAGGTCGTGGGTAGCATGAAGGAAGTCTTCAACAGCCTGCTTCTCAAGGAGCTGCTGAAAGGTATGTCGGTGACGGGCAAGTATTTCTTCGCCCGCAAGATCACCGTGCAGTACCCGGAAGAAAAAACCCCGATGAGCAACCGTTTCCGCGGCCTGCATGCCTTGCGTCGCTATCCGAACGGTGAAGAGCGCTGCATCGCCTGCAAGCTGTGCGAGGCCATCTGTCCGGCCCTGGCCATCACCATCGAGGCCGAACCCCGGGAAGACGGGTCCCGGCGCACGACGCGGTACGACATTGATCTGACCAAGTGCATCTTCTGCGGCTTCTGCGAGGAAGCCTGCCCGGTGGATGCCGTGGTCGAGACGCGGATTTACGAATACCACGGCGAAAAGCGCGGCGACCTGTACTACACGAAGCAGATGCTGCTAGCCAACGGCGATCGTTACGAGGCTCAGATAGCCAAGGATCGCGAATATGACGCCAAATATCGGTAGGCCCTGACGATGGATTTCCAAACCTTCGTATTTTTCTTCCTGTCGGCGATCCTGATCTTCGCCGGCCTGCGCGTGATTACCGCCCGCAACCCGGTCCACGCGGCCCTGCACCTGATCCTCGCCTTCTTTACTTGCGGCGGTATCTGGGCGCTCCTCCAGGCCGAGTTCCTGGCCATTGCCATCATCCTGGTGTACGTCGGCGCAGTCATGGTGCTGTTCCTGTTCGTCGTGATGATGCTGGACATCAACCTGGACCGCATCCGCCAGGGCTTCTGGCACTACCTGCCCCTGGGCGCGCTTCTCGGCATCCTGATGGTCATGGAAATGGGCCTGGTACTGGGCAGCAAGTACTTCCAGGTGCCGGCCAGCGAGGCTGTCATCCCGGCCAACGTCTCCAACACCAAGGGCCTCGGCGCCCTGATGTTCTCTGACTACGTCTATCCCTTCGAGCTGGCATCCATCATCCTGCTGGTCGGCATGATCGCCGCCATCGTGCTGACCTACCGCGGCCCGAAGAAGAGCAAGTACACCAATCCGGCCAAGCAGGTCTTCGTGAAGGCCAAGGATCGCGTCCGCGTCCTGCAGATGCCGGTTGAAAAAGATTGATGACCGGGCGGCAACGTACCGATCACTGACGAATATCAGGGAGCCAAATGCTTACACTCTCACTCTCGCATTTCTTGATCCTGGGCGCGATTCTGTTCGCGATCAGCATCGTCGGCATCTTCCTTAACCGGAAGAACCTGCTGGTCCTCTTGATGGCCATCGAACTCATGTTGCTCGCGGTGAACATGAACTTCGTTGCTTTCTCCCACTACCTGCAGGATCTGTCCGGGCAGCTCTTCGTCTTCTTCATCCTGACGGTGGCTGCCGCCGAGTCCGCTATCGGTCTCGCCATTCTGATCGTGCTGTTCCGCAACCTGAAGTCCATCCACGTGGATGACCTGGACAGCCTGAAGGGTTAAACATGGAAATGCAGAAGCTCTACTTGCTCGTCCCCATGGCGCCGCTGATCGGCGCCATGATCGCCGGCCTCTTCTGCCGGGTGATTCCCCGCTGGGTGGCCCACACCGCCACCATCCTCGGCGTTGCCGTCGCCTTCGGCACCTCCGCCGTGATCTTCCAGGACGTCCTCGCCGGCCACACCTTCAACGGCACGGTCTACACCTGGCTGACCACCGGCGACTACCGGTTCGAGGTCGGTTTCCTGATCGACACCCTGACCACCACCATGATGCTGGTGGTGACCTTCGTCTCCCTGATGGTGCACATCTACACCATCGGCTACATGCACGACGATCCGGGCTACAACCGCTTCTTCTCCTACATCTCGCTCTTCACCTTCTCCATGCTGATGCTGGTGATGAGCAACAACTTCATGCAGCTGTTCTTCGGCTGGGAAGCGGTGGGCCTCGTCTCCTACCTGCTGATCGGCTTCTGGTACACCCGGCCGACCGCCATCTTCGCCAACATGAAGGCCTTCCTGGTCAACCGCGTCGGCGACTTCGGCTTCATCCTCGGCATCGGCCTCATCCTGGCCCACTTCGGCACCCTGGACTACGCCACCGTCTTCCAGAAAGCCCCCGAGCTGGCCAGCACCACCATCAACATCTGGGGCGCCGCCGACTGGTCCCTGATGACCGTCGCCTGCATCTGTCTGTTCATTGGCGCCATGGGCAAGTCCGCCCAGGTTCCGCTGCACGTCTGGCTGCCCGACTCCATGGAAGGCCCGACCCCGATCTCCGCCCTGATCCACGCCGCCACCATGGTGACCGCCGGCATCTTCATGGTGTCCCGCATGTCGCCGCTGTTCGAGCTGTCCGACACCGCGCTGTCCGTGGTCCTGGTCATTGGCGCCATAACCGCCCTGTTCATGGGCTTCCTGGGCATCATCCAGAACGACATCAAGCGGGTCGTGGCCTACTCCACCCTGTCCCAGCTCGGCTACATGACCGTGGCCCTGGGCGCGTCCGCCTACTCGGTGGCCATCTTCCACCTGATGACCCACGCCTTCTTCAAGGCCCTGCTGTTCCTCGGCGCCGGCTCCGTCATCATCGGCATGCACCACGACCAGGACATCCGCAACATGGGCGGCCTGCGCAAGTACATGCCCATCACCTGGATCACCTCCCTGGTCGGCTCCCTGGCCCTGATTGGCACGCCTTTCCTGTCCGGCTTCTACTCCAAGGACTCCATAATCGAGGCCGTGCAGCTGTCGCACATCCCCGGTGCCGGCTTCGCCTACTTCGCCGTCCTGGCCGGCGTGTTCGTGACCGCCTTCTATTCCTTCCGCATGTACTTCCTGGTCTTCCACGGCCAGGAGCGCTTCGGCAAGGGGCACCACGACCATGAGGGCGACCACGAGGACGAGGAGGTCTCCTCCGACCACCACCACGGCCTGGCCCCGGGCCAGAAGCCCCACGAGACCCCGTGGGTGGTGACCCTGCCGCTGGTGATGCTGGCGATCCCGTCCCTGGCCATCGGCTATTTCGCCATCGAACCCATGCTCTTCGGCAACTACTTCGAAGGCGTCATCCACATCGACCACCATGCCCATCCCTCGATGGAGCATCTGACCGAGGAATTCCACGGCGCCCTGGCCATGGGCATCCACGCCTTCACCAGCGCCCCGTTCATCCTGGCCCTGTCCGGCGTGGTGCTCTCCTGGTTCTTCTACATGAAGCGCCCGGATATCCCGGCCGCCATCCAGCGCCGCTTCTCGGGCATCTACACCCTGCTGGACAACAAGTACTACTTCGACAAGATCAACGAAGTGGTCTTCGCCGGCGGTGCCCGCCTTCTGGGCAAGGGCCTCTGGCGCGGCGGCGACGTGGCCCTGATCGACGGCCTGATCGTCAATGGTTCCGCCCGCCTGGTGGGAGTGGTGGCCTCCATCACCCGCTTCTTCCAGACCGGCTACGTCTATCACTACGCCTTCACCATGATCATCGGCGTCTTCGTGCTGATGACCCTGTGGATCAACCGCGCCTAAGACAGAAGAGCAAGGAATAACATGTCGTCCTACCCGCTGCTTTCCCTAGCCATCTGGATTCCGATCGTTGCCGGCCTGCTGGTGCTGGCCACCGGTTCCGACCGGAACGCTCCCCTGGCGCGGTGGCTGTCCCTGGTTGGCGCCGTCGTCGGTTGCCTGATCACCATCCCGCTGTGGACCGGCTTCGACGTCAATAACGGTGGCATGCAGTTCGTCGAACTGGCCCCCTGGATCGCCCGCTTCAACGTCAATTACCACCTGGGTGTGGACGGCATCTCCATGCTGTTCGTCATCCTCAACTCCTTCATCACGGTGATCGTGGTGATGGCTGGCTGGGAAGTGGTCCGGGACAAGGTGGCCCAGTACAACGCCGCCTTCCTGATCATGTCCGGCCTCATGAACGGCATCTTCACGGCCCTCGACGGCGTGCTGTTCTACACGTTCTTCGAAGCCTCCCTGATCCCCCTGTACCTGATCATCGGCGTCTGGGGCGGCCCGAACCGGGTGTACGCGGCCTTCAAGTTCTTCCTCTACACCCTGGCCGGCTCCCTTCTCTTCCTGGTCGCCCTGATCTATCTGTTCGTGCACTCCGGCGGCAGCTTCTCCATCCTCGAGTGGCAGCAGCTCCCGATCCCGCTGTCGGCCCAGATCTGGATTTTCCTGGCGTTCCTGGTGGCCTTCGCCGTCAAGGTGCCGATGTGGCCGGTGCATACCTGGTTGCCGGACGCCCACGTGGAAGCACCCACCGGCGGCTCCATCGTCCTGGCGGCCATCGCCCTGAAGCTCGGTGCCTACGGTTTTCTGCGGTTCTCGCTGCCCATCGCCCCGGATGCCTCCCACGAATTGGCTAACTTCATAGTTGCCCTGTCCCTGATCGCGGTGGTCTACATCGGCTTCGTCGCCCTGGTCCAGTCCGACATGAAGAAGCTTGTGGCCTATTCGTCCATCGCCCACATGGGCTTCGTGACCCTGGGCTTCTTCATGATGAGCGCCATGGGCATCGAAGGCGCCCTGGTGCAGATGGTCTCCCACGGCTTCGTGTCCGGCGCCATGTTCTTCTGCATCGGTGTGATGTACGACCGGGTCCATAGCCGCCAGATCGCCGACTATGGTGGCGTGGTCAATACCATGCCCAAGTTCGCGGCCCTGTTCATGCTGTTCGCCATGGCCAACTCCGGCCTGCCCGCCACCTCCGGCTTCGTTGGCGAATTCATGGTCATCCTGGGCGCCGTGAAGTTCAACTTCTGGGTCGCCTTCGCCGTCGCCACTTCGATGATCACCGGCGCCGCCTACAACTTGTGGATGTACAAGCGGGTGGTCTTCGGCGCCGTTGCCAACGACCACGTCGCCGAACTCACCGACGTCAACAAGCGGGAGTTCCTCATCCTGGCCCTCCTGGCCGCCGGCACCCTGTGGATGGGCCTGTATCCCCAGCCCTTCACCGAAGTCATGCACGCATCGGTCACCGACCTCCTGCGTCACGTCGCCATAAGCAAGATTCAATAAACGGTAGCCAACATGTTCGACAATTTTGTTGTCCCCGATCTTCTGCCCGCCGCACCGGAGCTTTTCCTGGCGGCCATGGCCGCGGTCATTCTCCTGGCCGACGTGTTCATCAAGGATGCCCGCCGCACCGTGGTGTTCGCCCTGACCCAGCTGACCCTGATCGGCTGCGCCGTCATCCAGTACCAGACCATGACGGGCGACATCACCTTCACCTTCAGCAACATGTTTGTGGACGACCTCATGTCGGACCTGCTGAAGCTGGTGCTCTACATGACCGTGATCGTGGTGCTGTTCTACTCCCGGGGTTACATCCTCGACCGGGAGCCCATGGCCAAGGGCGAGTTCTACGTGCTGGCGCTGTTCGCCACCCTCGGCATGATGGTCATGATTTCGGCCAACCACTTCCTGACCGTGTATCTGGGTCTGGAGCTGTTGTCCCTGTCCCTGTACGCCATGGTCGCCATGAATCGGGATTCGGTGGTGTCCACCGAAGCCGCCATGAAGTACTTCGTCCTCGGCGCCCTGGCCTCCGGCCTGCTGCTCTACGGCATGTCCATGATCTACGGCGCCACCGGCACCCTGGAGATCACCGGCGTCGGCGAACTGCTGATGACCGGCAAGGCCAACAAGACCGTGCTGGTGTTCGGCCTCGTCTTCGTGGTCGCGGGCTTGGCCTTCAAGCTGGGCGTGGTTCCCTTCCACATGTGGATTCCGGACGTCTATCACGGCGCTCCGACCGCCGTCACCCTGTTCATCGGCTCGGCTCCCAAGCTGGCGGCCTTCGCCGTCACCATGCGCCTGCTGGTCACCGGCCTGATCACCCTGTCCCAGGACTGGCAGGTCATGCTGATCATGCTGTCGGTGCTGTCCATGGCTATCGGCAACCTGGCCGCCATCGCCCAGACCAATATCAAGCGCATGCTGGCCTACTCCGCCATCTCCCACATGGGCTTCATGCTCCTGGGCGTGACCACCGGCGTGGTCGGCGGCGATGCGCGCATGGCGCTGAACGCCTACAGCTCGGCCATGTTCTACGTGGTGTCCTACGTCATGATGACCGCCGGCTCTTTCGGCATGATCATGCTGCTGGCCCGGGCCGGCTTCGAGGCCGACAACATCGACGACTTCAAGGGCCTCAACCGGCGCAGCCCCTGGTTCGCCGGCATGATGCTGATCATGATGTTCTCCATGGCCGGCATCCCGTTCTTCATCGGCTTCTTCGCCAAATTCGCTGTGCTGCAGGCGGTCGTGGCCGCCGGCTACATGTGGCTGGCCATCGTCGCCGTCCTCTTCTCCCTGATCGGTGCCTTCTACTACCTGCGGGTGGTGAAGGTGATGTACTTCGACCAGCCCGCCGATCCGACGCCGCTGGTGGCGCCCATGGACATGCGGGTGCTGATCTCGGCCAACGGCCTCGCCGTCGCGCTGTTCGGCATGTTCCCGGACTCGCTGATGATCGCCTGCGGCTTCGCCATCATGCGCTCGATCGCGGCCTGATAGTCCCTTAGAACCATGAACGCCCCGCTAGCCGGGGCGTTTGCCTTTTGGAGCCCTGGAAATGTCGGTTGATAAGCACCTGGTGGAAGCGCAGCTGGATACGGAAACGGTCTTCAAGGGGAAACTCCTGGAGATCCGGCGGGATAAGGTGGCCCTGCCGGATGGCAGCCAGGCGACGCGGGAATACGTGGTCCACCCCGGGGCGGTCGTGGTGCTCGCGCTCCTGGACAACGGCAAGCTCCTCTTCGAGCGGCAGTTCCGTTATCCCCTGCGCCAGGTGTTCCTGGAGCTTCCCGCCGGCAAGATCGACGCCGGCGAAGATATCGAGGTCACCGGCCGCCGGGAGCTGATGGAAGAAACCGGCCACGAGGCCGACGAATGGCGCCACGTCGGCGTGATGCACCCGTGCATCGGCTATTCCAACGAGCGCATCGAAATCTTCCTGGCCCGGGGCGTGAGAAGGGTGGCCGATCCCCAGCCGGACCACGGGGAATTCCTGGAAGTCCTCGAACTCAGCCGGGAAGAGGCTCGGGAAGCGATCATCCAGGGCCGCATCACCGACGCCAAGACAGTCACGGCCCTCTACTGGGCCGAGCACCTGATCGAGTGGTAGGCCGGCGCCGCTGCGGGCCTCAGGCGGGCAGCATGAGGTGGCCGTTGCCGTCCAGGGGCCACAGGGGGTTCCAAGCCACTTCCCAGAGGAATCCGTCGGGATCGGCGAAATAGCCCCGGTGGCCGCCCCAGAACACGTCCTCTCCGGGTTTGACGAGGGTGCCGCCGGCGGCGACGGCCTGCTGCAGGACTTCGGCGACTGCTTCCTTGGAATCCACGTTATGGGCCAGGGTGAAGCCGGTAAAGCCCGAGCCCAGGGCGGACACGCCCGCGTCATCGGCCAGGGCGCTGTTCTTGAAGAGCGCGAATACGAGGCCACCGGCGTTGAAAAATACAATTTCCCCCTGACTGGCCGGCGACGCCTTCCAGCCCATGCGCTCATAGAAAGCGCGACTGCGGCGCAGATCGGAGACCCCCAAGGTCAGGACGCTGATGGCTTGCTTCATTGAATCCATCCTTTCGGATCCGGCCCGGCGGCCGGTTCGGCGGCGATTGTTGCAGTCTAGCCGAGGGAGGAAGGCGATTCCAGGCCGGCGCCCAGACCGGCGAATGGCCATGAAAAAGGCCCGGGTCGAAACCCGGGCCCTTCAAATTCCCAGAGGGGAATTTCTTACTTGCCGTTGACAGCGGACTTCAGCTTGGCGCCGGCGGAGAATTTCGGGGTCTTGGAAGCGGCGATCTTCAGCTCGGCGCCGGTCTTGGGGTTGCGGCCGGTACGGGCAGCACGGTTGCCAACGGAGAAGGTACCGAAGCCGATCAGGCTGACGCTGTCGCCCTTGCCCAGGGTCTCGGCGATGATCTCGGTCAGGCCGTCGACGGCGCGACCAGCAGCAGCCTTGGAGAGGTCGCACTTGGCGGCCAGAGCTTCGATGAGTTCGGTCTTATTCATGGGATGGCTTCCTTAGTGAGAAATGCGCGGATTATGCGAGGAGTCGCCCCGCCCGTCTAGTAGGCTATGGGAGTTAACCATGCCAAAACTCCGTTTTGTCGCCGTTTAGACAAAAAATTTCCCGAATTGCCCGCCCTGCCGGCCTTTCAGCCCTTCGCCGGTCCCGAGGGAGCGGTGCCGGGAGCGGCTCCGCCGCCGGGTTGCGGCGGGTTGTGGCGACCGCCCCGGGGGCCGGGATGGGAGTCGTCAAAGACCTTTTTCTGTTCCGGAGTCAGCACGGCATAGAAGGTCTTCAAGGCGGCAACATGCTCGGCCATGCGATCCTGCCGCTGCTTGGAGAACTCCAGCATCTTCTCGGCCCGTTCCGGTGTGGTCAGCTTGGCCCAGGTGCTGGGGTCGGGCCGCTCCGGCCGGGCGGTGGCCTGCATGGATTCGGTGAATTTCTTCCAGGCGGGTTCCTGGTCGGGGCTAAGCTTGAGGGCGTCGTGCAGTTTCTGCTGATGCTGCTGCATGCGTTCGCCGCGCTGGCCCTGGAATTTCTCCCAGTTGCCCATGGGGCCGCAGTCGCCGCGGTCGGCCAGGGCCGGCGAGGCGACGAGGGCCATGCCGCTGGCCACGAGCAGGGCAGTGATGAGGTTGCGTTGGGTTTTCATGGGGTGCTCCTTTCGTAAGCGAAGAAGAATTCAGGTCGCCCTGGTACTGCGACCATTACACACCCCCGCTGTAATTCAACTGTTGCCGGGCATTCCACGGTTGTTTCCAATTGTTGCGCGTGCCGCCGGTCAGCCGTAGAGCACCACCGCCAGCTGCTCCCGCCAGGTCAGGCTGCGCCACCACCGTTCGCCGCGGTCATGCAACTCCCGCCCGGCCGCGGTCAGGACGTAATGGAGGGAAGCGATGCCCTGGGCAGCGAGGGGCTCCACATACTTGTTGCGGACCAGATAATCGAACAGGTGGATGACGTTGGGCACCCCGTCCAGCCAGGTCAGGAAAGCCGAATCGCCGCTGCGCACCAGGGGATTCCCCATGCGCATGGAGCGGAGCGCCTTCAAGGCCAGCCTGCGGTGGGGAATGGGTTCGTTGCCTGGGCAGTGGCGTTGGTTTTGCACGGGGAGGCTCCGGAAGAAGCTACCCGATGTAGACAGCCCTCGGCGCCGGGATTGTTCCGGTGAAGGCCCTGGGGAGTCGGCCGGTAGTGGATGGGGCGGGAACGGTAGGGTTCGCCGGTATTGCGCCGATGATCGGCCTCCGTTGCCCCCAGACCGGGAAAGGGGCCGCCGGAAATGAAAAGCCCGTGGGGCTGGTGCCCACGGGCTTTCGGAGAGGGCCGGGCGGTTTGAGCCCGGCCGAGGAGCGGTTAAATCAGCCGCAGGTGCCCACCGCGCCGCAGGCGGTGCAGAAGTCGCAGCCGTCCTTGCGGATCATGGTGTGGTTGCCGCATTCGCTGCACAGCTTGCCGACGGTCGGGCGGACGCTGTTGCTGGCGTCTTCCGGAGCCTGCAGGATGCCCATCTGCTGCACCGGGAAGCCATGCTCGTCCAGGATGCCCAGCATGGCGTAGCGGTGGATGATCAGGTTGGCGATGTAGGCCACCGTGGACGGATAGGTCTGCTGCTTGCGGGAGCCGGGCACGAAGGCCATGAAGTCGCCCAGGGGCTCCGGGTAGTCCAGGAGCTTCCTGAGCTTCATGCCGATCCAGGCCGGGTCGAGCACCCGCATATCCAGGGACAGCAGCTTGCAGAGGCCGTCCAGGGCGCGCGGATAGTTGCCGGCGAGCCACATGGAGTAGGGCCGGGTGACGCCGTCGGGCAGGGTGATTTCCTTGAGGCCGAGGACGAAGTCCTCGCCAGAGGAGGGGTTGGTCACGTCCACCGTCCAGGACAGCGTGCCGTCGGTGCCGGTCTTCGGCTCCTTGGTGCTGAACAGGGCATCCATCACTGGAGTCGGGCCTTCCTGGTTCAGGGCGCCGAGCTGCTCGACGCGCCAGCGGATGATCTGGGCCATGGCGGAGACCACGGACGGCATGCGCTTCTTCTCGCCGTGGGGCGGCATGGGCATTTCGAAGGAGTCGCCCGGCGTCTTGGCCAGGGCGTCCAGCTTCATTTCCAGCCAGCCGCGGTCATTGGCGCGCATGTCCATGGACAGGGTCTTGGCGACGGCGCCCAGGCCCCGGGGTTCGGCCGGTCCGTTGGCCCAGACCTCGAAGGGCCAGGCGCGGCCTTCCGGCTCCACGTGGCCGACGAAGAGGGCGAACTTGCCGATGGGGGAATCCAGCATGTAGGTCCAGCACAGGTTGCCTTCCGGCAGGCTGGGACGGCCCGGCCAGCGCAGGCTGGCGAGCACGGGGGCCGGCAGGTTCTTGATGGACAGGCGGCGGTTGGCGTCGGAGACGAAATCCTGGGGCGCCTTGGAATCGGCGGCCGGCTGCTCGGTCTTGGCCGGCTCCACCGACAGCACGGAGCCCAGCACACTGTTGGGGCGGTAGGTGGCGAGGCCCTTGAGGCCGGCCTTCCAGGCAGCGGCGTAGAGGTCCTGGAAATCCTCGTAGGGATAGTCGCCCGGCACGTTGACCGTCTTGGAGATGGCGGTGTCGATGCAGGGGGCGACGGCGGCCACCATGTCGGCGTGGGCCTGGGCCGAGATTTCCAGGGCGGTGACGAAGTAGTCGGGCAGGTTGCTCACGTCGCCGCCCAGGTGCTTGTAGAGGCGCCAGGCGTAGTCCTCGACGGCATACTCCTTGAGGGTGCCGTCCGGCATGCGCTTCTTGCGGTTGTAGGTCCAGGAGAAGGGCGGCTCGATGCCGTTGGAGGCATTGTCGGCGAAGGCCAGGGAAATGGTGCCGGTGGGGGCGATGGACAGCAGGTGGGAGTTGCGCAGGCCGTGCTTGCGGATCTCGGCCTTCACCTCGTTGGGCAGCCGGGAGGCGAAGTTGCCGCCGGACAGGTAGAGCTCGGCGTTGAAGAGGGGGAATGCGCCCCGCTCCTTGGCCATCTCCACGGAGTAGAGATAGGCGGTATCCCGCATGTATTCGGAAATGCGGGTGGCCATGGCGCGGGCTTCGGCGCGGTCGTAGCGCAGGCGCAGCATGGCCAGGGCGTCGCCCAGGCCGGTGAAGCCGAGGCCGACCCGGCGCTTGTTGGAAGCCTCTTCCTTCTGGCGCTCCAGGGGCCAGTGGGTGACGTCGAGGACATTGTCCAGCATGCGGGTGGACACCTTCACCACCTCGCCGAAGGCCTCGAAGTCGAATTCGGCCTTGTCCGAGAAGGCGTTGCGCACGAACAGGGTGAGGTTGATGGAGCCCAGGCAGCAGCAACCGTAGGGGGGCAGGGGCTGCTCGGCGCAGGGGTTGGTGGCCTCGATCACCTCGCAGTAGTTGAGGTTGTTGTCCCGGTTGATGCGGTCCAGGAAGAGGATGCCCGGCTCGGCGTGGTCATAGGTGGATTTCATGACCTGGTCCCAGAGGTCGCGGGCGCGCACCTTGCGGTACACCCAGAGGCCGTCCTCCCGCTGGTAGGCGCCGGCGGACTTCATCTCGCCGTTGGGTTCGGCCCGGTGCACCAGTTCCACTTCCTGGTCGTCCTCCACGGCCTTCATGAAGACGTCGGTGACGCCGATGGAGATGTTGAAATTGGTGAGGTCGCCGTGGTCCTTGGCGTGGATGAAGTCC
>DATFAA010000003.1:0-6089 GCA_035255045.1 Rhodocyclaceae bacterium | reverse complement strand
ATGCCGTGGTGGATGCCATGGACTTCATCCAGCTGCTGCGGCTGCGCCACCAGTATCTCGAGGGCGAGCCGGGGCGTCAGGGTGACAATTTCGTCAATCCGGACAACCTCAACGAGCTGGACCGGCGCATCCTGAAGGAATCCTTCCGCCAGGCCCGCAAGCTCCAGACCCGGCTGAAGCTGGATTACCAGGTGGGCTAGGCCGTGGGCAGACTCAGACAACTCATCTTCGGCGACGGCGGCTCCCCCCGCGCCACTCTCTCCGGCGAGGTGCGGGCAGCCCTGGAAGCCTGGCGCCAGCAGCCGGGCGCCGACCTGCACCAGCCCCATTTCCACACCCGCTACGTGGTGGCCGACATCGCCACCAGCGGCCTCGATAGCGAGCGGGACACCCTGCTGGGCATGGCCGGCCTGGGCCTGGGGCGGGGCGGGGTGATCGTCCCCGGCGACGCCTTCGCCCTGGATTTCCCGGCGGAGGCGGTCGAGCCCGAGGTCCTGGACCGCCAGCTGGCGGCCTTCCTGCTGTTCGCCGGCCGCGGCCCCCTGGTGACCTACCAGGCTCCCTTCGTCGGCGGTTTCCTGGAGCGCCTCTTCGAGCAGCGCTTCGGGCTGCGCTTCCAGCCGGAGTGGATCGACCTGGCCTGGCTCCTGCCCGACCTATTCAAGGAGCGGATCGACGGCCTGGTGCCCATGGATGCCTGGCTCGAGGCTTTCGGCATCGAGGTGCCCGGCCGCCGGGACGCCCTGGCCGATTCCGTCGCCATCGCCCGCCTGCTGCAGGTGGCCCTGGCCCGGGCGGCGGAGCGGGGCGCCGACACCCCGGGCAAGCTTATCGACATCGAACGCGCCCGCCGCTGGCTGCGCCCCAACGGCTGATCCCGACCATGCTGTTTTCTCCCACCACGCGCCTCCACCGCTACTACGGCCTCTATACCGTCGGGGTGGTCCTCCTGGTCGTGACCCTGGCCATCCTCGAGCAGTACGGCATGCCGGCCCGCTGGATCGGCTACATCTTCCTGTTCTTCACCATCGCCATGTACGCGGTGATCGGCGTCATGAGCCGGACTTCGGACGTGTCGGAGTACTACGTGGCGGGTCGTCGCATCCCGGCCATGTTCAACGGCATGGCTATCGGCGCCGACTGGATGAGCGCCGCCTCCTTCATCGGTCTGGCGGGCACCCTCTACCTGTCCGGCTACCAGGGGCTGGCCTATGTGCTGGGGTGGACCGGCGGCTTCGTCCTGGTGGCCCTGCTGCTGGCCCCCTACCTGCGGCGTTTCGGTGAATACACCATCCCGGACTTCCTGGGCGCCCGCTACGGCGGCAACGGCCCGCGCCTGGTCGGGGTCGGCGCCGCCATCCTGGCTTCGTTCATCTATGTGGTGGCGCAGATCTACGGGGTCGGCGTCATCACCAGCCGCTTCGTCAGCCTGCAGTTCGAGATCGGCGTCTTCGTGGGCCTGGCCGGCATCCTGGTGTGCTCCTTCCTGGGGGGCATGCGGGCGGTGACCTGGACCCAGGTGGGGCAGTACATCGTCCTCATCATCGCCTACATCACGCCGGTGGCCATCCTGTCCTACAAGGTCACCGGGGTGCCGGTGCCCCAGGTGGTCTATGGCCAGGTGCTGCAGGAGGTCGGGCGCCTGGAGGACAAGCTCTTCGACATGCCGGCGGAAGTGGAGGCCCGGCGCCTGTTCAAGGAGCGGGCCGACATGTACGCCGAGAAGATCGTCCGCCTGCCCCATTCCCTCAACGAGGAGCGGGAGAGCCTGACCGAGCGCATCAACGAACTCAAGGCGAGCGACGCCCAGATGCGGGACATCGTGGCCGCCGAGCGCCAGCGTCGGGAGCTGCCCCACGACGTGGACCAGGCCCGGGCCCGCTGGGAGGTCGCCATGTACGCCGCCGCCGCCCGGGCGGTGCCGCCCACCCGCCACGCCGAGGCCTTCCCCCGGGCAGACGGGGAGGAGCGCTGGCAGCTCCAGATCAATTTCCTCACCCTGGTGTTCTGCCTCACCATCGGCACGGCGGCCTTGCCCCACGTGCTCATGCGCTACTACACCACGCCGACGGTCAAGGAGGCCCGGGACTCGGTGTTCTGGTCCCTGCTGTTCATCCTCTTCCTCTACGTGACGGCGCCCGCCTATGCGGTCTTCGCCAAGTACGAGGTGTTCACCCACCTGGCGGAGATTCCCATCGCCAAGCTGCCCGGCTGGGTGGCGGCCTGGGGCAAGGTCGGGCTCATCCACATCGAAGACATCAACGGCGACGGCATCCTGCAGCTGGCGGAACTGACCCTCAACCCGGACGTGATCGTGCTCGCCACTCCGGAAATCGCCGGCATGCCCTATGTCATTTCCGGCCTGGTGGCCGCCGGCGCCCTGGCGGCGGCCCTGTCCACCGCCGACGGGCTGCTGCTCACCATCGCCGGCTCCCTGTCCCACGACGTCTATTACCGCATCATCAAGCCCGACGCCTCGGCCCAGCTGCGCCTGGTGATCTCCAAGTCGGTGCTGCTGCTGACGGCGGTCCTGGCCGCCACCCTGGCAGCCCAGAAGCCAGGCACCATCCTGTCCATGGTGGCCTGGGCCTTCTCGATTGCCGCCTCGGCCTTCTTCCCGGCCCTGGTCCTGGGCATCTTCTGGAAGCGGGCGAACCGGCAGGGGGCCGTGGCCGGCATGGCGGTCGGCCTCGGCCTGACCCTCTATTACATGGTGCGGGTCGAGTTCGAGGCGATCCCCTGGCTGGGGGTCACGGGCCTGCAGATGGAACCCTGGTTCGGGATCCAGTCCACCTCCGCCGGCGTCTTCGGGGTGGTGGCCGGCTTCCTGACCATCATCCTGGTGAGCCTGGCGACTGCGCCGCCGCCCGCCGAAATCCAACGCTTCGTCGAGCGCATCCGCTCGGCCCAGTCCCGGAGATGAGCCATGCAGCGCCGTGAGGAATACTGGCGCCGGACCCGGCGCCTCACCATCATCCTGCTGCTGGTCTGGGTCCTGGTGACCTACGTCGTCAGCTGGTTCGCCCCGGAATTGAACGACATCACCGTCTTCGGCTTCCCCCTGGGGTTTTACATGGGCGCCCAGGGCAGCCTGTTCGTCTACCTGCTCATCGTCTGGTACTACTGCCACGCCATGAACCGCCTGGATGCCCAGTTCGGCGAGGACGGCTAGCCATGTTCTTCCTCATCGGCGCCCTGCGGGCTGTCATCGAACTGATCGGCCTCTGCCTCCTGGGGCAGGGGGTCCTGTCCCTGATCGCCGGCGCCGGCCGCGCCCGCAACCCCATCTACCGCTTCCTCGCCATCCTCACCGCGCCGCCCCGCCAACTGGTCCGCCGCTTGGCGCCGACCCCGGTCCCGGATGCCTTCATTCCGCCCCTGACTTTCCTGATCGCCCTCTTTTCCTGGATCGGACTGGCATATTTGCGAACTTTCGTTTGACCATTCGCCGCATACTGCTATAATGCGCGCCTTCCCGGAGAGGTGGATGAGTGGTTTAAGTCGCACGCCTGGAAAGCGTGTTTAGGGTAATACCCTAACGCGGGTTCGAATCCCGCCCTCTCCGCCAGGATTCACAGACGAGCCCATGGAAACATGGGCTTTTTTGTTTGGTTTTGTTGCCGTCCCCCATGCCGTCTGATCTCGCGCTCCCCTTGCCCGGCAGTCTGTCTGCGGATCTGCAGTTCATGGTCAACCGGATCGGCACCTTCGCAATCCTCTTCCTGTTGGACGATCCGGCCATGCTGGCCATGTGGTTCTGCTGAGGGCCGGCCGGGGAGCAGTGGCCTTCAGGCCATATTGGACAGGGCCTTGTGCAGGTCGTCGTTCTGCCCCAGGGAAACGGGACCGTGAAGGGTCTCCACCTGGGCGTTGTAGCCCACATGCCGGAGAATGACCGCCCAGTTCTCGGCGTCGCTGCGTGATACATGCCACGGGCCGGCTTCGACGATCCAGTTGCCGCGATGGTCCCGCCGCTTGGTGACTACCCGATGCACAACAGACTTCTTCTTGCTACAGAAACGCCGCCATTCTAGGCCTGAGTTCCAATGCTGCGGGAATGCTTGGCGCCGCGGGCCGGAACGGCAACCTGTTTTGTGGCGATTTTGTCCAAACGGGCGTCTATAATCCCGTCACCCGGATGACCCAAGGTACTGCCATGAAATCGAAATTTGCCCACACACTGGATCTCGTGCGCGCCAATGGCGGATTTCCTGGCCTGGGTTTCAAGCGGGCCGCCGTCGAGGCCAATGCCGAGCGGACCATGATGCGCTTCGCCCTGGAGGCCTTCCGCAATCCCCCCCTGGCAACAGCCATCGACCGGGGCACCATCACCGATCCGAAGGTGGTCCAGGCTTTCCACCGCCTGCCGGCGCTGGCCGTGGGCATCGTCTGCCACCTGGAAGCCCGCCTGGGCCGCCGCCTGAGCCGCGCCCGGGCCGAGAGGCTGGTTGGCGCCTACCTGAAGGTCACCGGCCGGGAAGTCGCGCCGCCGGACCGGGACAGCGCCGCCGCCAGCCCGGAGGCGTCTGGCCTCCGTCACCGGCAAATCCCCATGCCGAGGCTGCCCGCCTTCTTCTGATCCGGTGCTAGCCCGCCCTCAATCCTCGCCGGCGGCGAGGATGATGAGGACGCCAACCAGAGCGACGATTCCCAGCAGCGACAGGAAAAGGACTGGCCACAGACTTCCCATAGCGACCTCCCTCAGGTATCTAAGGTTCTGACAGTAGGACCATGGAATATGTTCCGTAGATTTTTGGGAGGCCCGAAACCAAGTTCCGCCCGGGACGGCCTAAGCTGCTATGTAGCTGAACCGCCAGAGGCCTCCATGTCCGTCCTGCCCCACCAGAATCCCGTCGAGCCGGATACCCCCGAGCCCAAGGACCCCATCCACCAGCCCCACAAGCAGGACCATCCCGGCCCGGACAACAAGGACGACGAGTTGCCGGAAGACGACGAGGATACGGACTCGGAGCCCTGGTGGACGGCTCCGTCCCCAGTTGCCGGCCGGCCGGCGACTATTCATTTACAGTGTTGACCTACTACTTGCCATCTGCCTTTGGTCATAGAGTTCATGGCCTTGTGGTTGCGGCCCATTTCCGAGGGTTCCGCGGCGATTTTTAGCGACTGCCGGCTCCATGTCGCAGTCGGGTCGATGGGCTAAATCGAAGCCGGTCCAAACCAAGCCGGCCGTTCAACGCGTATGCAGGGAGGGGCCATGTCCCCATTTCGTTCCAGGTTGCTGTGGAAGGCTTTTCTCTCGGTCGTGCTGGGGCTGGCGCTGTGGTTCCCGCTCTTTTACTGGCTCACGGTCCCCTTGATCAACCGCCTCGCCTATGAGGTGGAGGAAAAGGCAGCCCGCAACGTCCTGAACAACGTGGCCGAAATGGTCGGCCAGTCCCACCATGATCTCCTGGCCTGGCGGCAAAGCGCCCTGGATGCCCACCGCCGCGAACTCAAGAACATCGTCCTGGTGATCGACTCCTGGGCGAAGGAACTGGAAGGCGAGGTGGCCGCCGGCCGCCGGACCCGCCCGCAGGCCCGGCAGGAGCTGCTGGGGCGCCTGCGGCAGGTGCGCTATGGCAACAACGACTATCTGTGGGCGGCCGACTATCGCTCCCTGTTCCTGTCCCATCCGGATGCCGCCTTCGACCGCCGGGACGCCTCCGCACTGCGGGACAGCCAGGGCAGGCTGGTCCTTCCGCCCATGGTGGAACAGGCCCGCAAGTCCGGCGAGGGCTATTTCTCCTACTGGTGGAAGCGTCTGGACACCGGCCATGAATCGGAGAAGCTCAGCTACGTCCGGGACTTCCCCGCCTGGGGCTTCGTGGTGGGCACCGGCGTCTACATCGACGACGTGGACCAGGAAGTGGCCCGCCGCCGGCAGGCCATGACCACCGACCTGCGCCAGCACCTGCGCAAGATGGAGACGGCGGGATCGGGCCATGTCTTCATCGTCGACGGCCGCGGCGATACGGTAGTCCACCCCGACGGTTTGCCGGGGGATGCCCAGGGAGCCCGGCCCAACGGCGGGGATGGCCTGGGGGCCCGGCTGGTGGCAGCGGCCCAGCGGCCGGACAAGACCCTTTTCT
>DATFAA010000002.1:0-3126 GCA_035255045.1 Rhodocyclaceae bacterium | reverse complement strand
CTTTAAGTAATGCAATTATTGATTCCAACTCGGCACGCAGCCCGAGCGGGGCGGCTGAGGCCTCCGCCACGTCGGTCGCATGCTCCACAGCTCCACCCTCTTCCAGGCGGTTGCGGGCGCCGCTGATGGTAAAACCCTGGTTGTACAGGAGTTCGCGGATGCGGCGCACCAGCAACACCTCGTGATGCTGGTAGTAGCGCCGGTTGCCCCGGCGCTTCACCGGCTTCAACTGATTGAACTCCTGCTCCCAGTAGCGCAGGACGTGGGGCTTGACGCCGCACAGCTCGCTCACTTCACCAATGGTGAAATAGCGCTTGGCCGGAATGGGCGGCAGTTCCTCACCGCCGTGGTTCTTAGACCGTGGTTCCATTGTAGAGCTGTTCAACATCCGCCTTCAGTTTCTGGCTGGCGTGGAAAGTCACCACGCGCCGGGCGGTAATGGGAATTTCCTGGCCGGTCTTGGGATTGCGGCCAGGACGCTGGGGCTTGTCGCGCAGCTGAAAATTGCCGAAGCCGGAGAGTTTGACTCCGTCGCCGGTTTCCAGGGCTGTGCGAATTTCGTCGAAAAACGCCTCGACCATGTCCTTGGCCTCACGCTTGTTGAGGCCAACCTTCTCGAACAAAAGGTCGGCGAGTTCGGCTTTGGTGAGCGTCATCTTATTTTCCATCAGGCGCGCAGTTGGGCAGCGAATTCTTGCTCCAGGTAGGCCACCAGTTGCTGCATTGCAGCATCGACATCCGAATCTTGCAAAGTCCGTTGAGTATCTTGCATAACTATACGAAACGCAAGACTTTTTTTGTTTTCAGCGACTCCCTTGCCGGCATAAATATCGAACAGATGAATATCCTGAACCATGGCCGGAACGTTGTCTTTCAGCCCGTCCAGAAGCTGCTGCAGCTCGAGCTTGTGATCGACCACGATAGCCAGGTCACGGACCACCGGCGGGAACTTGGAGACCTCCCCGTAGGCGGGCATGTGCGCCGCCTTGGCCGCATCCAGATCCACCTCGAAGACGACCGGCGGCTGCGGTAGCTCGTATTTCTGCACCCACTGGGGATGCAGCTCGCCGATCCAGCCGACTTCCCTGCCTTCTAGGGACACCCGGGCCGAGCGGCCGGGATGGAGGGCCGGATGGACGGCCTTTTCGAAGCGCACCGGCAAGGTCGCCAGCAAGGCTTCCAGGTCACCCTTCACGTCGTAGAAATCAACCTTGCGGCCATCGCTGCCCCAGCCTTCCGGCAAAGCGCCGCCGTAGGCCAGACCGGCCAATCGCCAGGGCTGGTAGAAGCCTTCCACCGGCCCGCCCTGGGCCTGGCGCTGGAAGCAGCGGCCGGTCTCGAACAGACGCACCCGACTCTGCTTGCGCCGCAGGTTGGTCACTAGGTTGGCGACCAGGCCGCCGAACAGATTGGAACGCATCACCGCCATCTGGCTGGCGATGGGATTGGCGAGGCGGATCGGCTTGCCGTTGGCGGCGAAGTCCTGCTCCCAGACTTCCTCGACGAAGGCGAAATTGACCACTTCCTGGTAGCCCCGGTCCACAAGGACCTGGCGGATACGCTGCACCGGCCGCTGGCTTTCGGTCTGGGACAGCATCGCCAAGGGCCCGCGGGGAGCCGGTGCCGGGATGTTGTCGTAGCCGTGCAGGCGGGCAATTTCCTCGATGAGGTCTTCCTCGATCTCGAGGTCGAAGCGCCAGGTGGGCGGCGTCACCAGGAAGTCTTCGCCCTCCCGGGTGAAGTTTAGATCCAGGCCCTTGAACAGGGCGGCGATGGCATCGGCCGTCAGCGCCATACCCAGAACCGTCGCGGCCCGGCTGGTGCGCAGCCGCACCGGCTGGCGTTCCGGCAGGGCGGCAGCCGCCTCCACCACCGGGCCGGCCTCGCCGCCGCAGATGTCGAGGATGAGGCGGGTGGCCCGTTCCATGGCCCGGCGGGTGCCGCCGAAATCCACTCCCCGCTCGAAGCGGTGGGAGGCATCCGACGAGAAGCCGTAGCGACGGGCCCGGCCGGCGATGGCCTTGGGGGCGAAGAAGGCGGATTCCAGGAAGAGCTCGCTGGTCTCCAGGGTGATGCCACTCTCCTCGCCACCCATGATGCCGGCCATGGCCAGGGGCTTCTTGTCGTCGGCGATCATCAGCACGTCGGCGTCCACGTCGATGGTCTGCTCGTTGAGGAGCAGGAGCTTCTCGCCGGGCTTGGCCATGCGGGCATGGACAGCGCCTTCGAGCCTGGTGTTGTCAAAGGCGTGGAGGGGCTGGCCAAGCTCCAGCATGACGTAGTTGGTGACATCCACCAGGGCCGAGATGGAGCGGATGCCGCTGCGCTCTAGGCGGCGCTTCATCCAGTCCGGGGTCGGCGCCTTGGCGTTGACGCCGGAGATGACGCGGCCGCAGTAGAGGGGGCAGGCCGCCGGGGCGTCGAGGACCACATCACGGCGCTGGTCAGTGCCGGCCGGCACGGCCGGGACGTCCAGAAGACGGGCGGTGGTGCCGGTGATGGCGGCCACTTCCCGGGCGATGCCGGTGAGGGACAGGCAGTCGGCCCGGTTGGGGGTGAGCTTGAGGGTGAAGAGCCGGTCGTCCAGACCCAGGTAATTGCGGATGGGCTTACCCAGGGGGGCGTCGTCCGGCAGAACCAGGAGGCCGGAGGCGTCTTCGGCGATGCCCAGCTCCTTGGCGGAACAGAGCATGCCCGAGGATTCGATACCCCGCACCTTGGCCACCTTGATGGTGAAATCGCCGGGCAGCACGGCTCCCGGCAGGGCGCAGGGCACCCGCAGGCCGGCGGCGACGTTGGGAGCGCCGCAGACGATGGTGCGGGGCTCGTCCTCGCCTACGTCCACGCGGCAGACATTGAGCCGGTCGGCATCCGGGTGCTTGGTCACCTCCAGCACGCGGGCGATGAGCACGTTGCTGAAGGCAGGGGCCACCGGGTCCAGTTCCTCGACCTCGAGGCCAGCCATGGTCAGGAGGTGGGACAGCTCGTCGCTCGAGAGCTGGGGATTGACGAGGGTTCTCAGCCAGGATTCGGAAAATTTCATACAAACTGCCTCAGGAAACGCAGGTCGCCTTCGAAGAACAGGCGCAGATCATTGACGCCGTAGCGCAGCATGGTGAGCCGGTC
>DATFAA010000001.1:0-5752 GCA_035255045.1 Rhodocyclaceae bacterium | reverse complement strand
CGATATTTCCAGGATTCAGAAGAAAGTGATTTCGGAGGACGCCGCCACCGCCTGCGGCCGGCTGCCCTGGTGCACCGCGTGCTGCTCCACCGTGGTGTACGTCCGCGACAGCTCGTCCAGCCAGAGGCCGGCGTCGATGGGGGAAGCCCCGGCCGGGCCTGACCTGGACTCCGCCAGGTACCTGGCCAGCTTGTCGAGGTCGTTGCGGACATGGCCCAGGACCTGGCTGGTCCGGTCCTGGAACTGGAGAGCGACCAGCACCTCGTCCACTTCCCGGCTGACGAATTGGCTCTCCTCCCGCAGGGTCTGGGCGGAAGCCTCCAGGTTGCCGGTGGCGGCGCGCATGTCGCCGATGACCCGTTCGATGAGCTGCTCGGAGCGGACCACGGCCTCCTCTTCCCGGGCCGAATACTGGCGGGAAATCTCCAGGGTCGAGGCGATGGCGGTATTCACCGTGCCTACCGTGTCGGCCATGCGTTTCCCGGTTTCGCCGGAGAGGGTGGAGAGCTTCCTGACCTCGTCGGCCACCACGGCGAACCCCCTCCCCGCATCCCCGGCCCGCGCTGCTTCGATGGCGGCGTTGAGGGCCAGCAGGTTGGTCTGCTTGGCGATGTCCCCGACTTCCTGGGCCATGGCTTTCAGTTCGTCGGTGAATCGGGACAGCTGGGATATCTCGCCCAGCAGGGCTTCCTTCATGGCCAGGGCCGAGCGCAGGGAGCTGATGATGGAATCGAGCTCCGCCTGGCTGTCGTTGAGAAGGGCGACGATGCTGGTGCCCCCCGCAGCCTCCTGGGTCGTGCCCAGGGCGGCATTGACCCGCCGGGAGATGTCGGCGAAGCGCTCCGCCAGGGCGCTGATGGACTCCTCGGTGAGGGACCGGCTCATTTCGATCTGGCCGGACCAGATGGGCAGGACGCTGCGGCAGAGGCGGTCGAGTCCCCGGATGCATCCCGCCTTGTGGTCGCAGCGCTGGGGTTCCAGGCTCTCCCGAACCCAGGCGGCGAGCGCTTGCCGGGCTCGGCCGTGGCGGGCCGAGGTCCACAGGGCGACGCCGATCCCCAGGGCCAGAATGACCAGGGCCACGACCACGGCCGGCAGGGTCGTGCCCCCGAGACCCAGCACGCCGGCCCCGCCCAGGGCGGCGGGCAGCGCCGGGCCGAATTTCAGCCAGCGGTCCTTTGCATCCGGCTGTTCCATTGCCGCCGACAGGGCGACACCAACATACTCGGCCTCACCCGGCAGGGCGGCCGCGACCATTCGGTTTTCCATGATTTTTTGGACGCTATCGAGGGTTGCCATGGCCGGCCCCGAAGGACGGGGCCGTGCCTGGGAGGGCCAACAGCGAGTCGGCTCCGGGGCTCAGAGGTATCGATAGTTCCCCAGCGCCTGGAGGCTGGCGGAGACATTGGCGACGGCCGTCTCTGTGGTCAGCCAGAGGCGGGCGCCGGGACAGAAGCGCTTGAGGAGGTCCGTGAGCTGCAGTCCGCAGCAATCGGGAGCGAGGAGATCGATGATGATGAGGTCGGGCTGGTGGACCTTCCCGTACCACAGGGCGCTCAGCATGCCGCTCGCCTCGATCACCTCGTCCACCTGGGCAGCCCGAACATTGTCGACGAGCTTCTCCCGCAGTTCCTCGCTGGCACAGACAATCATGACTTTCATACTCGCCCCCAATTTGACTTTTGTTGTGTGAGGCCATGTTGTCATCATGGATATGCCAGGTAAATCGGGGGAGCCTGATTTTGGCCTAGGACATTTCCTGCCTCGGCATAGGGCATCGGGAGCCCGACGGAAACGGTATCCCGGCCCGGGTCGGAGCCCCATTCCGTCGGCGCGAACAAACCCATATGGCATATACGCGGTATGCCATTGGAGATATAGGAATGGGCTTACCGGCCCGGGGGCCGGGAGATTGACGTCCCTGCTCCGCTGAGGAGTTACAGGCGGTGGTCGATGGCGTAGCGGATGAGGTCCGCATCCCCCTGGAGCCCCAGTTTTTCCTTGATGTGGCTCTTGTGGGTGCTGATGGTCTTGGCGCTGAGCTGCAGGGCCTTGGCCATCTGCGTGACGGTCTTGCCCTGGACGAACATCTGCAGCACCTGGTATTCCCGGTTGCTGAGGGCGAGGTGGGGCTGGTCCGCCGCCATGATGGGTTCGAAGACCAGCTGGTTGACCAGGCTGGGATCGATGAAGCGGTCGCCGGTGGCGAGCTTGCGCACCGCCGCGATGAGGATGCCCGGCTCGCTGTCCTTGGTCACATAGCCCGCCGCGCCGGCCTTCAGGGAACGGGAGACGAACTGGCCCTCGTTGTGCATGGACAGGACCAGGATGGGCAGGGCGGGTCTTTCCTGGCGCACCCGCATGATGAGGTCCACGCCGCTCGGGCCGGGCATGCTGAGGTCCAGCAGGAGCACATCGAAAACCATGTTCCGGACCAGATCCATGACCTCCGCCCCCTGAGTCGCTTCTCCAACAACGACTATGTCACTGGTGCTGGCGATGATTTGCTTGAGGCCGGCACGCATCATGCCGTGGTCATCGGCGATGACAATGCGAATCATGGTTTCTCCGACGTATTCTTTTTAGGTTATGAATCAGAAACTTCATTGTCCGTATGCGGCAAGGACAAACTAATACTCTCCCGCCGGTTAATATGTCAAGCGGGTTTAAGAAGGTAGCCTATCCTCCGATTTCCATTGATCTTCTGCCAATACGTACCAGCCCTGATAAGGTCACGGCTTGATCCGGAAAGTCTTGCGGATGGCCTCCACCGTCTCCGGGCTGTCCCACTGGCGGAAGCCGTAGACCTTGGCCAGCACCCGGCCGTCGGCGTCCACCAGCAGGGTCAGGGGAATGCGGTCGGCTCCCAGCATGTTCTCCATGAAGAGCTTGCTGTCGATGAAATGGCCGAAGCTGGTGCCGGCCTGGCGCAGGAACATCAGGGCCCGGTCCCGGTAGTCGTCGGTGGAGATGCCGATCACGTTGAAGTGCTTGCCGCCGTCGCGGCGGTAGAGGCGCTCCAGGGACCCCATCTCCTCCCGGCAGGGGCCGCACCAGCTGGCCCAGACATTGATGATCAGGGGCTTGCCGCGGAATTCGGAAAGCCTGCGGGAGGGGCCGGACAGCCCCTGGAGCTGGGCTTCCCGCAGGATGCCGCCGACCTCGACCTCGCCCGGTGTCTTTGCGAAGGCGGAAGACATCGCTTCCGCCAGGATGAACAACAAAAGCAGCAGTAGTTTCTTCATCCCGCAAGTTTACCAGCCGGCCGGCCCTGGACCCCATGGCGTGCCGCGCCTACGCTAGCTGGAAATGGTCCCGCGTGTAGTTGTGGGCCAGCCGCAGGGCAAAGCGCATGGGCTGGCGGTCCCAGGGACTGAAGCGCGGCAGCTGGAACATGTCCGCCCCCGGGCTGGTCACCCCCCACACCGTGGTGAAGGCCGCCCGGTAGCCCACCGCCCGCACCATGGCCACGTGCTGCAGGCCATAGTCCTTGCCCGGCTTGCCGTTGGGGTAGGCGAACAGGGTGGGTGCGGTGCCGGTGATGGCGGTCAGCCGGTCCCGGTCCTCGCGGATTTCACGCATGGCCGCCTCGTCGTCCATGCAGGCGAGGATGGGGTGGTTCACGGTATGGCCGCCGATCCCCATGCCCAGGGAATGCATGGTCCGCACCTGCTCGGTGGAGAGCATGAGCCGGGGCAGCTTGGCGGCGCCGGTGATGTCCCGCAGGACGTCCAGGGTTTCCCGCCGGGCCGTGGGGGTCTGGTACTTGAGATGGTCCTTGACCCGGGTGATGGTGGCCACCTGCTCGTCGATGGTCCGGCACGGGCTGATCCCCAGGCCCAGGGGGGTGAGGTCGATTTCGCTCTTCCAGAAGGCCCGGATGGCCTCCACTGCCTCATCGTTCCACATGCAGCCGCCGTCGAGGAAGCCGCTGGCGATGAAGAAGGTGGCGGTCAGGCCGTGCTGCTGGAGGATGGGCAGGGCCTCGGTGAAGTTGTCGGCATAGCCGTCGTCGAAGGTGATGGCCACCGCCCGCTTCGGCAGGCTGCGGCCGTTGGCGACGCACTGGAGCGCCTGGTCCAGGGGCACGCAGTTGAAGCAGTTGGCCACCACCTCCATGGCGGCGGCGAACTGGGCCCGGTCCGGCTCCCCCGGAAAGAGGGGGTCCCGGTGGGGACGGACCCGGTGAAAGATGAGAACCGCCAGTTGCCGGTCGGTGGCGCAGGACCACACGGTGCAGGCGGTGGATAACAACATCCGCAGGACGCGATACTCCTTTCTCCCGGACAGGCGGTCCGGAAGGCAATAAGTGGAATTCATGGATATCCCCGTAAATCCCCAAGGGCTCAATGGTCGTTCCGCATAGGGAGAAGTTAGACATGTGCGGCACTCGTCCAGGACCGTTCATTGGCGGGGAGATGGCTGACCAGATAGCGGTACTTGCCGCTCGCCTCCACCGGTATTTCCCGGACACGATTTATCTGAACTCGGACACCGGGGCCCAGGCGGGCCTTGCAATCCCGCACCAGGCGGGCCTCCTCGCCGGCGCCGAAGGGCGGCCGGGTCACCAGCCGCACCTCGAGGCGGTCCCGGCTGTGTTGCACCACTTGGTAGCGCTCCACGCCGGGCAATTCCCGCACCATGACCCCCAGCACATTGCCCGAGACGACGCGGCCGTCGGTGGCGAGCAGGAAGTCGGTGGTGCGGCCCTGGATTTCCTTCAAGAGCGGCAGGGTGCGCCCGCAGGCGCAGGAGTCGTCCGACAGCACCCCGATGTCGCCGGTGCGGTAGCGCAGGAAGGGGAAGTCCCGGGTGGCGGTGTGGGTGACCACGATCTCCCCCGCCTCCCCCGGCCCCAATACCCGCCCTTCCCCGTCGACGATCTCGACAATGATGTCCTCGGCCTGCAGGTGCATGCCCCCGGCCGGGCATTCATGGGCGATGAAGCCCGCGTCCCGGCCGCCGTAGCCGTTGGCCACCGGGCAGCCGAACACTTCCCCGATCACCGCCCGCTGCTCCTCGTAGAGGGGCTCGCTGGTGACGAAGGCCACCCGGATGCCGAGGTCGTCCATGGCGATGCCCTGGCTCCGGGCATGGCTGGCGATCAGGGAGAGGGAGGCCGGGTAGCCGAAAAGCATGGTCGGGCGCCGCTCCCGGATGGTCTCCACGAAGTGGTCCAGGTTGGCCGGCGACATCTCGAAGGCCGACAAGAGTTCGGTCCGCAGCACCTTGTCCCGCCACAGCCGCACCCGGTCCTGGGCCCCCAGTTCGATGGGGCTGCCCCACACCACCAGTTCCCGGTCGCCGATATCCACCCCCCACCACCGGGTGGCCCGCCACTTGGCCCCCACGTCGTGGCTCTTCCTCGCCTTGCCGATGTAGAAAATGAGCGGGTCCCCGGCCGAGCCCGAGGTGCTGTAGCGGGTCAGGCGGCGGGCATCCTCGGCCTTCAGCCCCTCCCCCGCCCCCCGGATCGCCACCTTGTCCATCAAGGGCAGGCGCTGCAGGTCGGCGAGGCTCTTCACCCCGGCCGGATCGAAACGCAGCCGGGAAAATACCGCCCGGTAATAGGGCACCCGCTGCCCCACCTCCATGAGGAATTCCCGCAGCCGTTCCACCCGCCAGGCCTCCAGACGCTCCGCCGGCCAGCGCTCCTGTTCCTCCAGCCGCCGCCGCACCGCCGCCGAATCGTGCCGCTTCAGGCGCTCATGCACCGGAAACAGCACGCCGGAACACAGCGCCGTGTAGAGGT